>NZ_PENI01000069.1 GCF_003688995.1 Streptomyces shenzhenensis | reverse complement strand
CCCGAGCCCGTACCCGCCGCGGTGTAGGCAACGGTCAGGGGTGTGGTGGGCTTGGCCGCGTCACGGGACCCACCGGAGGTGAACCAGTACGAGGACTGCCCCGTCAACTGCTGAAAGTCCACAAAGCTCTGCGGGAAAGACCCCCAATACCCCTTGTTCCCATCCGACTTCGCCGGCTGCCCCGTCTTCCCCGCCGGAACACTCACCGACACACCCAGATAGTCCGGAGTGACCGTGAAACCCGACGCCCCCAACTCCACACCGCTCAGATCAGCAAGCGTGACCGTGGTCGCCGGCAACGGAACCCACTTCCCCGGATCATTCATGTCAGCGCCGTAACCCGTGGCCGTCGCCGTCAGCGTCCCCGTACCGTCCGACTTCACGGTCAGCGTCGGGTCCGTGGCCGACCAGTAGGTCAACCCACCGTAGAACGCAGACGTGAACGACCCCTCCCAACGGATCGTCGCCGTCCCCGCCGCCCTGTCCACAGTCCCGGAACCGGCACTGAAGACCACCCGGTTACCCGTCAGCGAACTCGTCGAACCCGCCGACACCGCAACACCATTCGGATCCTGACACTTCGTCGCCCAGGACGGCTCCGCATACACCCCCGCCCCGTCCGGCTTCTCCACCGTCACATTGCCCGAACGCGTCGAGTAGAACCCATCCCCCTCCGTCCACAACCGACTCGAACCAGAATCACCAGCCTTACCCGCCGACAAGAAATTGCACCCACCGAAGAAAGCACCTCCCCCCTGCTCCCCGCTCAGCCCCCACGCGAACGACGCATCCGACACCGTCACTTCAGCCGCAGACGCCGAACCGGCCCCCACGACCCCCAGACCCGCCATCGACACGACACCGACCACCAGGGCGGCGAGGCCACGTCTGCCGAGGCGGCCCGAGCGGGAACCGGTCGCCCGTGCGCCGGTTCGGCGCGCAGCGATTCGATACATTTGTTTCTTCTCCCTTGTAGAGAATCAGCTGGGACACGGTGTGTCCCGCTGGGCGAGGGGCCGGGCGGGCATGCCCGGCCCCTCGCGGCTTGTGGGCTCAGCGGTACGCGGCTGCGGAGCGCCTGCGGCGGCGTGTGAGGCCGATCAGGGCGAGGCCGACCGTCACACAGCCGGCGGCGCTGAGCGCGACCACACCGGTGGTGCGGTCGTCGACGCCGGTGCCGGCCAGTTGGCCGGCCTCGTCGGGCCGGAGCTTCAGGTCGGGTACGAGCGCGGAGTCATCACCGGCGCCGCCGGTGCCCTGCCCTCCGGCGGAGTCGCCCGACCCGACGGCAGAGCCGTCGGAGCCGGCGATGGGCGCGGTTCCGGTGCAGCCGGACAGCAGCACGGTCGCGTCGTCGAGCTCCTGGCCCTTCTGGTAGAAGCTGTTTCCGTCGAAGGTGAAGGCCTCGGTGTCCTGGATCGCGGTGCGCATCGTGCGGGTGATACCGGCGGAGCTGGTCACCGGGGTGCTGCCGGACAGGTCCAGGGAGGCCAGCGCGATGTCGCTGCGAGCGTTGGTGTTCGGCTTGCTGCCCGGTGCGCTGACGGTCAGGCTCACATCCGCGTACAGGGTGCCGGTCTTGCCGTGCACGGTCAGCCGCGGCTTCGCGATCTCGATCGTGAAGTAGTGGGCGGGGTAGTCGAAGGTGATGCTGCCGCCGTATCGGACGGTGAAGTCGTCCGGCGAGGTGTACGCGGAACTGGACGCGAAGGGCCACTGATAGGTGCCGGTGCTGTTCTTCCCCGCGACGGCCTGGTCCTGGGCCAGGATCTTCAGCCCGTCGCCCGCGGTGATGCTGTTGGCTGCCGGAGTGCCGACGTAGGAGCGGAAGCTCTTCTTGAACCCCCAGGTCAGGCTGGATCCCTTGATCCCGTCGGTGAGTTCGCAGGTGGCCGCGGCCGTCGCGGTGGACGAGGCGCCGGCGGTGGCCGTCGGCCGGCCCGGGGAGGAGGTGGGGGCCGCGGAGGCCGTGGGCGAGGCGCCCGGTCCGCTGGGCGTGGGGCCGGGTGTGACGTCCGGGGTGGTGTAGGCGACGGTCAGGGGTGTGGTGGGCTTGGCCGCGTCACGGGACCCACCGGAGGTGAACCAGTACGAGGACTGCCCCGTCAACTGCTGGAAATCCACAAAGCTCTGCGGGAAAGAGCCCCAATACGCCTTGTTCCCATCCGACTTCGCCGGCTGCCCCGTCTTCCCCGCCGGAACACTCACCGACACCCCCAGATAGTCCGGAGTGACCGTGAAACCCGACGCCCCCAACTCCACACCGCTCAGATCAGCGAGCGTGACCGTGGTCGCCGGCAGCGGAACCCACTTCCCCGGATCATTCATGTCAGCGCCGTAACCCGTGGCCGTCGCCGTCAGCGTCCCCGTACCGTCCGACTTGACGGTCAGCGTCGGGTCCGTGGCCGACCAGTAGGTCAACCCACCGTAGAACGCAGACGTGAACGACCCCTCCCAACGGATCGTCGCCGTCCCCGCCGCCCTGTCCACAGTCCCGGTACCGGCACTGAAGACCACCCGGTTACCCGTCAGCGAACTCGTCGAACCCGCCGACACCGCAGCACCATTGGCGTCCTGACACTTCGTCGCCCAGGACGGCTCCGCATACACCCCCGCCCCGTCCGGCTTCTCCACCGTCACATTGCCCGAACGCGTCGAGTAGAACCCATCCCCCTCCGTCCACAAGCGACTCGAACCAGAGTCACCAGCCTTACCCGCCGACAAGAAATTGCAGCCACCGAAGAAAGCACCTCCCCCCTGCTCCCCGCTCAGCCCCCACGCGAACGACGCATCCGACACCGTCACCTCAGCCGCAGACGCCGAACCGGCCCCCGCAATCAACAGACCGGCCGCCGACACCGCTCCGACCACCAGGCCGAGAGCGGACGTGAGGCCGCGGCGTAGAGGGGCGGTCCGTATGCCGCCGTACTCGCTTCTCCTGGTATGGGTTCTCACTTCTCTCCCGCCTTCACGGACGTAGTGCTGCGCCGGCGCCGACGGAGCAGCCAGAAAATGGACAGGGTGGCGACGACCAACGCGGCGCCGACGGCGGCCAGTCGTCCTGCTCCGGAGACGGAGCCGGCGCTGACCACCGGGTCCACCGACGCAGCCGGCGTCGGGGCGCCGGTCGCGGACGGGGCCGCCGGGGAGCCGGCGGTCTCCTGCGCGGGTGTCGGGGACGGGCTCGTGACGGGTGTTTCGGTGGCCGGTGCGGCGCTCTTCGTCCTGGACGGGGTCGGGCGCGCGGCCTTGGTCGCGGGTGCCGGTTGTTCCGGGGTGGCGAAATCGATCGGCGTGAAGGTCTCGTTGCTGGGATTCGCCACGCCGTGCGCGCCGATGGTGATCACTCCGCACTGCACCGTGCGGCAGTCGACCTGGCGGATGCCGCCGTCGCGGCCCTTGGCGGGGAAGACGGCTCCGGGCACGACGAGGGTCGCCTCCCAGGTCCCGTCCGCCTTGACGGTGCCTCCGTTGGCCGCGTAGGCGGTCGGGTCGCCGGGAAAGGCCACGAAGCGCTGGTAGCCGTGGTTGTCCTTGGTCTCGGAGTCCTGTACGTAGACGTAGTCCACACCGCTGGCGCCGCCCTGGCTGGGGCGCCAGGTGCCGCTGACGGTGCCGAAGAGGACGTAGACGCCGCCGAAGCCGTTCTTGACGGACTGGAAGCCCGTGCCGCGCAGGTGCAGCGTGGTGGCGTAGTCCGGGTCGGCCGTCGCCGGCTTCGTCGTGACCCGGGCCGCGGCCAGGGCGGGCGGCGCCGACGCCAGGACGGCGGTCAGGACGGCGAGGGCGGTGACGGCCGCGGTCCGGAGCAGACGCGGGCCGGTGCGCGGTCGTGCGGGCGGTGGTGTGCCGGGGTGGCGGGGACTGGTCATGGAGTGGGTGTTCCTTTGCTGGTCCGCCGAGGTCCGACCAGCACCGAGCCGGTGACGGGGTGCCGGAACACCTCGATGGGAAGCTGATAGACCTCTTCGAGCAGCGACTCGGTCAGCACCGACGCGGGCCGGCCCCGTTCCACCAGCCGTCCGGCGTGCAGCACCGCGATCTCGTCGGCGTAGGCGGCCGCCAGTTGCAGGTCGTGCAGTACGGCGAGTACCGCGTGCCCGCTGTCGGCGCGGGCCCGGGCGGTCCGCATCAGCTCCTCCTGGTGGCGCAGGTCGAGAGCCGCGGTCGGTTCGTCGAGCAGCAGCACCGAGGTGCTCTGGGCGAGGACCCGGGCGAAGGACGCACGGGCCTGTTCGCCGCCGGACAGTGTCGGATAGCGGCGACCGGTGAAGCCGGTCATGCCGGTGGCGCTCAGGGCCTCGGCGATGACGTCCTCGTCATCGTCCTCGGCGGCGGTGCCCGCCCACGGCGCACGGCCCATGGCGACGACCTCGGCCACGGTGAACGGGAAGGAGAGAACGCCGCGTTGGGGCAGCACCGCGCGGCGGCGCGCGAGGTCGCCAGGGGTGGCCGTCACGACGGGCAGGGCGCCGAGGTGCACGGTTCCGGTGGTGGGCGGCCGGTCGCCGGCCAGCAGGGACAGCAGGGTCGACTTGCCGGCGCCGTTGGGTCCCACCACGGCGAGCAGCGAGCCCGCGGTGAGGTCGAGGTCCACGTCCCGCAGCAGCCAGGCGCCGCCCGTGCGCAGGCCCAGTCCCCGGGCGGACAGCGCCACCGTTCCCGGTTCCGGGGGCCGGGGCAGCGGCCCGCTGCGTCCCGTGAGTCTGCCCAGTGCGGTCCGCGCGTTCATATCCAGCCTCCCGCCCGTGCGCGGGTGGTGCGCAGCAGCCAGAAGAAGAAGGGGCCGCCCACCATGGCGGTGAGCATGCCGATCGGCAGGTCGGCGTAGGCGATGGCGGTTCGGGCGACGATGTCGGCGGCGGCCAGGAGGACGGCTCCGCCGAGAATGCTCGCGGGCACCAGCAGCCGGTGGCCCGGTCCGATCGCCATCCGCATGAGGTGGGGGACGACCAGGCCGATGAAGCCGATGATGCCGCTGAAGGCGACGGCCGCGGCGACCATGACGGCGATGAGCACGATCGCGGTCACCCGGAGCCGTTCGACGTTGACGCCCAGGTGCCGTGCCGCCCGGTCGCCGAGCGCCAGCAGGTCGAGCCGTCGCGCCAGCAGGCAGGCCCCGACGAGGCCGACAGCGGCGAACGGCGCGACGCTGCCGACGTACGCCCAGCGGCTGCCGTTGAGGCTGCCCAACTGCCAGAAGACGATCTGGTCGCGGGCGGTCTGGCTGCCGGAGAACATGCAGAACGCCAGTCCCGCGCCGGCCACGGCGTTGATCGCGATTCCGGTCAGCACCAGTGTGACCACCTCGGTGCGCCCGCCCGCCCGGGACAGCGCGTACACCAGCAGTACGGCGATGAGGCCGGCCAGGAAGGCCGCCGCCGGGACGGTGAACTGGCCCAGTACGTCGATGCCCGCGACGATCACTATGGCCGCGCCCAGTGCGGAGCCCGCGGACACCCCCACGACGCCGGGTTCGGCCAGCGGATTGCCGAAGACGCCCTGCATCAGCGCTCCGGCCGTCGCCAGGACGGCGCCGACGACGAGGGACATGACGACGCGGGGCATACGGATCTGCCACAGGGCCGACTCGGCGAAGGGGTCGCGCACCGGGTGTCCCAGCCCGAGCGGTCCGGACAGCCGGTGCAGCACCGAGGCGGCCACGTCCGCGAATCCGATCCCGTACTGGCCCAGCGCGGCCGAGCCGAGGGCGACCAGGATCACGGCGGCACCGAGCACGGTGAACAGGGCGACCCGGGCGGCCGGTGCCGAGGATGCGGCACGACCCGGTTCGTTCGCGGCGGCCTTCTTCGTAGCGGGGCCGCCCTGGGTGCGGGTGTGGAGGGTGCTCACCGGGCGGCTCCCTCGGCGGGGACGGCGACGGAGTCAGGTGCGTAGAGGGAACGGGCCAGGGCGTCCAGCACCCGGGCGGTCAGCGGCCCGAAGGACAGCACCTGGTAGTCGCTCATGTCCACGATCCGGCGGTGCTTTCCGGCCGGTGTCTGGGCCACGCCGGGGAGCCGGAGTGCCCCGTCCACGCCGCCGACCGAGCGCAGTCCCTCACTCATCATCAGGATGACATCAGGTCTGGCCTTGGCCATGGCCTCGGCGTTGAGCGGGGTGAACGCCCCGATACCGGCCGCGCCGGCCACGTCGACGGCCCGCAGGGACGTGATGAGGGAGTCGGCGCCGGAGCCCTTGCCGAAGATGTAGTAGACGCCGGCCTGTCCGCGTGCGTAGAGGAAGATGACGCGCGGGCGGCGGGCGGCCTCGGTGGGCACGATGGTGTCGATCTGGGCCTGCTCGGCGGCGAGTTCCTTGTCCAGCCTCGTGCGGAGCAGCTTGCCCTCCGCCCGCACGCCGAGCGCGGCAGCCACCTCGTCGACCAGGGTGCCCACGGTGTCCAGCGAGCGCCGGGCGCCGACGACCACGACCGGGACTCCGGAGTCGCGGAGCTGGAGCACGGCGTCCCACGGCCCGAGTGTGGTGTCGGTGATCAGCACGGTCGGGTGCAGGGCGAGGATCGCCTCGGCATTCAGCTGGTGCCCGCCGCTGGTGACGAGCGGCAGTTTCGCGGCCGCGGGGATGCCTGTCGACTGGTCGCGGCCGACCAGGCGGTCGCCAAGACCGAGGCCGTACACGGTGGCGGCGAGGGTGCCGTACAGGTCGAGGGCCAGGATCCGGTCGTCGCTGCGCACGGTCACCTCGGTGCCCTGTACGTCGGTCACCGTGGCCGGCAGCACGGGCCGCGATGTCCGGGTCACCGGGGCGATGTCCGCGTCGGGGACCGTGGCCGTCGTGGGTCCCTGGTAGGAGCGGGGGTCGGCCAGGGGCCGCACCTGGCTCCATGGGACGGCCTGGCCTGTGCCGGCCTGCCCGGAATGGGCGCCGCCGGTCGGCGCCTGACAGCCGCTGAGGAGCAGCGGCAGCACCAACAGCAGTCCGAGCAGGGTGCGTCGACGCGCCGGCCGGGCATGGCCGGGCGCGCTGCCGCGGGCGGTTCCGCGGGGCGGTCCGGAGCACGAGGGCGGGGGCTGTCTGTGGCCCATCACGGGGCTTTCCTCCAATAGGGCGACGGGGCGGATCGGACCCCCGTCCGGCAATCGCCCGCGGGTGTGCCGCGGACACAGTGGTGCCTGACCTGGGCGTGCAACGGCCACGCCCAGAGCTGCCGTTGGATCCCAGCTCCAGAGCAACTTAGGCGAGGCTAACCTACACAGGCAAGACCAAGGTTAGGCTAACCTAAGTTCACACTTGCGGGGGTGGGGCGAGCCCCCGGCCCCCTCCATCACCTCATTCCCCTTCGACGAGCGGACTTCATGGTGCGTTCCAGACCTCTCCCAGCACGGCTTGCCATCGGGCTTCTCGCCGCCGCCGCGGCGCTCGCGGTGGCCGCCCCCTCACCGGCCCGGCTCCCCTCCGCCGAGGCGGCCCAGGTGACGACCGTCAAGCCCGCGCCGGCGCAACCCGCTTCGCTGAGCGGCGCCGCCGCCGCGTCCGATCCGGCGTTCGTGGCGCAGCCCCAGCCGCAGACCGTCGCCGACGGCGGCGCGGTGACCTTCTCGGTCGACTTCCCCGACGCCCGCCTGTACACGTGGTATCGCACCGACGCCGAGGGCAGCGTCCCGCTGCCCAACAGCAACACCGCCACCTACACCTTCACGGCCGGCTACGGCGACAACGGAGCCACGTACTCGGTCAAGGTCTACGACAGCTCCTTCACCCCGCACACCTCTGACGGGGCCAGGCTCACGGTCACCCCGGTCGCCGCCTCCGTGGCCGAGGCTCCGCACGACACGTCGGTCCAGGCGTACCAGAGCGCACAGTTCACCGTCACCGCCGGCGGCACGGGCCCCTTCACCTACCAGTGGCAGCGCCGGGACGCCGACGGCACCGAATGGCAGGACATCGCCGGCGCGACCGCCGCCTCCCATGCCTTCAAGTCCCGCCCGGGCGACGACGGTGCCCGCTTCCGGGTCGTGGTCGACAACGGCCACGGTCCGTCGACCACCTCGACAGCGGCCGTGCTCAGCGTCGTCACCGGCGGAGGCACGCTCACCCCGGTCACCCACGCGAGCCTGGAGTGGGGCGTCAACAACATCTACCAGGGTGGCAACCCGGCCAACTCGGGCTGCAACTTCTTCTCCGCGGGCACTCAGCAGGATTTCCGCGCCGAGCAGGGTGACGTACGGATCATCCACCGGTTCCCCGACGGCAGCGCCCAGGGCATCTCGGACGCCACCAAGTGCATCCCCAGCGCCGGATCGCAGCTGAACCAGCGCGTGCTGTTCGCCAACGGCACCGGCACGGCCAACTCCACGACGGGCGAGGCCACCATCCACTGGACCGGCGCCTTCACCGCGAACGCCTACTCCGGCCTCGTCACCTGGTATCTGAAGAACCCCACCCTCACGGTCGCCGAGGACGGCACCGGAACCCTCACCGCCACCAGCGGAGGCATGGGCGCCGACCCGGACACCCCGACCGAGCAGGAACCTGTCCCGGCACGGCAGGTCACCGTGGCGACCTTCGACCAGGTGCGGGTGGACTCCACCACCGGTCCGGACGGCGGGGTGCGGATCTCACCGGAGTACGCGGGCGTCGACTACTTCCCGCTCGTCGACGGGGTGCGCTCCACCACCTCGGCGATCCCCGCCGAGGTCAAGAAGTCGAGGCCGGACTGGGGCTCCTGGCCCGAGTCGTTCGTCGACTTCCAGTACGAGACGGGGCTGTCCAGCTACTGGCACACCAGTGGCCTGAGCGGCGACCCGGACAAGCCGCCGTTCGACCTCGCGGTGCGCTTCGACTCCGCGCCCGACGTGCGGAACGTGCCCGTCATTCTCGCCAACCCCTCGACCACGGCCGCGGCTCCGTACGTGGAGGGCCGGGACCTCACCGTCACGGCCGACGTCGACGGCGACGCCGAACTCGAGTGGCAGCGCTCGGCGTCGGCGGGCGGACCCTGGTCCCCCATCGCCGACGCGACCGGCGAGAGTCTGGTCATCCGGTCCATCGACTCCTCCTGGAACAACACCTACCTACGCGTCGTGGCGACCAACGACGACGGCCAGGCGGTCTCCACGGCACTGCGCCTCACCACGGCACCGTACGCCGCGCCCTCCTTCCCCGAACCGCCCCGCGATCTGGCCGCCATCCAGGGCACCAAGGCCGTCGTCAAGTTCAGGGCCACCGGCAACCCCGCGCTCGCCACGGACAAGTTCGTCCTGGAACGCAGCGACGACCGGGGCGCCACCTGGAAGCCCTGGTCCGGCGCCGAGTATGTGCAGGGCGGCACCCAGCAGTTCGCGATCCCCTCGATCCCGCTCGACGCCGACGGAGCCACGGCACGTGTCGTCGCCGCCAACATCGAGGGCACCACGTCGGTCTCCGCGCCCTTCTCCGTCCGTGTCCTGCGCGCCACGGGCGGGCCGCAGCTCGTGGCCCTGCCCGACAAGCCCGTGGACCCGGACACCGCCACCAAGCTCACCGTCCTCGGGGCGGGATTCCAGGTGCCCGACTGGGCGAGCCCCACACTCACCTACTCGCTCGACGTCGGTCTCTTCGACAGCACGGTGTGGCAGCCGGGCCGGCCGGGAACCCGCGACTGGATAGCGACGTCACCGGACTCCAGCAACGGGCAGCTGTACCACAGCCGGATGCAGGACAGCGGCGGAGCCTTCACCATCTCCCTCACCGTCCCGGCCGGCAAGCTCGATTCCGGGCACACCTACGGCATCGGAGCATTCCTCCGGCTCACCGACATCACCACCTGGCAGGACACCTTCGACAACCGCTCGCTCGACGCCTGGCTCCCGGTGCGGCTGTTGTCGAC
>NZ_PENI01000068.1 GCF_003688995.1 Streptomyces shenzhenensis | reverse complement strand
CGTCCGGCGTGAAGAAACCGAACGCCGCGATCGACGAACCGAACAGGAACAGCCAGAACGCCAGCATGTTCAACCGCGGGAACGCCACATCCGGCGCACCGATCTGCAACGGCATGATCCAGTTCGCAAAACCCGTGAACAACGGCATCGCAAACATCAACAGCATGATCGAACCATGCATCGTGAACGCCTGGTTGAACTGCTCGTTCGACATGATCTGCAGACCCGGCCGCGCCAGCTCCGCACGCATCAACAACGCCAGCACACCACCGACAACGAAGAACACAAACGCACTGACCAGATACATCGTCCCGATCCGCTTGTGATCCGTCGTCGTCAGCCAGTCCGCCCACGACGGTCTTCCCGTCGCTCGCTCGCCCTGTCCGGCGTCCTCCCCGGCCTCGGGGAGCACGGCCTTCGGCCTCACGGTCCCCACTCTGTCCATCTGTGCCTCGTCCACCGGACGGCGTCCTCCCAGTTGCTCATGTCGATCACGAACCGGGAAGCTCCGCACGCGCGGGAACGGACCTGCCGCTTCCCGGCCCGCCACATGATCGGCCGCGGGGCACCCGGGCCCGATAGGGTCGAACGGCCCCTGTCAAGACCCCCGTTTAGGGTCCAACGGCCCCACTTCGCACCGCCGGGCGGACAAGGCACGACAGGCGGTGGCCCCCGTGCGTACGCTGCTGAGCACAGACTGGTCCAGGAACGGCTGGAATGTCCGAATCAGAACCCCAGGCGGCGGTGCCGTCACACCCTCGGCTCGATGTGCCGGACCGGATGCACGGACTCCTCGACGCGGTCACGAACATCGGGCGCGGCCTCGAACTCCCGCAGGTCCTGCGGAGCATCGTGGAGGCGGCGGTCGCCCTGACCGACGCCGAGTACGGAGCGCTCGGGGTGATCGGCGACCAGCAGCGGCTGTCGCAGTTCCTGCCGGTGGGCATGGCGGCCGACCTCGTGGCCCGGCTCGGCCAGGCCCCGTGCGGGCGCGGCATCCTCGGCGAACTGATACGCCACCCGCTCCCGCTCCGGCTGACGGACCTCACCCGCCACCCGGCGAGTTACGGCTTTCCCGAGCACCATCCGCCGATGCGTACGTTCCTGGGGGTGCCCATCCGCGTGCGCGACGAGGTGTTCGGCAACCTGTATCTGACGGAGAAGCGTGGCGGCACGGGCTTCGACGCCGACGACGAGGCCGTGCTGACCGCGCTGGCCAACGCGGCCGGGGTCGCCATCGACAACGCCCGCATGTACCACGAGAGCCGGCGCCGGGAGCAGTGGCTTGAGGCGCTCGGCGAGATCACCCGCAGCCTCCTCGCCGGGACCGAGGTACGCGAGGTGCTGCGGCTGGTCGCCCGGCGGGCCAGCGAGGTGGCCGACGCCGACCAGGCCGTCGTCCTGCTCCCGGCCCGTACCGACGCCGAGCTGCTCACCGTGGAGGTGGCGCACGGGCCCGACGCCGAGCGGGTCCAGGGGCTGCGCCTCCCCGTCCGCGGATCGCTGGCCGGGCTGGCCGCCCGCACCGGTGCGCCCGTGGCCACCGCGGACATCGCCGGCGACACACGAGCCCACCCGCTCGGGGACCGGGCGGCGTACGGCGCCGCCGTGGCGGTGCCGCTGCCCCTGGACTCCTCGGCGTGCGGCGCGCTGCGGCTGAGCCGGCGCACCGGCCGGGCCGCCTTCGACGACACCGAGGTGGCCCTCGTCTCCCGCTTCGCCGACCAGGCCGCGATCGCCTGGGAACTCGCCCGGCGCCGCGCCGAGTCCGAGGAACTGTCCGTGATGCAGGAACGGGACCGCATCGCCCGCGACCTGCACGACCTCGCCATCCAGCGGCTCTTCGCCACCGGCATGACCCTGCGGAGCGCCACCCGCGGCATCGACCGCCCGGACGCCGCCGACCGGGTCTCGCGCGCGGTGAAGGACCTGGACACCACGGTCCAGATCATCCGCTCCACCATCTTCGAGCTGCGCTCCGCCGGTGACGACCGCGGCGGGCCTGGGCTGCGCCGCCGGCTGCCCGAGACCGCCCGGCTGGCCGCCCAGTCCCTCGGCTTCAGCCCGTCGCTGCGGATCGACGGACCGGTGGACTCCACCGTCCCCGCCGACGTGGCCGAGCAGGTGCTCGCCGTGACCGCCGAGGCCCTCAGCAACGTCGCCCGGCACGCCCGAGCCCATCGAGCGGACGTCGTCCTGACCGTGCCGACGACCGGAGACAGGCTCACCCTCACCGTGACGGACGACGGGGTCGGCCTGCGCGGCGCCGAGCCCACCGGCGGGCTGGCCAACCTGCGTTCCCGCGCCGGGCAGTACGGCGGCACCCTGACCGTCGAGCCCCTGGCCGCGGGCGGCACCCGGCTCGTGTGGCAGGTGCCCCTCCCCGCCGACTGACCGGTGGTCTATCGCCGGGGGGCCTGCTGCTCCTTCAGCCGCCCCGCGAGCAGCGCCGCCTGGACCCGGCGGCCCACGCCCAGCTTGGCCAGGATGGACGAGACCCGGTTCTTGATCGTCTTCTCGGCGAGGAACAGCCGCTCGGCGATCTGCCGGTTCGTCAGACCCTCGCCGATCAGCTCCAGGATCTCCAGCTCGCGGGGGGACAACCGCTCCAGCTCGGCCGAGAAAGGCACGGGTTCCGGCTCGGGCTGCGGGGCGCGCAGCCGCGCCATCACCCGCGCCGTCGCCCGCGGGTCCAGCAGGGACTCCCCGCTCGCCACCAGGCGCACGGCGGTCACCAGGTCCGAGCCGTCGATCCGCTTGAGCACATACCCCGCCGCCCCCGCCATGATCGCGTCGAACAGCGCCTCGTCGTCGTCGAACGACGTCAGCATCAGACAGGCCAGCTCCGGCATCCGGGCCCGCAGCTCCCGGCACACCTCGACCCCAGCGTGGTCCCCGCTGCCGCCCTCGCCGAGCCGCACGTCCAGCACCGCGACGTGCGGACGGACCGCGGGCACCCGGGCCAGCGCCTCCCGCGCGGTCACCGCCTCCCCGGCCACGACGATGTCCGGCTCGGCCTCCAGCAGGTCCCGCACCCCGCGACGTACCACCTCGTGGTCGTCCAGGACGAACACCCGCAGCGGTGCGGCCGGGGCAGGAGCGGGGACGCGGCCGCTGTGCATACGTGCTTCCACGGATCACCAGCCTAGGTCCTGTCGTCAAACTCCCGTCGTCCGCCCGGAGGGCGTGCCCTGCGGCGTCGTGGGGGAGGGACCGGCTGCGCTGTCCACCTCACACAGGACCGACGGAACCCGGTACAGCTCGCACCGCGGCCGGGCGCACCCCTTCCGCGGACCCGCTCCCCCGGGGCGGGCAGGGCCGGAGCACCCGTACGCACCGCCGATGGCTCGACCGCGCGTCGCGTACGGCCCGTACGGGCAGCCCGTCCCTCCGGACGTCCCTCAGCGCAGGCGGGCCCGTGCCTCGACCCGACCGCGCGCGGCGGCAGCGGACGGCGCGTTCGCTCTCGGTCCCCTCTGCGGACAAGAGGGACCACCGCCGGTGAACGCGGCCCCGTTCCTGATCGGCGCCGGTGCCGTCGGCCGCATGGTCGCCGCCGACACCGGCCGTGCTCTCCAGTGGAGCGGCCCCGAAGCCGGCACCCCGCGCGCCGCAGCCGGACGGGGAAAGGGTCTTTCGGCCCCAGACGTGTCCGGCCGGTCGAACCTACGGTGGCGTCACCTACGGAACCGTAGGTTCGATTGACATGCCCGAAAGTTGGAAACCCGTGAGTCTCGCCCGCCCGAAGCGAACCGATGCCGAGCTGCTCCAGGACCTGGAGGAGGTGGTCGAGCGGGAACTCAACCGCCATCTGCGGGTCTTCCGGGAGTGGATGCCGCACGAGTACGTGCCCTGGAGCCGGGGCCGGGACTTCGACGGGCCGCTGGAGGGACAACCGTGGTCGCCGGAGCAGTCCCCGCTGACCGAGGTGGGCCGGGTGTCCCTCGTGGTCAACCTGCTGACGGAGGACAACCTGCCCAGCTACCACCACGAGATCGCCACCCTGTTCGGCCGGGACGGCGCCTGGGGCACCTGGGTGCACCAGTGGACGGCCGAGGAGGCCCGCCACTCGATGGTGCTGCGCGACTATCTGCTCGCCTCCCGCGCGGTGGACCCGGTGGCACTGGAGCGGGCCCGGATGACCCACATCGGCAGCGGCTTCGTCTCCGACAACCGGCACTCCCCGCTGCACACCGTGGCCTACGTCGCCTTCCAGGAACTGGCCACCCGGATCTCCCACCGCAACACCGGCCGCTCCTCCGGCGACCCGGTCTGCGACCGGATGCTGGCGCAGGTCGCCAACGACGAGAACCTGCACATGATCTTCTACCGCAACCTGCTCGCCGCCGCCCTCGAACTGGCCCCGGACCAGGCCATGCAGGCGATCAACGAAGTGGTCTGCGCCTTCCGCATGCCCGGCCACGGCATGCCCGGCTTCGAACGCGCCGCAGTCGAGATCGCGCTCGGCGGCATCTACAACCTCCGCGTCCACCACACCGACGTACTGCTGCCGGTGCTGCGCCACCTGAAGGTGATGGAACGCGGCGACCTGGGCCCGGACGGACTCAAGGCGCAGGAGGAACTGGGCGTGCACCTGGCCGAGTTGGACGCCCAGGCCACCCGGTTCGACGAACGGCGTGCCGCGATCCTCGCCCGCCGCGCCGCGACAAAGGGCTGAACCGCCCGGCGGGGACGTCCGGTTGAGGTGTGTCAGTCGCGGGAGTACAGGGGCGGCGCCGACTCGCTCACGTACCCGGGTACGACCACCACGTTCAGGCCGTGGTCGACGCGGATCCGCAGGAGCGGGTCCGCGGCGAGGTCGGCGGCCAGTTCGTACACCGCCCCGGCCACCCCCTCCTCCGCGACACCCGAGACGGGGACGCCCGAGGAGAGGACGCCCGAGACGGGGACGACGACGAGCCGGGCGTCCGCGTCACCGCCGTCGGGGAGGAGGTACGCGCGTCGCACCGCCGGATGGCGGGCCAGTACCGCACACAGCGCGGCGGCGACCTCGGGATCGCGCAGGGGCGGCAGACAGGCCCTGCGCTCGGCGACGGCGCGCAGGGCGGCCCCGGACAGCTCGTAGAACACCGGCCCGGACAGGTCGATCAGCACCGTCTCGGCCTGCGCGGACCAGGCCGCCTCGACCGCCTTGCAGGCCGGGACCGGGGCGGGCCGTGCGTCGGCGCGCCACCGGTGCAGGGCCTCAAGACCGGTGAAGGCGGGCAGTCCGCGGCGGCCGTCCGGCAACTCCAGCGTCGCCACGGCCATGTCGCTGGTCTTCTCGCGCTTCAGGCCGTCCGCGGCGGGCTCGCTCTCGCCGAGCACGGCGACGATCGGCACCAGCAGCCGGGCGTCCGCGAGCAGGGCGAGCAGCTGGGTCTCCGCCGCCTCGGAGGGGTTCGCGGACCACGCGGCCAGCGATGCGGCCAGGCGCGGATCAGCCGATCCGTCGTCTCCCGCGAAGCCCGGATCAGGGATGTTCTTGCATTCCACCCCGCGAACCTAACCGGGCGCGACCGTCATGGGCAGGGCCGTACGGCCCTGGCGGCGCTGCCCGTTCCTCAGCGGGCCGCCGCACCCGCGGGCACGGCCGTCACCGGTCCCGGGAGCAGCGGGCTTGTCCGAGGCTCGTTCCCCGCGGCGGGAGAGTCCGATGCTCGAGGACGGTTCTCGGGCCCGCCGCAGACGCCGTACCGCCGGTAGACTGACGGCCGATGCCGGAAACCCGCCAGCCGTCCCCGCAGCCCTCGACGCCATGGCCGACGACGCCTTGGGGCGGAGGCTGGATACCGCACGGCTACCACCTCGCCCCTCACTCCCACCCGCAGGGCCAGTTGGTGTACGCGGCCGCCGGCGCCCTGGCCACCGCGACCGAACGCGGAACCTGGGTCGCCCCGGCCCAGAGGGTGACGTGGACGCCACCCGGATTCGCCCACGCGCATCGCTTCTACGGCAGGACCGACGTCCGCCTCGTCGTCGTCCCGGTCGACCTGTGCGGCGAACTCGTGGCCCACCCCAGCGTGTTCGCGGTGAGCCCCCTGCTGCGCGAGGCCCTCCTGGCGCTGACCGATCGGCGCGAGGTCCGCCCCGGCGCCCATCAGCGGCTGCTCGCAGTGGTGATCGATGAGCTCGCCGAGACCCCCGAGCAGTCCCTGCACCTGCCCGAACCCCGCGACGACCGGCTGCGTGCCGTCACCGATCTCCTGCACGCCGATCCCGGCCGGACCGCGACCCTGGCCGAGCTGGGACGCGTCGCGGGCGCGAGCGAGCGGACCCTGAGCCGCCTGTTCCACACCGAGCTGAGCATGAGCTTCCACCGCTGGCGCACCACCCTGCGCATCCACCACGCCCTGGCCCATCTCGCCGACGGCCGGTCCGTCACCGAGACCGCGATGGAGTGCGGGTGGTCCAATCCGTCGAGCTTCATCGACGCGTTCACCGAGGTCGTCGGCCAGACCCCGGGTCGCTACCAGGCGGACCTGCGCCACGACACGAAGTGACCGTCCCGGCCTCGGCGTCATCTTGGCGGGTTTTCGGCACCAGGCCTCCATTCACCAGTGGGCGGCGACCGCCACAAGGCCCACAGTGAGGGAAAGCGCGCCGCACCACCCGGTCGGCGACACTTTCTTCAAGGAGGCCCGGAAAACACATGGTTGAAACGAGTGAGAGCACTTCCGTTGTCATCGTAGGCGCCGGGGTGGCCGGACTTACGCTCGGCAATTTCCTGCTGCGCAGCGGTGTCGAGTGCATCATTCTGGAAAAGCACAGCCGTGCGTACGTCGAGCGACGGCAGCGGGCCGGGACCGTCGACAGCTTCGGGGTGCGTATGTTCCGCGAGTGGGGACTCGAAGGGGTGGTGAAGGACGACTCCCTCCCGGAGGTCGCGGGCGGCATCTGGATCGACGGAGAAGAATGTCCGATCGATTTCGACGAGGACGACAACAACGACAGCGTCTTCTGCCCTCAGCAGATCCTCGTCCGCAACCTCACGGATGTCTTCCTGCGCGGCGGCGGCGACCTTCGCTTCGAGGCCGTCGACGTGTCCCCGGCGGACATGCACAGCGAGCGTCCCCTTGTGCGCTATCGGGACACCGCCGGCTCCACGAAGGTCATCAGCTGCGATCTCATCGCCGGCTGCGACGGCTTCCATGGCGTCAGCAGGGCGTCCATACCCGCCGACGCCCTCACATGCCACTCCCATGAGTACGGATATTCCTGGCTCAGCGTCATGGCCGAGGTCCCGGCGAATCCCTCAGGCATGGCGATCCACTCCCGTGGCCTTGCCGGAATGATCCCCCGCGGCGCGCACGCCAGCCGTCTCTATCTCCAGTGCCCGGTCGACGCCACCCTTTCGCAGTGGCCGGACGAACGCGTCTGGAGCGAAATGGAAGCTCGTTTCGGCACCCCCGTGTCGACCGGCCGGATCATCGACAGGCGGATCGTGCCTCTTCGGTGCGTGGTGTACAGCCCGATGAGCTACGGCAGGCTGTACCTGCTCGGGGACGCGGCGCACATCGTGCCCCCGATGAGCGCGAAGGGAATACATCTCGCCCTCCACGACGCCGAGGTGTTCGCTCGTGCCGTCATCCAACGGAACCGGCAGGACGATTCGACTCTGCTCGACAGCTACTCGGAGACCTGCCTGCGCCACATCTGGAACTATCAGGCATTCGCGGCATGGATCACCGAGCTCATGCACAACGCCGGTGACGCGTCCTACGCAGGGGAGTTCCGCAAGCAGATCGCCCGAGCGGAACTGGAGCGCCAGTTCAACTCCCCCACGGCGAACCGCCTTTTCAGCGAGCTCAGCGCGGGGGTGAACTAGCCTCGCCCTGTCGCCGGGTCGGTCGGCCCGGCCCTGCGTGCTCCCCCGCGCCGGTGACGGCACCGCCGTGTCCGGGGAACCGCGGTGCCGCACATGCGAGTCGGCGTGCTCAGAGCAGTGTCTGCCAGTAGTCCCACCAGCGCGTGGCGATCAGCATCACGATGGCCAGGTACCAGGTGACCGGCACCGCCCAGTGGAACTCCCGCACCCCGGCCACCACGGTGCGGGGCGCGCGGATGATCCCGTGCCGCAGGTTGTGCACGGTGACGTACCAGAGCATCGCGATGGTGGCCGCCCAGGCGAGGCAGCACCACAGGCACAGGGCGCCGATCTCGTACAGCGCCTGCGTCATCAGCCACATGCAGAATCCCGCGCCGAACAACGTGCCCGCGTTCAGGCCCAGCCAGAACCAGCGCTGGAAACGGGCCCCGGCGAGCAGCGCGAACCCGACGGCGACCACGACCGGGTAGGTGAGCAGCCCGAGCATCGGATTGGGGAAGCCGAACACGGACGCCTGGGCGCTCTGCATGACGTTCGTGCAGGACACCACCGGGCTGAGGTTGCACGAGGGAGAGAAGTGCGGGTCCCGGAGCAACTGGAACTTGTCGATGGTGATCACGAAGGAGGCGAGGATGCCGAGCGCGCCGGACACGATCAGCAGCCAGGCGAGGGCGCGCGAGGCACCGGTGGCGCCCTCCGCGGTGATCCCTCGTCCGTCTTTCCCGGTGAGGTGGTGTGCGATAGCGGTGGTGCTGGTCATCGAGGTCGGTCCGCCTTGCCGATGGTCCGAGTGGGCGCCGGGCCCACGGTGGTCGAGAGGTGGCTGCTGCCGCGTGGGCGGCGACCGGCGTCCCGCGCCGGTCCGCCGGGTATCGCCTCGCGGGCAGCGCCCTTCGGCCACACGACCTCCACCGGAACGCCGTGGGCACGGGCGTACGCCACCAGGTGCGCGGTGGCGTCACGGCCGGTGGACGGCGAGCCGTCCCACACGGCCAGCAACCGGCCGCAGTCGGCGATCATCCGCTCGTCCGCGGCCACACACGCGTCCCGGTCGGCAGGGTCGTACGCCAGCGGGTGCACCTGCTGGGCGAGGGACACCAGCTCCCCGACCGCCGCCCGGTCCCGCTCCGGCAGCGCCGCGGGCGCCCTCCCCTGCGCGGGAGTCACCACGACCAGTTCCCGCCCCGCCGCCCGCACCGCCCGCCCGAACGCCACCGGCACACCGGCCCCGGCCCGCGCCAACGCCGGCCTCCGCTCGGGAAGTCGCTCCAGTGCCGCCCGCAGCTCGGCCTCCACCGACTCCAGGGTGCCCGGAGTCAGGTCGGCATGCCCGACCGCCGCGATCATCTCCCCGCTCGCCTCCCCGCCATCCGGCGTTCTTCCTTCCGTCGTCGCGGTACGCGGCCCCGCCCGGGCCTCGCCCGTGCGCGGGACCGCTGCTCCGAAACCCACGGGCGGGGCCACAGCACCACGAGCGGGACCGCTGGATCAGTGAAGTCAGTACGCGGGGCGGTCAGCAAGGGCCGAACGGCCCTGGCACAACATGTTCGAGAGGCTTTCCATGGAGGCCGTCAGACCTGCCAGCGGCCCCGGCCCCGGCCCCGCGCGGCAGACAGGTACCGCCGTGCACGAAGGACACGTCCTCGATGGCAACGCAGTCCCGTAACGGGATCGGTAGCACCGCGCACCGCAGGGCGGCCGCGCTGTGAGAGACGAAGCCGCCCGCCGGTTCGTCGAGGCCCGTGGGCACAGGACGGCGCGGGACACCGGTCGGCGGCGCAGCGTCGACGTGTCACCGGAGGAGGCCCTGCGCCTGCTCGGCAGCGTGCCGGTGGGGCGGATCATCTTCACCCGGCACGCGCTGCCCACCGCCCGCCCGGTCAACCACGTCCTCGACAACGACGACATCATCATCCGCACCCACGAGCGCGCCGCCCTGGTCTCCCACGCCCGGCAGAACGGCGGCCACGGCGTGGTCGTCGCCTACGAGGCCGACGACATCGACCCGGTCAGCCGCACCGGCTGGAGCGTGGTCGCCACCGGCTACTGCCGCCTCGTCACCGACCCCGAACAGGTGGCCCGCTACCAGGAGATGCTGCACCCCTGGTCGGACCAGCACATGGACCACGTCGTACGCATCCGCCCCGACCTGATCACCGGCGTCCGGCTGATCGCGGTGGCCGGCGACGGCGGGGAGTCGTGAGAGCGGCGCGCGCCGAGGGCTCGGGCGGAGGAGAAGACGTACTCCGCCCGAGCCGTGCGCTGGGCCCGGAACCGCGAACCGGCCGCAGCGGGGACCACCCTGAGGTGATCCGCATCCCGGCACAGTCAACCCGACCACACCCCACCCGCAACAGGGCCGTCCGGCCCTCGCGGACGAACGCCGTACGCACCGCCCGCCCGAGTTCCGGACGCGCCGTGGCTGTCGGTGTCACGGCGCCGGACACGACCGGTCCCTCCCCGTGGTGTCGGGGAGGGACCGGTCGGCCTGTTCAGAGAGGTTGTGCGGGGCCGGTCAGAAGGCGGCTCCGGCGTTACGGCGGCGGCGGATCAGGAGGAAGCCGCCGAGGGCGGCCGCGGCGGCCGCGCCACCGATGGCCGGGTCGATGACCGGGACCGGGGGAACCTCGGTCGGCACGCAGGAGTTG
>NZ_PENI01000067.1 GCF_003688995.1 Streptomyces shenzhenensis | reverse complement strand
TGAGCCGTCAACGATTTCGTTAGACTGCCCCCATGGACGCACCACCGCGCTGGCTCAACGGGGAAGAGAAGGCCGCCTGGGACGGCTTCATCCGCATGCAGGAGACGCTCATCGGACGGCTGTCCCGCCGCATCCAGGCCGACTCCGGAATGTCCGCCTCCGACTACATCGTGCTCGCCAGCCTCACCGAGAGAGGCGGCGGGCGGATGCGCTTCCTGGATCTGGCCAAAATGGTGGAGTGGGAGAAGAGCCGAATGTCCCACCAGGTCACGCGGATGGCGAAACGCGGGCTCGTGGCCAAGGAGGAATGCCCCGACGACGGACGCGGAGCATTCATCGTCGCCACCCCGGCCGGCTACAAGGCGATCGAAGAGGCCGCACCACAGCACGTCGAACACGTCCGCCGCCTGTTCATCGACGCCCTGACCCCGAACCAGCTCAGCACACTCGCCCGGATCTCCAAGCGCGTCCTGGACCACATGGAGAAACTGCCGGACTGAACCGGCGAGGACATCCTGGTGCGCGGACCGCCGGGCGCAGGCCGGGCGGGACGGATCACAGGGGAACGGTGGCGGCGACCCATGTCACAGCACAGCAACATGTGCACGTGGACGATCCACGTCAAACACTGCTCACAGCCAACGCCCCCGCAAGCACGAGGATACAGACTCCCGACAGCCGGTCGACCCGATGAGCGATCGATCCCTTATACGACCGAAACCTCCATCGAAGAATTCTCCCGGCTCCGACGTAGAGGCCGCCGATGACGGCTTCAACGCCCATGTAGGCCAGACCTAGAAGGGCGATGTGCAGTTCTGCGCCCCGTCCGCCGCTCGTGAATTGAGGGAGGAGTGCCGCGAAAAGCAGAAGCGCTTTTGGGTTGGTTATGGCGACCATGAATTCCTGACGGGGGATCCGCCATCGATCGGTGCGGACCCCTTCGCCCTCGACTGCAGAGGCGGTCTGCGGCTTGCTCCTCAGTGCCGCCAGACCAATCCAGGCCAAATATGCTATTCCACCCCATTTTATTGCGGCCAGCACATCAGGAGACTGCGCAAGGGCGGCGCCGAGACCCAGTACGACGACACTGATCAGCAGAGTGAAAGCAGCGAGACGCGCGAGGATGCCAATAAGAGCCCAGGAAGCGCCGGATCGGACAGCGTTGGTCAGACCCAATAGCTGGCTCGCTCCAGGGATTATGGATATTAATACGGCAGAGGGGAGGAAGTCCATCCAATAGATCACGCTCCCAGTATCGGGTGTGTGGCCGATCCTGGGGAAGGGGACACCGCGAGATTGATCACGCCGTACTGCAAAACTGCGGATGACGACAGTCGACCAAATGAGCCGCAGGCAGGCAAGCGGTGGAAAAATACGTCTGATTTTGACGCGCCCTTCCCTTAATGCCGAAGAACCCGATTAATGCATCGGTTACGCCGAGGCGGACGGACACTGCGACGTCCACTCAGCGAGGTCGGAAACCGCAGAAGACTTTCACGGCCTTGCTGTCGCCCCCACCGGACGCCACTGAGCACCAGTTCACCACCGCGCAGTCGCACCCACCGTACCTTACTCTAGTTGACATGTAAACCATAAGGATGTCATGGTTTACATGTCAACCAGATCGGCGGAGGTGGTGTGGTGACCAAGCGGACCGCGGAACAGGGCATCAGCGTCCGGAGAACAGGATCCCCTCCCCCGTCTGCGCGCGAACTGCTGGCCGGCGATGACGACACGCGTGACCTGACGGGCAGCGAACCCGCGCAGGTCGCCCGGGACGGACGTCCCGCCCGGTCGTCACGAACCACGCACCACCACACCCCGACACACCGAAAGCGTTGAACAAAGTGAACACGACGGATGCTTCGCAAATCGAGTTCGGCATCGACAGCTTCGGAGACCGGCCCCGAAACGACCAGGGCGTGATCGTCTCGCACGCGCAGGCGATCCGCGCGGCGGTGACCGAAGCGGTCCTCGCCGACCAAGTCGGTATCGACGTTGTTGCGTTGGGCGAGCACCACCGGCCTGAGTACGCGATCTCCAGCCCTGAGACAGTACTGGCCGGCATCGCGACAGCCACGAACCGCATCCGGCTCGCCTCGGGCGTGACAGTGCTGTCCTCGGACGACCCGGTGCGAGTTTTCCAACGGTTCGCCACGGTCGACGCGCTCTCCAACGGTCGCGCCGAGGTGATCCTCGGACGCGGTTCCTTCACCGAGTCGTTCCCCCTGTTCGGGTACGACCTCAAGGACTACGAGGTGCTGTTCGAGGAGAAGATCGACCTTTTCCATCGACTCCTGGACGAGAGCCCGGTCACCTGGGAGGGCACCACGCGCGCCGCCCTGCACAATGCGGACGTGTACCCGAAGACGGATTCGGGACGTCTCAACACCTGGGTAGGGGTCGGCGGGACACCGCAGTCCGTGCTCCGCACCGCTCAGTACGGCTTCCGGCTCATGCTGGCCATCATCGGCGGCGCCCCTGACCGGTTCGCTCCCTATGTGGATCTGTACCAGCGTGCCAGTGACGAGTTCGGCACGACCGCACAGCCGGTCGGGATGCATTCGCCCGGCTTCGTCGCCTCCACCGACGAAGAGGCCAAGGAACTCTTCTACCCTGGGTACAAGGTGATCCGCGACCGGATCGGGGGGCAGCGCGGCTGGCCGCCGCTCCGCCGGGAGGAATTCGACGCCGAAGTGGACCGCGGTTCTCTGTATGTCGGCTCGGTCGAGACGGTCGCGACCAAGATCGCTCATGCCATCCGGGTGCTGAACGCGGGCCGGTTCGACTTGATCTACTCCGCCGCCGGCACCGTTTCCGCCTCCGCACGTCTCCGTTCGGTCGAGCTGTACGGCACCCAAGTCATCCCTCGGGTCCGCGAGCTCCTGGCCGAGCAGCCCGCGGCCACGGCGGGAGCGACGCGATGACCAACCCTGTCACCACTGTCGGGATCCTGGGAGCCGGGAAAGTCGGCACCGTCCTGGCGCGCCTGGCGGTCGCCGCCGGCTATCGAGTCCTGATCTCAGGGTCCGGTGACCCCTCCAAGATCGCGCTTACCGTCAAAATCCTCACCCCCGGAGCGACCGCCGTGTGGCCGGCCCAGGCCGCCGCTGCCGCCGACGTGGTGGTCCTGGCTCTCCCGCTCGGCAAACACCGTGACCTCCCAGTTCCGGAGTTGGCAGGAAAGCTGGTCATCGACGCGATGAACCACTGGTGGGAGGTGGATGGTCCCCGCGACGCGATCCTCCCGGCCGATGCCTCTTCGAGCGAAGTCGTTCAGCGGTTCCTGACGGGCGCACATGTCGTGAAAGCCCTCAACCACATGGGCTATCACGACCTCGAAGACGAGGCTCGTCCAGCCGGCGGCCTCGGACGCAAGGCCATCGCGCTCGCCGGTGACTCGCCCGAGGATCTCGCTGTGGTGTCTGCGCTGATCGACACGCTCGGATTTGACCCACTCTCCATCGGCGACCTTGCAGCGGGCGTCCGGCTCGAGCCCGGAACCCCCGCCTTCGGAGCCAATGTCGACGCCGACCAGCTTCGCGTGCTCACCGCCACCCCTGCTCCGACAAAACTTTTGGAACCCTCGTAGCAGAAACACCGGTGCAGCTGTGCCGGTCGAGCTCGATCTCGTCAGATGTTCAGGAGTGATCACGCGCGCCACGCTCGGCGAAGCGCGAGGTCATCTCCCCGGCCGCAACGATAATTTGACGCCGTGAATTGCAACTATGCTTGGAGGACGAATGCGGCCCATCATTCCCGACTATTTGGCCGAGGTCCTGGGAGATGTGGAGTCGGACACGTCCGGAGAGCCGGCGGGATACATCCCTGAGCTCGCAGCAGCGGATCCCGAGCGCCTCGGTGCGGCCTTTGCCATGATTGGCGGAGAAGTCTATGGGGCCGGTGACTTCGATATCGAGTTCACCATCCAATCGATCTCCAAACCGTTCGCGTATGCGTTGGCCCTGTCTGATCGCGGATTCGACTCTGTGCTCGCCAAAGTCGGTGTCGAGCCGTCCGGAGAGGCGTTCAACGAGATCTCCCTCGAAAGCGACACCGGGCGTCCTCTCAATCCTATGATCAACGCCGGCGCGATCACCGTGCACTCACTGACCGGCGCGGAGGACCTGAAGCCGGCAGAGCGTGTGGAACGCGTGCTCCACGGCCTCTCGGCTTTCGCCGGTCGTCGGCTGAGGATGGATGAGGCGGTATGTGCGTCAGAGATGGAGAACGCGCACCGCAACCTCGCCATCGCGCACATGCTCCGCAGTCACGACATCCTCACCGAGGATCCCAGGCCCATCGTGGACGGCTACACCCGCCAGTGTTCCGTGCTCGTCACCACGCGAGATCTGGCCATGATGGCCGCGACGTTGGCCAACCGCGGTATCAACCCTCTCTCGGGTGAGCAGGTGGTTCCGGAAGCGGTGGTACGTCAGGTGCTGAGCGTCATGTTCAGCTGTGGAATGTATGACGCCGCTGGTGACTGGGCGACCCAGGTCGGTATTCCGGCGAAGAGCGGGGTGGCCGGGGGCCTGATCGGCGCGCTCCCCGGGCAGATCGGAATTGCCACGTTCTCACCACGACTGGACAGGCACGGGAACAGCGTTCGCGGGGTGTCACTGTTCGAGCGATTCTCTTCGGACATGGGTCTGCATGTGATGGGGGTCCCCGCCGCTGCGCGTGCCGTCGTACGGTCCGACCATGTCGTCGGCAGCGGACCGAGCGCGCTCCGGGTCCTGCAACTGCAAGGTGGCATCGGCTTTGCCGGAGCCGAGAGAATTGTGCAGGAAGCCGAGGGAATTTCGCCTTCGAACGTCAGGGTGGCGCTAGACCTGACAAGGGTCCATTCGATCGACGACGTGGCACGGCGCATGTTGTTGGAGGTCGCACGCCGGCTGACGCTGGATGGTCACGAGGTCTACCTCGTCGATCCAGAATCGATCATTCCCGATCCCGATCCCGGCGATGGTGGCCGAGTCACGGTCGTCGACAACGTGGGGCACGCTGACCTGCACACTGCGACCGCGGGAGGAGGTCAGATCGGTTGAACCCGCACGGTGAGATTCGCGCCCCACCGCAGGCCGATGCGGAGCCGCGACATCTCTGCCCCACCCTCCGATAACACACAGTTTTCACACGCATGATGTCGGCCGGCGTTCGTTTCACCGGCCAGAAGGGGAAGAAATCATGGGTTACATCACCGTCGGCACGGAGAACAGTACGCCGGTCGAGCTCTACTACGAGGATCAGGGTTCCGGGCAGCCGGTCGTCCTGATCCACGGCTACCCCCTCAACGGGCACAGCTGGGAACGCCAGACGCGCGAGCTGCTGGCCCAGGGCTACCGGGTCATCACCTATGACCGTCGGGGCTTCGGCCAGTCGTCGAAGGTCAACTCCGGTTACGACTACGACACCTTCGCCGCCGACCTGAACACGGTCCTTGAGACCCTCGACCTCCAGGATGTCGTCCTCGTCGGCTTCTCGATGGGCACCGGGGAACTCGCCCGCCACGTGAGTCGCTACGGTCATGAGCGTGTCGCGAAGCTCGCTTTCCTTGCCTCGCTCGAGCCGTTCCTCGTCGCCCGCGACGACAACCCCGACGGGGTACCGCAGGAGGTCTTCGACAACATCGCCGCGACCGCGAAGGCGGATCGGTACGCCTGGTACAAGCAGTTCTACTCGGACTTCTACAACCTCGACGAGAACCTCGGCACGCGTATCAGCGAGGAAGTCGTGACCGGTAGCTGGAACGTCGCGATCCGCAGCGCTCCGGTGGCCGCGTACGCCGTGGTGCCGGCATGGATCGAGGACTTCCGCGCCGACGTCGAGGCGGTCCGCGCGAGCGGCAAGCCCGCACTGATCCTGCACGGTACGAAGGACAACATCCTCCCGATCGACGCCACCGGGCGCCGCTTCCACAAGGCGCTCCCCGAGGCCGACTACGTCGAGGTCGAAGGAGCGCCGCACGGCCTGCTCTGGACCCACGCCGACGAGGTCAACACCGCGCTCCGCGACTTCCTCGCGAAGTGACGGTGCATGACTTGCGCTTCCCCTGACGGCTTCTCATGACGCGGAACCGCGTCATCGCCGTCGACGAGGGGCGTATGTGGCGCCGAACTGATACTGAGGCGCCACATACGCCCCTCGGGGTCCATCAACGCAACGGATGCCTGATCTTCGACCGTCACGCATCAGCACTGAGGGACTCGACCGGAAAACGGTCGTCACACCTGACGGGACCTCATATCGACGGCCCGACGCCCGCACGCCACCCATCACCCCCTGTGCGGGGTCCACGGAAGGGAATCACCGCCCATGAGCGAGGAAACGCCGGCTCCTGATCTCGGTCACGGTCCGATCCGGAGAATCGTCGATCGTCTGAGCGCACATCATGAACGGGCGAAGCAGCAGCATCAGGAAGCGGACATAGCCGATTCGATCGCCGGTGCCGCTTTCGACCTGGGGGCCGACATCGCACGCCCAGTCGCTCCTCCGCACGAGCTCGTCGGCTTCGACGCTGAAAGTGATCTCGGGATCGTCAGGCAGCCACCGGAGTGGCGCGCATAGGAAGACGGCGCAGGGCACCGGGCGAGCGCACCCGGACCGTAGGGGTCCAGCGTCAGTGCACCGGCACGGCACCACGCCGCAAATCTCCCCGAGCACCGATCGGTGCCGGGGCAGCGGCGATGTCATGCCTCGTCACCGGTGGGCGTGTTCAGGAGCTGCATCTCCCAGGCGAAGGCCGCTCATGAGTTGGTGCGTGACAGCCGGTCAGGTGTCGGTGCTGGTGGATGACCCGATTCGTTTGAGGCGATCAAAGTCCGGCCGCCGGGTCGCGTCCTTGCTACGGGATCGGTCCGTCGTAGTCCGTCCAGAAGTCGATGGCGTCCGACCGCGGCCTGGGTGCCGGCGCGCTGCCTTCACCAAACTCCATGACCTGCTCGGGTGCTTGCTCCACCGTGGGCCAGACCGGCAGGCCCGATCCGTTCGGGTCGCCCGTACGCACGAAATTGACCCAGTACGCGCTCATCTGGTCGCGCAACCTGTAGTCGACCTCTTCGTATGCGGCGTCACTGTCCTTCCCAAGGTTGTCATAGGCGTACATCACCTCCGCACCGTGATAGGCGCCGAACTTCTCAAGGCCCTTTTCCGGCGGGACGCGCGTGAAGTAGTAGAGGTACGCGGCTGACTCGCCCGTTCGAGTCTGCAGGCGCGCCCAGCGGTGCATGGCGCGAGTCATGATCTTGTCGGTTTCGGCCTGCAGACGGGACTTCAGTACCTGTTCCTCGTTCTCACCGGGGTACAGACGCAAAAAGCGCTCTGCGTCCGCGCCGTACGTCTTGCGGACCGACTCCTGATACTTGTCCACGTCGGTGTCCGGTGGACTGGCCAGGGCGAGCGAGGCCTCGTCCGCGTTACTGCCGAGAAGAACCGGCACGTCCAACTGCTCCCCGGATGCGTAGATCTCCGCCGGCGGCCGGTCCAGGAGGTGGCCGTCGACGGAGGGACGCCAGTGAGCGTCGAGCGACTTGGCAGCATCCAGGATGCGCTTGACGGGCATCTCGCGCATCTCCTCCACGGAGGCGCCCCCCAGCTTCTCGCTCAGACGTCTGCCCGCGTCCTCAGCCGCCACCCTGGTGTCGGCCTGATCGTCCTTCTCGGTGTTTCCGGCCGTGCCCATGCAGGCCCCGCTCCCGGCGATGATGCCGTCCACCAGCCCTTCAGCGAGCGGCGTCGCGCCCAGAATGCAAACGCTCGCGCCGCCGGCGGACTCCCCCGCGACCGTTACTCGGTCCGGGTCTCCGCCGAACGCCGCGATGTTCTGCCGGATCCATTTCAGCGCGGCGATCTGATCGAGGACCCCGTAGTTGCCTGAAGTATTTTCCTTGGATTCTTTCGCGAGTTCCGGATGGGAAAGGAATCCGAGCACACCCAGTCGGTAGTTGAGCGTGACGACGATCACCTCACCCCTGGAAGCGAGTGCCTCGCCGTCGTAGAGCGGCAGAGCTCCCGAACCGGTCGTGAACCCCCCGCCCGGAACGTAGACGAGCACGGGAAGCTTCGCCGAGGCGGGCTTCGTGCTGTGCCAGATGTTGAGGGTGAGACTGTCCTCGCCGACCGGATACGGGTTGAGGAACGTGTCCTCCAGAGGTATGTCGACGACCCGGGAAAGCGCCCGCGTGAAGAAGGTCGACGTCCCCTGGACGGGAACGTCCGAGAACCTGTCGGCGGTGAACACCTCGGAGCGCTGCTCGGGAGGCTGAGGCGGACTCCAGCGCAGGTCTCCCACGGGAGGCCGGGCGTAGGGGATGCCAGCGAATATCTCAACCGTGCGCTCGTCGTTGAGGACGCCTCGCACGGGCCCCTCCCGCGTGGGGACGAGCGCCGAAGGCCTGGGGTCGGTCCCGCCCGCGATGCGGTTCTGCGCGGGTGGGTAGGCCAGGACGGCAGCGGTACTCACGAGTGCTCCGGCAAGCAGCCATGCCCCCACCTGGAGCAGGGCCCGCCCTCGAAGCCACCAGTGTGCGGTCACACCGAGAGCCGCGAGCAGCACGCCCACGACTGTCCAACCCCACCACGGGCTCCGGTTGAGCCATGCAAGCACGGCCGCGATGGCGGTCAGGGGAAGGAGGGGTACCCAGTATCTGGGAGATCGAGTGAACCTTCGCCGCCGACCTGGGCCCGCAGTGGCGTTCGCTTCATCAACGCCCGGTGGGTGAGTCTTTTTTCCGGTTCGCACTAAACCAATCTTTCGTTTCCTGGACAGCGCACACCTGCGTGCCGGCACCTGCCGGTGTGGGATCCGGTGACCTCGCCGCGGCGCACGGAGAAGTCGATCCCGCTCGACGGTTAGTTTACATGTCAACCACCGAAGAGCGCGTGGAGCCTCGCGGTCTCAGAAAAGGCGACTGTTGCTCATGCGCCTTCCGTCCGCGTCAGCTGACGACGCCGTGCTCCCACGCCCACGCGGCGATCTCCACACGGTTGCGGGCCCGCAGTTTGTCCTGGATCCGGCTCAAGTGGCTCTTCACTGTGCTCAGGGAGAGGGTCAGCTCCTCCGCGATCTCGTTGTTCGTGCGCCCTCGCGCCACGAAGCGGACGATCTTGTGCTCCTGCGGGCTCAGTCGCTGTGCGGCGGCCGAGTTCTCGGTGCGCTGCGGTGGGCTCAGGTGCTCCAGCAGCCGCACCG
This sequence comes from Streptomyces shenzhenensis, assembly GCF_003688995.1. Lineage (GTDB taxonomy): Bacteria > Actinomycetota > Actinomycetes > Streptomycetales > Streptomycetaceae > Streptomyces > Streptomyces shenzhenensis_A. The sequence goes on along the minus strand of NZ_PENI01000067.1, from coordinate 2,149 downwards.
TGACGGACGGGGAGATGAGGGAGTCCCCTCCGGCCGCGGCATGCACCGCCTCGATCAGCAGCCGGGGGCCGGAGTTCTTGACCACGAAGCCGTTCGCGCCGGCCCGCAGCGCGCGGTATACGTACTCGTCGAGATCGAAAGTGGTCACGATGACGATCTTTGTGTCGTCCGTCGCGTTCCCCGGCGTCCGCCGGAGCCGCCGGGTGGCCTCAAGCCCGTCCAGCTTCGGCATCCGGATGTCCATGAGACACACGTCGGGGCGTAGCCGACGCACCACCTCGACAGCCTCCACACCGTCGGACGCCTCACCGATCACGGATATCTCGTCCTGTGCCTCCAGGATGAGGCGGAAGCCCGTCCTCACCATCTCCTGGTCGTCAGCGATCACTACTGAGATGCTCACCGCGGTTTCCTGTCTGCCCAGTTCAGGGGTATCGATGCGGACAGTTCCCAGCCGCCTTCCGGCATCGGCCCGCTGCTGAGTTCACCGCCGAGTTCGTCGACTCGCTCCCTCAGACCGATCATGCCGAACCCACTGGGCAGGAACCAGGGCCGTCCGTGGTGCTGGCTGGTCCCGTTGTCCCGAACGTGGATGACCAGCCGGCCCGCCGCGACCTCCATCCTTACGTGTACGGCGGACGCGGTACGGGCGTGCTTGCGCACGTTGGTCAGACCTTCCTGAACCAAGCGCTTTGCGGTCTTGGCGAGTTGCGGTGGCCAGTCGTCGGCTTTCACCCCCTCGACGATCTCCAGCGAGACACGTTGCCCTACTGAGTCGGCACGCCTGACGAGTTCCTTGATGCTCGTCATCACGGGTGTCACCGCGGCCTGCGCCGTGGCGGTTTCAGAGGTGCGCAGGAGTCTGACCATGCGTTGCATCGCCACCAAACCGTCCTGGCCGGTCTGCTCGATGTTGCTGAACAGCCTCCGTGCCGTCGCGGGGTCCTTCTCCACGATGTGCTCGCCGGCCTGGGCCTGAACAACGATGGCGGTGACGTAATGAGCCACGTGATCGTGCAGATCCCGAGCGAGGTCCAGCCGCTCGGCCCGCCGGACGTCGCGCGCGGCCGCCCGGCGCCTGCCGTCCTCACCGCGCAGATAGCCGCCCAACAGTACGAAGGCCATGGGGAGGAGGACGAACAAGCCGTCGACGTCCCTGAACACCGGCAGGTCCAATACCACCGGAGCACGCTCCTGCGTCCGCATCGCCGCGACGAACAAGGGAACCGAGCACACCATGACCAGTGACGGCCGTGCATAGCGACAGGTCAGACACAGCAGGGCCAGAAGGCCGCACAGCTCGGCCCAGCCGGGGGTGCGCTGCAACACCGCACCTTGCACCAATGACGTGGTGAGCAACGAACAGGCCGCCACGCAAAGGCTGAGCCCGCACGCGACGACCTGCCGGCCCGTGCCGTACATCCATGTCTGCGCCGCTGCGGCTCCCAGGGCCAGGGCTCCGCTCGCCAGGACCGCCAGTCCCACATGACTCCTGCTCACGACAGACGCGTCAAGCAGGAAAGACAGTACGCACAGGCCCGTCATGACGCTGGGCCCGACGGCGGGACGGTGGGGTACACGGAGCATGGACAGAACCTCGGGCAGCCCTTCAGCGGCGAGGAGAGTTTCGTGCTTTCGGCCGTCCCCAAGACACCGGGTTCCGCCTTACGACCGAACCGACGCGGTCGTGCGTCACGAACAATAGGTCACACAAGTCGAACGAACCACCTGCCCTCAGGAGTTGCCGTGACATCCGCCAAGACCCGGCCCTTCCCTGTCCCGTGAAGAGGCCGTTGTAGGCGGCGGGGACGCGGATCGAACCGGCGGCGGTGGCGTCTGCGATCGGGACCACTCCGGCTACGACGGCAGCGCCCGCGCCCCCGTGGGACCCACGCGCTCTGCGCTGCGGGTCCCACGGGTCACGAGGCCGACGCGTCGGAAGCGGCATGGAAGTTGGGTCGCTTCAGGTGCCATCCATGGTGTGGTGTCTCAGGTCTGGTTCTCGCCGCCGTCGACGTAGATGTTCGAGCCGACGACGTAGCTGCTCTGTTCCGAGGCCAGGAAGGCCACGACCGCGGCGGCCTCCTCGGGCCGGCCCATGCGGCCCTTGGGCACGGTCGCGGCGACGTGCTCCTTGATGGCCCGGGCG
>NZ_PENI01000066.1 GCF_003688995.1 Streptomyces shenzhenensis | reverse complement strand
CGAGTTCCGCCAGGCGCCGGACCGACTCGGCCGGGTCCAGGGCCCGGCGGGTGGCGTCCCCGAACGGGTCCCTGCCCTGCCAGCCGACGGTCCACAGGCCGAACGTGAACCGGTCCTCAGGGGTGGGCTGGTAGCTCATGCCGCGGCTCCTTGCTCGCTTACGACTATTTCGTCATGGCGGTTTACAAATTAGTATGCGGTCGCATCCCTGGGAAGGGAGAAGATGTCCTCAAAGGGGTGACGTCCCGGTCGCCTCCCCCGGACATACCGAAGAAGACCAGGTCAGATCCCCGCGAGCCGCGGAAAAGGGAGAGCCCGATGTCAGCAGCCGATGGTCCGCTCGTCGTCGGCGTGGACACATCCACCCAGTCCACCAAGGCGCTGGTCGTCGACACGGCCACCGGCCGGGTCGTGGCGAGCGGCCAGGCGCCGCACACCGTCACCTCCGGCGCGGGCCGGGAGAGCGACCCGCGCCAGTGGTGGGACGCCCTGTGCGAGGCCCTGCGCCAGTGCGGCGACGCGGCGCACGAGGCCGCCGCGGTGTCGATCGGCGGCCAGCAGCACGGGCTGGTCACCCTGGACGGAGAGGGCGAGCCGGTCCGTCCGGCCCTGCTGTGGAACGACGTGCGCTCCGCGCCCCAGGCCCGCCGCCTGGTGGAGGAGCTGGGCGGCCCGAAGGCCTGGGCGGAACGCACCGGCAGCGTGCCCGGGGCGTCCTTCACGGTCACCAAATGGGCCTGGCTGGCCGAGCACGAGCCGGCGGCGGTCCGCGCCACCAAGGCGGTGCGGCTGCCCCACGACTACCTCACCGAGCGCCTCACCGGTCAGGGCACCACGGACCGCGGCGACGCGTCCGGCACCGGCTGGTGGGCGTCCGGCACCGAGGCGTACGACGAGGAGACCCTCGCCCATGTAGGCCTCGACCCGGCGCTGCTGCCCCGCGTGGTCCGGCCGGGCGAGGTGGCGGGCACCGTGCGCGACAGCCATGACCTGCCGTTCTCCAAGGGCACTCTGGTGGCGCCCGGCACCGGCGACAACGCAGCGGCCGCGCTCGGCCTCGGGCTGCGCCCCGGCACCCCGGTGCTCAGTCTCGGCACGTCCGGCACCGTCTACGCGGTGTCCACGCACCGCCCCGCCGACCCGACCGGCACGGTCGCGGGCTTCGCCGACGCGCGCGGGGACTGGCTGCCGCTGGCCTGCACCCTGAACTGCACCCTCGCCGTCGACCGCATCGCCGCGCTGCTGGGCCTGGACCGGGAGGCGGTCGAACCCGGCACCGCCGTCACCCTGCTGCCCTACCTCGACGGCGAACGTACCCCGAACCTGCCCGACGCCTCGGGACTGCTGCACGGACTGCGCCACGACACGACGGCGGGGCAGCTCCTGCAGGCCGCGTACGACGGCGCCGTCCACGCGCTGCTCGGCGCCCTCGACCTGGTGCTCGACGAGGACGCCGACCGGAGCACGCCCCTGCTGCTGATCGGCGGCGGCGCCCGCGGCACGGCCTGGCAGCAGACGGTACGACGGCTGTCGGGGCGGCCCGTGCAGGTGCCCGAGGCCAGGGAACTGGTCGCGCTCGGCGCGGCGGCACAGGCGGCCGGGCTGCTGACCGGCGAGGACCCGGCCGCGGTCGCCCGCCGCTGGAACACGGCGGCGGGTCCGGTGCTGGACCCGGTGGAGCGGGACGAGGCGACGCTGGCCCGGATCTCCGGGGTACTCTCCGACGCGGCCCCGCTGCTGGCCCGCGGGACCGACACCCCGTGACCGGCACCGCGCCGGAACACCGCTGAGGGACACGGAGCGAGGATCGACGCAGGCATGACCGCACCGCTGCACGAGGGGCCGCCAGGTTCCGGCCGCGCCCTGCCCGACACCCAGCAGGGCATGCGCCGCCGCAACCTGGCCAGGGTGATGCACACCGTCAGCGCCGAGGGGCCGCTCTCCCGGGCCGCGGTCGCCTCGCGCATCGGGCTGACCCGGGCTGCGGTGTCGACTCTCGTGGAGGAGCTGACCCGTTGGGGGCTCCTGGAGGAGCTGGGCCCCGAACGGCCCGGCCGGGTGGGGCGGCCGGGGTCGGCGCTCGCCGTCAGCGGCCGCGGCCCGGCCGGGATCGGTGCGGAGGTCGGCGTCGACCACCTCGCGGTGTGCGCGGTCGACCTGCGCGGCGAGGTACGCGCGCGTGCCGTGCGGCACGGCGCCAACCGGGGCCGGGCCGCCTGGCCGGTGCTCGACGAACTCGGCGCCCTGGTGCGCCGGGTCGTCGCCCAGGCCGAGCGGGCGGGGCTGTGGCCCGCCGGGCTCGCGGTGGCCGTGCCCGGCCTCGTGGCCCGCGACGCCCGCACGGTCGTGCGCGCCCCGAACCTGGACTGGCGGGACACGGACCTCGGCGCCCTGCTGCCCTTCGGCCTGCCGCTGACCGTGGACAACGAGGCCAACTTCGGCGCGCTCGCCGAACTCTGGCTCGGCGAGGGCACCCCGCGGGACTTTCTGCATGTGTCGGCCGAGATCGGCATCGGTGCCGCGGTCGTCGTGGACGGGCAACTGCTGCGCGGCACCCGGGGCTTCGCGGGCGAGCTGGGCCACGTCCCGGTCCGCCCTGACGGCCCGCGCTGCCCGTGCGGCGGGCGCGGCTGCCTCGAACAGTACGCCGGAGAGGAAGCGGTCCTGCGCGCGGCCGGCCTTGTGCCCGGTGAGGATCTGGTCGGGCTGCTCGCCCGGCGCGCCGACGAGGGACACGAGGGCGTACGGCGGGCCCTGCACGACGCCGGTACGGCGCTCGGCATTGCCCTGACCGGCGCGGTGAACCTGCTCGACCCGGAGTCCGTGGTGCTGGGCGGCGCGCTGGCCGGGCTCTCGCCCTGGCTCCTGCCGTCGCTGGCGGGCGAACTGGCGGACCGTACGGCGGGGCCGCCCTGTCCCGTGTCGGTGTCGCGGCTCGGCCCCGAGGGGCCACTGCTCGGGGCCGCGCACTCCGTGGTGCGGGCGGTCCTGGACGATCCGGCGACGGTGGCCGAACACGTCGCCTGACGGCGGGGCGGCTCAGCCGAGGAATGCCCGACCGCTCCCACGAAGCGCTCGCCGCCGTCGAGCCAGGGGAAGTAGTTGGTGCCCGGCTGGATCCTCCTCGGCGGCCGGTGGTGTTGCGCCACCTCGTCCCAACGGCCTTGGGCGACGGATGCGATGGCCTGCCAACAGTCGGCGGTCGCCCGGCCGGTGGCTGAGCCGCGGGCAGGCGGACAGGCCGCCCAACTCGCCCAAGCGGATGCCTGCATGGGGCCGCCCGACAGACAGGCCAGCGGGGTGCCGTCACCGAAGACGTGGCGGGCCAGTTCGGTGCCGTCGGGCGCGGTGCAGGTGGGCATGCCCCTCGCAGGAACGTTCGGGCCGGGCAATCGGATTGTCCGGTGATCCCAGGTGGAAGACATGCAGCGTCCGACACCGGGAGGCGTGCATGACGGACTGGGTGCCCCGCGAGGAGTGGATCGAGTCGCAGCCGCGGACCCTCCTCGCCTCGTGCGTGGTCGTGCTGGACGGCCGGGGCCGCCTCCTGCTGCTGCGCTACGGGCCCGGGCAGCCGACCGCCGGCAACTGGTGGCTGCCGGGTGGGATGCTGGATCACGGCGAGGACCCGAGGACGGCGGCGCGGCGGGAGATGCGGGAGGAGACGGGCATCGAACTCGGCCCGGCGCCCCGGCTGATCGGCGTCGACCACCGGGCGGACGTGCTCGGCACGGGTCCGGTCCTCGACTGCTTCTTCGACGGGGGCATTCTCGCCGAGGACGCGCGGATCCGGCTCAGCTCCGAGCACGACCGGCACGGGCGGTTCGCCCTCGCCGAGTTGGCGCGGATACCGCTCGCCTCCGGCCTCCCGACGCTCACCGCCCTGTACACGGCGGCGGTGGCCGGTACCGTCGCATACCTGCGGGAGGGCATTCCCGTGTGACGGCCGGGAGAGGGTTCCCGGTGTCCCTCGCCGTGTCGGGCCCGCCGTGCCGGGCGGTCACTGCCGCTCGGTCCGCTTCCACGGGCCGACGGCGAGCTTCCCCGTCGTGCCCAGGTCCAGTTCCGGTGTCACCATCACCGGCGCGGCGCCCGGCTTCGCCCACACCCGCACGTAGGGGGCGTTCACCGGGGTGCCGGAGAGCACCGTGTTGCGCCACACCAGGCCAGTGTGCGCGCGCTCGCCCGGCTTCAGGACCAGCGGCCGCGGCGGCCCGTCGGCTCCCGTGCTGCCGGCCACGGAGGACCCGTCGTGCAGGATCCGCAGCCCCTCGACCTTCCGGTGGGCGTCGTCGAGCACGCTCAGCCGAGGGTATCCCTCGATGTGGTAGGTGTCCGTGCCGCAGTTCTCCAGATGAAGACTCACCACGCGAAGTCCCATGGCTGCGTCGCCCTCGTCCGTGTACACGCGCACCCCGGACGACGGACAGGGTCCTCCCGGGGCCGGTGCCTCCTCTGTGGGGACGCTGCGCACCTTGACCACCTCCACCTGCGTTCCATCTACCGTGCCCCTCGGCTGCGCTGCCGTGCCCCTCGGCTGCGCAGGCATGTCGACCATGCCCGTCACAGTGGCCTTGGGCGCGACGGACGCGAGGACACGTGCCGCGTTCACCGGCATTGCGCCGTTCCCGGGCCGGAACCGGAAGGTGACGGTGTACCGGAACGGTTTGTCGTGGGGGTTGGTGACCTGGAACACCGCGCAGTCACCGGCCGGGCCACGGACGTCGGTGATCCTGACGCCGTCCGTCTCCGCTCCGTGACCACCACCCGTCGCTGTCGCCGTCGACTTCGGCGGTGGGGTGACGTCGCACGTGGTGGGACCGGACTCGTCGGAGGACCGACCCGGTACCTGGCTGCCGCAGGCCGTCAGGAGCAACGCGGCGGCGACGGCCATGAGCGGCGGGAGCGGCGTGGCACGCATCCGCCAAGTCGACCAGGATTCGAGCATGCTGTGCTGTGACCGGGACCACTCTTCCCGTCACAGCGTTGTCACAGAGACCGAGCAATCATCCGAAATCCGGGGCGAGTTCCCTCGAACGAGTGGCGGCGTTGTCCACAGTTCCGTGCTCGTCCACCGATTCACACGGCTCGCTTCTGCCCAATCCGCAAGCGCCGTACCGTAATTCACGCGAGACGCAGCCGGTCGCCGGGTCGCCCCGGCTGCGGGCGCGAAGTGGAGAGACGAGAGGAACGAGGGGGTTCACGGATGTCGGGGGAAATCACCGCAGGGCTGCGGCGGGACGCCATCGGGCTGCGCGAAGTCCTGTTCCAGAGCATCACGGCCATGGCGTCGGCCGCGGCGGTCACCGCTTCCGTTCCGTCGGGTGCGGCCCTCGCGGGCGGCAGCCTGCCGCTGTGCGTGCTCATCGCGCTGGTCGCCTGCGTGTTCACCGCGTCCCGCGCCAACGTCTCCACACGCACGACCGAGCTGACGGCGCCGGTGTCGTACGCGGGACCCGCCGTCGGCGTGTGGACGGCCGCCGGAGTCGTCGTCCTGGTGATCCTGATACGACGTCATCCGGAGCACATAGCCGACAGGGCGCGCGTCCACCTCGGCGAACCCGTGCCCGCCGGCCCCGGCAGAATGGAGTTGCAGAGCGATGACCGACCCGCGAGTCCGGACACTGCGACCTCAACCGGGCGAATACGCCTGGCCGTTCGCTGAAGGTGCGCTCGGCACTGGTGCTCGACACGCACGGCGGCAACATGGACACACCCGAGATGCGCGCCGGTGTCACCTGCTGCCTCGGGGTGAACGTCGCGGGGGCGCTGCTCAACTGGACGCGTGCCAGTTCGCGACCCAGGCGGTCGAATCGTCGTTGGTCAACGTGTGCGACACCAACTACACCTGCGTGGCGAAGATCCGCAAGGAATGGCTGCCCGCCCGAGAGACCCACCGCGGAACACACCCACGGTCGCGCGAGACAGCGGAGGCGCTGCACACCTGATCTCGCCACGGCAGTTCCCGAATCCCCCCACTTCTGAAAGGCGAATCGACCATGGACCGGTCCCGACCGCTGCCCAGCAGACGACGGATCCTGCAGGGCGCGGCCCTCGCCGCGGTGCCCTACGCGCTGCTACCCGACGCCCGCGCCGGCGCGCAGACCCAGGCCATCGACTACCCGTCCGCCGAGTGGCAGCCGGCGAGCACCTCCAACTACACGGCTTCCACCCGTCCCAACGCCTATTCCGTGGACCGCGTGATCGTCCACGTCGCCCAGGAGACGTATGCCAGCACCCTGTCGATCTTCCAGAACCCGCGGAAGAAAGTGTCAGCGCACTATGTGGTCGGTTCCGCGGACGGGCAGGTGGCGCAGTGCGTGCGTGAGGCCGACATCGCCTGGCACGCGGGAAACTGGGACTACAACACCCGCAGCATCGGCATCGAGCACGAGGGCTGGGTGGATCAGCCCAACTACTTCACCGATGCGATGTACACGCAGTCGGCGAGGCTGACGGCGGCGATCTGCGACCGATACGGCATTCCCAAGGACCGGGAGCACATCCTCGGGCACGTCCAGGTGCCCGGGACCGATCACACCGATCCGGGGCCGAACTGGGACTGGGTCCGCTACATCAGACTCGTCAACCTGGCCTGACCGATCCGCCGCCCCGCCCACCGCTCCGTCGGGCGTTCGTCGGGCGCCCGTCGGGGGTCGTGCGCCCGGCACACGCCCCTCGCGTTTCATTCGGATCAGGCCGGTCGAAACGGTTGTCCGCGCCAGGCCTCCGAGTCACGATGTCCCCCACCGCATCGCTGTCCGAGGAGGCCGGGTGACCGATCCATGGGTGGCCCTGGAGCCGGGGGCCGACCCCAGCGAACGTGTCCGTGTGCTGCGCCGCGCGCATGAGACGTTCACCACGGCCGGCACCGTGCCGCGTCCGGTGCGGTCGGTGGTGGCGGACTCATGGCGGCGCTCCGCACGGGCAGGCGTAGGGCCGGACGGCAGCGCGAACGTGGAACTCACGGACGGCGCCCTCGGCGCCTACCGTGCGGAACATCCACTGGCCCGGGTCATGCCGCTGTTCCGGGAGCTGATGGGCACATTCGCGGCGGACGGCGAGCATCTGCTCGCGGTGTGCGACGCGCACGGCAGGCTGCTGTGGGTCGAGGGCCACCCGGCGACCCGGCACAGGGCGGACCGGATGAACTTCGTGCCGGGTGCGCTCTGGGCGGAGAGCGCCGTCGGGACCAACGCGCCGGGCACGGCCGTCGCCATCGGCCGGCCGGTGCAGGTCTTCGCGGCCGAGCACTTCATCCGGCGGGTGCAGCCTTGGACCTGCGCGGCGGCGCCGGTGCACGATCCGCGCACCGGCCGGGTGCTCGGAGCCGTGGACATCACCGGCGGAGACGGGCTGGCACACCCGCACAGTCTGGGATTCGTGCAGGCGGTGGCGCGCGCCGCCGAATCCCAGCTCGCGCTGCTCTCCCCGCCGCGGCCCGCGGGCGAGGCGGCGGGCCTGGCCGCGCTGGGCCGCGACGAGGCGCGGCTCCTGCTGGACGGGCGCCGGATCACCCTCAGCCGTCGGCACAGCGAGCTGCTGGTGCTGCTGGCCCGCCACCCGGAGGGTCTGACCGGCGACGAGTTGCTGTGCGCGCTGTACGAGGACGAGTCGGTGACGCCGGTGACCCTGCGTGCCGAACTGGCCAGGCTGCGCAGGCTGTTGGGTCCGGGGCTGCTCGCGTCACGGCCGTACCGGCTGACGGCTCCGGTGGAGTCCGACGTCGCCGTGGTGGAGCGACGGCTGGCGGCGGGCGCGGTCACTGCGGCCGTGGCGGCGTACACCGGTCCGCTGCTGCCCGGCTCGCAGGCACCGGCCGTGGTGCGGCTCCGACGGCGCCTCGCCGACGGCTTGCGTGCGGCTCTGATCGCCCGCCGGGACCCCGATCTGCTGGCCGACTGGGCGCACGCGTCCTGGGGCGAGGACGACTTGGAGGTGTGGCGGGCACTCACCGTAGTGCGGCCGACGGCCATGGTGCGGGCACGTCTCGAGGAGCTGGAGTCGGAGCTGACGGCACCGCGCGCACCGGCTGCCGCGCCGACCGGCCGTGCAACGTGGTTGCAACGTCCGCGTCCCTAGCCTCACCGCGGGAGCTGCCCAACGGCGGGCAGCGCTTCACCGGAGGCAAACCAGGATGACCCGTTACGCGGCACCCGGCACCGAGGGCGCGATCGTCTCCTACCAGGCGCGCTACGACCACTTCATCGGCGGTGCGTACGTCCCGCCGGCGCGCGGGCAGTACTTCGAGAACCCGTCGCCGGTGAACGGGCAGCCGTTCACCGAGGTGGCGCGCGGCACCGCGGAGGACGTGGAGCGAGCCCTGGACGCGGCGCACGCGGCCGCGCCGGCCTGGGGCCGTACGTCCGTCGCGGAGCGGGCCGGCGTCCTGCTCAAGATCGCCGATCGTATGGAGGCCTCGCTCGAACAGCTGGCGGTGGCCGAGAGCTGGGAGAACGGCAAGCCGGTGCGCGAGACGCTGGCGGCCGACATCCCGCTCGCCATCGACCACTTCCGCTACTTCGCGGGCGCGATCCGGGCGCAGGAGGGCTCGCTGGGCGAACTCGACGACGACACGGTCGCCTACCACTTCCACGAGCCGCTGGGTGTCGTGGCGCAGATCATCCCGTGGAACTTCCCGATCCTGATGGCGACCTGGAAGCTCGCGCCCGCGCTCGCCGCGGGCAACGCGGTGGTCATCAAGCCGGCCGAGCAGACCCCGGCGTCGATCCACTACTGGATGAGCCTGATCGCGGACCTGTTGCCGCCGGGTGTGGTGAACATCGTCAACGGTTTCGGCGTGGAGGCGGGCAAGCCCCTCGCGTCCAGCCCGCGGGTGGCGAAGGTCGCGTTCACCGGCGAGACCACGACGGGGCGGCTGATCATGCAGTACGCCTCCGAGAACATCAAGCCGGTCACGCTGGAACTCGGTGGCAAGTCCCCCAACATCTTCTTCGACGACGTGTGGGCGCGGGACGACGACTTCCGCGACAAGGCGCTCGAGGGCTTCACGATGTTCGCACTCAACCAGGGCGAGGTCTGCACGTGTCCGTCCCGGGCCCTGGTCCAGCGCGGCCACTACGCCGAGTTCCTCGACGCGGCGGTCGAGCGCACCCGGCAGATCAAACCCGGCCATCCGCTGGACACCGACACGATGATCGGAGCACAGGCCTCCAACGACCAGCTGGAAAAGATCCTCTCCTACCTGGACATCGGCCGGCAGGAGGGCGCCAGGGTGCTCACCGGCGGCGAACGCCTCGACCTAGAGGGCGAGTTGAAGGGCGGGTACTACGTCCAGCCGACCATCTTCGAGGGCGACAACCGCATGCGGATCTTCCAGGAGGAGATCTTCGGACCGGTGGTGTCGGTGGCCTCCTTCGACGACTTCGACGACGCCATCAAAATCGCCAATGACACGCTGTACGGCCTAGGGGCGGGCGTGTGGACGCGCGACGCCAACACCGCGTACCGGGCGGGCCGCGCCATCCAGGCGGGCCGCGTCTGGACCAACTGCTACCACGCCTACCCGGCACACGCGGCATTCGGCGGCTACAAGCAGTCCGGGATCGGCCGCGAGACACACAAGATGATGCTGGAGCACTACCAACAGACGAAGAACCTCTTGGTCTCGTACTCCCCGAAGAAGCTGGGCTTCTTCTAGAGACCTGAAAAAGGGTGCCTGAGCTGGGAAAACTCCCAGCTCAGGGACCTTCGACGGGCCTATCAGGCAGCAAGGCGAAAAGTCCCCTCACTCCCGTTACATCCCACCGCCGTCCCAGTTCTGACCAGCTGATCCGGAATATTTCCGGACCAGCCAGGCCCCTAACCCCGCACCTGAGGATCCTCCCATCGGTCCATCGACCGCTCGATCAACTCGTTGGCACGGTCACGCGTTCCGGCCAGGAACTTCGCGTAGTAGCGAAAGAGCACGTGAATGCTCTGCCCGGCCCTGCGGGCGCATTCGGCGGGGTCCACTCCGGAGGCCAGCCAGAACGAGATGCCGGCATGCCGCAGGTCATAGGGCCGCTTCGCGAGATTCAACGCGTGCTCGTCGACGGTGAATACAGCTTCTCTGGCACGGTTCCACGTGATGTTGTACGCGGAGGAATCGATGTAGTTGCCTGCTGCGTTCTGGAAGATCCGGCCGTCCGGAGCTATGCCGAAGCGGGCGATGTGTTCGCGCAGCATCCGGACCAGCACGGGTGGGACAGGGACAGGACGGGTGGCCTTGGTCGCTCGGCGCTTCAAAGAGTGGATCTCATGGACGGAGCCGTCATCCGTCCACTCCTTTCCCACCGCGACAACGCCGCCTTTGAGGTTGAGCAGTCCCCAGCCGGTTACGGGAAGGCGGCACTGGGACTTCTTGAGGTGAATTACCTCCGCCGGACGCATCGCGGCGTAATACATGCAGCCGAAGAAGGCATACAGGTGGGGCCCGCGTCCCGGCAGTCGGCGTACGGCTTCAAGCAGCCGTGTCACCTGGATGGGGTTGGGTACACAGTCGGGATCCACCTCGTCGTCCACCGCAGGAGCCGTCCATCGTAGGCCGACGAGCGGGTTGTGGGCGAAGTACCCCTTCTCCACAGCCGTGGAGAAGACCTCGTTGACAGCAGCCTTCTTGCGCTTGGTGGTCTTGGCTGCGGCGACAGTCCCGTCCAGTTTCCGACACAAGGCATCAAGCCCCCTGCGCAGCACATCGGGGTCTTCCAGTTCACCGAGGGGCAGCGACTTTCGCTCCAGCCAGGCCAGCGCGGCTGCCCAGTCTCCGCGAGGTTCGTGTGCCCAGGAGTTCTTGTTGAGTGCCCACGAGTACACGGCCCTACGCAGCAAATATGGCTGATGATAAGCAGCCCCCTTCTCTACGAAGGCAACAGTGATCGTGGCCAGGGCCTCGGCAATCGTGCGACGGGTGTTTCCAGGAGTACGTTCCCAGCGGTCGTCGATGTACTCCCGAGCCAAGGTATACCAGGTGATCCGCTGCCGGAGGGCACGCAACTCAGAGGCCGGCAGGCCCGTTTTCGGGTCGAACGGCTCTCCCTCACGCGCGGCAGTCATGAGCTTTGCCCTACGACTCTCCGCAAGGGCCTTGGTCAGGAAGGATTCAGATTTCTCGCGGCCATTAACCGTCCAACGCACATCGAACGCCTTGGCCCGACCAGACCGCTCGCGAATCTCCCAGAATCTGACCTTGTAACTCAATACCATTCAGGCGTATCTCTTTCGCAGGATTCCCACCATGCATCCAAATCGGTGCGGCGGCAGCGTAGTTCTCCGTTCGGTAGCTTAATCATCCGAGGCGCCATACCTCGCGCCCGAAGTCGGTAGAAGGCAGACGGGCTCATACGGATCTCCGCAAGGACCTCGGCAAGTTTGAGTGCAGGGGGACGTGGCATTGGAGTCACCTCGCGCAGGGGGTAATTGGTGGGAGCGACATGTGCAGAGCCCCGCCAAGGTGTACGACGCGTCTGTACTGCCGCGATCCGTGAAGCGGCGGCTGCGGATCGGTCAGAGCCCCCTCGATGGGGACCGCTTTGCCGCCTTCCATCTGCCTGCCACTTCGGCTCGTTCGCGAGACTCCACCGCCAAGCACAGCCGCTGCGAACGAATCAACACTCCCCACGATCGCCGGTTTGCCCAACCGGCGATCTTCGTCTATGTTGCGCCCACCTCACACAGAAATCGACGTCCCGTGCCGATTACGATGCTGTCCGCTTGCTGGGCAAGACGCAGCCTGGCCTGAGCGGTGCCAGAGACCAACCGAGTAGGGCCAAGGGTGTGCATACACAAGGGGACTTCTCATTGACTCATCTAGTGGCCGCTTACCGATCAATTAATACGGGGATCTGTAGGTTGACATAGCCCTGGCCGGAGCTCCAGTCATTCAAGACGTTTTCTCGTCTGCTGTGAGCGAATGCTCTGCCGGGATCACGGCCGAGCTCGACGAGCGGAAGGAGACCACCTACGGAACACCGCAAGGCGGCATCCTCTCGCCCCTGCTGGCCAGCATCGCGCTTTCCGCGCTCGGCAACCATCTTGCGGACGAGTTCGACTTCATCAGCTTCCACATCGTTTGGATGCGGAAACGGGGATGGACAAGTGGCGCTTCTATACGTTCATCGCCGACTACTGAGCTTCAAAGCGTGGTGTCGGTGGGGGCTGACGGTTCGTGATCCCTGCGGTATGCCGATTGCATGAGGTATGCGCAAGGGGGCGGGCTGACCGACGAGTGGCGTGCCTTCCGTGAGAAGTTGAGGATGGAGGCTGCCGAGCGGTTCGTCCTGGGCGAGGAGAACGTGGTCATCGCGCACGACCTGCGGGTCGGTGTCCGGTCGGTACAGC
>NZ_PENI01000065.1 GCF_003688995.1 Streptomyces shenzhenensis | reverse complement strand
GCCGCTGTTGGACAGTTCATTAGTAAGGCACCTGCGGGGCCATTGTTGTCACGAGTCACGACAGCGACGAGGCGACCGACGTCAACCCTGCCAGCCGGTCCCGGACCAGCCAGGTAAAGACTCACAGATCGTGTCAAGCCGTCTGCGTGACCGGTGGGGCGGAGGTGAACAGCCTCTTGTCACGCAGCATCGCCCAGAGCACGTCGACCCGGCGTCGGGCGAGCGAGAGCAGGGCCTGGGTGTGCAGCAAGCCCTCGGCCCGCTTCTTCAGGTAGTAGTCGCGGGACGGACCGGGCCGCATCATGGCGGTCTGGGCGGCCAGGCAGAAGACGTGCCGCAGACGTCTGTTGTAGCGCTTGGGCCGGTGGTAGTTGTTGGTGCGACGGCCGGAGTCCCGGGCGACCGGGGCCAGGCCGGCGTGGGAGGCCAGACGGTCGGCGTCGCGGTAGCCGGACAGGTCGCCGACGATGGCGACGAACTCGGCGCCGAGGATGGGGCCCATGCCGGGCATGGACTCGATGATCTCGGCTCGTTCGTCGGTGCGGAAGGTCTCACGGATCTCGCGGTCGTTGTCCTTGATCCGTTCGTCCAGGGCCAGGAGCTGGTGGGCGAGGTCGCAGACCAGCTTCGCGGCCCGCTTCTCGCCAGGCAGCGCGATCTGCTGGGCCTGAGCCGCCTCCACCGCCTTCGCAGCGACCGCGTCGGCGCCTCGGACCTTGCGCCGCTCCAGCCAGGTCGTCAGACGCTTGACACCGATCCGGCGAAGAGCGGCCGGAGTCTGGTACTCCGTCAGCATCACCACCGGGCCCTTGGCCGCGGAGTAGTCGAAGGCCCGCTCCAGAGCGGGACAGATGCCCACCAGCAGATCACGGAGCCGGTTGATCAGCCTAACCCGGTCGGCGATCAGGTCGGCCCGGTAGTTAGTCAACACCCGCAATGTGGTGACCAGCTCCGGAGGCGTGTCCAGCGGGGCGAAGTCCTTCGGCCGCATGCGGGCCTGGTCGGCGATGACCCGGGCATCGCGGGCGTCGGTCTTGCCCTCTCCCCGGTAGGCGCCGGACATGCGGTTGACCGTCCGGCCGGGCACGTAGACCACCTGTTGGGCGTGGGAGACCAGCAGGGCCAGCAGCAGGGTGGAAGCGCGGCCGGAGATGTCCACCGCCCACCGCACCTCGTCGGCTCGCTCGCGGGCGGTCTCGATCAAGGTGAGGATCTGGGCCTCGTCGTTGATCACCTTCGTCGAGAACAGCGTCTCGCCGTCGGCGTCGACCGCCACCGCCCAGTGGTGCCCCTTGCCGGCATCGATGCCGACCCATATCCGCGTGTCAGACGTGCTCAAGCCCGCCGCTCCGTATCCCTCGTGACCAGCACTCCATGGTCCGAAGAACACCCCGCCGACAGGTCCCTAACCAGCGATGACCGCAGTTCTCAATCAGTGGTCGGAGCGTCCCGGAGGACCGGGCGGCCATTCCTTCCGAGCCATCAAGGGCAACACCCGATCAGCCACACCCGGTCCTCCCGGACCACTCACATTCTTAGGGACGCCTGATGTCCGGAGTGCTGGTGACCGGGGGCACCGGAAAGACCGGGAAGGCGCTGGTGCGGGAGCTCCGCGACGCCGGTGTGCGGGCCCGGGTGGCCGGCCGTGACCCGGCCGCGGCCGGTCCTGATGCGATCCGCTTCGACTGGAGCGACCCGACCACATTTGCACCTGCGCTCGACGGGACGGACCGGGTCTTCCTGCTGCCGCCGGTGGCGAGTGTGGACCCGCTGCCGCTGGTCGAGCCCTTCCTGCACCGGGCGCAGCGTGCCGGTGTTCGGCGTCTCGTGCTGCTCGGCTCCGCCATTGCGCTGCCGAACGCGCCCAGCGCACTGGAGATGTCCGCTCAGGTCCGGGCTCGGCCCGGAGGCGTCGTGCTCCGCGCGTCCGGTTTCATGCAGAACTTCCTGCGCCCGCACCCACTGGCCGAGCGCATCCATCGACTCGGTGAGATCCGCACCGCGGCCGGTGACGGCAGGCTCGGCTGGGTCGACGCACGGGACATCGCGGCCTGCGCCGCCGCACTGCTGGCCGACCCGGGGGCGGACGCCCGGAGCGACTACCTGATCACCGGGGCGTGCGGGATGAGCTACCCGCAGGCCGCGCAGATCATCACCGCGCAGACCCGCCGACAGGTTCGAGTGAAGCGCATCACGGAGGAGGAACAGGCTGCCGCCTACCGTGCCTCTGGCATGCCGGCCGGCTTCGCCGCCGCTCTCGCCGCCGTCGAGCGCGGCATCAAGGAAGGACACGAGGACCGGGTCAGCACCACCGTGCTCGAACTGACCGGCCGCCCGCCGCGCACCTTCGCCGCATTCGTCTCTGATCACGCGTACGAGTGGACGCGGTAGGCCACGACAGCAGCCGGCTCTCCAAGGGCTCGCAGATCATCAACATGGCGCCCTGATCCTGCTGTTGCCGTCCTCGGCGGGATCCACCGCACCTCCGCGCCTGCCGCTCGGGAGCATTGGTAGCGTCGCGGGATGCGCCGCGTCGGCCGGCACGGCGCGCCGACCGATCGAGAGAGACCTGATGCCCCCGACGATCCGCAGGGCCGTCATCCCCGCCGGACTCGGCTCCCGTCTGCTGCCCCTGACCAAGGCGATCCCCAAGGAAATGCTTCCGGTCGGCGACAAGCCGGTCATCGAGCACACGGTGCGGGAGCTCGTGGACTCCGGAATCACCGACATCACCATTGTCGTGAGCAGCGGCAAGTCCCTGATCCAGGACCACTTTCGGCCGAACCCGGGCCTCGTGGACCAACTGCGCGCCGACGGCAAGACAGCGTACGCGGACGCGGTGGAGGAGGTCGTCGAACTCGCCCGTAGCGGCCACATCACCTACCTCGACCAGCACGGCCCGTACGGCAATGGCACCCCCGTGCTGAACGCCGCGCGTTCCTTCGGCGACGAGCCCGTCCTCGTCCTGTGGCCTGACGACGTGTTCGTCGCCGAGGTGCCGCGCGCCCAGCAGCTGATCCGCGCGTACGAGCAGACCGGCTGTCCGGTGCTGGCCCTGCTGCCGATGGACCGTGATGACTCCCAGCGCTACGGCGTGCCGATCGTCAAGGAGGATCTGGGCGGCGGACAGCTGCGGATCACCGGGCTGGTGGAGAAGCCCGAGCCGGCCGACGCGCCATCGGAGTACGCGGCCATCGGCGGCTATGTCATCACCCCGGGCATCGTGGACGAACTGCGTGAGCAGACCCGCCGCTGGTACGAGGCCCGGGACAAGGGCGGGCCGGTGGGCGAGGTCTATCTGACCGACGCGATCAACGCCTACGCCGCGAGCCGCGCGGTCTACGGGCAAGTCATCCGCGGCACCTGGTACGACACCGGCAATCCGGCCGACTACCTCGTGGCCCAGATGGCACACGCGCTGGCCCACCCCAAGTACGGGCCCGTCCTGCGCAACCTGGTCCACCGGCTCGACAACTCCACGCCCGACAGCACCGCCTGAGCCGCTCCCGTACTCGGGCCGCCCCCGGCAGCGCCGGGTCGCAGCGGGCTACGGCAGCGTCGCCGGGCTGGAGGCAGGTACCAAGTCGTCGTCCCCGTCGTCCCGCAGAGTGGAAACCGCGGCAAAGACGTAGAGACAGCCCGCCGTCACCACCGCCAGACCGGCCAGCAGCGGGGTCCAGGCCCTGAACCTGGCAGCGGCCGTCCGGCCACGGAACTGCTTCTCCAGGAGGGCAAAACCACGGATGGTGGCCACGCCGACACCCGTGAGGGTCAGCGCCATCCCGACACCGAACGTGATCACGATGGCCAGGGCGCCCAGCGCACGACCCGTGAGCAGACCGCTGACGAAGATCAGGAACGCCGACGGCGACGGCAGCAGTCCGCCCGAGAACGCCAGTGCCAGCAGGCCCTGGCGGGACCATGGATCGACCAACTGCTCCGCGTGCAGGCGGGCGTGGGCATCGGCCTCCTGCGAAGCGGTCTCGTGGCCGTGGTGTTCGTGGGAGTGCCCGTGAGCGTGGGCGTGCTCGTGCTCGTGGTGAGGCTCATGAGAGTGGCTGTGGCCGTGGGCATGCCCACGGCGGCGCAACTGCCGGTAGACCAGGCCCACTCCCACGATCGCGACGACCGCTCCCGCCGCGGCCTGCATCCACGCGGTGGCGGTCTTCGTGCTGATCGCCGTGCTGCTGACGCCCACCCACAGCAGCGCGAGCACCAACACCGAGAAGGTGTGCATCGTGGCAACGATCACGCCGAGGCGTACCGCGTCCTTGTAACGTCCCCGCGTTCCCACCAGGTATGCGGCGGTGATGCTCTTGCCGTGGCCGGGAGCGACGGCATGAGCGGCGCCGACGCCGAGCGCGACGATCAAGGCGACCCAGAAGAACGCGTTCCCGTCGAAGAGGGCTATCAGGTGGTTGTCGAGGCTTCCGATGCCTGTCATGCGCTGCTCCTGGTACCTGAACCGGTGTCGGCGGTCGTCACGGCTTCCGTACCTGGGTCGCCCGGGGCTGCCGTGGACACAGCGGGGAAGCCCGGTCCCGCGACGGTGGCGCCGTCGGCGCGGGCGGCCGTACGGCGGCGCGATCGCCGCCAGGCCCACCCGCCGATGGCCAGGGCGGCGACGAACGTACCGACGGAGAAGGCCACGACCGTCCCGCGAACGCTTCCGCCCGAGGCCGTGAACCGTATGTGTGTGGTCGGCCGGGCAGAGGTGAACAGCGTCTGCTGCGGCTCGGCCGGGCCGTCCGAGGTGAGCATGGTCCGGTACGCCGGGTGAAGGTCCGTGAGGGCGCTGATCGTGACGTCCACCTCGACCACCGGGGCCGGGCAGACGAAGGCCAGTTGAGCTCCTCGGCCGAGGAAGTCCTTCATCTCCCCGGCCACTGTCCCCCGGCAGGGCCGGCCGGCCTGACCCACCGAGATGTGCTTCAGCAGGTAGGCCCGAACAGCCGGTGACTGCCGCAGCCTCTGCTCGAACGACGCCCCCGGGGAACTCCCCCGGCCCTGGCCGTTGAAAGCCCCGAGTGACTGGCCGAGCGTCACCCAGTCCAGCTTGTCGGTGTTCCAGGCGAGCAGAACACGGGAACCCTGGACGCTGACCTCGGCGGTGGACGGCGGACCGAACGGGTGCGCGGCCGCAGAGGGAGCGGGCCCCACGAAGGCGGCGGACACCGCCAGTGTCACCCCTGCCAGCAAGGTGCCCGGCGACGGCCGGACCGGAGCGCGCGAACGGGCCAGGATCTGCAGGGACACGGTGCGGTTCTTTCGTACGGGCTGTGAGGTCCGGCGCTCGATGACACAGCGCCGAAACGGCACTTTGTACAACTGGCCGGACATTTTCCGGACGATCACGTGGAGAGCAGATGAACTTGCGGGCTCGGCTGCCGGCCGGCCTTTCCGTCACGCCGTCGGTCACCCCGCGGCAGCCGGCTGATGGACGCCGGAGTGTCTTGCCGACCGCTCGCGCAAGCGGTGTGCGGTCGGGGGTGTCAGGCGTTCTGCTCCTTCGGGAAGTGGGGGCGGAGGTTGGCGGCGAGGACGCGGTCGAGCGCCTTGTCGGGCAGGATCCGCTGCAGGCGGGTGAGCAGGGCCGCGTCGCGGCCGATGGTGTAGCGGGTGCGCGGTCGGCGCACGGTCGCGGCGTCGGCGATCACCCGGCCGGCGGCCTCGGCGGGCAGCCCCGACTTGGTGAACGCGGCCGCCTGGTTGATGATCGCCTGCAGCAGCCCGCCGTAGCGGCCGCGCTGGGCCGGTGAGAGTGCGGCGATGGTGTCGCGCGCCCGCTCGATGCCGTGTCCGGTCATCTCGGTCTGCACACCACCGGGTTCGACGACCACGACCTGCACGCCGTGGGGCGCGAGCTCGCGCCGCAGGGAGTCGCTCATCGCCTCCATGGCGAACTTCGCGCCGGCGTAGGCGCCGTAGGTCGGCATCGCGACCTTTCCTCCGACGGAGCTGATGTTCACCACCCGGCCGGAACTGGCGTGCAACGAGGGCAGGACGGCCTTGGTGACCGCGACATGGCCAAAGAAGTTCACCTCGAACTGCCGCCGCCACTCGTCCATCGTCAGCACCTCGACCGGCGCGTTGATGGCGATGCCGGCGTTGTTGATCACGGCGCGCAGCGGCCGCCCTGCCGGGTCGTCGGCGATACGGCGAGCGGCCGCCGCGATCTGCCCGGGATCGGTGATGTCCAGCATCACCGGCTCCAGCTGCGCAGTGCGCAGCGCGTCGGCGTCGGACTGGCGCCGGACGCCCGCGAGGACGTGGTAGCCGCGGTGGGCGAGCTCGCGGGCGGCCGCGGCGCCCATGCCGGTCGACGCGCCGGTGATCAGAATCAGCTCAGGACGTTCTTGTGACGTTGTCATATGAAGCAAGGTAGCAGTTCACATGACATTGTCAACTGAGCCATGTGACACCGTCACGTAGCATGGATCCATGGTCAGCAGAGTGGAGAGCGCCGCAGCGACGCGGCATGCGCTGGTCGACGCCGCGGCCGAACTGCTCGACGAGGGCGGACCCGACGCGGTGACCCTGCGCGCGGTGGGCGCCCGGGCCGGCGTGTCCCGCGGCGCCCCCTACGGACACTTCCCGGACAAGGAGCACCTGCTCTCCGCGGTCGCGGCCAAGAGCTGGGCGGAGGTGGGCGGGGAACTCGATGCGCTGATCACGGAGGAACACCTGTCGCCGACTGACCGCCTGGAGCGCGCACTGGCCGGGCTGATGCGGGTCGGCCGGCGGCGCCCGCACACGTACGCGCTGATGTTCGGTGCGCCGTCCGGCGAACTGTCCGACGCGATCGCCGCGGTGTCACGCACGCACGACCAGTTCCTCTCGATCGTCACGGAGGCCATCGGCGATCCGGGACGCGCCCGGCCAGTCGGCGCGATGCTGCTGACAAGCGTGCACGGCATCATCGGCATGGAGAACGGCGGCCACCTCGACATCGAGAAATGGCACGTCACCGGCGACCAACTCCTCGAAATGATCATCAAGTCCGCAGCGACGCACGGTGTTCGTTGCTCACACTCTTCGAATAGACGCAAGTTCTGAATTGCTCACACCCGTGAAATCCTTGTCAAGCGTGAAGCTCGTCACAATAAATAGGTGCGTTCTGGGGGCCCGGTAAGGCAATTTCGCGCTGGTATCGTCGAGTGAATGATGGGTCGACTCGTCGTCAAAGGCGCACGCCAGCACAATCTTCGAGATGTGTCGGTTGATTTTCCACGCGATGCGTTGGTTGTCTTCACCGGAGTGTCCGGATCAGGGAAGTCGAGTCTCGCGTTCGACACCATCTTCGCGGAAGGTCAGCGGCGCTATGTCGAGTCCCTTTCCGCGTACGCCCGCCAGTTCCTGGGGCAGCTCGACAAGCCGGACGTGGACGCGATCGAGGGTCTGTCCCCGGCGATCGCCATCGACCAGAGGACCACGGGCCGGAACCCGCGCTCCACCGTCGGCACCATCACCGAGGTGTACGACCACCTCCGCCTGCTGTACGCGCGCATCGGCCGTCCGCACTGCCCCGAGTGCGGTGAGCCGGTCCGCCGGCAGACCCCGCAGCGCATCGTCGACATGTTGCTGGGCGAGGACGAGGGCACACGTTTCCAGGTGCTGGCCCCCCTCGTACGGGACCGCAAGGGCGAACACCGCGACCTGTTCAGGCAGTTGAGCGCCGACGGGTTCAGCCGGGTGCGGGTGGACGGAGAAACCTGCTCGGTGACGGCGGTGCCGGCGTTGGACGGGCGCAAGAAGCACCGCGTGGACGCGGTCGTGGACCGTCTCGCCGTGAAGGCGGGCATACACCAGCGGCTGACGGAGTCCGTGGAGACGGCCCTCGGGCTGGCGGGCGGCGTGGTGAAGGTGGACTTCGTGGACCGGGCCGAGGACGACCCGCGCAGAGAACTCGTCCTGTCGGAGACACTGGCCTGCCCCCGCTCCCACGAGGTGCGCCTCGACGCGCTGGAGCCGCGGCTGTTCTCGTTCAACGCCCCCTGGGGCGCCTGCCCCGTCTGCACAGGGCTCGGCACCCGCACCGAGGTCGACGTCGCCCTGGTCGTTCCCGACGACAGCAGGTCTCTCGCCGAGGGAGCCATCGCACCGTGGAGCAACACCAGCGGTGCAGCCTACTTCGGGCACCTGCTGGACGCGCTCGCCGCCGAACTCGGCTTCAGCACGGCCACCCCGTGGCGGGACCTGCCCGCTGACGTGCGCGAGACGGTGCTGCACGGCAGCGAGCACCGTCTTCATGTGTCGTACCGCAACCGGTTCGGCCGCGGGCGTTCGCATCTCACCCGCTTCGAGGGCGTCGTCCCGCACATCGAGCGACGCCACGCCGAGGCCGCGCAGGCCGACACCGCAGGCGGCGGGCGGTTCGCCGGGTACCTGCGCGAGGTGCCCTGCCGGGCCTGCGCGGGCGCGCGCCTCGCGCCGCACGTCCTGGCCGTCACGGTCGGCGGCCGGAGCATCGCGCAGACGGCCGGCCTGAGGCTGGAGGAACTCGCGGACTTCGTCGCCGACTTGCGGCTCACGGACAGCGAACAGCGCATCGCCGCCTCCGTACTCGGCGAGATCACCGGGCGGCTGCGCTTCCTCCTCGACGTGGGCCTCGACTATCTGTCGCTCGACCGGCCTGCGGCCACCCTCTCGGGCGGCGAGGCCCAGCGGATCCGGCTGGCCACGCAGATCGGCGCCGGCCTGACCGGGGTGCTCTACGTGCTGGACGAGCCCTCCATCGGGCTGCACCCGCGCGACAACGGGCGGCTCCTCGGCACGCTCAAGCGCCTGCGGGACCGCGGGAATTCGGTGATCGTCGTCGAGCACGACGAGGAGACGCTGCGGGCGGCCGACTGGGTCGTGGACATCGGACCGGGCGCCGGCGCCCAGGGCGGCCACGTCCTCTTCTCGGGCACGGTCCCGGAACTGCTCGGCCACCCCGGCTCCGTCACCGCCGCCTACCTCGCCGGCCGCCGCGCGATACCGTTGCCGGCCCGGCGACGAACCCGGCACCCCGACCGCGTGCTCACCGTGCACGACGCCGCCGCGAACAACCTCCGGCAGGTGACGGTGTCCTTCCCCATCGGACTGCTGACAGGCGTCACCGGGGTGTCCGGGTCGGGTAAGTCCACCCTGGTCAACGACATCCTCTATACGTCGCTCGCACGGCAGTTGCACCGCGCTCACGCCGCTCCCGGCCGGCACCGCGCCCTCACCGGAAGCGAACACATCGACAAGGTCGTCCAGGTGGACCAGACGCCGATCGGCCGCAGCCCCCGCTCCAACCCGGCCACGTACACCGGCCTGTTCGAGCAGGTACGCGCCCTGTTCGCGCAGACACCGGAAGCGAAGGTGCGCGGCTACCGGCCCGGCAGGTTCTCCTTCAACGTCAAGGGCGGCCGCTGCGAGAGCTGTTACGGGGACGGCACGGTCCGGGTGGAGATGAACTTCCTGCCCGATGTGTACGTCCCCTGCGAGACATGCCGGGGAGCCCAGTACAACCGCGAGACGCTGGAGATCCACTACAAGGGCAGGTCGATCGCGGACGTGCTCGGGATGACCGTCGCAGAGGGACTCCGTTTCTTCGAGGGGCACCAGATCATCTCCCGCCAGCTGCGCGGGCTCGACGCCATCGGACTCGGCTACATCCGGCTGGGCCAGCCCGCCACGACCCTGTCCGGCGGCGAGGCCCAGCGGGTGAAGCTCGCCGCCGAACTCCAGCGCCGCACCCGCGGCCGCAGCCTCTATGTGCTCGACGAACCCACGACCGGCCTCCACGTCGCGGACGTCGAGAAGCTCCTGCTGGCATTGCAGCGACTCGTCGACGGAGGGAACACGGTCGTGGTCATCGAGCACAACCTCGACGTCATCAAGTCGGCGGACTGGCTCATCGACATGGGGCCGGAGGGCGGTGCACGGGGCGGACGGCCCGTCGTCCAGGGCACTCCGGAACAGGTGGCCGCCCACCCCGACTCGCACACCGGCAGATACCTTCGCCCCTTGCTGGAGTCGGCATGAGCACGGCACACACGGCAGCGGCGGAGCAGGGCTTCGAGGACCCGTTCACGGAGCCGGAGCCCGAGGAGGACGCCCCGCCTGCCCGGCTCCGCACCGAGGGCGCCACGGTCGACCCCGTGAAGGACTACCTCCGGCTCATTTCCCGGGTCCGTCTGCTCACCGCGGAACAGGAAGTGGAACTCGCCAAGCGGATCGAGGCCGGCCTGTACGCCGAGCGCCTCCTGGAGGAGCGGCCGGAGACCGACGCACACACCCGGTGGGAGTGGACAGCCCTCGCGGCCGACGGCCGGCGGGCGAAGGAACATCTCACCGAAGCGAACCTGCGCCTGGTGGTCTCCGTCGCCAAGCGGTACGCGGGCCGGGGCCTGGACTTCCTCGACCTCATCCAGGAGGGGAACACGGGCCTCATCCGGGCAGTCGAGAAGTTCGACTACGCCAAGGGGTTCAAGTTCTCGACGTACGCCACCTGGTGGATCAAACAGTCCATCTCCCGCGCCCTCGCCGACCAGGGGCGGACCATCCGCGTCCCGGTGCACGCCGTCGAAATCATGAACCGTGTGGCACGCGTGCGCCGGGAGCTGATGCGTGACACCGGTTTTCCACCGTCGGACGACGACGTGGCAGAGAAATCCGGAATCAGTGTCGAACGTCTCCAAGAGATGGATTCCTACGCGAAAGAGCCACTTTCCCTGCACCTCTCGATCGGCGACGACGGGTCCGGCGAGCTGGGCGATCTGATCGAGGACAGTGATTCTCCGGCCCCCTGGGAAGCGGTCCGGCACGCAGTACTCCGCGACACCCTTCTCGCCGTGCTCGCCCATATGACGGCACGTGAGGCCGGCATCATCTCGCTGCGCTACGGGCTCACGGACGGAAGGCAGCGGACCCTGGAAGAGATAGGGCAGGTCTACGGCGTGACGCGTGAGCGGATCCGTCAGATCGAGGGCAAGACGATGTCCAAACTGCGCCACCCCTCCCGCTCGCAGGCCCTCAGGGACTACCTCGACGCCGACTGAGGATGTGACGCTCCGTCACCCCGAGGGCAAGCCCCTACCGGACTGGGAGCCCGGCGCCCATATCGAGCTGATGCTCGACAACGGGCTCGCGCGCACCTACTCGCTGTGCGGAGACCCCGCCGACCTCGACCGCTGACACATCGCAGTCCTGCGCACCGGCGACAGCTTTCTCCCCGGCACGGAGATCCGGGTGCGAGGCCCCCGCAACACCTTCGCCCTGCGCCCCGCCAAGCGCTATCTGTTCGTGGCCGGCGGCATCGGCGTCACACCGCTGCTGCCCATGATCGCCGCGGCCGAGTCCGCCGGCGCCGACTGGCGTCTGCTGTACGGCGGTCGCAGCCGTGCGTCGATGGCGTTCGTCGACCGCCTCCAGCCGTACGGGGCCCGGGCCCGGATCCGCCCCCAGGACGAGCACGAGCTCCTCGACCTGGGCACCTTCCTCGGCCGGTGGGTCCCCAAGGACCGTCCTTCGACGTGGTGTGCGACGCCTCCGCGGTCACCGTACGGGTGGAGCCCCACCAGAGCGTCCTGGCCGCGGTCCGTGCGGCGGGCGTCGACGTCATGTCCTCCTGCAGCGAGGGCATCTGCGGCACCTGCGAGACGGACGTACTGGCGGGCGAATCGGAACACCGCGACACCGTGCTCGGCGCGGAGGAGCGCGCGGCCGGCGAGACGTTGATGATCTGCGTCTCGCGCTCCCGCGGCCCCCGTCTGGTCCTCGACCTGTGGACCGGTGCCGCGGCCCGGTGACGACCGCGCCGGAGCTGCTCGACGTCCCCGGCCCGGAAGCCGCAGCCGACGTCTGGAGCCGTATCGAGACCTTCTTCGCCACGCACCTTCACCCCCACCACCAGCACCACCAGCCGCGAGAGGAAGCGCCGTCATGAGCGCCCCGCACACCACGAGCACCGCCCACGGGGCCGACGCGTTCACCTTCGAGTGGGTGCTGCAAGGTCCGCTACCGAGCCTCAGGAAACTATACCTTCTGGATGGTACAGTTTCGTCGTCGGCCGGTTCCGCACTCCGCTGCCCGCGCTCCCCGGCCTGCGGAGTGCGACTCCCTGGCCACCACCCCCTTGCTACGGACATGACGGCCGCACCCTTGCCTGCCCGGCGCCCGCCCTGGGAGGCGCGCCGGAGACGAACGGAGGAACAAAGACCATGAACGGCAGCGCAAGGCGCTGGTGGCTGCTCGGGACCGTGTCGGTCGGGCTGCTGCTGATCACCCTGGACATGTCGGTGCTGTACACCGCGTTGCCGACGCTGACGGAGGACCTGGGCGCCGACGCCTCGCAGAAGCTGTGGATCATCAACGCGTACCCGCTGGTCATGGCGGGTCTGCTCCTGGGAGCGGGCACACTGGGAGACCACGTCGGGCACAAGCGGATGTTCCTCGTGGGACTGTCCCTCTTCGGTGCGGCCTCCGCGGCCGCGGCGCTCGCGTCCTCGCCCGGCATGCTGATCGGAGCCCGTGCCTTCCTGGCGGTGGGCGCCGCCGCGATGATGCCGGCCACCCTCTCCCTGATCCGGGTCACGTTCGACGACGAGCGTGAACGCTCCATCGCCATCGGCCTCTGGGGCTCGGTGTCCGTGATCGGCACGGCGCTCGGGCCGATCCTGGGCGGCCTGCTGCTGCGCTACTTCTGGTGGGGGTCGGTGTTCCTGATCAACGTGCCCGTGGTCGTGCTCGCCCTGGCCGCCGGCGCGGTGCTGGCGCCCCGCGACTCCGAGCGCTCGGACAAGCCCTGGGATCTCCTTGCGTCCCTGCTGGTCATGGCCGGCCTGGTGGGTCTCGTCCACGCGGTGAAGGAGGCCGTGAAGCCCGCTCCCCAGCCGCCGCACATCGTGCTGGCCCTGCTCGTGTCGGCGGCGGGGTTCACGCTGTTCGTGCTCCGGCAGCGCCGACAGAGCCATCCGCTGCTCGACTTCGCGCTGCTGCGCCACCCGCACATCCTGTCCGGCGTCGCCGCTGCCGCCATGGCCATGTTCGCCACGGCCGGCATCCAGCTGATCCTGGCGCAGCGACTGCAACTGGTCGTCGGACTCACCCCGTTGCACGCCGGGCTCCTGATCGCGGCCTTCGCCGTCGGCTGCCTGCCCGCGGGGGTCGTCGCCGGCAGCCTGGCCTGGAGCACCGGCCCCCGCCCACTCATCGTCGCGGGCCTCCTCAGCTCGGCGGCAGGCGTCCTGCTGACGCTCCTGCTCACGCCCGGCGCGCTGCCCCTCCTGCACATCCGGCCCGACAGCCAGCTGTGGGTCGTTCCCGGACTGATCGTCGCGGGCGCCGGTACCGGTCTGGCCATGACCGCGGCGTCCGCGGCCATCATGGCCAACGCGCCCGCCCACCGCGCCGGCATGGCGGCCTCGGTCGAGGAGGTCTCCTACGAACTGGGCAGCCTCTCCGGCGTCGCCGTCCTGGGCAGCGCGCTGACCTCGCTCTACACCGTCACCGTCCGCCTGCCGAAGGGCACCCCTTCGACGGCGGAGGACAGTCTGGAGCAGGCCTTGGCCGAAGCCGAGGGGCTTCCCGCAGACCGTGCCGAGGCCCTGGTGGACGCGGCTCGCTCCGCCTTCGACAACGGGTACGTCGTCACCCTGCTCCTCATCGCCGGCGTCCTGACCGCCGGCGCCGCCGTCACAGCACGACTCCTCGACCACCCGGCCACAACAGAACCGGAAACAAAGCCCGTTGCCTGACGCCGCCCCGTCCGGATCCGGTAACTGCGCCTCCCGGAGGGCGATGCCACCCTCGTCGACACACTCGGCGACGGCAGGATGAGGGACGTCATGCGCTCCCGCGTGGCACGCAAGGCCCGCGACGCCTCGACGGTACCGTCACCCCGCGGTGCGGGCGGACACGCCTGGCCGGCGAACGGGCACCGCTCAGAAGAGCACGGGCAGAGCTGGAAGAACACCGTGAACCTCCGGCCTACGCACCGGTGGCCGACCTCCGCGTCTCCTGAGGCAAAAAATGAACCATCCGGAAGGTATAGTTACGAAATGCGACCGAGTCAGAAGAACCTGATTCTCGATGCCGCGGTCCGGGTGACGGAACGGGACGGGATCACCGGCCTCACCTTGGAGTCGGCGGCCGAGGAGGCCGGTGTCACCAAGGGCGGCCTGATGTACCACTTCCGTACGCGGGACGAGCTTCTCGTGGCCATCCAGAAGCATCTGACCCGGCGCTGGGAGGAGTTGCTCGAAGCGGAGCTGGGCAAGCCGCTGGAAGAAGCGACCGTGCGCGAGTCCGTGACGGCGTACACCAGGGTCGGCGCCCAGGACACGGCCAGCAAGGCCGAACTCGCCTTCATGGTCGAGTCCGCCGCGAGCCCGGAGCTCGCCGCCATCTGGGACGAGCACATCACCCGCTGGGCTCCGTTCCCCACCTCTGCCGAGCCGTACGACATCGACCTGCTCGTCGCGCGGCTCGCGGCCGACGGGCTCTGGCTGCTGGAGGCAACCAGCGGCTTGCCGCTGCCCGAGTCGGTCAAGGCGGCCCTCCGAAAGCGCCTGGCCGAGCTGGCCGAAGGACGGACCACCGAGGAGGAGTGACGGGGAAGCGGGGCGCCGCTCGGCCCCGCTTCACATGGTTCACAGGGATCATGCACAGTGGCTGTGGATCATGCACATTGGTTATATGGACGTCGGGTATCACCTCGTCCGTGTATGGCAGCGGTGGCATTCCACTCATGCGCTGGTGGTGATTCCACTTGCCCTGATCGTGGTGATCACGCTTGCCGACGTCCATTCCCCGAACGGTGTCAGTCTCGGCCCGCTGCTCGTGGCGGCGCCCGCCATCACCACGGCGTTCGCCGGTCCCCGGCTGACCGGGCTGATCGGAGCGCTGGCGCTGGGTGCCCAGACGTTCCTGGCCGCGCGCAGTGGCGGGGTGGCCACCTCGAACCACATCGCCCAGCTCACCGGGCTCGCGGCCCTGTCGGTCTTCGCCGTGCTGGTCTGTTACGTGCGTGA
>NZ_PENI01000064.1 GCF_003688995.1 Streptomyces shenzhenensis | reverse complement strand
CGTCCAGCGCATCACCCCCAAACCCGACGGCGACCTCGACCCCCACGCCCTCCACACCGCCATCGAAGCCGCCAAACAGGTCACCGACAGGCCGTCGTTCATCGCGATGCGCTCCATCATCGCCTGGCCCGCCCCCCACGCCCAGAACACCGAAGCCGCCCACGGCTCCGCCCTCGGCGAAGAAGAAGTCGCCGCCACCAAACGCGTCCTCGGCTTCGACCCCGAACAGCACTTCGCCGTCGCCGACGACGTCCTCGCCCACACCCGCCAGGCCCTCGAACGCGGCCACACCGCCCGCGCCGCCTGGGAGAAAACCTTCCAGGAATGGCGCAGCAACCACCCCGAACGCGCCGCCGAGTACGACCGGATCAGCTCCGGCACCCTCCCCGCCGGCTGGCAGGACACCCTGCCCGTCTTCGAACCCGGCAAGGCCGTCGCCACCCGCGCCGCCTCCGGCAAGACCCTCCAGGCCCTCGGCCCCGTCATCCCCGAACTGTGGGGCGGCTCCGCCGACCTCGCCGGCTCCAACAACACCACCATCGACGCCGCCTCCTCCTTCCTCCCCGCAGGCAACCCGCTGCCCAGCGCCGACCCCTACGGCCGCACCGTCCACTTCGGCATCCGCGAATTCTCCATGGCCGCGGAGATGAACGGCATCACCCTCCACGGCAACACCCGCGTCTACGGCGGCACCTTCCTGGTCTTCTCCGACTACATGCGCAACGCCGTCCGCCTGTCCGCCCTCATGCACCTGCCCGTCACCTACGTATGGACCCACGACTCCATCGGCCTGGGCGAGGACGGCCCCACCCACCAGCCCGTCGAACACCTCGCCTCACTCCGCGCCATCCCCGGCCTCAACGTCGTCCGCCCGGCGGACGCCAACGAGACCGTGACCGCCTGGCGCGAGATCCTCTCCCGCCACACCAAGGAATTCGGCAAGGGCGCCCCCCACGGCCTCGCACTCACCCGCCAGGGCGTGCCCGCCTACGAGCCCAACGAGGACGCCGCACGCGGCGGTTACACCCTCCTCGACGCCGAGGACGGCGACCCACAGGTCATCCTGATCGCCACCGGCTCCGAGGTCCACCTCGCCACCGAGGCCCGCACCCAGCTCCAGACCCAGGGCATCCCCACCCGCGTGGTGTCCATGCCCTGCGTGGAATGGTTCGAGGAACAGGACCAGACCTACCGCGACACCGTCCTGCCCCCCACCGTCAAAGCACGCGTCGCCATCGAAGCCGGCATCGGCCTCACCTGGCACCGCTACACCGGAGACGCCGGACGCATCATCTCCCTCGAACACTTCGGCGCCTCCGCCGACGGCAACACCCTCTTCCACGAATACGGCTTCACCGCCGACAACATCACCACCAAGGCCCGGGAATCCATCGCTGCCGCCCAGCGCTGACGCTCATATACGACACGTAGGAGATGCATTTTCCATGACAGACGCACTGAAGCGCCTCTCCGAGGAAGGCGTCGCGATCTGGCTGGACGACCTGTCGCGCAAGCGGATCACGTCCGGCAACCTCGCCGAGCTGATCGACCAGCAGCACGTCGTGGGCGTCACCACCAACCCGACGATCTTCCAGAAGGCCATCAGCAGCGGCGACGGCTACGAGCGGCAGCTCCAGGACCTCGCCGCCCGCAAGGTCACCGTCGAGGAAGCGGTCCGCATGATCACCACGGCGGACGTCCGGGACGCCGCCGACATCCTGCGCCCCGTCTTCGACGCGACCGCCGGTCAGGACGGCCGGGTGTCCATCGAGGTCGACCCGCGGCTCGCCCACAACACCCGGGCGACCGTCGCCGAGGCCAAGCAGCTCGCCTGGCTCGTCGACCGCCCCAACACCCTCATCAAGATCCCCGCCACCAAGGCGGGCCTGCCCGCGATCACCGAGGTCATCGGCCTCGGCATCAGCGTCAACGTCACGCTGATCTTCTCCCTGGAGCGGTACCGCGAGGTCATGAACGCCTACCTCGCCGGCCTGGAGAAGGCCAAGGAGCGCGGCCTGGACCTGTCGCTGATCCGTTCCGTCGCCTCCTTCTTCGTCTCCCGCGTGGACACCGAGATCGACAAGCGGATCGACGCCCTGGGCACCCCCGAGGCCAAGGCCGCGCGCGGCAAGGCCGCCGTGGCCAACGCGCGCCTCGCCTACCAGGCGTACGAGGAGGTCTTCTCCTCCGAGCGGTGGAGCGCGCTGGAGAACGCGGGCGCACACAAGCAGCGTCCGCTGTGGGCGTCGACCGGGGTGAAGGACCCGGCCTACAAGCCCACCCTGTACGTCGACGACCTGGTGGCGCCGAACACGGTGAACACCATGCCGGAGGCCACCCTCCGGGCCACCGAGGAGCACGGCGACATCGCCGGCAACGCCATCGCCGGCACGTACGAGCAGGCCCGCGCGGACCTCGACGCCGTCGAGAAGCTCGGGATCTCGTACGACGACGTGGTCCAGGTCCTGGAGGACGAGGGCGTCGAGAAGTTCGAGGCGTCCTGGAACGACCTGCTGAAGTCGACCGAGGCGGTGCTCGACCGCCTCGCCCCCTCGGAGGGCTGACATCTTGTCCCCGTTTTCCGGGTCTCCCGGTTCCGGAGCGAATCCGCTTCGTGACCCCGCGGACCGACGGCTCCCGCGCATCGCGGGGCCGTCGGGCCTGGTCATCTTTGGTGTCACGGGCGATTTGTCGCGCAAAAAGCTGATGCCCGCGGTGTACGACCTCGCCAACCGGGGTCTGCTGCCGCCGGGCTTCTCGCTGGTGGGTTTCGCCCGCCGCGAGTGGCAGAACGAGGACTTCGCGCAGGAGGTCCATGACTCCGTCAAGCAGCACGCGCGGACGCCGTTCCGCGAGGAGGTCTGGCAGCAGCTCATCCAGGGGATGCGCTTCGTCCAGGGCACCTTCGACGACGACGACGCGTTCGAGCGGCTGCGCTCCACCATCGACGAGCTGGACAAGGCACAGGGCACCGGCGGCAACTTCGCCTTCTATCTGTCCGTACCGCCGCGCTCCTTCCCCGTGGTGATCCAGCAGCTGAAGAAGCACGGCCTGGCCGACCAGACGGGCGGCTCCTGGCGACGCGCGGTCATCGAGAAGCCGTTCGGCCACGACCTGAAGTCGGCCGAGGAGCTGAACAAGGTCGTGCACGAGGTGTTCGAGCCGGACCAGGTGTTCCGGATCGACCACTACCTGGGCAAGGAGACCGTCCAGAACATCCTGGCGCTGCGCTTCGCCAACACGATGTTCGAGCCGGTCTGGAACCGGTCCTTCGTGGACCATGTGCAGATCACCATGGCCGAGGACATCGGCATCGGCGGCCGGGCGGGCTACTACGACGGGATCGGCGCCGCCCGCGACGTCATCCAGAACCATCTGCTCCAGCTGATGGCGCTCACCGCGATGGAGGAGCCGGCCTCCTTCGACGCGGACGCGCTGGCCGCGGAGAAGACCAAGGTGCTGGGTGCGGTGCGGGTGCCGAAGGACCTGGGCCGCCACACCGTCCGCGGGCAGTACGCGGCGGGCTGGCAGGGCGGCGAGAAGGTCATCGGCTACCTCCAGGAAGACGGCATCGACCCGAAGTCGAAGACCGACACCTACGCCGCGATCAAGGTGGGCATCGACAACCGCCGCTGGGCGGGCGTCCCCTTCTATCTGCGCACCGGCAAGCGGCTCGGCCGCCGGGTCACCGAGATCGCGGTGGTCTTCCAGCGGGCCCCGCACTCCCCCTTCGACCACACCGCGACCGAGGAACTGGGCCAGAACGCGGTCGTCATCCGCGTCCAGCCCGACGAGGGCATCACGGTCCGGTTCGGCTCCAAGGTGCCGGGCACCTCGATGGAGATCCGGGACGTCTCCATGGACTTCGCCTACGGCGAGTCGTTCACGGAGTCCAGCCCCGAGGCGTACGAGCGGCTCATCCTGGACGTGCTGCTCGGCGACGCCAACCTCTTCCCGCGCACGGAGGAGGTCGAGCTGTCCTGGAAGATCCTCGACCCGATCGAGGAGCACTGGGACAAGCACGGCAAGCCCGCGCAGTACCCGTCGGGCACGTGGGGTCCCACGGAGGCCGACGAGATGCTCGCACGAGACGGACGGAGCTGGCGCCGGCCATGAAGATAGACCTCACGGACACCACGGCCAGCAAGGTCAACAAGGCGTTGGTGCAGGGCCGCCGCGCGATCGGCACGCCCGCCGTGGGCATGGTGCTGACCCTGGTCATCGTCACCGACGAGGAGAGCGCCTACGACGCGCTGAAGGCGGCCAACGACGCCTCGCACGAGCACCCCTCGCGCACCCTGGTCGTCATCAAGCGGGTCTCCCGCTCCCCGCGCGACCGCACCACCTCGCGGCTGGACGCCGAGGTGCGGGTGGGCGCGGACGCCGGCACCGGCGAGACGGTGGTGCTGCGGCTGTACGGCGACGTCGCCGAGCACGCCGACTCCGTGGTGCTGCCACTGCTCCTGCCGGACGCCCCGGTCGTCGTCTGGTGGCCGGTGAACGCACCGCTCGATCCCGCCAAGGACCCGTTGGGCGCCCTCGCCCAGCGCCGGGTCACCGACACCTACGCGTCCGAGCAGCCGGTGCGGGAGCTGTCCGCCCGCGCGGACACCTACACGCCCGGCGACACCGACCTGTCCTGGACCCGGATCACGCCCTGGCGCTCGATGCTGGCCGCGGCCCTGGACCAGGTGGTGTGCGAGGTCAAGGGCGTCGAGGTGGAGGGCGAGGAGTTCAACCCGAGCTGTGAGCTGCTGGCGATGTGGCTCGCGGACCGGCTGGACGTCCCCGTCAAGCGGTCGCTGTCGTCCGGACCGGGTCTGACCGCGGTCCGGCTGGACACCGACTGCGGCCCGATCGCCCTGGACCGCGCGGACGGCTCGCTGGCCACGCTGTCCATCCAGGGCCAGCCGGACCGTGCGGTGGCGCTCAAGCGGCGCGAGACGTCCGAGCTGATGGCCGAGGAGTTGCGCCGGCTCGACCCGGACGACACCTACGCGTCGGCGCTGCGCTACGGCGTGGACCGGCTGACCGGCTCGCCGGCCGATCAGCCACGGCCGGGCGGCGCTGACGGTGCCGGCGGCGCGGGTGCGGAGCCCGTCACCGCGGGTGCCCCGGCGGCCAAGCCCGCGCCGACGCCCGCGCAGCTGGCGGCGAAGAAGGCGGCGGCGAAGTGAGCACCCCGCAGCTGGTCGTGCACCGCGACAAGGAGCTGATGGCCCAGGCCGCGGCGGCCCGCCTGATCACCAAGGTCGTGGACGCGCAGGCCTCCCGCGGCTCGGCGTCCGTGGTGCTGACCGGCGGGCGCAACGGCAACGGCCTGCTGGCCGCGCTGGCGGCGGCGCCCGCCCGGGACGCCGTCGACTGGGCCCGGCTCGACGTGTGGTGGGGTGACGAGCGGTTCCTGCCCGAGGGCGATCCGGAACGCAATGTCACCCAGGCCCGCGCGGCGCTGCTGGACTCCGTACCGCTGGACCCGAAGCGCGTGCACCCCATGCCCGCGTCCGACGGCCCGTA
Source organism: Streptomyces shenzhenensis (assembly GCF_003688995.1). Classification (GTDB taxonomy): domain Bacteria; phylum Actinomycetota; class Actinomycetes; order Streptomycetales; family Streptomycetaceae; genus Streptomyces; species Streptomyces shenzhenensis_A. Next base: position 11,435 of record NZ_PENI01000064.1, on the reverse strand, counting down.
CGGCGGCGACGTGGACACGGCGGCGGACGCGTACGCGGCGGAGCTGGCCCGGGCCGCGGGCCCCGAGAACCACGGGGCCGTGCCCACCTTCGACGTGCTGATGCTCGGCGTCGGCCCGGACACCCATGTCGCCTCGCTCTTCCCGGAGCTGCCGGGGGTGCGGGAGACCGAGCGCACGGTGGTCGGCGTGCACGGCGCGCCCAAGCCGCCGCCGACCCGGGTCTCCCTGACGCTCCCGGCGATCCGGGCGGCCCGCGAGGTGTGGCTGCTCGCGGCCGGCGAGGACAAGGCGCAGGCCGCGCAGATCGCGCTGTCCGGCGCGGGCGAGATCCAGGCCCCGGCGGCGGGCGCGTACGGCAGGCAGCGCACCCTGTGGCTGCTGGACGCGGCGGCGGCCTCCGGGCTGCCGCGCTCGCTGTACCCGCCGGCGTCGGCGTGACCTGACGGGCGGCGGGGCCGGTGCCCCGCCGCCTCGGTCATTTCACCGACCCCGCCATCACGCCCTGCACGAAGTGCCGCTGGAAGGCGAAGAACACCGCCACCGGCACGATCAGGGACAGAAAGGCGCCGGGCGCGAGCACATCGATGTTGCTGCCGAACTGCCGTATCTGCGACTGGAGTTCCACGGTCAGCGGCTGGGCTGAGGGGTCCGCGAACAGCAGGGCGACCAGCATGTCGTTCCACACCCACAGGAACTGGAAGACGGCGAGGCTGGCGAGTGCGGGCCGGCCGACGGGCAGGACGAGCCGGGTGAAGATCCGCCATTCGCTGCCGCCGTCCATCCGCGCCGCCTCCAGCATCTCCTTCGGCATCTCGGCGAAGTAGTTGCGCAGCAGGAACACCGCGAACGGCAGCCCGTACGCGACATGGAACAGCACCACGCCGGGGATCGTGCCGAACAGCCCGAGCTGGCCGAAGAGTTTGGCCACCGGCAGCAGACCGATCTGCACCGGCACCACCAGCAGGGCCACCACCAGCAGGAACAGCGGTTCGCGCGCCGGGAAGTCCAGCCATGCGAAGGCGTATCCGGCGAGCGCGGCGACCACGACCACGAGCACGGTCGTCGGCACCGAGATCAGCACCGTGTTCCAGAACGCCTGGGTGATCCCGGTGTTCTTCAGCAGCGCCGAGTAGTTGTCGAAGGACAGCTGCCCGGGGCCGGCCAGCGTCGTCCACCAGCCGCCCTTGGCCGAGTCCTGGGCCGAGCGCAGCGAGGACAGGAACAGCCCCGCGAGCGGAGTCAGCCAGATCAGGCCGATCACCACCAGGAACGCCTGGACCAGCCCGTTGCCCAGGCCGCGCCTGACCGCGTTCATCGCTGACTCCTTCGGAAACGGCGGACGTTGAAGACCATCGCGGGGATCACCAGGAGCAGGAGCAGCACCCCGAGGGCGCTGCCGAGGCCCTGGTTGTTGCCGCCGCCGAAGGACACCAGCCACATCTGCGTCGCGAGCACGGTCGCGTCCTCCTGCACCGGCCCCGGCGCGATGACGTAGACGAGGTCGAAGACCTTCATCACGTTGATGACGAGGGTCACGAAGACGACGGTGAGCACGGGCGCCAGCAGCGGCACGGTGATCCGCCGGAAGATCTGCCACTCGTTCGCGCCGTCCATCCGCGCGGCCTCCAGTGCGTCCCGCGGCAGGGTGGACAGGCCCGCGCCGATCAACACCATCGCGAACCCGGTCCAGATCCACAGGTACGCGCCGATGATCGCCGGGGTGACCAGGGCCGGGCCGAGCCAGGAGACGCCCTGGTAGGGCGGTGCGAAGTTGTCCGCGGGCAGTTTCACCGTGTAGGTGCCGGCGGCGAGCCCGCCGAAGCGGAAGGAGCCGTCGGACGCGGTCGTGGTGCTCGCCACGGTCCGTCCGTCGCGCACCGCCTCGACCGTCAGCCCGGGCAGTCCGCTCTCCCGCGGGTCGACCTTGCCCTGGGTGCCGCCCCCGCCGGGGGTGAAGTCCAGGTAGACGACGCCGCGCAGTTCGTCGGGGGCGGCGCCGCGGCCGGCCGCCGGGGCGGCGGGCGCGGCGCCCGCGGGCAGGTCCTTGGGCAGCACGCCGACCATCGGGAGCGTCACGGACCGGCCCGGTGCGGCGCTCGTCCGGTACGAGCCGTCACCGTCCCGGGTCAGCCCATGCCCCTCGCGGGCCCGTGCCGTCGGATACGACGAGGAGCCCTTGACGGCGTCGTGGACGGCGACCACGGCCGCGTTCAGCACGCCCTTGTCCGGGTCCTCGTCGTAGGCGAGCCGGAAGATGATGCCGGCGGCGAGGAAGGACACCGCCATCGGCATGAACAGCAGCAGTTTGAACGCGGTGGCCCAGCGGACCTTCTCCACCAGGACGGCGAGGATCAGGCCGAGCCCGGTGAGCAGCGTCGGGGCGACGACGACCCAGACAGCCGTGTTCCGGACGGCCTTGAGGGTGGCCGGGTCGCGGAACATCTCGGTGTAGTTGTCGCCGCCGACGAAGCGGGTGCCGGAGGCGTCGAAGAAGCTGCGGCCGACGGAGAACAGCACCGGGTAGACGACGAGGGCGCCGAGCAGAAGCAGGGCGGGGAGGACGAAGAGGAGGGCGACGATCCGGCCCCGCCGCCGGGCGCGGCGCTTGTGCGGCGCGCCGGCGGCGGGCGGGTTCGCCTCCTTGGGTGTGGTCAGGCTGGTCGCGGTCATGGCAGGTCAGTCCCGGTAGGCCTTGGCCGCGGCGGCCTCGAGCCGGGCCGCGGTCGCCTTCGGGTCGGACGGGTCGCGCAGGAAGTCCTGGAGGAGCTTCCACTCGCCGGTGCCCTTGGTGCCGCCGAAGGCCGCGGGTGCCTGGTCGGACATGTCGAAGCGGACCGAGTCGCCTGCGCCGACCAGGGACTCGGCTGTGGCGCGGGTGACATCGTCGCCGTAGGCGCCCAGGTCGAGCTTCTTGTTCGGGGACAGGAAGCCGCCCGCCCCGGCCCACACGGCGGCCGCCTCCGGGGTGGCGAGGAACTCCACGAGCTTCATGCCGGCCTTGGCGTTCTTGCCGTCCTTGAGGACGACGGCCGCGTCGCCGCCGCTGACGACGGGCGCGGTGCCGCCGTCGACCGCCGGGAACGGGAAGAAGTTCGCGTCCTCGCCGATGGTCCGCCCGAACTGGTCGTGGGCGACACCGGCGACGAAGTCGCCCTCGTAGACCATCCCGGCCTCGGGCTCGGGTCCGAACACCTTCTCCACCGAGCCGGGGAAGTCGGTGTTGAGGGCCGCCTTCTGGCCGCCGGCTATCAGCTGCTTGTCCTTGAAGAGCTTGCCGAGGGTGGTGAGCGCCTCGACGACGCTCGGGTCGGTCCACTTCAGCTCGTGGGTGGCGAGGGCGTCGTACTTCTCGGGTCCGGCCTGGGAGAGGTAGACGTTCTCGAACCAGTCGGTGAGCGTCCAGCCGTCCTGTCCGGCGACCGCGAAGGCGGCGAGCCCGGAGTCGGAGACGGTGCGGCCGGCCTTCAGCATCTCGTCGTACGTGCTGGGCGCCTCGACGCCGGCCTGGGCGAGGGCGTCGGGGCTGTACCAGACCGTCGACTTGTGGGCGGCCTTGAAGTAGAGGCCGTAGAGGGTGTCGTCGACGCTGCCGTAGGTGCGCCACACGCTCGCGAAGCCGGCGTCGATGCTCTGCTGGGCGGTGTCGGACAGCGGTTCGAGCCAGCCCTCCTCGGCGAACTGCTGGAGCACGCCGACCTGCGGGACCATCACCACGTCGGGGGCGTTGCCGCCCTCGATCTTGCTGCCGACGACGGTGGAGACGTTGTCGCCGGTGGACATGAACTGCGTCTTGGCACCGGTCTTCGCGGTGAAGGCGTCCAGCACCTTCTGGAAGTTCTTCTGCTCGGTGCCGGACCAGACGCCGGCCACGGTGACGGTCTGGCCGCTGAGTGCCTTGTCGCCGCCGCCGGCCGACACGGGCTCGCCGCTGCCGCAGGCGGTCGCGCCGAGGGCCAGGGCGAGGGCGGTGCAGGAGGTGAGCAGCGTCGTGCGTCGTCGCATCATCGTTGATGTCCCTTCGGGATGACTTCGGGGCGGGGAAACTCTCGGGGTGGGGGAACTCTCGGATCGGGGAAGCTGACGGGGGAACAGGGGACCGGGCGTCGGCGCCCGGGTCAGAGGTCGCTCATCCACCAGGCCGCGGTGGAGCCGGGCAGCACCCCGGCCGGGCAGGGGCCGCTGGACAGCAGGGGCGTGCCGGCGACGGGCGCGGGCGTGGGGGCGGTGGTGAAGTTGACGGCGCAGACCAGGCCGTCGCCGCGGACGAAGGCCAGCACGCCCGGCGGGCAGTCCAGCCAGTCGAGTGTGCCCTCGCCCAACTGGGGCAGCCCCGCCCGTAGTTGCAGGCCGTCGCGGTACAGGTGCCAGAAGGAGCGGGTGTCGGCGACGGCCCGGTCGGTGGCGTGCTCGGCGAAGTACTCGGGCTGCGGCAGCCACGGCTTGGCGCCCTCGGCGCCGGAGGTGAAGCCGAACGGGGAGGCCTGCCCGGACCAGGGCAGCGGCACCCGGCAGCCGTCCCGGATCCGGGCGCGGCTTCCGGTGCGCCGGAAGATGGGGTCGGTGAGCACGTCGTCGGGCAGGTCGACGACCTCGGGCAGGCCGAGTTCCTCGCCCTGGTAGATGTACGCGGCGCCGGGCAGCGCCAGCATGAGCAGCGCGGCGGCGCGGGCGCGGGCGGCGCCGAGTCCGCTGCCCCCGGTGGCCGGCTCGCCGTAGCGGGTGACGGTGCGGACCTGGTCGTGGTTGTTGAGGACCCAGGTGACGGTGGATCCGGTGCCGGCTATGTCCTGCATGGCCTCGGAGATGACCTTGCGGAAGGCGTCGGCGTTCCAGGGGGCGCTGAGCAGGTCGAAGAAGAACGCCTGATGGAGTTCGTCGGGGCGGACGTAGCGGGCGTGTTCGCGGGCGGTGGGGACGGACACCTCGCCGACGAGCAGCCGTTCACGGCCGTCGCGTGCCGTGTACTCCTCGCACACCGCGCGCCAGCGCCGCCACACGTCGTGCACCTCGGGCTGGTTCCAGGCGAGCGGGTTGACCGAGTCGCGGGTGCGGGCGTCGGCCTCGGGGTCCGGGGAGTCGGGCAGGTCCGGGTGCTTGTAGAGGCCGGCGGCGACATCGATGCGGAAGCCGTCGACGCCCCGGTCGAGCCAGAAGCGCAGGGTGCGTTCGAACTCGGCGGCGATCTCGGGGGTGCGCCAGTTCCAGTCGGGCTGCTCGGGGGTGAACATGTGCAGGTACCACTGGCCCGGGCGGCCGTCGGACTCGGTGACCCGGGTCCAGGCGGGGCCGCCGAACATGCCGTGCCAGTTGTTGGGCGGCTCGGCGCCGTCCGGGCCGCGGCCGGCGGCGAAGTGGAAGCGGGCGCGGGCCGCGTCGCCGGGCGCCGCGGCTAGGGCGGCGCGGAACCAAGGGTGCTCGCTGGAGCAGTGGTTGGGGACGATGTCCAGGAGCACCTTGATCCCGAGGCGCCGGGCGGCGGCCATCAGCAGGTCGAACTCGGCGAGGTCGCCGAAGAGCGGGTCGACGTCGCAGTAGTCGGCCACGTCGTAGCCGTGGTCGTGCTGGGGGGACGGATAGAAGGGACTCAGCCAGATCCCGTCGACACCGAGCTTCTTCAGATACGGCAGTCCGGCCCTGACCCCGGCCAGATCGCCGATGCCGTCGCCGGTGCTGTCCAGGAAGCTGCGGACGTACACCTGGTAGATCACTGCGTCGCGCCACCAGCGGTGGGCGTCGATGTGCTGGGAACTCACCCCGTCGACCTGTCTGTGCGTGCTAACGGTTATGCATGCATGTTAGGTATCCGTTTCCTGAAGGTGTCAATGAAGTGGACGGAAGCTACTGCCGAGTTGGGGCTCTATTTCCGGACTTATCGACCCACCTGCGTCCCAGATGAGATGCGCGCGTTACCTAACAAGTAACTATCGAGCTAGCGCCGGGAGATGGCCGCCAGCTCCCGCGCCAGCCGTCGCACCGCGCTCTCGGGCGTCTCCTGCCCGGTCAGCGCGTCGTGCACGACCGCCTGCACCACCAGGCTGACCTGGTCGTAGCGCGGGCTCTTGGGCCGCGGGGCCGCCGAGAGCACGGCGGCCCGCAGGGTCGGCAGATAGGGGAACCGCCGGGTGAGGTCCGGGTCTTCGTAGAGCGCGGCGCGCACCGGCGGCAGGGCGCCGCGGGTGAGGACCTGGCGCTGGACGCGCTCGCTGGTGAGGTAGGCGATCAGCCGGGCGGCCGAATCCGGGTGCCGGGCATGGGTGTTGACGGCCAGGTTGGAGCCGCCGAGCACGCTGGTGCCCGGCCCGTCCGGACCCGGCAGCGGTACGGCGCCGATCTTCCCGGCGACCGCGGAGCCCTCGGCCGACGCGCTGACGTAGGCGTACGGCCAGTTGCGCAGGAAGAGCAGCCGGCCGTCCTGGAAGGCCTGCTTGGACTCCTCCTCCTTGTACGTCAGCGCCCGCTCGGGGATCCAGCCCTCGCGCACCCCGCGCACCAGGAAGCCGATGCCCTCGCGGGCCGCCGCCGAGTCCACGGTGACCCGGGTGCCCTCGTCGCCGAGGATCGTGCCGCCCGCCGAGTAGACGGCCTCGGCCGCGTTGACGGTGAGTCCCTCGTAGGGCAGCAACTGGCCCGCATAGCCGTCGAGTCCGTACTTCGGCGCGACGGTCCGCGCGAGGCGCGCCAGCTCGTCCCAGGTGCGCGGCGGGGCGATGCCCTCCTTGGCCAGGAGGTCCGCGCGGTACAGCAGCAGTCCCGCGTTGGTCACGTACGGCACCGCGTACAGCCGGCCGTCGTAGGTCGCCGTGTCGACGACCGGCGGCAGGAACGTGTCCAGCGGGAACCGGTCCCGCGGCAGCGGACGGATCCAGCCCGCCGCGGCGAACTCCGAGGTCCAGTTGACGTCGATGTTGAGCACGTCGAAGCGGCTGCGGTCACCGCCGCGCAGATCGGTCGCCATCTGCGCGCGGGTCTCGTCGGCGGAGTCCGGAAGCTCGACGAGGGTGACCCGCTCGGCGGGACGCGTACGGTTCCAGCCCGCCAGCAGGGGGCCGAGATAGCCGGTGAGGTCGCCCGCGGTGGCCAGGGTGAGCGGCCCGCGGCCCCCGCCGCCGCCCTCGTCGGCCCGGGCGCCGGAGGCGACATAACCGGCCAGGACCACGGCGATGACGAGGAGGCCCCTACCGGCGGCACGCATCCACCGCATAGGTTCCTCCTTGCAACCCCGGCGCCGGGCACCCTCGCCCGCCGTCAGAGGCCATGTATACCTGTTAGGTATGGGCGATACTAGGGCCTGGAGCACACAACAAGGACAGGAGGACTGCACAAGTGCGCCTCCCCCTCCTGGCCCTCCTGGCCCGTGGCCCCGCCCACGGCTACGAGCTGAAGCAGGACCTTGAGCAACTGCTGGGCTCCGCGTACCCTCAGCCGAACGTCGGCCAGATCTATGTGACCCTCGGCCGCCTGGAGAAGCAGGGCCTGATCGAGGGCGAGGAGGTCGAGCAGAGCAGCCGGCCGAACAAGAAGATCTACCATCTCACCGACACCGGGCGTGCGGCGCTGCGCGCCTGGTTCGCCGAGCCCGAGGACGAACCGCGGGTACGGGACGAGTTCTTCATGAAGCTGGCCCTCGCCCCGCAGACCGGCCTCGCCGACCAGCTCGCCCTCATCAACAAGCAGCGGCGCCAGTACCTCAACACCATGCGGGGCCTGTCGAGACTGGCCGCCGCCGAGAACCGGGACAACCGAATCGCCCACCTGCTCATCGAGGGCGCGATGCTGCACCTGCAGGCCGACCTGGACTGGCTGGAACGGTGCCAGGAGGAACTGGAGGAGCCGGAGTGAGCCACCGCCCCACCGCTCCGGCGCTGCGGGCCGAGGGTCTGGTCAAGACCCACTACGGCCGCGGCACACCGGCGCACGCCGTGCGCGGCGTCGACCTGTCCGTGGCACGCGGCGAGTTCGTGGCCGTCACCGGTCCCTCCGGCGCCGGCAAGTCGACCCTGCTCCATCTGCTCGGCGGGCTGCAGCGGCCCGACGCGGGCAGCATCCGGCTGGACGGCGAGTGCACCGACTCCTACAGCGAGGCGCGCTGGGCGGTGGAGCGCAGAAAACGCATCGGGATCGTCTTCCAGTTCTTCAACCTGGTCTCCGACCTGTCCGTCGCCGACAACGTCGAACTGCCCGCACTGCTCGCCGGCGTCCCGCCGAAGCGGGCCCGCGCCGAACGGCGGGAGCTGCTGGACGAGCTGGGGCTGACCGGCAAGGAGCGCAGCATGCCGGGCGAGCTGTCCGGCGGCGAGCAGCAGCGGGTCGCCCTCGCCCGGGCGCTGGTCAACCACCCTCCGCTGCTGCTCGCCGACGAACCCGCGGGCAGCCTCGACAGCAGGGGCACCCGCGAGGTGATGCGGCTGCTGTCCCGCTTCCACGACCGCGGCCAGACGATCCTGCTGGTCACCCACGACGCCCGGCTGGCCAGCGCCGCGGACCGGGTGATCAGCTTCTTCGACGGCCGGATCGCCGACGACGCCGCGCTGGACGCCGCGCCGCCCCACCGGACCGGGATATCCGGCGTGCTGGAGCTGAGGGACTGAGCCGCGGTGTACGACGACCTTCACGGCCCCCGCCCGGGGGCGCGCCGCGGGGCGGGGCGTTCCGCCGTGCGCGGGACGAGGAGCTGAGCCGGTGCGGGCCACCTTGCGCTGGGCGCACTCCGATCTGCGGACGCACCGCGGCGAGGCGCTGTTCCTGGTGCTCGCCACCGCCGGCATCGTCGCCTCGCTGCTGCTGGCCACCGCCCTGTTCGGCTATGCGACCAACCCCTGGCAACGGATCTTCACCCAGTCCCGCGGCGCGCACGTGTGGATCCACGCGGCGCAGACCGCCGACACCGCGCGGCTCGCCCGGCTGGACGGCGTCCAGGCCCTCGCCGGCCCCTACGCTACCGAGAAGGTCACCGTCTCGTCCCGCGGCACCCGCGCCTCGGTGGAGCTGCGCAGCACGCTGCGGCAACCGGCCGTGGGCCGCCCGCTGCTCGTCTCCGGCCACTGGCTGCGCTCCTCCGATCCGGACGGCGTGGTCCTGGAGAGCCGGCTCGCCCGGGCCCTGCTGGCCGAGCCCGGGGACGTCCTGAAGCTGCCGGGCACGGCCCGGACCCTGACGGTCGTGGGTGTCGCCGACAGCCCGGAGCCCCGCTACCGGCCGGGCGAGCAGCCCGGACTGGTCTGGGCCCCGCCCGCCGCCGTGCGCGACCCCCGCGGCCAGGTCGTCGGGCTGCGCCTCGCCGACCCCGACGACACCGACTACGCCGTGCAGCGGACCGTCACGGTGCTGGGCGCCGGCGCGGTCGGCGAGGTCTCCACCTGGCAGCAGGCGCGGGCCGAGGCCCAGGGCGACAGCCGGCTCCTCGGCCAGGTGCTGGGGCTGTTCGGCCTGGGCGCGCTGGTCGCCGCCGGGTTCGCGGTGCACGGCGCGATCGGCACCCGTATCCGCGGCCATCTGCGGGACATCTCGGTGCTGAAGGCGATCGGGTTCACCCCCGGCCAGGTGGTGCGGATCTTCCTGCTCCAGCACATCGCCTACGCCGTCCTCGGCGCGCTGGCCGCCGTCGCGGTCACCGAGAGCCTGGGCCACCGGATCCCCGGGCGGCTCGGCGACGCGGTGGGCGTGTGGCAGGGGCTGCCGGGGCACACCCTGACCCTGCTCGCCGTGCCCGTGGGCGCGGTGCTGCTCATCGGGCTGACCACGTCCCTCGCGGCCTGGCGGGCGGGGCGGGTGCCGCCGGTGCCGGTGCCCCGGCCCGCGACCCCGGCCGGCGGGCGTCTGACCCGGGTGGGCCGGCTCGCCCTCGGGCTCGGCCTGCCGCCCGCGCTGGTCCTCGGCTGCCACACGGCGTGCACCGGCCGCCGCCGCTCGCTGGCCACCGTGGGCCGGCTGGCGCTGCCGCTGCTGCTGATCGTGGTGGCCCTCAGCGCCTGGACCACGATCGACCGGTTCCACCGCGACCCGCAGCGGGTGGGCCTCGCGGCCGCCCTCACCGCCCGCACGGACGGCAGCCTGAGCGACCGGGCGGCGCGGGCCCTGCTGGAATCCGACCCGGAGGTCGCCGCCGCCTACCCGGGCGTAGAGGTCGCCGCCCTGGTCCCCGGCCAGACCGCCACGATCGCCCTGCGCGGCCTGGGCACCCGCCAGGACCCCTACCCGTACGCGCTCGCCGAGGGCCGCCCGGCGACCGGCCCGGACGAGGCGGTGGCCGGCCAGGGGCTGCTCGACCTGCTGGAGGCGCGCGTCGGCGACTGGGTGCGGATGACCGTGGGCGACCGGCCGCAGATCCTGCACATCGTGGGCCGCAGCATCGAACCGGAGAACGCCGGCCGGGTCGTCGCCACCTCGCTCGACACCCTGCGCGAGAACGACCCGCGGCTGGACCCCGGCTTCTACCAGCTACGGCTGCACCCCGGCGCCGACCCGCACCAGGTCGGCGCCGACCTGGCGCGGGCCGGGCGCGGGCACCTGGACGTGCACACCGTGCCCAACCCGGCCGACGGCCTGTCCCCGCTGCGCGGGGTCGTCGTCGGTGTGGTCGCCGTCCTCGCCCTCATCGGGCTGATCGAACTGCTCACCGCGATCGGTGGGACGGTCCGCGAGCGCGAACGGGACCTGCCGGCGCTCAAGGCGATCGGCATGTCCCCGCGGCAGATCACCGCGATCACGGTCACGGCGACCGGCTGTACGGCCCTGGCGGCGGTCGTCGCCGGCATGGCGCTGGGGCTGCCCCTGGCGCGCTGGCTGATCGACGCGCAGGGCAGCTCCAGCGGCATCGGTGCCGGGATCGCCCAGTCCCCCTCCGCCGGCCTGCTGCTGGCGCTGGGCGCGGGCGCGGTGCTGGGCGCCGCCGCGCTGGCGGCCCTGCCCGCGTCCCGCTCGGTACAGCGACGGCTGGCGGACACGCTGAGCGCGGTGGCCTGACCGGGCCGGGCACCCGCTGCCGCCCGGCACCGGCCGCGTGTACCACCTGCCGCCCCGAGCACCTCCCTCGCGCTCGGCCGGTCCCGCACCCGGCGCCGGTCCCGTGCTCAGCTCCTGCCGCGCAGCTCCCGGTACGTGGCGACCAGGGCCCGCGTGGACTCGTCCAGGCCTTCGACCTCGGTGCCTTCGGTGAGCGCGGGCTCGACGCGCTTGGCGAGGACCTTGCCGAGTTCGACGCCCCACTGGTCGAAGGAGTCGATGTTCCAGACCGCGCCCTGGACGAACACCTTGTGCTCGTACAAAGCGATCAGCTGGCCCAGCACCGACGGGGTCAGCTCACGCGCCAGGATCGTGGTCGTCGGCCGGTCACCGCGGAACGTCTTGTGCGCCACCAGCTCCTCCGGCACACCCTCCGCCCGCACCTCGTCGGCGGTCCTGCCGAACGCGAGCGCCTGGGTCTGCGCGAAGAAGT
>NZ_PENI01000063.1 GCF_003688995.1 Streptomyces shenzhenensis | reverse complement strand
CGACACGAGGATGAAGTCCCGCCTGGCCGTCACAGCGCTGAACAACGCTGTTGCCCGGCGTGGTCACGTCGCCGGGTGCATTCTGCACAGCGATCGCGGATCGCAGTTTCGGTCTCGGAAGTTCGTCCGGGTGCTCGACCGGCACCGGATCGTCGGCTCGATAGGGAGGGTCGGAGCGGCAGGCGACAACGCGGCCGTGGAGTCCTTCTTCAGCCTGCTGCAGAAAAACGTCCTCGACCGTCGGGCGTGGGCCACCCGCGAGGAACTGCGGATCGCGATCGTGACCTGGATCGAGAGGACCTACCACCGACGCCGCAGACAAGCCTCGCTCGGCCGGCTGACCCCTGTCGATTCGAGAGCGTCATGACCACACCGGCCCTCCAGGTCGCGTGACCAAACCTGCACCAGCCCCAATCGATTTCCAGCACTGCCATGAAGGCGGCCACCTGCTCGGTGAACTCCTGCGGGGCAGCGATGTCACCGACCTTGCGCAGTTCCGGCAGCACTTCAGGGATGCTGTCGTAGGGCTGCTTCCAGCGAACCTTCAGCAGGTGCTGCGACAAGCTCTTGGCCATGGCGCCCCTGCCGACCGTGAGCTCCGGGTCTGGACCGCACATACGGGCAAGCGTGGAAGCGTTGTCTTTCGCGGGACTGAGGGGCGCATTCGTAGTCAGGCGAAGCCGCACGTTGCTCGCGCGCCCGCAGGCAGACCACCGGTCGAACAGATGGGCTATCCCGCCGTCCTTGCAGAGATCCGCGAGTGTCCACTGCGTGCGGCTGCTGTGCTTGACCGACACCAGCTCCACCTCGCCGTTCGTGAACGCGATGACGAAGTCCTCATGCCACTCGCATACGACGTAGTCGATGACATCCTGGGTGAGCATGGCCAGACAAGCCTGAGCTGCCACCTCGGCCTGATACCGATACAAGCCGAGGGTCTCGGATCCACTGTCCTCGCCAGGGCGAAGCTGAAAAATCGGGTGAACGAAGGGCTCGGGATCACCCACCGAGTCCGCCAACACATCGACCACGCCCACCCCCACTACCGACCTCTGAGTCAGTCATGCTCCGGCCAGACGATCCGAAGATCCACAGATCTACCACAGCTTTATGCTGTGCGTAACCGAACAATCACAAAGGATTGGTGGGCCCAATCCGAGGGAGGGCCTGGCCGTGGCTTGGGATCGTCTCTGACAACCCTCACCGCTATGAGGCGCAGCCCCGAAGCCGAGCTAGCAGCGCCCGGGCCTGCAACTGTTACGCTCATTCGACGCCCAACTTCCGGAGCGCGACCAGCTGTTCTTCGGTGAGCTTGTCCCGCCTGGCCTTGGTGTTGCTGTACCAGATGCCGAGCTTGGTTTCGGTCCCGTCGGGCAAGGTCTCCACCGCCTTCCGGGGTACAGGCCGGTGGACGCCTTCCCGTTCCACCCACTGTGTGAGGGCCGCCAAGCCGCGCTGGAACGCCTGCTGCGCCTTGTTCGGGCCCCCTTCGCCGCATGCGTGGCCGCCGGGGCGGGAGACGTCTCCTCAAGCGGCTTGATGCCCAGCGTGGACAGCCGCTCCTGCTGCTCGCTCGACAGCTGCGCCCAGGTGCCCGGATTCTTCTGCCGCTGGAGCCACTTGCCCAGGTCGTCGCCCTCGAACAGCACTCCGGGTTCGATGGCCGGCAGGTGGCCGTCGGCGTCGACGAGGTCGGCGAGGACGCGGTAGTGGCGTTGCCAGTCCAGGGGCCACGGGCAGTCTCAGTCCGGGTCGATCGCGGTGAGCTGCGTTGCACGCTGAGCGGTGTCATTTGCACCGTACTTGGGGTTTGATCTCATTTTCTTGGTCCGGTTCTCGTTGTACCTGTCACGGTTGCTTTCGGCAGGTACGTGGGGCCGGGGGTGGCGATGGATCTGGTCGATGTCGAGTGGGCTGACGGTGAGGGCGGAGGGCTGAGGAAGTCCGTGCTGGAGGCGGTGTCCCGGGTTCCGTTCGAGTCGGGGCTCCCGGTGCGGCGGTTCACGTCGTACCGCGGGCAGCGGCACTTCACCGGCTGGTACTGGGCGGCGACGACGGAGTCGCTGGTGGGGTTCGAGTCGTGGCTGGAGCGGGACCGGGCCATGCTCCTCGATCATGACCGGAGGGTGGTGGGGCTGGCCTCGCAGCCGTTCCGGGTGACATGGCAGGGGGCGACGCGCCGGATCTACACCACCCTCGGAACCCAGGACCCCTTCTACCGGCGCTTCTGTCTTTACCGCGAACGAGACTTCCATGAGGCTCCGGGCTGAGTTCGCCACGTGGACAACAGCGAGATCACCATCAAGCTCACCTCCGATGAGGCACTCGTCCTCTCGGACTGGCTGGAGAGAGTTCAGATGACGGATCTCAGCCGTCTGGTCGACGACCCAGCTGCGTGGGCCCCGATCCACAAACTTGCGGGGACGTTGGACAAGGCGCTTCCCAGGATCTTCGCTGCTGACTACGCGGAACGTCTGGACGCGGCACGGCGCCGCCTGAAAGAGACCATGGGCAGCTTCGCTGAAGAGCAAGACGGCTGAGTCGGCTGTCCCGTCCGTCAGCACGATTCCGTGAAAGCCATGTTGGTTGAGAACACGGAGGCCCAGCGTTCTCAACCGACATGGCACCCCACCAGGTCAGCGGCTCGCCATCTGACAGATGCATTTCGACGGGACAGGGGTGTGACGATGAGTCGCTGTTGTGGATCACCGGGTGGTCGTGAGGGTTCTTGCCAGCCGGTGCTCAACGCTGTGGCTCCGGGGCGTAGGCGGTACGGCGCGGAACCGGTCCGGTGAGGGCGGTCTCCTGCCGCATAATCCTGACGTGCCCGAAACTCCCGTCCCGATACCGTCGGGCTCCGTTCCGGCAGGTACGCCCGCCTGGTCGTCCACCGATGCCGCCCTATGGGCCCGGGCCCGCCCCGCATCCTGGGCCCGGCCTGTGTGGTCCGTGCCGGCGCTGCTGATCACCGTTGTATGGGCGATCGCGGTGGAACCGGTACCGTCGTGCAGCGATGCGGCGCCCTGCGGTCCGGACTGGGGCGGCATGACGGAAGTGGGTCTGGCCGTCGGCCTGTTGTACTGGCTCGCCCGGCTTCCGGAACTCACGCTGATCGCAGCGCCCGCGCTGGCGGCCATGGTGGCGTGGGGAGAGGTGCCGGGCGCCGACCGGATGTCCCAGGTCGCGAACTTCGCCGTGATCGGGGCCGTGGCCTTCGGCTGGGCCGCGGCCCGCGAGCGGCTGGCCGCCCGGTCCAGGCAGCGGCGGCTCGTGGAACGGACCGCCGGAGTGCGGCATCGGCTGCCGGAGCCTGCCGGCCCACTCGTGCGAGGCAGGTTCCCGCTCGCTGCCGGGCTGGTCCTGTGCGCCGTGGCCGCTGGTGCGGTCCTGTTGGGGCTGAGTGGCATCCGCGCGGACGAGCGGCACGCGGACCGGGCCACGCACATCACGGCGACGGTGATCCACCGAGGCGAGGAGACGGTGCGCGTCCGCACCGATGACGAACGGCGCATCACCGTCGACGCGTCCTACCCCGAGGACTACGGCGTCGGCAGCACGGTGACCGTACTTGAGGACGGCTCGTGGCGGCGCCTGGCGGCGGAGCCCTACGACGCCTTCGGCTGGCAGCTGCTGATCCTGGCGGCCGGGCTGCCCGGGCTCTCCTTCCTCACCGTGGGCGTCCTCGCCCGCCGCCGTGCCGTGGCGCTGCGCCGCGCACCGGTGCCGGCCCTGCGCGTGCTGGACCGCACGGACTACGAAGGACGTACCTGGATCTACGCGGCCGACGACACAGCCGGCCAGACCGCGCTCTTCACCTGTCTCTGCACGGCGATGCTCCCCGACGAGGACGAGCTGGTGGGCCGCATCCAAGAGAAAGCCGAGGACGAATTCCGCGTCGACACGCGGTTGCACGAAGCGGTCCTGCTCGGCGCCCCCTACGAAGGCGGCGAACTGGTCCTCGTCACGACGGACCGGGCAGGCGACCCGATCGTGATCCGCACCGCCGGCCCGGTCCGGCTCCCCCGAACCGGCAAGAAGCCCCTCCTGGGAGCAACTGTCCTCGACCCCGACACCTCAGGTCCGCAGCGGCAGGACCGGATCGACCGCATCGCCACCACCCTGGCGCCCACCGGCCGCCCGATGCGCTGGGGGCCGGGCCCAGTGGCCCGAACCGCCGGACTGGCCCTGACCGCGGGCTTGACCGCCGGGGTCTCCTTCACCGCGCACTCCCTCGCGACGGATGGCTTCCACTGGCACCTCCTCCTCCCCCCGCTCATGCTGCCGATATGGATCCGCTTCGCGGCCGTCCTCCTCAACTGGCGTGCCACCGCGGACAGCACCGGCCTGTGGCTGACCGGGGCCTGGACCGTACGGCACGTCCCATGGGAACGGCTGCGGGCAGCCGAGTACACCGACGAGGGCGGCGTGGAGATACGCCGGTCGGACGGCAGCACCTGGCATCTGACGGGGCTGGGGGAGCCGCGCCTCGAGCGACGACTGCGACTGCGCCCGTCGTACGTCCGCATGGCCGAGGAGGTCACAGCCCTGCACGCCCACCCGGAACTGCGCCCCGTAGAACCGAGCCCACCGAGCGACCACGGCCTGCCGCTGGGACCCGTCCTGCTCCTTCTCGTCGGCCTCGCCGTCACGGCCGTGCTCATCACGTGAGCACGAAACGCGCACCGAACGTCACACGAGCTGTGCCGGGACCTCTGGAACGACCCCGGCGGGCGATCCGGTACGACCGGTTTCGCCTGCTGCAACAGCGGCAGTGCACCTCTGGCGAGTCCTGCAGTGCCATCGGTATCCATCACTCCATTCCGTGGAGCCTGCGGATCTCGCAGGTCCCCGCGGAGAACCCACAATCCTTCGTGGACTCCCCGGGGAGGCACGGCGCCGCGTGAGTCCCTGGCGTGACAGATGGCCGAACGATACCCGAGTGGTACGGAATCCGTTGGCCCGTCAAGCTCACGTTGGCGCAAGGGCGGAAGGCACCGCGTGCCACACCCGGAGCGGCGGTGGACCGCGCTGACTCTGCGTGAGCCGGTCGCGAACCTCCTAGCAGGGAGTAACCCTGACGGTACGTCGGGAACGCGGTGCCAGTTCCCGTACCCCGCGTGCCGAAGCTCACAGAAGAAGCGCGGCCACCGACCGAACGCGCCCCCCTCCCTGCCCGTACGCCGATGTTGATCCGGGCGTGCGTGACCACGAGGCAGTGCTCCTCGGCCTGTGCGACTGCCTGCACACCCCCTCCCTGGTGATCACCTTGTGTGGTGATGTGCTGACACGTTGTCAGTGGGGTCTGCCAGGATGTGCCGTTGGCGGGGATTCGCTACGAGGGGGAGGCGTGGATGCCTTGGATACGGCCGTACGTGCGCTCTGACGGGACCCCGGTGCGGGGTCACTCGCGGTGGGCGCCGGGCGCACGGCGGGAAATGACGATCTTTGCGTTAGTCGCGTTAGCCGCGGTGGGGTTAGGCAACGGGAACGCGACGGCGGGCGGCGGGCAGTCTCCGAGCCCGCGGTCGACGGTGAAGTATCCGATCCGGTTCGACACGGTGCCGGCGCCGCGGGTGGAGCCGCAGCCCACGGTGTCCTACCCGATCCGGTTCCCGTCGCCGAAGGACGTGCGGTGAGCCGGCGGCGGGGGAGGCGGCAGCGTCAGCGGGACGCGCAGCTGCTCGGACTGCTCGTAGTGGTGGGCGTGGGTGTCACCGTGGTGGTGGCGGTGGTCAACTGGCTGCTGGCCCATTGGTGGGTGCTGGCCGCACTCCTGGTGCTTGCCGTGCTCGTGGGCGTCGGCTGGCTGTACCGCCGGCAGCAGGCGGCGGTCTGGGAGCGGGTGCGGGCGCAGGGCCTGCGGTACGGGCTGCCGCAGCTGGATGCGCTGCATCACGCCCGGTTCGAGGACGCGGTACGGGATCTGATGCGCCGGGACGGCTGCCGGGATGCGGTCCGGGCGGGCGGCGGCGGGGACCTGGGCGCGGACGTGAAGGCGACGGATCCGTTCGGGCGGCGCTGGGTGATCCAGTGCAAGCACCGCCGCAACGGCCTCGCCGGCAGCGCGGTGGGCACCCCGGACCTTCAGGTGCTCAACGGCACGGCCCGCCAGGTACATGGCGCGGACGTCGCGGTGCTCGTGACGAACGGGCGGGTGACCGGACCTGGATGGGCGTTCGCGAAGCAGCAGCGGTTGCACGTGGTGGACCGCGAGACGCTGGGAGCGTGGGCGGCGGGCTCACAGCCTCTGTGGGAAGTACTGCGGGCCGTTCCGCCCCCTCGCCGTTCAACACCCCTGAGCTGAAAGACCGCTCGCCAGCTTCTGGCGTGGCTGACTGCACGGAAGAGCACGCCTGGGGACGGTCCGGCATCCTGCCGCCGAAGTGCTCGGGGAGGTGTACTTCCGCGACAGCGGCCGCTTCGCCCACGGCCTGGAGTGGGACTGCTCGTGGGGTGATGTGGTGCCGGAGGCGGTGGCACTCGGGGCCGTGACTTCGCGAGCCGACGGCCCGGCTCGCTGAGCGCTGGCCTTGGCCTGGGTTCGTGTCATTCGAGACTGGTGTGTTGCTTTTCGGGTGGCTCTGTTCTTCAAGCGGGTCGGTGGGCTGGCCCCGAGGGCTGGAGGCCGTCTGCTTGATGGCCGGATTCCCCTGTGCGCCGGGACTGCACCGCTGCTGCAACCACGCGGCCTGCTGTGGGGCAGGCGGGCGCGGACGGGCCGGTGAGGACCTTCAGGGTCGCATCCGCAGTCCCGGCCCCACCGCTCACGCGGCGGGGCCGGGAACCGAGTTCGGTCAACTGTGCGTCAGGTGCTCCACAGCACTGTGCCACCGTCCATGATGACCACCTTGCCGTCCTCCCTGAGGATCAGTTTCGCGGCCGGGTGGCCCCAACTGCCAGCGGCCCAGATGGCCCTGTCGTCGCCGTTGAGGATCACGAGGTTGCCGTCCGACTGGAACCGGGCCTTGTGGTTCTCTCCGAAACTCATGGCCGCCCAGATCGGACGGTTGTTCTCGTTGTAGACCACGAGGTTGCCGTCTGTCTGCATGATCATCTTGATCCGGTTCGTTTTCCAGGACTCGCCGCCGGAGAGGGTGCTCGGAGACGATACGGAGGTCCTGGTCCACACAGGGGCCTTGTTCTGCTTGGTCTGCTTCTTTGCTGTGCTCTTCGCTGTGCTCTTCGCCGTGTCCGAGCGGTCCCGGGCCGGTGCGGAGGACGCCTTGCTCTCCTTGGAGGGCTCGGACTTGGGCTTCGCGCTGCCGCCGGCCGCCGGGGCGGAGGTGCTCGGCGCGGCGCTCGTTCTGGAGGGGCGGGGGCTCGGGGAGGTGGAGGGGCTCAAGGTGGTGAAGTCACCCGGCTCCTCGCTCGGTGCGCCGGCGCCCAGGACCGTGTCGGACTCCTCGTGTGACACTTCCTGCGTCGTCGGCTGTTTCTTGTCGTCACCGCCCCCCGCCAGTGCGAAGGGCACGCTGATGAGGATGGCCCCGACGATGGCGGCGGCGGCCAGCATGGGCTTCTTCGGGCGTCCGTCGTGGGCCGCCTCGGCGTCGGCGCCGGGCGGGGCGCCGTCGTCGTCCGTCTGCGCGGCGGCCATGGACGCGGCACCCTCGCCGCCGTCCGCCGCCGCGTTCCGGGCCGTCGCCGGGGCCGAGCCGCTCGCCTCCCCGGCGTGTGGCTGTTCCAACCGTTGCTGGTCCGGCTGTCCGGCGGTGGAGGCGCTCGCGGCCGACGCCGCCTCGCCCCCGCCGCCGGTTCGACGGCCCCTCGGGCGGGCCGGCGCGGTGGCACCGCGCTCCCCCTCGCCGGGCGCTGCGGCCTCCGGGGCCCCGGCACCGGAAGCCGCAGCGGTGGACCGGCCCGGGCTCAGCGCGCCTTCGGGGAGCTCCGGTGAAGCCAGCAGGGCGACCGCCACCCGCACCCGCGGTGCGGCACCGCCCGTGCCAGGGGTCGTCCCGTCTCCCCCGTTTCGCTGGGCACCCATCGTGTGATTCTCCTTTGGTCGAGCTGGTCGAGGGAGGCGTCCGACGGCCTCGAGATCTGTCCCGACCCAAAGAGCACTTCCAACTGGGGTCGGTTGCTTTGCGATTGGCTACTCGGTTGCGTTGTGTCGGCTGCGCGGAGTCGCGTCACGGCCCGGCCCCGAAGGGCAGCCCTGTGCAACGCTCCGGCCATTGGCCGGCCGGCGCGGGGCCCGAGCGCTGGCTCACGGCCTGGACCAGACGTTCGAGCGCGGCACGGTCCGCGGCAGGATTGGTCTGCGGGCCGAGGGGGCCGGTCAGCTCGCGCAGGAAGATCTGCACCGGGGCCCCGCCCCCGTCGCCTTTGCGTACCTCCAGGACCCGGAAGAGGGTTCCGGGTGCGAACACCACTTCCTCCGGCCCGTCGCCCGCGTCGAGCACCTGCTGTACACGGCGGGCGGCGGCGGACCAGATGACATAGCTGTTGCCCGCCCTCATCGCCGGGCGAAGGGGGTCGAGCGGAGTGACACTGACCGGGCCCGGGTCCCTCAGCAGTGTGCCGGGCCGCGGAAGGGCGTTGCCGTGACCGTCGTCGTCACCCATGCCCCGCAGCACCACGCCCCGGTAGGAGGGGGCCGGCTCAGCGCGGACGACAGGCACGCCGCGTACGGGTACACCGTCTCGTCGTACGAACGCAGCGCACGAGTCACCGCCTCCTGGGACAGCGGTCCTTCCGTGCTGTGCAGATACAGCCGCAGCGCGATCAGGTCGGCGCGGGCCGCCTCCTGTTCCCTGCTTCGCAGAGCGGGCATCCGGGCGAGGGACCGTGCGACGGCCGCGCCGTGACGCTCCCACTGAGCGTCCGCGACCTTTTGTGGGCGGCACGCCATGGCGGACACCCCATTGATCACCTGGTCGCGGCAGTTGCCGCGTACCGGCAGGCAGCCCCCGTCCTTGCGAACGGGACGGGGACGCTCGCCTCGGTCGGCCGGATGCAGGCCGCCGACGCGCGCGTCGCTGCGTACATCGACCGTTATGCGTCAGTAGAACTCCTCGACGTACAGCAGAATGCGGCCGTCCTCGGAGCGGAAATCGTACGCCCGGTACGTCCATGTCCCTGACCCGGCTGTGTCGAGTCCGTCCTTGATCAGTGCCCACGCCGCCTCGCGCTCCTCTTCCGGCACGGACCGCAGCACCTCCCCGGCACCCTCCCCGACGATCATCTCGTCCGCGCCCCGCACCAGCCGCTTGACCAGCCGGACGTCCAGCGGCCCCCGGCTCTTCGTCCACAGACAGCCCCGCTCGTCGACGAGCTCACCCGAACTCGCAGGGGAGAGCCGGCCCTCCGCCGGATCGGACCCCTCCGCGGCTTCCACGGCGGCCACCACGTCGGCGAAATTCCTGTCGGACGTTCGCTTCTTCGGCATGACACCAGTGTGACAGCAGCCGCGTGGCATACGGTGATCAGTTCGGGGCACATGGTTCGCCGTAGCTGGACGCGTCGGGAAGCCGTGTCGCGGGCATGACCGCTAGATGATCGATTCCAAGAACGATCACCGGCCCCTGCCCGGCCCACAGCGCCAGCTGGATCGGGTTCGTAGTGGTGCGCACCCCCAGCCCGCCCAGCACCGGGTCATTCTCCAGCGAGCACACCGCCACCATCGGGGAGCGGTGGCCCACCAGACGCCACGCCTGGGCGGTCTGCATGACCAGATCCAGAGTCGGCACGGTCACGAGGATCCGCCCGCCCGAGAAGCACTCCAGCGCGCTCGCGGCGGCGGTGATGGTCTTCCCCGACCCGGTCGCGGACACGATCGTGCCCCGAGCACCCTGCGGGGGCGCAGATGACCTTGCAGGGAATCCCACCCGCTTACGGAAACTCGACTTCTGCTCTGCCTGGTGTTCCTTGAGCTGAATCGCTGACATTTCCTTGCCTCCCCGATGCCTAATTCCAGTGGTCTTTCAGACGGCCGCGTGCGGGTAGCAGGCCGATCCGGGGTCGTTCCGGATCGATGCATTCGCGCGACGCTAGCCGCAGGGCTTTTCCCACGCCCAGGACGGCACATCGACGGGGGCCAGTGAGATCCGCCGCTGCTCCGTGGTGGGCGGGCGTGTGAACGCAACACCACCTGTAAAAGGAATGGGAACGCCAGCCGGTGAATGGATAAGCTCCATCCGGCCACGCATCGTCCAGCGGCCCAGGACACCGCACTCGGGTTCGCCCCGATGCGGAAACCCCGGTTCGAATCCGGGTGCTGGCCACCTCTGCACACAATTCCTCACACCATCGGTACGTACGGCCAGTTCAGGGGCCCCGGCCGCCCGGCCGCTGTGCCGCGCCCAGTCCCGGTCTGTGATGCCCACCAGGGCGTCGTTCACGGCTGTCACACCCTCGTCCCAGCCGTCCTTGGACGCTGCGCCGCGAGAGGCCGGCGCCATCTGCCCAGCTCGACCACCTTCGCTCTGCGCCCTAGTGGCAGCCCTCCTCCAGCGCGGCCACCAGGTTGTCCGCATCAGCCGCAGGTACCTCCTGGGCCCGGAGGGGGTGAACAGCGTCAACCGGGCGCTGGTGCTTGCCGTCTGGTACTGCGTCACCCGTGCACAGAATGGCGGGATCTGGTCCGGTAGACACCATCCCCACCCAGCCGAACGTCAACTGGGACAGCCCGTCCACGGCTAATCTTCGCTGCGACGCCGAGCTCACCACACCCGGCTGCGTCTTCTCCGACGTGCCTGCGGCCGCGCGGCGGGCTGGGGCGCTCGGTCGGCGGGTGAAGGTTACCGGGTTCGATCTGGTCTTCCGCCTGCAGCCGACTCTCACTCTGCTGTGGGCGCTCGGGGATGGGGAGACGCGGCGGGTGATCGAGGCCGCGCACGAGCGGGCGATTGCCGCCGTGCTCGCCTGGGTCGAGGACGAGGCCGCGCTCATCCGCGTCGGCAAGCGGCGCAGACGGTGTAGTCGACGGCGACGTCGCCGTCGAGGTTCGCCGCCCGTTCTCTCCAGCCGGACCGCGAGGAGGGAGTGTCCTGCCAGGGTGCATCCAGTCGGATGATGGTCCAGCCGGTGAGCCGGCAGCCCCATCTGCCACCGCTGATCGTGCGTAGGAACCGTTGCCAGGGCGTACCGTCCGCCGCCCACGCCACGTTCCGGGCCTGCGCGGCCAGCGCCCGCGCAGCGTCCCGCCCTTCACCGTCTGCCATGCCGACCACCCTGCCCAGACGACCGACTCCTTCAACTCTCGTCCGGCGGTCGGGAGTCCAGGCGCGTCGACCGGGCGCGGCGCCGGAACGCCCGGGCACCGACTGCCGACGGGCCCGTACCGGTCGCCGGGCGCAACAACTGCTCTTTCCTTTTCCGGGGTGGGCGGGGCTCAGCCCGAACGCGTGCCGGTCGACGGTGCGGCGCGCTCCGCGCCGTACCGCCTCGCCGCGGTCCGGGCAGCCGCTCCGCGCCCGGCTCGGACCGAGCGCTGCGCGCTCACGCGCTGCGGGACTCGGCAGGCGGTCCCAGTGCACTCCGCGCCTCACGGTCCCGGTTCGACTCACGTCTCGTGCTCCTCAGGGACGCGGTGCGGCGCTTGAATGAGTAGAAGTTGCCGGCAGCCCGCTGCACTACCCAGGCCGCCGCTTCTTCGCGTAGATCGCGGATCATCTGCCCGCTGATTCATGGTAGCCGGACGCCCTTCCGCGGCGCTCACTCGGTCTCCAAGCCCCGTCGACGCTGGTGGTGAGACCGCACCCGGCCCCGCAGGCTGCGCGATGTTCCACGCCGCCGGCGTCGTATGGCCCGCACCGCCCGGTGTGGATACGGGCCATCGCAGCAGACTGCGCACACGCGTGGCGCCCGGAGGTGTGGCTCTCCTGTTGGCCCCTGCCGAGTTGCCGTGGTGTCCGAGGAGTTAAAAGTTGTTGGGTGGAGGTGACGGCTTGGTGCGGGTCGTCAGTCGGCGACGGCGTCGGGCGCGTAGAGCGCCGACGGTGAGGGCGGCGATGGCTGTTGTGACGAGTTGTGCGGGTAGCTCGGTCACGAGTCCGTGGAGGATCTGGTGGAGGGCGTGCTGGAGAAGATTGGGCATCGGTAGGGTCTCCCAAACGTGCGTGCGAACACGGTGGTGTGCCCCTGGTGGTGGGGCTTGTGTCATGCGGTGTTGCACACCATGCACCGCGCTGGAAGGACGGTTCCAGTTGTCTGGCCGTTGGGCCGGACAGGGCCGGACAGGGCCGGACAGGGCCGGACAGGGCCGGACAGCGCCAAAGACGGATGGAGAAGCGGGTTGGGTGACTTAAAGCGGCGTACCAAGCCGTGGGGTGATCTCAAGGGCCCCACGGAGCAGGCTGATGCCCTGGCGAGTCTGCTGCGGGGCTGGCTGGACACAGCGCAGCTGCGTATCGATGACGTCGCGGCGCAGCTGACGCCTGAGCACTTCAGCAGCGGGCGTACACCTGGCCGTTCCACCATCGGCGAGCGGCTTGCCGGGGTGCGTCTGGACGATGAGTTCGTCCAGGCGATTGCTGATATTTGCTCCGGTGACGATGCCGCGCTCCGGGAGCGGATGCTCACCGAAGCCCGAGCCCTCGCCTCGCGCAAAGACCCCACCCGGCCGGCGAAGACCTCCGGGGGGAAGCCGGACCCGGCTGCGCTGGCGAACGAGCTGGTCGCCGTGCAGAGGCGTTCACTGGCCCTGCAGGACAAGCTGATGCGGGCGTGGGAGCGCGCCATGGAGCTGGATCGTGAGCGTTCCAGAAGCCATCAGATGGTAATGGTGCTGTTGACCATGGTCGACAAGCTTCAGCGCGACATCACCACCCTGCACGCTGAGCGCGGCAGGCTACGGGAGCGTGAACACCGTCCTCAACAGCTGGAGGAGGTGCGTCAGAAGCTGGCGCGCAGTGAAGAGCAGCGGCGGTCCGCGGAAGCCGAACTCGACCGTGCCCGGGAGGAACGCAGCAAGGCCGACCGGCTGGCCGAAGAGGCAGCCGAGCAGATCCGCACTCTCAAGGACGAACTCGAGCGGTTGCGTCAGGGCACTGGACAACCGGATAACTCCCCACCACTGACGGTTCCCAGCCCCTCGGCATCCGAAGGCGAGGACTTCGAGGCAGCAGCGGACGACATCGATGACGCGCTGGCCAAAGCCTCCCGGCACTTGGACAACGGGGCCCGGCGTCTCGACCAGCTTGCTTGCGAGTTGCACCAGGACGATCCATTGGACAACTCAGTCGCCATAGCCGAGACCGGTGAAGCAGACGACGAGCCAGACGACGAGGCCTTGACGCTGCGGATCCTGACGCAGGTGCGGGCGATGAAGGAGCACGGATCTTCGTTCATCTCCCTCGCTCTCGAAGCGCCGACGGATCTCTTCGTCGGGGTGATGAGGGTCCTGCTCCTCTCCGACGACGACGAGAAGGACTGGGACCTGGCCCACGAGCTGCTGGACGTCGCAGGCACCGAGGGAACCCCGCCCCATCTCTGTGAACTTCTGGCCGAGCTGCGCTCCCACCAAAACGGGAACTTTTACGCCTACTCGCTGCTGAGTGCGATCGCAGCGAGCCGCTCGCCCGGCGCACTGGTCGCCATCGTGGCTGCATTGCGCGAGTCAGAGCAGGACGCGGACGCCTATCAACTCCTGACCGCAGTGGCACGGGTCGGCCCGGCCTGCTTCATCTCACCCACCGTGCTGCAGCTCAGCGACACGGATGCGACATGGCTGATCGAGGCGCTGATAGCTGAGCGCAGTGAAATGGACATCGTCACGGTCCGCGAGATGCTGGCCTTCGGAGGCCACCAGCATTACGTCGCACTGCTCTCGGTCCCCCAAGTCCGCCAGCGGGCTCTCGACATGCCGCCGGTGCAGGCACTGCCTGTCTTCGCCGACGCGTGACCTCCTGCGGGCACGTCACTGCCTACCTCGTGCGCTGGGACATCGAGCTGGACGCCAGCGACCCCGTCGATGCCGTCCGCAAGGCCCTCACCATCCAGCGCGCCCCCGGTCATGGGCCACGGTGTTCACCGTGCACGGCGAGCACCTCGATGGTCTTGCCCGAGGACTCCTTGACGTTGCGCAGCCGCTGGACAAGAGCCCGCAGTGCAGGGGGTGCGCTGGCCCGAATCGGCTTGAGCGGTCGGCTGGCCATCTCAGAGAGCCCTTCCGAACGCGTGGCGCACGTCCAGGTGCAGCCCGGGCCAGGCGCGCGCGAATCGACCGCCGGCCGCGGCCCCTAGCGCACCCGGCGCGGCGGGCACCTCGCACCCGGTCGCGGCCAGCACGGTGACGGCCAGGACGAGGATGACGACGGCGTCACCGGTCAGGAGGCGGCTGGCGAGCGGCCTCGCGGTCCCGCGCTCGGCGGTCACCGTGACGACCGCACCGGCCGTCGCCGGGCGGGGAAGACGGACATCAACGCTCCTGGGGAACTGAGACCGGGCCAGATGAGACTCGGCGCAAGCC
The DNA here is from genome assembly GCF_003688995.1 of Streptomyces shenzhenensis. Taxonomy (GTDB): domain Bacteria; phylum Actinomycetota; class Actinomycetes; order Streptomycetales; family Streptomycetaceae; genus Streptomyces; species Streptomyces shenzhenensis_A. Next base: position 5,545 of record NZ_PENI01000063.1, on the reverse strand, counting down.
GGTTGCGGGCGGGATGCCTGCGGGCCCTGGCGAGGTCTTGATCGTGGCATCTGACCGGCCCGGAGGACCAGGCCGACCAAGCCCATTCCGTCACCTGTGTCCACACGGACGTACCTTCGTCGGCCACCGCCTTCATGGCACGCCACCGCAGGTCAGCGTTCTGCATACACGGCATTCCGTCACTTTCATCCAATTCGGTGGGCCGGGAGCGGTGCCCCGGCCGTAGCCCTCGGACTGAGACTCCCGGCCTTGGATGCTGCACCTCGCCGCCTCGAAGACGGGACAAGTCGCCTGCTCTGCCTGACCGCTGGTCCAGCAAGCCCACGAATGGGGGATGGAGGGGACGCACCTGTGCTTCCCGTGCGGGGACGGCGTTGTCAGTGCGGCTTCGTATGCTGCCGGGCATGGCCCGTTCCTGGACACGATTGCACGAGCACCTCGGTACGCCGCCTGGCCCGCTCACCTTCGACATGGTCAAGCAGGCCGCCGACGCCAACCTGGCCGAGTCCGACGACCTGGACTGGAAGGAAAAGCTGCCGCAGCCCCCGCGCGAGGGCCGGCGGAACGAGCTGGCCAAGGACGTCGCCGCGATGGCCAACACCCGTGGCGGCCTGCTCATCTACGGTGTCATCGACAAGACCACCGTGCCGGTCGGCATCGACCCCGACGAGGTCAACCCGCAGCAGTACGCGCAGTGGATCCGCAACCACGTCCAGCCCTACCTGCCCGACCTCACCTTCACCACCCTCACCTCGCCCGACGGCCAGCTCAGCTTCCTGGCCATCGACGTCCCCGCCAGCCCCATGGCCCCTCACCACGTCTACGGCACCGCCGCCAAGGACAAGGACCAGCAGGCCGCCGTCGTCCCCTACCGCGACCGCGACCACACCGCCTGGATGGCCGAGCACCAGATCGAGCGCGCCTACCGCGAACGCTTCACCCGCACCCAGCACGCCCAGGACGAAACCGACCGCCTCCTCACCCACGCCCTGGACAACTCCCTCGCCGACCAGGCCGAACCCTCCGCCTGGTTCGTCGCCGTCGCCCGCCCGGAACGGCCCCTGCCCCGCACCGCGCCGCCCCTCGTCCGGGAGAGGGTCCCCAATCTGTGCGCGACCGCCCGCGCCCGCTCCCAGCACCTGACCCGCAACCCCCTGGCCGTGGGCCCGCTGACCGGACTCGATGTCGTCCTGTCCAACCCCCGGCCAGGGCTGCGCCGCTGGGCCTTCAGCACGCTGCCCCTGCGCACGGGCCGGGAGATTTACACCGAGCTGCACCACGACGGCAGCACCGTCCTCGCGGTCAACCTGTCATGGAAGGCACTGCGCGCAGACGACACAGCGGCCCCCACAGCGCACGGCATCCTGGTCGATACGGACATCGTCGGAGCCAGCTGCCGAGACGCCCTCGCCCTCGCCCACGAACTCGCCCGCCACCTCTGCGTGGACAGCTCCGTGAACGTCACCGCGATCATCACCACTGCCGAACCGACACCCCTGACACCGGTCATCACCGAATACGGCGGCAGCTTCCGGTCCATTCCCGACCACGCACGCCGCCCCCGCCGCATCCAGCCCGTCACGGCACTGATCAGCCCGGCCGACGAGGACGACCACCTGAGCGCGAGCGCCCAGGAGACCTTCACCGACCTGATGCACCAGTTCGGCATCACCGCCTACCTGTAACCGAACCGCACATGGCCGATGGGGAAGGCAAGGGGCTGCACCGATCCCCGAGCAGGCGCCCGCGTCTCGGTGGCCGGGGCGCGCATCACGCGCCAGCCGGCACGTGATGCGGTGACGACGTGGACCAGGACGACGATGGCCTGCCGCCTGGTGCCGCCTCGGACCCACGCCCCGGTGAAGCGGACCTGATCGGCCGCCCAGTCGCCCAGGCGACGCCAAGGGTGCAGCCGCCCGAGCAGATAGCCGGCCGAGAGCGTGACGACGGCCGCGGTGCGATGCCCATCACGTCCATCGCATGCCGATGGCGGAGAGCTGCTCTACGCGCTCCGGGGACAGGGTCGCGGCTCGGCTGCGTTGGTTGCCGATCCAGGAGCCAAGCTTGATGGACCGCTCCTCCTGGCCCTCGCCGTCGACGCCGACCACGATCGTCTCGAGGTGCTTGCGCGGCACGCGGAGGTGGCCTTCGCGCTCGTAGAACTGCTTCGCGGCTGCCAGGTTGGCGGCCCATTTGTCTGCCTGTGTACGGCGTGGCTTCGGCTTCTCGTCCTCGGTGGCGGGCTCGATCCCGAGGACCTCCTCCAGCATCCACTGCTGCACCCCGGTGAGGTTGTCCCAGCCGAGCCGGACCGAGCGGACCCACCGGCCGAGGTCTTCGCCCTGGTGCACGACGGTGCCGGGCTCGGTCGGCAGCGGGCCGCTGGTCTCCAGGTGTTGCCGGACGAGGTGGAAGGCGCGCTGCCACTCTACGGGCCAGGGCGGGCACCATGAGGGGTCGATGTCCTCCAGCTGTTCGCGTCGCTCGTCCGTCAGTGCCCTGGCCGACGACTGAACCGGCAGTCCCTCGGCACGCCGCTGCTCGATCTCGGCTGCTTTGCGGGCGGCGGCCCGTGCGTTCTTGAGCCAGATCCCTACCCGGTAGCCCCGGTGGGTGGCGTCGAGCGGGGCCAGGAGGTGGCCCGCCTCGGCCGCCCACCCACGGGCGGCGGCCAGGCCCTCTTCCCACGCGACGTCGAAGTGCGACCACACCATGCCCAGCTTCTCGAGCTGCTCGATGCGGTCGGCGTCCATGTTGCCGCGGGCGTAGAAGCGCCGGTTGTCGGCGATCCACTGCCCCAGCGGGAAGTTCGCGAGCGAGGCTGGCCACCCCTCGACCTCCACCGCCTGGTCGTCGCCGCTGGGCACCCGGTAGGTGAAGGGCACCTTCAGGTCGCCGTGCTTGCGGGCGTAGATGACGGCGGCCTCCACCCCGCGCCGCCAGTGCTCGTGCTCGGGGTTGAGGACGCGCAGGTTGATGAACGCGGCCAGCTGCGCCGGGTCGCGCGGCACGGAGAACTTCAGCAGCTCCCGCGCGGACGCCGACGGACCGCCGGCCCCGTTCCCTTCGCCCCGGCTCTCCTGGCCCCGCGCGGCTTGCTGTACGGGCTTGTAGGCGCTGAGGGTCTGCTGCTGCGCCAACTGCTCCACCACCCGGGCGTCGTGTGCCCTGAGCGCCTCCAGCAGCTTCGCCAGCCCGCCGAACGCCCTGGAGGTCAGCATGTTGTCCGCGGTCTCGCCGGGCCCGAGCAGGACCGGCACCACGAGGGATGCGACCTTGCCCTCGCCCGGCTGCATCCGCAGCGCGCGGCCCACGGCCTGGACGAGGTCGGGCATGGAGCCGCGCACGTCGGCCCAGTACACGGAGTCGCAGTTCTTGGTGTCGACGCCCTCCCCGAGGACCTTCACCGAGCCCAGGAAGCCCTTCTCCACGACGGTGCCGTCCGTGGCGATCCCGGACGCGAACTCGCCCAACACCCGGCGCCGGTGGCCTGACTTGTGCTCGCCGCACAGCCAGTCCGCCCAGATCGTGCGCGGGTACAGCTCGGGGTCGGCGGCGTGCAGCTGCGCGGCGACGTCGGGGAGGCCGGCCGCGAAGGCTTCGGTCTCCTTGACGACGTGGTGGAAGACGAGTGTGCGCCGGAAGTTCTCCTCCGACGACGCCTTGAGCAGGGCGGTCTGGAGCGCGGCGAGCCGGGCCCCGCGGACCTCGTCCGAGCGGCCCTCGGCGCCCAGCAGCTGCGCGGCCTGGAGCTGGGTGTCGGTGATGTCTACGCACACCACCTGGTACGGCGCGCAGATCCCCCGGTCGATCGCCTCGGACAGCGTCAGCGTGAAGCAACGCGCACCGAACGGCCCGTTGGGGTCGTCCTCCATGCTCGCCACCAGCTCACCCGGCGCGCCCTCGGCATCCTCGTCCAACTGCCACAGCCGGGGCGTGGCGGTCATGTAGAGGCGGCGCAGGGACGGGATGCGGGTGTTGTCGTGGACGATCGCCCACGGCTTGCCGATCCGACCCGACGTCCGGTGCGCCTCATCGACCACGATCAGGTCCCAGCCTGGAAGGCCGGCCTTGTGGGCGCGCTCCAGGGTGCCGAGACCGAGGGAGGCGTACGTGGCGAACACGGTGACCTTGTCAAACGGCCGCACCCAGTCGACCAGTTCCTCCACGTCCGTGGTGTTGGGGAAGGTCACGTCCTCGCCCCGCAGAGACGAGACCCCGATCATCGGGCCTGTACGGCCTGCCTCGCGCCACGCGGCCTCGGTCTGGGTGAGCAGGTCCAGCGAGGGGACGAGCACCAGCACACGGCCAGCACGGAGCTTCTCAGCGCTGCGGGCCGCGACCCGGGTCTTGCCGGACCCGGTCGCCATGATCACCTGCGTCCGGAGTCCCCTCTCGGGCGCAAGCGATCTTGCAGGCAATTCGAGGGAACGAACAACCGCGCCCAGGGCTTCTTGTTGGGCCGCCTCACGCTGATCGGTTCGGCTTGTGGTCGACATATCCGTCTGCCTTCTCCTGGGGTTCTTACCTGGCAGGGAACGGGAAACCTGCACGTAGACGGTGTGCGATCGGCTACGGTGAACCTCATCTGAACCAGATATCAGCCTTGAAGCAGTAGCGGGGGAGTGGGATCTGATCCGGTTCAGACTCTTGAGCGATACCGATGCATGATTCCAGAGTCTATCTCATTGCCATAAATGAAGCAGGAGACTTGGAGCTTGATTGGAGCCCGTCTCTCATACTGTCTGAATGTCATGAGTAGCTGTACTCAGGCGCGGGGATCTCCTACACGTCAGACTATCCGTGTCATGACAGGACAACGAGAGGGGCGAACATGAGGAGTACGGCGAAGGCCGTAACGGCAGCCGCGCTGGCGGCGGTTGGACTCGCAGGGGGAGGCACTGGCCCCGCCGCGGCTGCGGGAGGGCTTCTTCCGCACCCCGGACCTGACGGCTTGGTGTGGGTGGAGGAGAGGACCGGAGCCGGCGGAGTCGTGTCCGGAGGAGCATGGGAAGGGCTGCCGACCGTGCTCACCGTGGCCTGCGAAGGGGGTGGCAGCGTAGTGGCGACCTTGTCCCAGCAGACACAATTAGCCGAACTCACGGTGGAATGCCCAGCTGGCGAGGCAGGAGTGGGATCGGTGACCCTCGGCCCAGGTGTCGTGCAACCGGGTTCCTTTTCCATAGGGATTGACACCTCGACCGAGAGTATCCGCTGGGCCCTGACAGTTGCTCAGCCCGAATAGTCGTCACCTGTTCCCACAGTCACTTCAGGCCATAGGCCCGTGGGCGGGTCGCGCGCAGCGCGGTTGAGGGGCTGGAGCGCAGCGGAGGCCCCGTCCCAGGATCCCGGCCGGCCGCTGCGCGGCTGTGGCCTGTGCCGCAGCAGCGGCTCGGGCCCAACCTGTGTGCGGAGCACACAGGTTGACGCCGGGTCACGCAGTGACCCGGCTTGCGTTCCCGCGAAGCGGGAACGCAACACCCGCGCGTAGCGCGGGTGTTCGCTTGCATATCGCGAAGCGATATGGTACCCGCTCCGCGGGAGA
>NZ_PENI01000062.1 GCF_003688995.1 Streptomyces shenzhenensis | reverse complement strand
GTGCCGGTCTGGAACTTGAAGGCGATCGCGTCGATCACCTCCCGATGATCACGCCAGCGACCACCCCGTCTGGGCGTCCGGTCCGGGAGCAACGGCTCGATCCGCGCCCACTGCGCATCACTCAACGGCACACCCGGACCAACGACCAACTGATCCAAACGAAACCGCCTAGGTGCCTGTTCTGTGCAGGTGGGTGGCGTGGGTGTTGACGGGGTGTGGGGTGCCGGTGAGGTCCAGGAGGAACAGGGGGATGCCGAGGGCGTCGGCGCGGTCGCGGGCGTCGTCGGCGTATCCGGCCAGCGAGAAGTAGACGCACTCCGCGGACTCCGTCATGGCGGTCAGCCACAGGCACTCGATGTCGCGCAGTGAGGCCGGTCCGACGGTCGGGTCGACCTGGGCCAGCAGGCCGCGCGCGGCGAGCCCGATGCCCGACGGCGGCCGCTGGTCGGCGCGGCGGATGTCCCGGTAGCCCAGCCAGCGCAGATAGAGCACGGCGTTGGTGACCACGTCGCGCGCGGTGCGGATGAGCGTGGGCCGGAAGGCCGCCCGGGGTCCGGCGTCGGCCGCCGCCGGGATCCGCAGGACCGTCCCGCACGGGCAGCCCAACTCCGGGTGCGGCCACTGGTCATGGCGGCCGCAGGCCGCGCAGCGCACGGTGATCCAGTCGTCGTCCCAGGCCCGGTGCGCGAGCACCGTCGGTGCGCCGTCCGGGGCCAGCGTGGGGGCGACCGGGGCGCCGCACGCGCAGGGATACGCGGGCGCGGTGTAGACGTGCTCGCGCCGGCAGGCCGGACAGCGCACCGGCAGGTTCTCGGGCATGGCCCTCTTCCACCTTCTCCAAGGCGTCGTGTCAAGACAGCCGTCCCATCGTGCCCCCGTCGGACCTCTGCTGTCCGTCTCTTGACGACCTTTGCCCCCCACCTGCATCGATTTCAGCGCGCACTGGGCGCCGGGCGTCCGGGCTGATCAACACCGTCCGGCAGAGGGGCAGCGCGGGCCGCCCCTCGGGTTCTCCCCGGGGTCAGACCGTGCCGCAGCCGAAGCCCCCGCCGCCGCCACCCCAGGACTGGCGCAGCTCGCGTTCCGTGGTGCCGCCGCGGCCGACGAGGCCCGCCTCCCGCGCGAACCGGGGCGCCAGCCCGGTCAGGGCCGCGTCGCCGTGCACCGCGACGAGCAGCAGCTTGTCCTCGGCCGACAGGCCCGACCTGCGGATCGGCAGGGGGTGACGGTCGCGCAGCTCCTTCATCAGGCGGCGCCCGGCGCGGGTGCGGCCGGGCGGAAAGCCACGCAGCAGACCGGCGGCGGTGAGCTCGCGGCCCAGCTCGGCCAGGGCCGTGCGCACCCCCTGCCGGTCCAGCAACTGGCGCAGGCCCGCGGGCCGGTACAGCGAGGCGTGCACGGCTCGGGTGAGCGGCGCCCGGATCCGGCCGTCGGCCGGCCCAGCGGCCTGCATCGTGCCGGCCCGGCCCGCGCCGACCGCACCCCGCAGATGCAGTTCGAGCACGGCGACCGTGACGGCGGCGCGGCGCCCGCCGCGTATCCGTGCGATCTCGTGCGGCTCCAGCGCCGTCGTGATGTCCCCGCCCATCGCGCACCCCCATGCGGACGGCCCGCCGCCCCCGTGCCGGCGGACCCCGCGTACCGGGAATGTGCCCGCGACCGGGGGTGACCGAAGCGTCCCGCGGCGCGGTTCAGAGGTTGATTTGAGGGTGCCGTAGCCCGCGTACGCCGCGAGCCCATGTGCCCGTACGTCCGATGAGCTACGGCTCGGGTTCCGACAGCCCCGGCCAGTCCTCCGGGCCGCCGCCCAGCCACTCGACGAGGTCGCTCTCCTCGACCTCGATCCGGTCCAGGTCGGCCGAGCGCAGGATCTCGATCACGTCGTCGAGATGCGAGGCGACGCCCAGCGTCACCGCGCCCTCGGTGACCCGCCGGGAGCCGTCCAGTGCCGGAGGGTGCACCACGATGTGCGGATGCTCCGCCGATGCGTGCGTCATGACTTCAGGCTCCTGCGGTACGGACGGCTCCGCACCCCCGAGGAGGCTGGGCCGCCCGGCGGCGCGAGGCCGGGCCCGACAGGACCGGTGTCGACGGCGGCATCGCCGGGAGGCTGGGGGAGCCCGCCTCAGATCCGGGCGCCGGACAGGCGCTGCACGGCCCGCAGCAGGGCCGAGTGGTCCCGGACATGACCAGACCCCACCGGGCATCCGTAGCTCTGCTGATCGCCGCGGGCGAGTCCGTTAAAGTCGTGTCGGAGCGGTTGGGGCACACCAACGCTGCGAACGCGCAGGTCAGAGCCATGCCATGGGGGCACAGTGCGATTGCGGGTGGAGTTCACGACGGAACCCTTCGACCTCGACGAGGCTCCGGCGCATGCGCTGGCGGCCCGCGAGGTCATCGAAGGGGCCGAACTGGACGCGGTGGACGTCGGCCCGTTCGGCAACACCGCGGAGGGTGCGGCCGACACCGTGCTCGGCACCGTGGACGCCCTGCTGCGCAAGTCGCTCGACGCCGGTGCCACACGGATCTCGCTCCAGGTCAACGTGATCGGGGAGGGCGGCCATTGACCGGGGACGAGCCTTTCATCGCCGCCGTGAAACCGCTGGTCGACGCCATGGGCGGGGAGATGGTGCCGCCGGACCTGGCCGGTCCCGACGATGTCGTGCTCTCCTGGGCAGGCGTGGACGTGGTGGCCGTACGGCTGCCGCAGCTCGCCGACTCCCTGGAGCACATTTTGGCCGCCATGGAACGCAAACAGGGCAGGCCGCTGGCCGATCTGGACCGCAAGGCCAAACAGGAGGTCGTACGGGTGCTGGAGGCGCGCGGCGCCTTCTCGGTGCGGCACGGGGTGGAGACCGTCGCCGGCGCGCTCGGGGTCAGCCGCTTCACCGTCTACAACTACCTCAACCGCGAGAAGGAGACCTGATCGCGGCCTTGACCACGGCCGCCGTCCGAAGACTGGGCGGCGGCTTCTTGTCACCCGGAATTTTCAACAAAGTGTTGACGCTGTGTGGCGCAGGGCGTTAGCTGTCGGCAGCCCGATCCGCACCAAGGCCCCTCGCGGCCACGGAGGCACCCGTGACTTCGACCGACACGCCCCCGGGTCTGGCCCGGTTCAACGCCCTGGCGGAGCACACGGCCCGCGCCGCCCTCCACGAGATGTGCGCCGCCACGGCCTGGGCCGGGCATCTGCTGGCCCACCGGCCCTACGCCACCGCCGACGACCTCTACGCCGCCGGCGACGCCGCCATGGCCGGTCTGACCGCCGAGGACCTGGCGGAGGCGATGGCCGGGCACCCGCCGATAGGCCGGCCCACGCCGGGCGACCCGGTCTCCGCCCGGGAACAGCGCGGCATGGCGGGCGCCTCCGCGGAGCTGCGGGCCGAGCTGCTCGAACTGAACCTGGCCTACCAGGACCGGTTCGGCCAGGTGTTCCTCATCTGCGCCACCGGGAAGACCGCCGCACAGATGCGGGACGCGGTCAGGGAACGGATCAGTCATACGCCCGAGCGGGAGCGGGAGATCGTCCGCACCGAACTGGGAAAGATCAACCGTATCCGACTGGCCCGACTCGTCGAAGGGGACGCCTGAGCATGACCACCAGCACCGCCGCCGCCCAGCACGGTCCGGTGTCCACGCACATCCTGGACACCAGCATCGGCCGCCCCGCCGCGGGCGTCGCCGTCCGGATCGCCGCCCGCGCCGGGCGCGACGCGGACTGGCGGGCACTCGGCGGCTCCACGACCGACGCGGACGGGCGGTGCAAGGACCTCCCGGCGCCGCCGGAGGGGACCACCCATGTACGGCTCGACTTCGAGGTCGAGGCGTACTTCGAGACCCATGCGGAGAAGCGAGCCGATACGCGGCAGGACGCCCCCGCGAACCGGGACAGCGGAGCCGGTGTGTTCTTCCCGGAGGTGGCGGTCACCTTCGCCGTGCGGCCCGGGGAGCACTACCACGTACCGCTGCTGCTCACCCCGTTCGGCTACTCCGTTTACCGAGGGAGCTAGCGAGATGACCGTCGATCCCCGCCCTGCCCGCCCCGTCGTCCTGGGACAGAACCAGTACGGCAAGGCCGAGAACCGAGTCGTCAGGATCACCCGCGACGGCGCCACCCACCACATCAAGGACCTCAACGTCTCCGTGGCGCTCAGCGGTGACATGGACGACGTCCACCACTCCGGATCCAACGCCAACGTCCTGCCGACCGACACCACCAAGAACACGGTGTACGCGTTCGCCAAGGAGTACGGCATCGAGTCCGCCGAGCAGTTCGGCATCCATCTCGCCCGGCACTTCGTCACCTCGCAGGAGCCCATCAGGACCGCGCGGATCCGCATCGAGGAGTACGGCTGGGAGCGGATCGCGACCTCCGACGCCGGCTCCCGGCCGACCGGCGCGGACGAGGGCAGGCACTCCTTCGTCCGCACGGGCCAGGAGACCCGGCTGACCCAGATCACCTACGACGGCGCGGCATGGGAGGTCGTCTCGGGCCTCAAGGACCTGGTCGTCATGAACTCGACGAACTCGGAGTTCTGGGGCTATGTGAAGGACAAGTACACGACGCTCCAGGAGGCCCACGACCGGATCCTGGCCACCCAGGTCGCCGGCCGCTGGCGGTTCAACTGGAGCGACGACGAGCAGCAGATGCCCCCCTGGGAGGAGTCCTACGAGCAGACCAGGAAGCATCTGCTCCAGGCCTTCGCGGAGACGTACTCGCTCTCGTTGCAGCAGACGCTCTACCAGATGGGCGCGCGCATCATCGACCACCGCGGCGAGATCGACGAGGTCCGCTTCTCACTGCCGAACAAGCACCACTTCCTCGTCGACCTGGAGCCCTTCGGGCTGAAGAACGACAATGAGGTGTACTACGCCGCCGACCGCCCCTACGGCCTGATCGAGGCCACCGTGCTGCGCGAGGGCTGCGAGGCGCGGATTCCCGTGGACCTCACCAATCTCTGACCGGCCCGCCTTCGGCACCCGCGGCCGGAGAGCAGCGCTGTCCGGCCGCGGCACGCACCTCACCGGGTCCTGCCGTGCCCTCTCCCCTTCGGTCCACCGAGCGAAAAGGACGCACCATGGCAGCAGCCCAGCGCATCGTCATCGAGAACGGTGCGATCGCGACGGTCGACGCCGACGACACCGAGTACGCGAGCGGGTACGTCGTCATCGCCGGCCACCGCATCGAGGCGGTCGGCGCGGGCAGGGCCCCCGAGGGCCTGACGGACGTGGTACGCCGCATCGACGCCGCCGGCCATCTGGTGACCCCGGGCCTGGTCAACACCCACCACCACTTCTACCAGTGGATCACCCGCGGCCTGGCCACGGACCACCACCTCTTCGACTGGCTGGTCGCGCTGTACCCGACCTGGGCGCGCATCGACGAGCCGATGGTGTACGCGGCGGCCCAGGGCTCGCTGGCGATGATGGCCCGTGGCGGCGTGACCACCGCCATGGACCACCACTACGTCTTTCCGCGGGGCTCAGGCGACCTGTCCGGCGCGATCGTCCGCGCCGCCCGCGAGACCGGCGTCCGGTTCACCCTGGCCCGCGGCTCGATGGACCGCAGCCGCAAGGACGGCGGACTGCCGCCGGACTTCGCCGTCGAGACCCTGGAGGACGCCCTCGCCGCGACCGAGGAGACCGTCCGCCGGCACCACGACGCCTCCTTCGACGCCATGACCCAGGTCGCCGTCGCGCCTTGCTCGCCCTTCTCCGTCTCCACCGAACTCCTCAAGCAGGGCGCCGAACTGGCCCGCCGGCTCGGCGTGCGCCTGCACACCCACGGCTCGGAGACGGCCGAGGAGGAGAAGTTCTGCCGCGAACTGTTCGGCATGGGCCCGACCGACTACTTCGAGTCCACGGGCTGGCTCGGCGACGACGTGTGGATGGCGCACTGCGTCCACATGAACGACTCCGACATCGCGGCCTTCGCCCGCACCGGGACCGGCGTCGCCCACTGCCCCTCCTCCAACGCGCGCCTCGCCGCCGGCATCGCCCGCGTCCCCGACCTGCTCGCCGCCGGCGTGCCGGTCGGCCTCGGCGTCGATGGCACGGCCTCCAACGAGTCCGGCGAACTCCACACCGAGCTGCGCAACGCCCTGCTGATCAACCGCCTCGGCGCCCATCGCGAGGCCGCGCTGAACGCCCGTCAGGCGCTGCGGCTCGGCACGTACGGCGGCGCCCGGGTGCTGGGGCGCGCCGACCAGATCGGCTCGCTCGAGCCGGGCAAGCTGGCCGACGTGGTGCTGTGGAAGATGGACACCCTCGCCCACGCCTCCATCGCCGACCCGGTGACCGCGCTGGTCCTCGGGGCGGCGGCGCCGGTCACCGCCTCCTTCGTGAACGGCCGGCAGATCGTGGCGAACGGCCGTCTGCTGCACGTCGACGAGGACGCCGTCGCCCGCTCCACCCGAACACAGGCCCAGCGCCTCGCCCGGCTCACCACACAGAACTGACCAGCCGAAGCCCCGGCTCCTCAGAGCGGGGTCTGGTGGACCTCGGTCACCGCCACCCCGCCCGTGCCCTGACGCCCTTCCCAGGGGATCCATACCGTTCCGTCATCGACATGCCCCGCTAGAACCGTGCGGGAGACCCATTTCAGGTCGGACGCGAGCCCGTCGCCGTCGAGGAAGGCGAACGCGATCTTGTAGGCGACCGGGGCCCGGGTGGTGTTGCGGATCGTGTACTCGGCGGAGAACACGAGGCGGCCTTCGCGCCGTTCGGTGCCGTACCCGGACACCTCGACCGGTGTGGCCGCAGCGCTGTCGACGGGGCGTGGGGCGCGGCCGTCGGCGCAGCCGTTCAGGAGCAGCGCTGCGATGACGGCCGACCCCATGGCCCCGGCTCGGACGAGGCGGTGGCTCCTCAAGTGCCCTCCCCCGGAACGGAGTTCATGGCCTGCTGTGCCCAGTGTCCAGCGCGGCGCCGCCGAAGCGCCAGTGTCGCTACATGCCGAGCGGGGCGAGGTCTGTTGCCAGTTCTTTGAAGACCTCCCGTGGATCGGCGACCAGCTTCCGCAGCTTCAGGTCGAGGATCCCACCGACCGCGGTGATCTCGGCGGCCACCGTGCCGTCGGTCTTGCGTATCGTCTGCAGGATCCGGAACGTCTTGCCCCCGCTCCACTCGAACACGCAGGTCACATCGACCTCGTCACCGGCGAGCAGCTCGCGCAGATAGCGGATCCTGGTCTCCAGCGCGACCGGGCCGACGCCCTGGCCGACGAGCCGGGTCTGGCTGATCCCGACTGCCTGGAGCAGCGACCAGCGGGCGTGCTCCGCGTAGTTGAGGTACACCGCCTGGTTGAGGTGTCCCTGGACATCCGTCTCGTATCCGCGGACGGTCACCCGGACGGAAAACGGCTCGTTCACGGTTGGCCTCTCTCGTGTATGGCGCACTGATGTCTCCGATCCTGGCATGTCACCCTCACGCCCGGCGCGGGGATGCCAGTACGTAGCGCTCCCGCGTGCGCGGCTGCGTGTACTCGCCGGCCTGCCAGCCCGCCGTCTCCAGCGTGGCCGTGTACGCCCGCAGCGCCTCGGCGTCCGGCGCGTACACCGCGACCGCCTCCGGCTGCGGGGTCGCGCGCACCCGGTACCCGTCGGCGTCCGGCCCGGCCGGGCGGTGGCCGGCCGCCTCCAGGGCGAGCGCGGCGGCCCGCACCAGATGGCTGCGCTCCCAGCCGCACGGGCGGTCTGCGGCCCCGTCGGGGTTGGTCATCCGGCGCAGTTCGAGCAGGCCCTGCCAGGCGCTGCGCACCTCGCGCGCCCGCGCCGGGCCGGACGGGGTGCCGGCCTCCTCGGCGCCGCCGACACGGGCGGCGAAGACCCCGCCGTCGGTGGCGGGCGCGGTGGCCGGTGCGGCAGGTTCGGTGGGGCCCGCGGCCGGCGGGGCCGGCTCGCGCAGGCGGTGCCCGGCAGGGGTGAGGAAGTGGTCGTGCGGCGGACGCGGATGCCGGAAGGCGAGCCCCCGCTTCACCAGCGCGGCGAGCTGCGTGTCCGTGCCCCGCAGCCGCCCGGTGACCGGGTCGGCGGCGTCGATCACACGCCGCTGCGCGGCGGTCGGCGGTAGGGCCACGGTCTGCTCCTCCCCGTTGGTCGGCTCCTTCGGAGCCTACGACCCGGGTCCGACAGCCGGGGTCCGCGGGCGCCGGGCCTGTCTTCGGGTCAGGGGTCTGGTCGGAGGTTCCAGCCCGTGATGACCGGTCGGTCGTGCTCGGTGCCCAGTCGGCACAGCGTCCCGGTGGCCAGCAGGAACAGCGCCCCGTGTGCGGGCGGCAGCCCGAGCCGGCGGGCGGTGAGGACCCGCAGGAAATGCCCGTGCGCGACCAGGAGCACGCCGCCCTCGGTGCCGGCGAGCGCGGCGTCCACCCGGGCCAGGACGCGGTCGGCCCGCTCGCCGACCTGCTCCGGGCGCTCCCCCGGATGCCCCGGCGGGCCCGGCGCCACCCCGTCCGTGAACAGGAACCAGCCGGGCCGGGTGCGGTGGATCTCCGCGGTGGTGACCCCCTCGTAGCCCCCGTAGTCCCATTCGTGCAGGTCGGCGTCGACGCGGGCGCCGGCCACCCCGATCAGCTCGGCGGTCTCCCGGGCCCGTCGCAGGGGGCTGACGAAGGCCGCGCCGATCCGGTGCGAGCGCACCAGCGGAACCAGCCGCCGCGCCTCGTCCCGGCCGTGCCCGGTCAGCGGCACGTCCGTCCAGCTGGTGTGCCGTCCGGACCGTGACCACTCGGTCTCACCGTGCCGGACGAGAAAGAGGTCACCCACCGGCCCGCCCTTCCCGCTCGTCTTCCGGCACCGTGGCACAGGAGGCCGGTGGCCCGCAGGCGGGACTGGGCCGGACGGCCGCCGGGCGGCACCCGCGGGCGGCCCGTCGGCGGCTACTGCCGGTACCCGCCGAGGAAGCGTCCGATCCGCCCGATCGCCGCCTCCAGGTCGTCCGCGTACGGCAGGGTGAGGATCCGGAAGTGGTCCGGGGCCGGCCAGTTGAAGCCGGTGCCCTGGACGACCTGGATCTTCTCGCGGAGCAGCAGGTCGAGGACGAACCTCTCGTCGTCGTGGATCCGGTGCACCTTGGGGTCGAGGCGCGGGAACGCGTACAGCGCGCCCTTGGGCTTCACACAGGACACGCCGGGGATCTCGTTGAGCCGTTCCCAGGCCACGTCCCGCTGTTCCCGCAGCCGTCCGCCGGGCGCGGTCAGTTCGCGGATGGACTGCCGGCCGCCGAGGGCGGCCTGGATGGCGTACTGGGCGGGCGCGTTGGCGCACAGCCGCATGGAGGCCAGCATCGTCAGGCCCTCCAGGTAGCTCTTCGCGTGCTGCCGCGGGCCGCTCACCACCAGCCAGCCCGAGCGGAAGCCGGCCACGCGGTACGTCTTCGACAGCCCGCAGAAGGTGAGGACGACCAGGTCGGGGGCGAGCGCGGCGGTGGAGTGGTGGACGGCGTCGTCGTACAGGATCTGGTCGTAGATCTCGTCGGCGAAGACCATCAGACCGTGCCGGCGGGCGAGATCGAGGATGCCTTCGAGGATCTCCTTCGGGTAGACGGCCCCGGTCGGGTTGTTCGGGTTGATGATGACCACGGCCTTGGTGCGGTCCGTGATCTTCGACGCCATGTCGGCCAGGTCCGGGTACCACTCCGCCTGCTCGTCGCACAGGTAGTGGACCGGCTTGCCGCCCGCCAGGGTGGTCACCGCCGTCCACAGCGGGAAGTCCGGTGCGGGTACGAGGATCTCGTCGCCGTCCTCCACCAGCGCCTGGACGGCCATCGACACCAGTTCGGAGACGCCGTTGCCGAGGAACACATCGTCGACGCCGACCGGGAGGCCCAGGTTCTGATAGCGCTGGGCGACCGCCCGGCGGGCGGAGAGGATGCCGCGCGAGTCCGTGTAGCCGTGCGCCTGCGGCAGCATCCGGATCATGTCCTGGAGGATCTCCTCCGGTGCCTCGAAGCCGAACAGTGCGGGGTTGCCGGTGTTCAGGCGCAGCACGCTGTGGCCCGCCTCCTCCAGCGCGTTGGCGTGCTCGATCACCGGACCGCGGATCTCGTAGCAGACCTCGCTGAGCTTGTTCGACTGCCGGAACTCCATGCGCCGCTTCCCCTCAGATAACTTGTGTTGCTTGGTTTTACCAAGTGGGAGCTTGGAAAGTCCAACAACATGTCTAGACTGCGTCGCATGTCACCTCGCCGAAGCTACGACCAGTACTGTTCCGCCGCCCGCGCGCTCGACCTCGTCGGCGACCGCTGGACCCTGCTGATCGTCCGGGAGCTGCTCGCCGGTCCGCGCCGCTACACGGACCTGCACGCGGATCTGCCGGGGGTGAGCACGGACGTCCTCGCCTCACGGCTGAAGGACATGGAACGGGACGGGCTCACCACCCGCCGCAGGATGCCCCCGCCCGGCGCCGCGTACGTCTATGAACTGACCGGGCGCGGAAGGGAGTTGCTGCCCGTGCTGCAGGCGCTGGGCGCGTGGGGGCAGCCCGAGCTGGGGGAGCGCAGGCCCACCGACGCGGTGCGCGCCCACTGGTTCGCGCTGCCGCTGCTGCGGGCGCTGGCGGGCGAGGGACTGGTCGAAGTCCACCTGGAGGAAGGGGACTTCCATGTGTACGCGGGCGGCGCGGCGGGGCCGGTGTACGGCGACGGGCGGGCCCCCGAGGAGCCGGACGCGCGGCTCGCGATGGACACCGAGACCTGCACGGACATCGCCCGCGGCGCGCTGACCCTGCCCGACGCGGTACGGGCCGGGCGCGTCGCCGTCACCGGCGACGGCATACTCGCCAAGGCGCTGCGGGCGGCCTGAGATCCGGAGGACATGAACAAGGAAGGCCCGCCGGACGGCGGGCCTTCCTGGGGCTCAGGCGCCCGGTGGTATGCGGGAGGGGCGTCCCGGGCCGCGGGTCAGCGCGTATCCGCCGATGCCGGCGAGCGCGGCCAGCGCACCGCCCACCGCGGTCCACACCCAGCGGTCCGACCACCAGCCGGACGACCAGCCGCCGTCGGGCTCGATGCTGGAGAGCACCGCGGACTTCACCGACCCGTCCTCGCCCGGGTCCGCGGCGGAGTCCGACGCCACCGAGATCCCGGGGACCAGCGGCTGCGCCAGCGAGCCGTCCACCGCGGCCGAGCCGCCGATCTCCTTGGACTCGACGCGGACTTCGGCGCTCACCGGCAGACCCAGATCGGCCGGGGCGGCGTTCACCACCGTCAGCCGGACGTAGTACGTGCCCGGCAGCGGGTCGTTCGCCCACGGCTCCGACCAGGCCCGTACCGTGCGCAGCACGCAGGCCGCCTCGACGGTCGCGGCGCCCTCGGCCGCGGTCCGGGTCTGGGCGCCGTACTGGCAGGCCTGGCGGCGGCGCAGGCCGTCGTACACGTCCAGCTGCCACGTCTGGGCGCCGTGCGCGTCCGGCAGCTTGACCGTGGCCCTGATGTTCGGTCGCTGTCCGGCGTCCGCCGCGAACGACCAGTACAGGTAGTCGCCGGTGGAGCCGCTCGCGGTGGCCTGCTGCTCCTGGTCGATCTCGGTCGCCGTACGGAACGACGTACCCGCCCGGGTGGGCGCGCCGTCGTCGGTGGCACCCGGCGACGGGGAGGAGTCGGCCGCGGCGGGACCCGCGGCCAGCCCGAGCGCCAGCAGGGCGCCGCTCAACACATGTGTGATTCGCATCAGTTGGTCCTCCAGACCGCGACACGCCAGCGCGACAGCCAGCCCCACAGCAGACCGGCGACGAAACCGGTCAGCACCAGCGCGCCGAGCAGCCACCAGCCGCGGCCGAGACCGAAGGCGGCCACGTCGCTCGCCCTGCTCGGGCCGTCCACGACGTCGAGGGTCAGCTCGAGCGGCAGCCCCGGCGTCGTCTTCACTCCGGCGGCCGCCGAGAAGGAGTTGGTGACCTGGAGACACACCGACTCGGCGGTGACGGTGTCGTCGTCGCTCTCCGGCTTCGGGTAGCGCAGGCCCGTCGAGAGGACGTCCGTACGGCCGTTGCCCGTCGCCTCGCCGCGCACGATCTCCCGGCCGTGCACCGTGACGGCCCGCAGCAGCACCCCGTAGTCGGGGTTCACGGCCCGGTCGGCGGCCACGCTCACCGACGCGCGCAGCTCCTGGCCGGGGTTGAGGTCCACCTTGTACCAGCGCTGCTGCCCGAACTCCTCGCGGTCCGTGTACAGCCCGGCCTTCAGCGCGGGCGCCTTCGCGCACTCGGTGGCCCCCTCGGTGGCCACCGGAGTCACCACCGGTTCCGCGGCCCGGTCCACCAACTCGCCGACCCGGTCGGTGAGTTCCTCCTTGTGCTGTACGGAGGTGTAGGTGCCGCCGGTGGCGTCCGCGATGCAGATGAGCTGATCGCGGGTCTTGGCGTCGGGCACCAGGCCGAGCGTGTCGATGGTCAGCCCGATGCCCTTGGCGGCTATCTCGCGGGCCACCTCGCACGGATCGAGCGGCTGGCAGGTGTCCTCGCCGTCGCTGATCAGGACGATACGGCGGGTGCCGTCGCCGCCGTCGAGGTCGGTGGCCGCCTGCTGCAGCGCGGGCCCGATCGGCGTCCAGCCGGTCGGCGCGAGCGTCGCCACCGCCGTCTTGGCCTCGGTCCGGTTCAACGGGCCGACCGGGTAGAGCTGTTCGGTGTCCTTGCAGCCCACCTTCCGGTCGTCGCCCGGGTAGTTGGCGCCCAGCGTGCGGATGCCGAGCTGCACCTCCTCGGGTGTCGCGTCGAGCACCTCGTTGAACGCCTGCTTCGCCGCGGCCATCCGCGATCCGCCGTCGATGTCCCGCGTACGCATGGAACCGCTGACGTCCAGGACGAGTTCGACCTTCGGAGCGGCCTGGTCCGTCTCGTCGGCGACCGCTCCGGCCGGGAACGCGATCCCGGCCGTCAGGGCGGCGAGCAGGGCGCAGACTCCCGCCGCCAGCCGTTGTGTTCTGATCATCGGCGGATCCTATTGATCAGAGGTGTCGGGTTCCAAAACGAACGGGTTGGGCAGCGCGGCCCACTGGTCACCGGGGGTTCGCGGGGACAGCCGCATCAGGGTCAGGGCCTTGGCCGGCAGCGGTCCCTCGCGCAGCGCGGCCAGATCGGCGGTGTGCGGCACGTCCGGCAGGGCCGCCGCCAGCGCCGTCCGCAGCGCCGGCCCCGAACCCGCGGCCCCGGCCAGCGCACCCGCCACCAGCGAACCGAACAGCTTGCGGCGCAGCGTCGGCACCTCGTCCGTGATCAGCCGGCCCGTCAGGGCGGGCGTGGCGATGCCGTGCCGGGCCAGCCGGGCGGGGCTGATCCGGATGTCGGCGAGGTCCCGGTAGACGAGACGCAGCGGATCACCCGCCTCGGACAGCACCACGAGCAGGTTCTGGCCGTGCGCCTCCAGGGCCACGCCCTGGTCCAGCAGCCGCAGTCCGACGGTGAGCGTGAGCCGGGCGAACGCCGCGAGCCAGCCGGGGGTACCCGGCAGACCGGTGGTGGCCAGCGCCGCCACCGGAAGCACGTACTCGCCCCGCCCCGCGAACCGCTGCGGCGACTCACGCAACACGGCGGCCAGATCGGGGGAGTTCGCGGTGGCCGCGCCCAGGGTGCGGGTGATGTGCAGCAGCCCGTCCGAGCGGTCCGAGAGGCCCTCCGCGAACGCCGACAGGGTCGCGGAGGCGCCCACCGAGTACGCCGAGATGTCCCGCACCGAGGACGTCAGCCGGGCGCTCAGGGCGGTCTTGACGTGCGGGCCGCCCGGAACGGCGAGGGTGCGCAGGGACATCAGCGGGTGGGCCGACGGGCCTTGCTCGCACGGCGACTTGAGGACATGGGCGGCCTGCCAGGGGTGCACGGGGATCAGCAGCCGGTCCCCGTCCCGCAGTTCCGCGGGCCACGCACCCGTCAGCAGGCACTCCGACGCGGCGACCGGCACCGTCCCCAGCTCCACCACCGGGCGGTGCTCCGGCCCGTACGCGAACTGCTCCGCCACCGAGAAACCGGGCCGAGCACGGCAGTTGGGATGGAACGGGTGGCCGTCGACCACCCGCTGCTCCCACTCCCAGTCCCGGCGCGGCCAGACGTCCGGGCCCGCCGGCTCCGGCTGACCGGCCCGCGACAGCGCCAACGAGGCGACGCTGTGCGCGAGTTCGGCCGCGAAGCCCGCCGCGTTCGGCACCGCGAGAGCCGTCAGCAGCCGGGCGGGGTCGTCGTACGCCGTGCCGTCCAGGAACACGGCGGTCACATACGCGTCGGTCGCGTACGGATCCGCGAGCGGCCCGTGCAGCGCGCGGCCGTCGGCGAGCCGCAGCGCCAGCCCGTGCGCCCCGGCCGTCCGCCGGGTGATCCACGGCAGTGGCTCGTGGGCCAGCGCCCGCCACAGGCGGGTCAGCACGGCCGCGCGGGCACCGGGCAGCTCGGCCGCGTACCGGGGCACGAGGCCGGGCCGCAGGCCGGCCAGTTCGGCGGCGACCTGGGCCTCGGCGGTGGGGGGACGGTGCACGGGCGGGCTCCTCGGGTGCGGGCGGAGTGGCAGTGATGCCGGCTTCGAGAGACATACTGATCGCCATCGGACCGTGTGGTTGCACAACACCGTGTGGGCCGTGACACCCTGTGGATGCAGAACGACGAATGGATCGCGTGGACCCCATGCCCCCCAGCGACGACGTCGGCGCGCGCGCCGACGCGTATGCCGCCGCGCCCCTGCTCAACTGCCTGCTCCGGGAGATCGCCGAGCCGTTGCCGGGGTCCGGCGAGCCGCGGGTCTACCGGCTGCCAGGCGGCGGCCGGCTGCTGCGCGTGCGCGGCCGGCGGCGGCCCGCCGCACCCGAGGTGCACACGGCCAGCGCCTGGCGGCCCGTGGACCACACCGAGCTGGTCAAACTGGTCGCCGACGAGCTGCGCCGGCACACCGGGGTGACCAACGACGATCTGCCCATCGAGATGATCGACAGCCGCGACGCGATCGCCGCGCTGCTCACCGCGCGCGCCGGGGCGACGCCGCCCGACGACCCGTATCTGCTCTCCGAGCAGTCCCTCGTCACCGGCCACCCCTGCCATCCGGCACCCAAGGCCCGCGGCGGCGGTCCGGTCCTCGGCTGGCTGCCGTACGCGCCCGAGGCGTACGCCCGTTTCCCGCTGGTGCTGCTCGGTGTGCGCGCGGACGCGGTGGTCGAGGAGGGCGACACCGCGGCGCTGGACGCCCTCGGCACCGCACCGCCCGGCTACCGGCTGCTGCCCGCCCACCCCTGGCAGCTCGACCTGGTCGCCCACACCCTCGCGCCTGCCTTCGCCGACGGACGCCTGCTGCGGCTGGGTACGACCGCGTCCGAGGCGTGGCCCACCGCGGCGATCCGCACCCTGTACGCGCCCGATCCCGATCTGTTCCTGAAGTTCAGCCTCGATGTGCGCATCACCAACGACATCCGCCGTCTGTGGCGCCATGACCTGCTGAAGCTGCGCCGCACCGACGAGGCCGCGAGCCGTGCCTTCGCCGCGTTCGACGGCCCCGCGGCCTGGCTCGCGGACCGCGGCTACCGCACCGCCGCCTTCGCGTTCGAGGAACTGGCCGTCCTGGTCCGCGACGGGCTGCACCGACATGTGCTGCCCGGTGCGACACCGCTGCTCGCCGCCGGACTGGTGGAGGGCTTCGCCGGCGACCCGCTGGCCACCGCCGACCCGGCGACCTGGTGGGCGGCGTATCTGCGCCAGGTCGTGCCGCCGGTCCTCGCCGCCTTCGCCGACCACGGCGTGGTGGTCGAGGCGCATCTGCAGAACACACTGGTCGCCGTGGACGACGCCGGGACGCCGGTGCAGGCGCTGTTCCGGGACGCCGAGGGGGTCAAGCTGCTCCCGGACGTGTCCCGGGCGGCCGGCTGGGAGCGGCTCGTGTACTGCCTGGTGGTCAACAACCTCATCGAGGTCGCCGCCGCCCTGGCCGAACGCCACCCCGGATTCGACCCCTGGCCGGCCGCCCGCCACGAACTGGCCCGGCACGGCCTGCCGGAGGCTGGGGAGTTGCTGGTTTCGCCCACGTTGCCCGGGAAGACGAACCTGTTGTTGCGCTGGACCCGCGCGGACGGCGCGGATGCCCGCTACCGCCCTCTACCGAACCCACTGGCCGCGGAGGCTTGAGACGGGAGGTGTCCCGATGCGGCGGCCGGCCCGTGTGGTCGGGCGGCGGCTTCGGGATTCCGTCGCGGAGCCCCCGCGCCCGCCCGGCGCCGGGCTGAGCAGCGTGTCGGTCGCGAACTGGCCCGGTACCACCTGCCGGAGGCTGGGGAGTTGCTGGTTTCGTCCACGTTGCCCGGGAAGACGAACCTGTTGTTGCGCTGGACCCGAGCGGACGGCGCGGATGCCCGCTACCGCCCTCTACCGAACCCACTGGCCGCGGAGGCTTGAGACGGGAGGCGCTCCGACGCTGCGGCCGGTCGGCCGGGCCGTGGGCAGGGTGTACTCCGCGTTCACCGCCTCCGACACCGTCGAGGCCCGCTCACACCCGGTGGCTTCGGATTTCACTCCCACGGCCCGCCTCTGTGACCCGGTTGGCGTGCGTGGTCGCGCGTCCTGGGGATGGACGGGTGAACACTCGGGAGCCGGGACCTCACGGAAAGCGAGACCGAGATGGCGTCATCCCCAGCCCCTGACGCGCGGTGCCGAATACGTCACGCACACCTCGTGGCGGCCGGGTCGGCCGCCACCCTGTGCGCGGCGGTGGCGGCCCCCGCCGTGGCAGGCGGCACCACGACCACCTCCCTACCCACCATCGTGCTGGTGCACGGCGCGTTCGCGGATGCCTCCAGCTGGAACGGGGTCGCCGAACGGCTCGAACGCCGTGGACACCATGTCATCGCCCCCGCGAACCCGCTGCGCGGGCTGTACAACGACTCCACCTACATCGCCTCCGTGCTGGACGACATCAAGAGCCCGATCGTGCTGGTGGGCCACTCGTACGGCGGCGCCGTGATCAGCTCCGCGGCCGAGGGCAACCCCCGGGTGAAGTCGCTGGTGTACGTGTCGGCGCTGATGCCCGACGTGGGCGAGAGCGGAATGTCCCTGAGCGCGCGCTTCCCCAGCGAACTGGACACCGCCACGAAGTCCGTGCCCTTCCGGGCGGGCGACGTCAGCGGAACGGACCTCTACCTGAAGCCCGACAAGATCCATCAGGTCTTCGCCGCCGACCTTCCGGAGCGCGCCACCAGGATCATGGCGGCCACCCAACGCCCCGTGGCGACGACCGCGTTCTCGGAGCGGGCCAAGTCGGCCGCCTGGAAGCACATCCCGTCGTGGCTCCTCGTCGCGAAGCAGGACCGGACCATCAACCCCGACCAGGAACGCTTCGAGGCACGGCGCGCGGGCTCACACACGGTGGAGATCGATTCGTCCCATGTGGCCATGATCTCCCACCCCGACGAGGTCACCGACCTCGTCCTCCAGGCCGCCACGCCGGCCGAGCCCGCCCGGCCCGCGCTGGCCACCAGCGGAGCCGGCGCAGCCACCACGCTCACCGGACTCGCCGCGTCCTCGCTGCTCGCGGGCGCGGGAGCCGTGTTCCTGGGGCGCCGCCTGAAGCGCCGCAAGCCCTGACATCCGACGCCCGCGTCCCTCCCGCCAGGTGTGCGCGGCGGGAGGAACGCGGGGACCGTGCCGTGCCTTCGCGTCACGGTCCGGGCGCGCGTGGAGAGCCGGCGGGTACGCGGCAGGTCACGCGGTTCAGCGTCGGGTCAGCGGACGTGGACGAAGACCGGGTTGGAGTAGAACCACAGGTCCTCCCACGGGCTTTCCTTGCCGTCGGCCAGCGGTTCGGCCTCGTCGGTGCTGGTGCCGCGCACACGGGCGTACAGGTCGGACTCGACACCGCGCAGGGTGTGCTTGATGACGTAGTCCTTGCCCTGCTTGTGCCAGTCGTTCGGGCCGAACCGCGCCACGACCTCGGTGGTCGGGTTGGTGTCGGCGTCGAGGCCGGCCGCGGGGCCGGTGATCTGACCGGTGATCAGGTCGACGCGGCGGACCTGCGGACGGTCACCGTTGTGGTTCGGGCCCGACAGCGGCCGGAACCTGATCTCGATCTCGACGTCGGTACGGTTCCTGCGGCTCACCGTGACGGTCTCGCCCACTCCGGCGCGCTTGCCCTGGCCGCGGGCGGTCACGTCGAGGTTGGTGATCAGGTCGCCGGTGGTGACGAAGATCCGGCCGTTGCGCAGCGCGTCCATGATGTCGGCGTAGTCCTGCCGGGCCAGCACATAGGTCTTGCTGTACTCGCCGGGCCAGAAGTCGGAGCCGCCGCGGGTCCAGTGGACGTGCGAGTCGGAGGTGGCGGTGATCCACCAGCGCCGTCCCTCACCGAGCAGCGAGTCCCACAGGCCGCCGACCCGGGCGGTCATCTGGTCGAAGCCGCCGTACGTCGGGTGGCTGCCGTAGCTGCCGCG
Source organism: Streptomyces shenzhenensis (assembly GCF_003688995.1). GTDB lineage: Bacteria > Actinomycetota > Actinomycetes > Streptomycetales > Streptomycetaceae > Streptomyces > Streptomyces shenzhenensis_A. The sequence goes on along the minus strand of NZ_PENI01000062.1, from coordinate 5,531 downwards.
GGCACCGCCGTTGAGCGGGGCCGCCTGGTGGCCGGGCGCGCCCTCGAAGCCGACGTAGACGTCGGGGGCGGCGTTGTTGCCGTTGCGGAACTCGCGCGGTGTGTCCTGTCCCCACACGCCCAGTCCGGTCGCCGAGCGGCTGGCGTGGTGGGCGATGACGAGGGGCTTCTGCCGCAGATCCTTGGCGTACTTGAGGAACTCGACCATCTTGGCCTCGGTGTCCCGGGCCGGGTCCCTGGGGAACGCGTCGAGCTTGGCGAACCTGCTCTCCAGGTCGTGGAGCATCTGCGCCTCGCCGTCGTGGCGCGGGATCATCAGCGTGTGGTGGTCCAGCGCCGGCGCGTCGAACTCCATGCCCCAGAACTGCAGCACCTCCGGCACCAGCCGGCGGGACCGCAGCAGGTCGGGGTACGCCTGCTCCAGGTTCACCTTGGCGTGGTTCGGGCCGCCGTGGTCCGTGCACATCGCCCAGGTCAGGCCGAAGTTCTTCGCCATGATCGCGTTGGTGACGATCGGGTAGACCGCGTCGCCGCCCTTGACGAACTTCGGCGGGTTGGCCGAGGTGTCCCAGTCGCCGCTGTACTCCGAGTGCACGTGGTGGTCACCGGCCCGCCACACCCGGCCACGCGAGTCGCCCCGCTTGCCTTCGCTCTTACCGTCCTCGTGCGCCCAGGCCGCGCCGCTGCCGACGATCGGGCCCGCCGCCGCGAGCGTCGCGCCGACACCCGCGTACTTGACCAACTGCCGCCGCGAGAACCGCGAACCGTCCTGCTCTTCACTCTCCGACAAAACCGGCACCTTCCATTGAGCCAGCTTCCGATGTGTCAACCATGAAGCCTTAAAGGGCAGACCAAAATCCCGGTGAACGAAGCCCGCCGGAACCACGAAGAGCGGCCCTTGGGGGACTGAACGCGTGTCGAACACGGCCGGACGACGTCGGCCGGCTCACGTCCGAGCGCTGCCGCTCAGACCGATCGGAGACAGAAGGGGTGGCCGGCCGGACTGGCGTACACCCGCCCGCCCTTCTGTGCTACGGGGTCGACGGCGTCAGTGGGCCGCAGCCGACGCGCCCCTGCCTCCAGCGCCGACCTGTCCGCGGCCACGAGGTCGTCCGTCGTCAGATCGAGGTGCATCTGCTGCGAGCCGCCTTCCGGCCACTTCGGGGGGACATGCCCCGGAGCCAGCTGGATCACGAACACCGGGAACCCGTCGGTCCGGAGGAAGTGGTGGGTCGCGGTCTTCGCGATCGAGCCGCCCAACAGCCGCTGCCAGAACGCACTCTCGGGTTCCAGTTCGGCAGCGTCGATGATCACTGCGCTGAGGTCGATGTTCATGCTTGTTGTCCGTCCTCCCCTGGCCGGCACCGACGTCACACCACCGGGATGATGCCGCCGTCGACCCGGAACTCGGCTCCCGTGAGCCACTTCGCCCGGCCGGACGCGAGGAACGCGATCATCTCTGCCACGTCCTCGGGGTCGCCGGGCCGGCCCATCGGCACGTTCAGGTGATCCATGACCTGCTGTCGTACCTCGTCCACGCCGACACCCTGCCGATCGGCGATGTGCCGGAGGTGCTCGACGGAGCCCGCGGTGGCCACAAAGCCCGGCAGGACACACACCACACGCACCCCGTGCTCGCCCACCTCGGTCGCCAGCTCGCGGCTGTAGGCATTGAGCGCCGCCTTCGCCGCCGCGTAGGACACTTCGGTGCGCTGCGGCAGGCGGCTCGCGATCGACGAGACGTGCACGACCACTCCGGAGCCCCGTGCGACCATCCCCGGAACCAGGACCCGGTCGAGCCGGACGGCACTGAGCAGGTTCATCTCCAGGTCCGCACGCCACGACTCGTCGGACCGCTTCAGGGTCGGCGCCGGAGCACTCGCGGCGCCCGCGTTGTTGACCAGGACATCCACCCCACCCACGCGGTCGAGGATCCGTCGGCCGAGGTCGGCCACTCCGTGATCCGTCGCAAGGTCCGCAGGGATGAAGGTGGCCGGCAGATCCTCCGGGGGCGTACTGCGCGAGGCAGTCAGCACCGTCGCGCCCGCAGCGGCGAATCGCCGGGCGGTCGCCTCGCCCAGACCGCGGCTGCCACCGGTGACCAGTACACGAAGGCCGCTGAGCCCCTCTTCCGGAACCGTCATGGATGTGCTCCCTCCAGTAAGGTGAGTCCGACTCCGGAAACCATACATAACCGGAGTCCGACTCACCTTATGGAGGCACTGTTGCCGTCGTCACGTCCGATGCGCGCTGATGCGCGGCGCAATCGCGAGGCGCTCCTGGCCGCGGCGCGGGAGGCGTTCCTCGCCGGCGAGGCCGACGCCCACGTGGAAGAGATCGCCCGGCGAGCCGGAGTGGCGGTCGGAACGCTCTACCGCCATTTCGAGACACGGGAAGCCCTCGTCGAGGAGGTCTATCGCCAGGAGGTCGACGAACTGTGCGCCGCACCCGGGGAGTTCCTCGACCGGCATGCACCGGACGAGGCCCTGCGTCGCTTCCTGCTGCTGCTCGTGGAGCACGCAGCCGTGGGCAAGGGAATGGCCGTCGCGCTGGAGAGCATCATGGCGACGGATTCACCGGTCTTCGACGACGCCCGTACGCAGATGGCGGAGGCTCTCGATCGGCTGCTCAGGGCAGGCACGGCCGCCGGCACCGTCCGTGGCGGTGTCAGCGGGCGCACAGTGCTGCGTGCGCTGGGAGGTATCTGCGGGATGCACGCCACGGAGGGGTGGCAGGACGAAGCCGTACGCATCACGGCGATCCTCTACGACGGCCTGCGGTACGGCGCGGATCACGCGGGCTGAGCCGACGTGGATCCCATGGGCGAGGCAAACCGGGGCATTCTCTGTCTGCGCCCGTGCCGGCGCCCCCGGTCTCCGTCAGCGCATGGCGTTCGGCTCGTGCCGTCGTCATTCGTTCGGGTGTGCCGGGGCGCCGGGGCGGAGCCGGTGGCCGTGGCGTGGGGCGGGCTCAACGGGCGGCGCCTTGGCGGGAGTCGGTCGCCGGGGCGGCCGGTGAGGTGGAGGGGCGGCCGACCCGGCGGGATGCGCGCGACACGCGGGGTGTCACACAATGGTGTGGTCCGGGTGCTGCCCGGAGGGGAGCCCCGGCCCGATTCCAGCGGGCCGGGGATCTCTGTCGTACGGCCGGTCAAGCCGGTTCAGTACTTGAACCCATGCTCCTTGATGACGCGGAAGCTGCCCAGCACCCCGTCCTTGACGAAGAAGCCCTTGGTCTTGTGTGGCTTCACGCCGGTACTGGAGCTGTGCGGTCCGACGGTGGCGATGGGGGCGCCGTTGTCGCAGACGGCTCCGCGGAAGACCTCGACGGTCTTGCGGCTGTCGTTGCGGATGTTCAGGGTCTTGGCGCCGAGGCCGCTGACCACGGTGATGCAGCCGTCCGGGTGGGAGGAGTAGGTCCGCTCGTTGATGTGGATCCGCCCCTCGTCGAATCCCTTCTCGAATCTCTTCTCGAATCCCTTTTCGAAGCCCTTGCCCCTGCCCTCCTTCTCCTCCTTCTCCTCGTTCCCCTCGTTGCCCTTTTCGTCGTTGCCGTCGAAGGGTGCCTGGACGGGAGCCGCCTGCAGGGCCGCGGGGGCCGTCTGGGCCGATGTGGAGGTGGCCGAGGCGTAGGTGATGCCGGTCGCGGCCAGGGCCGCCGCGGCCGCGATGCCGACGGTGACCGCCGTGGAGCGGGTCAGCAACATGCAACTTCTCCTGTCTGCGAGAGTCCGGCTGAGCAGCCGGCGCATGATGAACGTACAAACAGCTCCCGCGACTTTCCTGCCGGACATGTCGAGAGCCCGGCAGCGGGGAGCCGAACGAGGGACTCGCGGCACCCGTATGCCGCTCTCCCGACGGCCGACTACATGTCCAACTCCTGTGCGATGCAAGAGGATTGACGGTCACTTAGCCCTTCAAGGTGATTATCTGACTATCCGTCACTCCATCGACGGCGGCAGCGCTGCATGTGAAAGGGGCGCGCCTCGTTATCGGCGCGCCCCTCATGGTGGCGGCGTCGGCTATCGGAGCGCGATGATCACGATCGGCGCATTGCCGAAGCGGTGGCCGAAGCCGTGGCCGAAGCGGTTGTCGAAACGGTGATCGAAGCGGCGGTTGAAGCCGTTGTCGAAGCCGTTGTTGAAACAGAACCCAGGGCGGTCGAAGCAGAACTCGCGGTTGTCGAAGCAGCCACGGTCGAAGCACCGGTAGGTGGTCACATGGGTAGGCACGGCGGGGGCTGCTGAGGCAGTGCCCGCCGCGGTGATCGCGGCGCCGGCCATCAGGATGCCGGCCGCGGACGCTGCGACGAGGCGCCTCGTGCGGTGCGCTCGCATGATGGATGCACCCTTTCTTCAATTTCTTCAATCGGCTCGCGCGACTCTCGGCGACACGAGATGGATGACCGCAGCCGCGAGGAAGGGCGGCACGGCGGCGCTGCGGCCACTTCTGGTACGTCGCGGCGGACCTTTTGGATTGGCGTCCAGGCAGCCCGGGTGCAATCCCGTCGAGCGTCGTTTCCGTATGACTTCACGGGAGGCGATCCCTCCGGGCCGCACCCATCCATGAAGTGGCGGGAGGCACCATGACCTCCATCTCCGGTTCCGCGGTCTCCGAGGTCACCCTGAGGGCACTGGGAGCGTGCTGTGCCGTCGGAAACGCGGTGCTGCACGGTCTCCTCGTCCCTGATCATCTTGAGGAGAAGTTCTACATCGGGGTCCTGTTCGCCCTGGGCAGTGCCGTCATGCTCGGCGTCGCCGCAGCACTGGTGACCTTGCGGCGCCCCACGGTCGCCTGGCTGGCCGGTGCCCTCGTCAGTTTCGGAATGATCGTCGGTTTTCTGCTGTCGCGCACTGTCGGACTGCCGGCCGGCTACTACGAGGCCGGCTGGGACCCGCCGTACGGGCTGCTCTCCTTGGTCGTCGAGGGGGTGTTCATCCTCGCCTGTCTTGCCTGGCTGGGTGCGCTGCGGCCGGTGGCGCAGGAGGTGCGGGGGCCTGCTCATACCGATCGTGGGCCCGTCCGTGGCGGCTTGCGCCGTGCAGCAGATCGCCGAGGTGGAGTCCGCTGAGGGATGCGGTGTGGCTGCGTTGGATGGCGAGGAGGGCGGCGTCGTCGCCGAGTGCGCCGTGGGTGTGGGTGAGGAGGTCCTGCTGGACGTGGTGGACGAGGGCGGTGGGGTTGCTCTTCGCGTAGTGGGCGACTCGTTCTTCCAGGGGGTAGAAGGTGCGGGTCGGGTCGCGGGCTTCCATGACGCCGTCGGTGTAGAGCAGGAGGGTGTCGCCGGCCAGGAACGAGAAGGCGTGCGCGGTGCGGGCGCCCGGTCCCAGTTCCCAGGTGCCCAGGGGCGGTGCGGTGTGCGGGCTCGCGACGGCCGTCACGGTGCCGTGTCTGATCAGCAGGGGTGTGGGGTGCCCGCACACGGTCATCCGGGCCACGGGACTGTGGTCGGGGATCTCCAGCAGCAGTGCGGTGATGAAGTGTTCCTGGGCCTCCTCGTCCGCCTCGGGGAACTGCGTGAGGTAGCGGTGGA
>NZ_PENI01000061.1 GCF_003688995.1 Streptomyces shenzhenensis | reverse complement strand
GGGCGACCTCGTTCGGCGTCTTCTGCCGCGCCGCCCCCTCCACCAGAGCGATCATCCGGTCGATGAACGTCTCACCCGGCCGCGTCGTGATCCTCACCACGATCCGGTCCGACAGCACCTTCGTCCCGCCCGTCACCGCCGACCGGTCACCCCCCGACTCACGGATCACCGGCGCCGACTCACCCGTGATCGCCGACTCGTCCACCGACGCCACACCCTCCACGACATCACCGTCACCGGGGATCACATCCCCGGCCTCGCACACCACCAGGTCACCGATCCCCAGCTCGGTGCCCGGCACCCGCTCCTCACGCCCCGCGCTGAGCCGGCGGGCGACCGTGTCGGTCCTGGCCCTGCGCAGGGTGTCCGCCTGCGCCCTGCCCCGGCCCTCCGCGACCGCCTCCGCCAGATTCGCGAACACCACCGTGAGCCACAGCCAGACACTGATCGCCCAGCCGAACCAGTCCCCCGGGTCCGTGAAGGAGAAGACGGTGGTGAGGAGGGACCCGATCCACACCACGAACATGACGGGCGACCTGACCATCACCCGCGGATCGAGCTTGCGGAACGCCTCCGGCAACGACCTGACGAGCTGCCTGGGATCGAAGAGACCCGCACCGACCCGGCCCTCGGCCGGCTTGTGCCCGGTGGGCACATCACTGTGCGGCGCCCTGGTCGGAGTGTCCGCGGACATCATGACCTGGTGCTTCCGTGTACGACCCGTCATCACGCCAGTCCCTCTGCGAGGGGACCCAGCGCCAGGGCCGGGAAGTACGTCAGACCGGTGATGATCAGGATCGCGCCCACCAGCAGACCGGCGAACAGGGGCTTCTCCGTGCGCAACGTCCCCGCCGTCACCGGGACCGGTTTCTGCCCCGCCAGCGAACCGGCCAGCGCCAGCACGAACACCATCGGCAGGAAACGGCCCAGCAGCATCGCCAGACCCGTCGTCGCGTTGAACCAGTCCGTGTTCGCGTTCAACCCCGCGAACGCCGAACCGTTGTTGTTCGCCGCCGACGTGTACGCGTACAGCACCTCGGAGAACCCGTGCGCACCCGGATTCAGCATCGAGTGCCGCGGCGTGGGCAACGCCATCGCGAACGCGCTGAACACCAGCACCAGCGCCGGGGTGATCAGAATGTAGACGGCCGCCAGCTTGATCTGACGCGAGCCGATCTTCTTGCCCAGATACTCGGGCGTACGACCGACCATCAGACCCGCGATGAACACCGCGATCACCGCCATGATCAGGATCCCGTAGAGACCCGACCCCGTACCGCCCGGCGCGATCTCACCCAGCATCATGCCCAGCATCGTGATGCCGCCGCCCAGACCCGTGAACGAGGAATGGAAGGAGTCCACCGCGCCGGTCGAGGTCAAGGTGGTGGACACCGCGAAGATCGACGAACCACCGACCCCGAACCGGACCTCCTTGCCCTCCATCGACGCCCCCGCCGCCTGGAGCGCCGGACCGCGGTGGGCGAACTCCGTCCACATCATCAGGGCGACGAAGCCCACCCAGATCACGGCCATGGCGGCGAGGATCGCGTACCCCTGCTTCACCGAGCCGACCATCACACCGAAGGCGCGGGTCAACGCGAACGGGATCACCAGGATCAGAAAGATCTCGAACAGATTGGAGAACGGCGTCGGGTTCTCGAAGGGGTGGGCACTGTTGGCATTGAAATAGCCGCCGCCATTGGTACCCAGCTCCTTGATCGCCTCCTGGGACGCGACCGCACCACCGTTCCACTGCTGCGAGCCGCCCATGAACTGGCCGACCTCGTGGATCCCGGAGAAGTTCTGGATCGCACCGCAGGCCACCAGGATCACCGCCGCGACGGCGGCCATCGGCACCAGGATCCGCACCGTGCCCCGCACCAGATCCGCCCAGAAGTTGCCGATCTCCCCGGTACGCGCACGGGCGAAGCCCCGCACCAACGCCACGGCCACGGCGATGCCCACGGCGGCGGAGACGAAGTTCTGCACCGCCAGACCCGTCGTCTGCACGACATGCCCCATGGTCTGCTCGCCGTAGTACGACTGCCAGTTCGTGTTCGTCACGAACGACACCGCCGTGTTGAACGACTGCGCCGGACCGACGGAGGAGAAACCCAGCGAACCCGGCAGCACACCCTGAAGACGCTGCAACAGATACAGGAACAGGACACCGGCCGCGGAGAAGGCCAGCACCCCCCGCAGATACGCGAGCCAGCGCATCTCCGTGTCAGGATTGGCGCCGATCCCCTTGTAGATCCACTTCTCGACGCGCAGGTGCCGGCCGGAGGAGTAGACCCGGGCCATATAGGAACCGAGCGGTACATGGACGAGTGCCAGCGCGCCCAGCAGGGCGAGCAGTTGAAGCACACCGGCCGGTACGGGACCCATGGCCTGTCTCAGAACCTCTCCGGGAAGATCAGGGCGAGGACGAGATAACCCAGCAGAGCGACGGCCACGACCAGACCGACGACGTTCTCGGCGGTCACAGCTTCGTCACCCCCTTGGCGACAAGCGCCACCAGCACGAACACCGCGATCGTGGTGACGACGAAGACGACATCGGCCATCGCGAACTCCTGGAACGGTGCGGAGCGGGAGAAGGACGGTTCGAGAAAATCGCCGTTCTGACCGGATTCGACTCCCGTTGACGGGTCCTGTACGGCACCCGGGGACCTCTTGACGGGACCTTGACGACTCGGTCCGATCATGCCGGACCGGGCCGGACCACGCCTCCGTACGCCCCCGTCACCGGCCCGCGGCGGGCTCACGGCACGGCCCGCGCGATCCGGCCGTCGACCGCCTCTCCACCCAGGAAAGGACGGCAGGAAAAGCCTGTGGCAGCGCCACCCCGGATCCGCCGCACGCACGACGGCGGCTGTCCGCCATACAGCCCAACACGCGGCCGTGGCGGCCTCGCGCGCCGAGCGAGCGGACACCGTCCGGCAGGGCCTTCTTAACGCAAGATTGACGCCCTCGGCCCTGCGGTCCACAGGCCCGCGCATCACTCTCTGCCTACGCTGGATCCGCAGTCCGCATGATGGCCGGAAACAGGGCTGAGCCGTACGTCAGGAGCACCCCCCGATGGCCACGATCGAGCACCCGTCCCCGGGTCGGCTGCGCGCCTGGATGCTGGAGGGCCTGTCCGACATGGGCAGGAAGGGCGGCACGACGGCACCCCACGCCGAACCGGAGCCGGCCCACCGGGAGCAGCGCTGGTGGCGGGTGATGTGCCTGACCGGGGTGGACTACTTCTCGACCCTCGGCTACCAGCCGGGCATCGCCGCCCTGGCGGCCGGTCTGCTCTCCCCCCTGGCCACGATCGTGCTGGTGATCGTCACGCTGGCGGGCGCCCTGCCCGTCTACCGGCGTGTGGCCGAGGAGAGCCCGCACGGCCAGGGCTCGATCGCGATGCTGGAGCGGCTGCTGTCCTTCTGGAAGGGCAAGCTGTTCGTCCTGACGCTGCTGGGCTTCGCGGCCACCGACTTCCTGATCACCATCACCCTGTCGGCCGCCGACGCCTCCACCCACCTGATCGAGAACCCGCACCTGAACAGCCTGCTGCACGGCCGGCAGATGCTGATCACCCTGCTCCTCGTGGCCCTGCTCGGCGCGGTCTTCCTCAAGGGCTTCCTGGAAGCGATCGGCGTCGCCGTCGCGCTGGTCGGCGTCTACCTCGCGCTGAACGTCGTCGTCGTGGTCACCGGCCTGTGGCACGTCGTCACCGCGGGCCATGTCGTCACCGACTGGACCAGCGCCCTGACCACGGAGCACGGCAATGTCTTCGTCATGGTCGGGCTTGCCCTGATCGTCTTCCCGAAGCTCGCGCTCGGCCTCTCCGGCTTCGAGACCGGCGTCGCCGTCATGCCGCACGTCCGGGGCGACCCCGCCGACACCGAGGAGCGCCCCGCCGGCCGGATCAGGGACACCAAGAAGCTGCTGACCACCGCGGCCCTGATCATGAGTTGCTTCCTGATCGCCACCAGCCTCATCACGACGCTGCTCATCCCGGCGCACGAGTTCAAGTCCGGCGGCCAGGCCAACGGCCGCGCGCTGGCGTATCTGGCGCACGAGTACCTGGGCAACACCTTCGGCACGGTCTACGACATCTCGACCATCGCGATCCTGTGGTTCGCGGGCGCCTCCGCGATGGCGGGTCTGCTCAATCTGATGCCGCGCTATCTGCCCCGCTACGGCATGGCACCGCACTGGGCGCGCGCGGTGCGTCCGATGGTCATCGTCTTCACCCTGATCGCCTTCCTGGTGACCTGGATCTTCAATGCCGACGTCGACGCGCAGGGCGGCGCCTACGCCACCGGTGTGCTGGTGCTGATCAGTTCCGCGGCGATCGCGGTGACCATCGCCTCGCGCAAGGCCGGGCAGCGCCGTTGGGCGGTCGCGTTCGGGGTCATCGCGACGGTGTTCCTCTACACGACCGTCGTCAACGTCATCGAGCGTCCCGACGGCGTGAAGATCGGCGCCTGCTTCATCGCCGGCATCATCCTGGTGTCGCTGCTGTCCCGGTTGGCCCGGGCCTTCGAACTGCGCGTGACGAGTGTGACGCTGGACGGCATGGCGGACCGTTTCGTCAGGGACATGGCGAGCCGGAAGATACGCTTCATCGCCAATGAGCCCGACCGGCGCGACAAGGCGGAGTACCGCGACAAGATCGAGCAGATCCGCCAGGACAACGACCTGCCCGAGCCGGAGGACTTCGTCTTCGTCGAGGTGACGGTCACCGACCCGTCCGAGTTCGAGGCGGGTCTGACGGTGCACGGGGAGGTCCTGCACAACCGCTACCGCGTCATGACCCTGGAATCCGCCTCCATCCCCAACGCCCTCGCCGCGCTCCTCCTCCACGTCCGGGACAGCACCGGGTGCACCCCGCACATCTACTTCGAGTGGACCGAGGGCAACCCCTTCGCCAACTTCCTGCGCTTCTTCCTGTTCGGCCAGGGCGAGGTCGCGCCCGTCACCCGCGAGGTGCTGCGCGAGGCGGAGCCGGACCGGCGCCGGCGCCCGCGGGTCCATACGGGCTGACGGGAACGCCCACGTCAGCAACGCGTCAAGATGGGCCGGGACGGCGTCAGAGCCCCGTCAGCAAGGGGTGTTGCGGCCCTGGGCGCGGCCTAACCTGGCTGATATGGAGCGTGGGCCCGCACCCGCCCCGGCCGGCGACCGCCACTGGCACGGCAACGCCCGGCTGGCGGTGATCTACGCGCTCGTCTTCGGCGCCCTGGCGACGCTGACCGACTGGGAGGCGGGCAGCCTCACCCCGGCGCGCGTGGTGCTGTGGCTCATGCTCGCCGCCGCCATCGGGCTGCTCCTGACGCCGCCGCGCGTCGCCGCGGGCCGGGGCTGGCTCTCGGTGCGCGGGCCGCTGTGCCGCCGGATGGTCCGCACGGACGCGATGGTGGGCGTCCGCCAGTACGACGGCGTCTCCTCACATCTGGTGTTCCGGGACATCGACGGCCGGCGCCTCGAACTCGACCCCCGGGTGCTCGCCGCCAATCCGTTCCTGTGGCACGAGGTCGACACGGGACTGCGCCACTCGCTGCAGACCGGCACCCTGCGCCAGGGCGTGGACGTGCTGCGCAGGCTGGAGCGGGCGATCGACGACGAGGAGGCCAGGGCCGTGCTCAAGGAATCCGGGATGTCCTGACCCCGGCCAGGCGAACCCGCCGCCGCCCGCCCCAACTGTGCCGTTCCCGTCCCGTGGCCTTATCGTGACCGGCATGCAGTCCTACACGATCGGCCAGGCGGCGCGGCTGCTCGGCGTGAGCCCCGACACCGCACGCCGCTGGGCCGACGCCGGCCGGATGGCGACCCACCGCGACGAGGCCGGGCGGCGGCTCATCGACGGCAGGGACCTGGCGGCGTTCTCGGTCGAACTGGCCAGGACGGGCGCGAGCGACGAGGACGCGTCGTACACCTCGGTGCGCAACGCCTTCCCGGGGATCGTCACCGCGATCAAGCTCGGCGATGTCGCGGCCCAGGTCGAGATCCAGGCGGGCCCGCACCGGCTGGTCTCGCTGCTGACCCGGGAGGCCGTCGAGGAACTGGGCCTGGAGGTCGGCATGGAGGCCACCGCCCGGGTGAAGTCGACGAACGTGCACATCGACCGCGTCTGACGGGTGGCCTCCGCGCGCCTCAGCCGCCCACCGAGTAGGAGTGCGCCCCGGCCCCGGCCAGCGCGCCCCCGTCCACGATCAGATACTCCTCGCGGATCGGCCGGCCCGCGAACCAGGACTCCAGGATCTCCCGGGTGCCGGCCGCGTACCGGGCCTGCGCGGACAGCGACGAGCCGGAGATGTGCGGGGTCATGCCGTGGTGCGGCATGCTCCGCCAGGGGTGGTCGGCCGGCGCGGGCTGCGGGAACCACACGTCGCCTGCGTATCCCGCGAGCCGCCCGTCGCGCAGCGCCCGGTCGACGGCGTCCCGGTCGACGATGCGGGCCCGTGCGGTGTTGATGAGATAGGCGCCGCGCTTCATCGTGCCGAGCAACTCGTCGCCGAACAGCCCCTCCGTCTCGGGGTGCAGGGGGGCGTTGACGGTCACCACGTCGCAGTGCGGCACCATGTCGGCGGCGCTCTCGTGGAAGGTCAGCCCCAGTTCCTCCTCCACCGCGCGCGGCAGCCGGTGCCGGTCGGTGTAGTGCAGTGCCACGTCGAAGGGCGCGAGGCGGCGCAGCACGGCGAGCCCGATCCGCCCGGCGGCCACCGTGCCGACCTGCATGCCCTCCAGGTCGTAGGAACGGGCCACGCAGTCCGCGATGTTCCAGCCGCCCTCGACCGCGACCCGGTGGGACGGCAGGTAGTTGCGCACCAGCGCGAGGATCGACATCACGACGTGCTCGGCGACGCTGATGCTGTTGCAGTACGTCACCTCGGCGACCGTCACCCCGTGCGCGATGGCCGCGCCGAGGTCGACGTGGTCGGAGCCGATGCCCGCGGTGACCGCCAGTTTGAGGTTCTTGGCGGCGGCGATGCGGTCCGCGGTCAGATAGGCGGGCCAGAACGGCTGGGAGATGACGATGTCCGCGTCGGGCAGTTCCCGGTCGAAGACCGAGCCGGCGCCTTCCTTGTCGGAGGTGACGACGAGGGTGTGCCCGGCCGCCTCCAGGAAGCGGCGCAGGCCGAGTTCGCCGGAGACGCTGCCGAGCAGGTGTCCCGGGGTGAAGTCGATCGCCTCGGGGGTGGGGGTGGTCTGGCCGCCCGGGTAGTGGTCGATCACCGGGAGGTCGTCACGCGCGTAGGAGGCCGGGTATCCGCCGGTCGGGTCGTCGTACAGCACACAGAGCACCTTGGCCATGGTCACGGCTCCTCAACTCCGTTGTGAGAAGGACCTCTTCACCATCCTGGCGGGCCGACGCCCCGGTCAAAGCGAACCTCGCTATGCCCGGATAGCCCGCGGCTATCGGCCGCGGACACCCAGATAGGTGCGCAGCAGTTCGTCCAGCGCGTCGCGCACCCCGGCCTGACGGGCGACCTTCACCAGGGCGTCGGCGAGCACCGACGGGGGTTCGCTGCGGGAGACGACCAGTCCGACCCGCGGTCCGTGCGCGGGCCCTTCGAGGGGCACCACGCGCATCCCCTCCGGCACGCCGAACATATGCAGCCAGGCGTGCGAGATCACGCTGGACCAACGGCCGCCGCGCAGATGCGCGTAGAGCCCGGCCACGCTGTCCGACTCGATGGCCGGGGCCGCGGTGGCGCCGTCGGCCGCGAAGCACTCGTCCATGATACGGCGGTTGCGCATCCGCCGCCCCAGCAGGCACAGCGGCAACGCGGCGGCCTGCGCCCAGCGGGCCCCGCCGGCCTGGCCGAGCGGACCGTCGAGCGGGGTGAGCAGCACGTACCGCTCCTCGTACAGCGGGAAGCGGCGCACCTGCCGCAGGGTGTCGTCGTCGAGGTAGGTCATCGCGGCGTCCAGCTCGAACTCCGTGAACCCATGCGTGATGTCGGCCGACGACAGCGACTCGACGGCCACCCGGGCGCGCGGATGCCGTTCGCAGAACGGGGTGGTGAGCAGCGAGGCGACGGGCAGCGCGGTCGGTACGACGCCGAGCCGCAGCGTTCCGGTGAGCCCGCCGCGCAGCGCCGACAGCTCCTGGTGCAGCGCGTCCCGCTCGGCGAGGATCCGGTGCGCCCACGCCAGGACGACCTCGCCCTCGGGGGTCAGCCCCTCGTACCGTCTGCCGCGCCGCACAATGGGCACGTCCAGCTCGTGTTCGAGGCGGCGGATCGCGGCGGACAGCGAGGGCTGGGAGACGAAGCAGGCCGCCGCCGCGCGGGCGAAGTGGCGCTCCCGGGCGAGCGCCACGAGATACTCCAGCTGACGCAGCAGCATGCGCGGCCTCCACAGCGGGACTACACGGCTGAGGTCTCCGTGGCGCACCGGTAGCGCCCGTCCACCCGTATCCCGTTGATACCGCTGATGTGCCGCCCCCCACACCGGTCCTGCGGGAGCACCAGCTGGGGTCCGTGCCGGTCGAGCGGGCTGTCGTCGATGCTGACGGCGAGCAGCACGGGCGCGCGGGCGAAGTCGGGGTCGATCTCGGCCCAGGACAGCAGCGCGTGGTGCCCGTCCATGCCGTTGACGGCGATGAGGAAGCGCAGCCGGTCCTTGCGCCGCACGGGATCGAAGCCGGGCCCGGCGTCGGACAGCACGTCGTACAACAACGGACCGGCGAACCGGTGGTGCTGCGTTCCGCTGGTGGCGCACTCGAAACTGACCCGCACCCGGTGCTGGGGCCAGGCGAACAGATCCGGCACCGTGAGCCGGGCCGGCCGGGCCAGGTCACCGGTCAGGGCGAGTTCGGCGAGCGTCACGTGCGACCACCTCCCGGATGACGGTACCCGCGGCGCGGCCCCGTACAAACGCACATGCATACCTGAGGCCGTCATTGTCCCAGCTCATGCGACGACACAGTAGACAAACGCCTCGCAGATGCGGCGTATCATCATCACGGCACGGCCGCAATGCGGCCGTTGCGGGGCGTAACACCTTGTCCGAGGACGTGAAGGAGTAGACCCGTGATAACCCGTTCCGAGCGCCGGTCCCGGCGGATGCTGCAGGTGGCAGGCGCGGGAGCCGCCGCGCTCATGGCGCTGAGCGCCTGCTCCTCCTCGGACGACTCGTCGTCGTCCGCGCCGGGCTCGTCGTCCGGCTCCGCATCGGCCTCGCCGAAGCTGTCCGGCACGGTGACCGTGTTCGCCGCGGCCTCGCTGCAGGAGAGTTTCACCGAGCTGGGCGCCGAGTTCGAGAAGCAGCACCCGGGCACCAAGGTCACCTTCAACTTCGGCGGCAGCGACACGCTCGCGGCGAGCATCACCGGCGGCGCGCCCGCCGACGTCTTCGCCGCCGCCAGCGCCAAGACGATGGCGATCGTGACGGACAAGAACGACACGGCCGGAACGCCGGTCACCTTCGTCCGCAACCAGTTGGAGATCGCCACCCTGCCGGGCAACCCCGACAAGGTCGCGTCCCTGAAGGACCTCACCAAGTCCGGTCTGAAGGTCGTCCTGTGCGACAAGACCGTGCCGTGCGGCGCCGCGGCCCAGAAGGCTCTGGAGGCGAGCAAGCTCGAGCTCACCCCGGTCTCCTACGAACAGGACGTCAAGAGCGCCCTGACGAAGGTCGAGTTGAAGGAGGCCGACGCCGCGGTCGTCTACAAGACCGATGTGAAGGCGGCGGGTGACAAGGTGGAGGGCGTGGACTTCCCCGAGTCGGCCGAGGCCGTCAACGACTACCCGATCGCCCTGCTCAAGAACGCGCCCAACGCCGAGGCGGCCGAGGCGTTCATCGCGCTCGTGCGCTCCGCCGAGGGCCAGCGGGTGCTGGGCGAGGCGGGGTTCCTGAAGCCGTGACCCGGCTCGACGAGTCCGGCGCGGCGGCCCGCACCTCGAAGGGCGGGCCGCGGCGCCGGGGCGCCCGCGCGCCGGGGCGGCGCGGGGTGCCGCTGCCACTGCTGCTGCCCGGCATCGTGGCCCTGGCGTTCCTGCTGCTGCCCCTGCTCGCCCTGCTCGTCCGGGCCCCGTGGGGCAGCCTGCCGGAGCTGCTGAGCAGCACCGAGGTGTGGCAGGCGCTCCAGCTGTCGCTGATCACGGCGACCGCGGCGACCGGAGTGAGCCTGGTCCTGGGCGTGCCGCTGGCCTGGCTGCTGGCCCGCACCGACTTCCCCGGCCGCGGTGTCGTGCGCGCCCTGGTCACCCTGCCCCTCGTCCTTCCGCCGGTGGTCGGCGGTGTGGCCCTGCTCCTCGCGCTCGGCCGCAACGGCGTCGTCGGCCAGTGGCTGGACTCCTGGTTCGGCATCACGCTGCCGTTCACCACGACGGGCGTCGTGATCGCCGAGGCCTTCGTCGCGATGCCGTTCCTGGTCATCAGCGTCGAGGGCACACTGCGCGCCGCCGACCCGCGCTTCGAGGAGGCGGCCACCACCCTGGGCGCCTCCCGGTTCACCGCGTTCCGCCGGGTCACGCTGCCACTGATCGCCCCCGGCATCGCGGCGGGCGCGGTCCTGGCCTGGGCCCGTGCGCTCGGCGAGTTCGGCGCGACCATCACGTTCGCCGGCAACTTCCCCGGCCGCACCCAGACCATGCCCCTCGCGGTCTATCTGGCCCTGCAGAACGACCCCGAGGCGGCCATCGCGCTCAGCCTGGTCCTGCTCGCGGTCTCGATCGCGGTACTGGCGGGTCTGCGGGACCGCTGGCTGACCACACCGTGAAATCGTGACGTCCCCTACCGCCGCCGTTCGCCCGCGCCCCGCCGCCGTACGCAGCCCTGACGGCATCCGGAAGCGCCGGTCCCGGAAGCGATCCCGGGGCGGTCCCACGGCGTGCGGCCTTACGATCGCCAGTACGAGCCGCACCCGTACCGCCCACGCCCCGAGGCACCGCCGCCCCACCGCGCCGACCGCCGTCCGGCCGGCCGAGGCGCCCGCCCGGCCCACTGCCACGCCCGCCGGTCCGGTCACGCCCGGCACGGTCCTCCGTCCGCCCGACCCCTGGATGTGCACCCCATGACGGACATCGACGACACCACGGCCGGCTCCGTCGCCGAAGGCGCCCACGGTGACGGGCTCGACGCCCGGCTCGTCGTCGACCGCGGTTCCTTCCGCCTCGACATCGCCCTGCGGGCCGCGCCCGGAGACGTCGTCGCCCTGCTCGGGCCCAACGGCGCCGGAAAGACCACCGCCCTGCGCGCCCTCGCCGGTCTCGTCCCGATCACCGGCGGCCATCTGCGCCTGGACGGCACCGCCCTCGACCGCACGGCACCGGAGTCTCGTCCCGTCGGCGTCGTCTTCCAGGACTATCTGCTCTTCCCGCATCTGTCCGCCCTGGACAACGTGGCCTTCGGCCCCCGCTGCCAGGGCGCGACCAAGGCCGAGGCCCGCGCCCTGGCCGCCACCTGGCTGGACCGCCTGGGCCTCGCCGAGCACGCGGGCGCCAAGCCCCGCCGGCTCTCCGGCGGCCAGGCCCAGCGGGTCGCCCTGGCCCGGGCCCTGGCCACCAGCCCCCGCCTGCTGCTCCTCGACGAGCCGCTGGCCGCCCTCGACGCCCGCACCCGGCTGGAGGTGCGCGCCCGGCTCCGCCGCCACCTCGCCGAGTTCGAGGCGGTCGCCGTCCTGGTGACGCACGACCCGCTGGACGCCATGGTGCTGGCCGACCGGCTCGTCGTGGTCGAGCACGGCCGCGTGGTCCAGGAGGGCTCCCCCACCGAGATCGCCCGCCGTCCGCGCACGGACTACATCGCGCAGCTGGTCGGCCTCAACCTCTACCGGGGCCGGGCCGAGGGGCACACGGTACGGCTGGACGACGGGCCCGCCATCACCACGACCGAGGACCTGTCCGGTCCGGTCTTCGTGGCCTTCCCGCCGAGCGCAGTCACGCTGCACCGGGACCGCCCGACCGGCTCCAGCGCCCGCAACCTGTGGCGCTGCGAGGTGGCCGGCCTGGAGACCCACGGCGACCAGATCCGCGCCGACCTGGCCGGCGAGCTTCCCCTCGCGGCCGACCTCACCACGGTCGCCGCCGCGGAACTCGACCTGCGCCCGGGCGCACCGGTCTGGGCGACGGTCAAGGCGACGCAGACCCACGCCTACCCGGCCTGAGGCACCGGCTGCGGCTACGGTGGGGACCGCCAGGGCCCGTACCCCCACGATCCCCCACATCCTGCGAGGCGTTCCCATGAGCCTGAGCATCCGCAACCAGCTCCCCGGCACCGTCACCGCCGTCACCCCGGGCGAGGTGATGGCCACGGTGAAGGTCCGCCTCACCGGCGGTCAGGACCTGACCGCCGCGATCACCCTGGAGGCCGCCGAGGACCTCGGCCTCGCCGCGGGCTCCGCCGTGCGCGCCCTGGTGAAGTCGACGGAGATCGCCCTGGCCACCGCCCCGGTCGAACGCGTCTCGATCCGCAACCAGCTGCCCGGCACGGTCACCGGCATCGCCGCCGGCGGCGCGATGGCCTCCGTGAAGATCGCGGTCGAGGGCGGCGAGCTGACCTCGGCCATCACCAGCGAATCCGTCACCGACCTGGGACTGTCGGCGGGCTCCGCCGTCTTCGCCCTGATCAAGTCGACCGAGGTGTCACTGGCGACGGCCTGAGAACACCCGGCCGGGGCCCGTGACACCGGCGTGCGACGGGCACGCGTGAGGGCTCCCGCCCGAAGCACGGACGGGAGCCCTCACGCGGTCGTCCGGCTCAGTCCTCGTACGCGTCCAGCGGCGGGCAGGAGCAGACCAGGTTCCGGTCGCCGAAGGCCTGGTCGATCCGGCGGACCGGCGGCCAGTACTTGTCGGCGGCCGAGACACCGGCCGGGAAGACCGCCTCCTCACGGCTGTAGGCGTGCGCCCACGCGCCGCCGAGCGCCGCCCCGGTGTGCGGGGCGTTGCGCAGCGGGTTGTCGTCGGCGGGCCACGCGCCGGAGCCGACCTTCTCGATCTCCGCGCGGATCGCGATCATCGCCTCGCAGAACCGGTCCAGCTCGGTCAGGTCCTCCGACTCGGTCGGCTCGATCATCAGCGTCCCGGCCACCGGGAACGACATCGTCGGCGCGTGGAAGCCGTAGTCGATCAGGCGCTTGGCCACGTCGTCCACGCTCACGCCGGTCGCCTTGGTCAGCGGACGCAGATCGATGATGCACTCGTGCGCGACCAGGCCGCCGGGACCGGTGTAGAGGACCGGGTAGTGGGGCTCCAGGCGCTTGGCGATGTAGTTGGCGGACAGCACGGCCACCTGAGTGGCCCGCTTCAGCCCCTCGCCGCCCATCAGCCGGACGTACGCCCACGAGATGGGCAGGATCCCCGCGGAACCCCACGGAGCGGCCGAGATGGGGCCGACGCCCGTCTCCGGACCGGCGGCGGGCTGCAGCGGGTGGTTCGGCAGGTACGGCGCGAGGTGCGCGCGCACGCCCACCGGGCCGACGCCGGGACCGCCGCCGCCGTGCGGGATGCAGAACGTCTTGTGCAGGTTGAGGTGCGAGACATCACCGCCGAAGTGGCCCGGCTTGGCGAGCCCGACCAGGGCGTTGAGATTGGCGCCGTCCACGTACACCTGGCCGCCCGCCTCGTGGACCTGGGCGCAGATGTCGGCGACATGCTCCTCGAACACACCGTGCGTGGACGGGTAGGTGATCATCAGCACGGCCAGCTCGTCGCGGTGCTGCTCGATCTTCGCCCGCAGGTCCGCGACGTCGATCTCGCCGTCCTCGGCGGTCTTCACGACGACGACCTTCATGCCGGCCATCACGGCGCTCGCGGCGTTGGTGCCGTGCGCGGAGGACGGGATGAGGCACACGACACGCCCCTCGTCGCCGTTGGCGCGGTGATAGCCCCGCACGGCCAGCAGACCGGCCAGCTCACCCTGAGACCCCGCGTTGGGCTGGAGCGAGACCTTGTCGTACCCGGTGACCTCGGCGAGCCGCTCCTCCAGCTCGCGGATCAGCGTGAGATAGCCCTGGGCCTGCCCGGCGGGCGCGAACGGGTGCAGCTGACCGAACTCGGGCCAGGTCACCGGCTCCATCTCGGTGGTCGCGTTGAGCTTCATCGTGCAGGAGCCGAGCGGGATCATGCCGCGGTCCAGCGCGTAGTCACGGTCGGCCAGCCTGCGCAGGTAGCGCAGCATCGCGGTCTCGGAGCGGTACTGGTGGAAGACGGGGTGGGTGAGGAACGCGTCGGTGCGCAGCAGCGCCTCGGGAAGCACCTCCGCGGTGGCCGCGTCCAGCGCCTCGACGTCGCCCTGCACACCGAAGGCGGACCACACGGCGCCGAGCCGGTCCCGGGTGGTCGTCTCGTCGCAGGCGATCGAGACGTGGTCGGGGTCGACCAGGCGCAGGTTGACGCCGTTCTCGCGCGCGGCGGCGACGATCTGCGCGGCGCGGCCCTCCGCCCGGACCGTCAGCGTGTCGAAGTAGGCGCCGTGCACGGCCCTGAACCCGCCGGCGGCCAGACCCGCGGCGAGGATCGCGGCGTACCGGTGGGTGCGCCGCGCGATGGCCCGCAGCCCCTCGGGACCGTGGTGGACGGCGTACATGCCGGCCATCACCGCGAGCAGCACCTGCGCGGTGCAGATGTTGCTGGTGGCCTTCTCACGCCGGATGTGCTGCTCACGGGTCTGCAGCGCGAGCCGGTAGGCCCGCTGCCCGTCGGCGTCGACGGAGACGCCGACGAGGCGGCCCGGCAGGCTGCGCGCGAACTTCTCGTGCACGGCCATGTAGCCGGCGTGCGGCCCGCCGAAGCCCATCGGCACGCCGAAGCGCTGGGTCGTGCCGACGGCGATGTCCGCACCCAGCTCGCCCGGCGACTTCAGCAGCGTCAGGGCGAGCAGATCGGCGGCGACGGTGACGAGCGCGCCGAGTCCATGGGCCCGCTCGATCAACGGCGCGATGTCGCGCACGGCTCCGGAGGCACCCGGGTACTGGATCAGTACGCCGTTGATCTCCCGCTCGGCGATCTCGGCCGGGATGCCCTCGCCGAGGTCGGCGACGACGACCTCCACGCCGGTCGGTTCGGCACGGGTACGGATCACGGCGACGGTCTGCGGCAGCGTGTCCGCGTCGACCAGGAAGAGGCCCTTCTTGTTCCTGCCCATGCGCCGGGACAGGGCCATCGCCTCGGCCGCGGCCGTGCCCTCGTCGAGGAGGGAGGCACCGGACGTGGGCAGTCCGGTGAGGTCGGCGACCATGGTCTGGAAGTTCAGCAGGGCTTCGAGCCGCCCCTGCGAGATCTCCGGCTGGTAGGGCGTGTACGCCGTGTACCAGGCCGGGTTCTCCATGACGTTGCGCAGGATCACGGGCGGCGTGAAGGTGCCGTAGTAGCCGAGCCCGATCATCGAACCGAGGACCTGGTTGCGGTCGGCGAGGGAGCGCAGCTCGGCGAGGACCTCGGCCTCGGTGCGCGCGCCCGGCAGATCGAGCCCGTCGGCGTTCTTGATCACATCCGGTACGGCGGCGGCGGTCAGCTCGTCGAGCGAGCCGTAGCCGACCTGCGCGAGCATCTTGGCCCGCGCCTCCTGATCGGGTCCGATGTGCCGCTGCTCGAAGGGGATGCCCTGTTCGAGCTCGGAGAGCGGAGTGCGATGGGCGGTCATTGCGGAGGCCTCCTGGTCTGACGCGACCTTCGAGGGGCGCCCCGGCGCGGGCACCCCGACGGCCTCCCCCTCTGTCATCTCGACCTGAGAGCTTCACCGCGTCGCCCGAGGGCGCACGGCTTTCCCCGTCGGTGAGAGCGGGAGCCGTCGACACCCGCCCTGCTTTCCAGAGTGACCTCGTCCGTGCGGTACGTGAGCCTGAGAGATTCCGGGGAGGATTTGCTCCTTCGGCGCCTCCGACGATGTCCGGAGGACTCTCCCGCACGGGATCAGCAGCCGCTTGCCAGGGTACCAGCGAGGTCAGCGGCGAGGGCTTCGAGTGGCCGCCTCCTCGAATCTGCTCTTTTGTAGTGCTTACGGATGATTTGCGACCTTGAGGAGGGCCCGTGCAGACCGACATCGATCCGCGCAACCTGATCGGCCGCAAGGCGTTCGACCGCAACGGCACCAAGATCGGCACCATCGACGAGGTCTATCTCGACGATGCCACGGGGGTGCCGGAGTGGGCGGCCATACGGACCGGCCTGTTCTCCAGGGACGCCTTCGTCCCCCTTGAGCCGAGCGAGTTGATCGAGGGCACCCTGCGCGTCCCCTTCGACCGCGCCCTCATCAAGGACGCCCCCGACTTCGGCGTGGGCCGGCACCTCTCCCCCGAGCAGGAACTCCAGCTCTACCACCACTACGGCCTGGACGTGGCCCCGCCGCCCGCACGCCCGGACCACCACTTCGGCAGGCTGGCAGGCCACGACGAAGCCTGACGCCCCCGGCAGCACCGCCCCACCCCTGTACGGCCCAACGCACCCCGTCCGTCTGCGCGCGGCCCCACGCGGGCAGTTCTCCGCCCGCCTCGGCCCCGGGCGGAAAGCAGACGCCTGACCGCCCCACACCAACAGCGAGAGGCCCGCCGGGCGCACGCCGTCCAAGGCACGCCCGCCGCGGCCCACCGCCCGGCAGACGGCAGACGGCACCAAGGGTCGGCCACGAGCACACTCGGCACCCGGGCGGCCCGTTACCCGGCATCCCGCCCCGCCCAGGGCCCCGGATCAGCCGCTCCCCCGCACCGCGACCGGTCCAGCCCCCGGCCCTCCCCCACCCCCCTCCGCTCCCCCGGGCACCAGCGGCAGCGGATCCGCCGGCTCCAGGCCGGGATCGTCGGCCCGGAACGTCCGCACCCGCCCCGGCTCCGAGCCCGGGGTCTCGAAGCGCACCGTGACCCGCCCCAGGCCGCTGCCCTGCACCCAGCCGTGCCCGTGCTCGGCATGCCGCACGTCGTGCCCCGCGGGCCAGTGCCGTTCGGCGACCGCCGGCCGCTCCTCGACGGGCTCGGCCACGGCCTCCTCCGGCGCCGCGTCGGCCAGATCGCCCGCCGCCTGCGCGAACAGGTCCTCCTGTGTGTAGTCGGCGAGCCCGGAGACGCCCACCCCGAGCAGCCGCACCCCGCCCGTCGTGTCCACGGAGTCCAGCAGCCGGGCCGCCGCCTCCCGCACCACCGCGGGATCGTCCGTCGGCCCCCGCAGCGTCTCCGAACGGGTCAGCGTGGAGAAGTCGTACCGCCGCACCTTCAGCACGATGGTCCGCCCCGAAAGGCCCGCCCCGCGCAGCCGCCGCACGCACCGGTCGGCCAGCCGCTGCACCTCGAGACCGACCCGGACCCGATCGTGGATGTCGACGTCGTACGTGTCCTCGACGGACACCGACTTGGTCTCCCGCTCGGCCACCACGGGCCGCTCGTCGTGCGCCAGCGCCATCGCGTACAACGCGTGCCCGTGGGCCTTGCCCAGCAGCCGCACCAGCTCGTCCTCGCCCGCCTCGGCGATCTCCTCGACCGTGGCGATCCCGGCCCGCCGCAGCTGGTCCCCTGTCGCCGGCCCCACGCCCGGCAGGGTCCGCACCGGCATCGGGCCGAGCAGCGCGCGCTCCGTGCCCGGTTCGATCACCACCAGGCCGTCCGGCTTGGCCTGCTCGGAGGCGATCTTCGCGAGCATCTTGGAGGCGGCCAGCCCCACCGAGCCCGTGAGCCCGGTGACGGCCCGTATGTCCGCGCGCAGCTTCGCCCCGGCCAGCCGCGCCGACCCCTCGTCCCAGGCCGTCCCGCCGGCCTCCAGGTCCACGAACGCCTCGTCCAGGCTCAGCGGCTCCACCAGCGGGGACAGCTCCCGCAGCAGCGCCATCACCTGCTCGCTGATCGATCGGTACAGCCCGAAGCGCGGCACGAGATAGGCGGCGTTGGGTGCCAGTCGGCGCGCCTGTGCCATGGGCATCGCCGAGTACACCCCGAAGGTCCGTGCCTCGTACGAGGAGGTGGAGACCACCCCGCGCGGTCCGAGCCCGCCCACGATGACGGCCTTCCCGCGCAGGCTCGGCTTGGACGCCTGCTCCACCGAGGCGAAGAAGGCATCCATGTCGAGGTGCAGGATCGTGGGCGTGTTCCTCACATGTCCGATGCTGCACCACGGCACTGACAATGCCCCGTCGCCGGACGCCGACACGGCCCCGGACCACCCGGGGCACCCCCGGCAGGGCCCGGCGGAAGGCGATGCGGAACCTGGCCCGCTTCGGCCTCGCCACCGCGCAGGTCGGCTTCCGCCACGCCGACCGGCTCACCATGGGCAAAGGTGCGCCGGTCAGACCGCCCGGTTGCGCCGGCGCGCCAGCTCGTCCGCGGGGTTGTGCCCGACCAGCGTCTCCCCGGTGTCAATGCGCTCGCCGTGCAGCTGGGAGAGCGCGCTTTCCACGTCCCGCCAGACCACGCCCACGGCGATCCCGAAGATGCCCTGACCGCCCTGGAGCAGGGCGTGGACCTCGTCGGGCGAGGTGCACTCGTAGACCGTGGCGCCGTCGCTCATCAGCGTCATGCGCTCCAGATCGCGGAAACCGCGTTCCCGGAGGTGCTGGACGGCGGTCCGGATGTTCTGCAGCGACACGCCGGTGTCCAGGAACCGCTTGACGATCTTCAGGACGACGACGTCCCGGAAGCTGTACAGCCGCTGCGTACCCGACCCGTGGGCGGGCCGCACACTGGGCTCGACGAGGCCTGTGCGGGCCCAGTAGTCGAGCTGCCGATAGGTGATGCCGGCCGCCGCGCAGGCGGTCGGCCCGCGGTAACCGATCTGCTCGGACGCCATGGATGCCGCCCCTCCCCCGCCGGGTACGGCCGTCGGCCGTTGCGGGGCGTGTTCGGCCGAACCGCTGCCCTGCTGGGGATACCCCCCGCTGGAGCGGAACCGAGAGCTCGAGGGAGCGTACGGACCGCTCTCCCCGAAACCGCGTCCGGGGGCACCCCCAGCCGTACCGTCGCCGCTGCTTCTCACGCCGACCTCCGTCCTTGACCTGCCTTCACGACGGTAGGCAGTCACCAGGGGTGCGTCAACGATCGCCACACTCGCCACGCCGAGTGATAATCACCCTAAGAGTGGTTTCCCGTACCCCACTGCGGGGAAAGGCTAGCCGAATGCGCTCCCGGGGGGCCGCAGGACGCTCTCAATGGCCGCTGGCAATTGCCCCACCGTGGCCCGTCACAGGCCGTGCACCAGGCCGCGCGGAGCCCAGGTCCGGCACGCTGGGCCGCCGGACTCACTGGCTGCTGGTGCCGAAGTCCTCGGGCGAGATCTGGTCGAGGAACTCGCGGAACTTCTCCACCTCGTCCTCCTGCTCGTCCGGAATGGCGATGCCTGCGTCGTCGAGCACCGTGTCACTGCCGTAGATCGGCGTTCCGGTGCGCAGCGCCAGCGCTATGGCATCGGACGGACGGGCGCTGACCTCGACCCCGCTGGCGAACACCAGCTCCGCGTAGAAGACGCCTTCACGCAGGTCCGTGATGCGTACTTCGGTGAGCTCCTGGCCGACAGCTTCCAGCACGTCCTTGAACAGGTCGTGGGTCAGCGGCCGCGCGGGAGCCATCCCCTGCTGGGCGAAGGCGATCGCGGTCGCCTCCCCCGGCCCGATCCAGATGGGGAGGTACCGGTCGCCGCCCACTTCACGCAGGAGCACGATCGGTTGGTTGGAGGGCATCTCGACCCGGACACCTACGACATCGAGCTCGTTCACACAGCAACCCTAGGCCGTGCCCGGGACGTTTGGGTAGTCGGGCAGGGAACGGGTGCGCGATCCGGTCGACGGAACACCGGCGCCGCTCAGGGCAGCCGCACGCCGAGCGCGGTCCTCACCAGCGCCGCGTGCAGCCTGACGGTGAGCGCCGCCAGCTCCTTCGCACGGGCCTCGGCATGGGCCCTGGTCTGGGGGTTGCGGTGGAGCCTCAGCGGGGCCACCACCTGCTCCACGAGGCCCGCCTCGCGGTCCGCTGCGGCCTTCATCACCCGAAGGTGGCGCGGCTCGATCCCGAACCGCCCCAACTCGGCCACGAGGGAGGCCACGGTCACCGCCTCCACGTCGTACACCCCGTCCTCCAAGGGGGCGACGAGCCCGTACGACTCCCATTCCTCGAGGGCGCTCTCGTCGATCTCGGCGGCCGCGAGCAGCTCCGCCCGCCCGATCCGGGCCACTGTGGGCCCCTCGACCGGCTCCAGCGCGCCCTCGGCGTCCCGCTGCCGCCCCACAACAGGCAGCGGTACGGCCTCACCCCGCTCCATGGCGTCGAGGTGTTCACGGATCACCTTGAGCGGCAGATAGTGGTCCCGCTGCATCCGCAGGACATGGCCCAGACGCTCGACGTCACCGGCGCTGAACTTGCGGTACCCCGAGGGGGTGCGCTGCGGCTCGACCAGGCCCTCCGACTCCAGGAACCGGATCTTGGAGATGGTGACCTCGGGGAACTCCTCGCGCAGCGTGTTCAGCACCATGCCGATACTCATCAGCCCACTGTCCCTGGCGGCGGTGCCGTCCCCGGCACCGCCACGCGGTGTTTGAAGCATGGACCTTCCCTGGAGTCCCCCGGACGGCGTCCGGGGGCTGGTCAGATGCCGTGCCGGCTCGCGTAGAAGACGAGCCGGTACTTGCCGATCTGCACCTCGTCACCGTTCGACAGAGCGACCTGGTCGATCCGCTCGCGGTTGACGTACGTGCCGTTCAGACTGCCCACGTCGGCCACCGTGAACGAACCGTCGGGAGAGCGCCGGAACTCCACGTGCCGGCGCGAGACCGTCACGTCGTCCAGGAAGATGTCGCTCTGCGGGTGACGGCCGGCCGTGGTCAGGTCCCCGTCCAGCAGGAAGCGGCTGCCCGAATTCGGGCCGCGGCGGACCACCAGGAGCGCCGAGCCCAGCGGCAGCGCGTCGACCGCCGCCTGCGCCTCGGGGGAGAGCGCCGGCAGCTGCGTCTGCCCGGTGACCTCGGCGTCGTACGCCTCAAGGCCGGAGATGGAGATCGTGGACGTCGTCTCCGACGGCCGCTCGGCGGCGGCGCCGGCACGCAACGGCGCACCACAGTTGGAGCAGAACCGCGCGTTCTCCGCGTTGCGGTTGCCGCACCTCGTACACACCAGGACCGACATGGACGGATCCTCCTGCCGCGGCTGCCCCCCAGGGGCATTGGACGCATACGGGCCGGGGGCAAACCCTCCACCCGCACTTGAGGTTGACGGTTGCCCGAAACCTATGCCGCTGGACTGGGCAGGGTCAACAGACGGCGCGCCCTGACCACCGGAATTGTCGCCGCCCGGGCCACCCACCTGGTCCCGGAACAGCGGGCGCTGGCCCTCCGCGTCAGGCTGTGCGCGATGGCGGGCGGTCGCGTTGCCGCTGTCCTCTCGCGCGCTCTTGCCGAACAACTTCGCAAACAACTTCACGGGCGATTCCCCTTGACCGAAACAGACCCGCCCGTGGGGCAGGACGAACTCTGATCCCATACACCGGCCGACCCGGACATCCTCACAACGTCCGTATCCACCAGACAGTTTCCACCACGCACCACCCCTTCGGTGCGCCGACCCCCCGCAACCTCATGCCCCTGCCGGACCTCTCCCATGCACTCCCGATTCACTGAGAGGACGACCGAGCGTAGTCAGGCTGCTTCGCCGGTCGCAAGGCGTCCACAATGATCTTGGCTGAGCGCTCGACCACCACGGTGGCCTGCTCCTTCTCAAGAGTCTGCACCACACCTCCCGGGATGTTGAGCGCCGGCTCAAGGTCCTGCGGTTTGCCGATGACCTTGAAATGATAGGGGGCGTCGATCTTGTTCCCGTCGACGCTCACGCTGTTGTCGGAATCCGAGAGGTACGTGCCGGCGACGATCCGTACACCGTTGACCTGGATCGCCTCCGCGCCGGCCGCGCGCAGCTCCTGGATCGCGTCGAGCAGCATGTTCGCCTTGACCGTTCCCTTCGTGTCGCCGATCGTCATCGTGATGCCGGGGCCCTGTGCCGCCACGGTGCCCGCCAGAATGCCGAGTTGCCGCTCCTTCTCGGCCGTCTGCCTGCGCGCCTCCTCGGCCTGGTCCGAGCTGTTCTCCAGCTCCTGACGCTGCTGTTCGAGTCCCGTCTTCTCGTCCTCAAGACGCTGCGTACGGTTGTCCAGTTCATCGAGGATGCGCACCAGATCTTCCTGGCGGGCGCCGCGCAGCGCGTTGTCGCTGTCGCTGTTCGACGCCACCTGCACGGCCAGCCCGAAGCCGAGCCCGAACAGCAGCAGCGCGACGATGAGTTGGGCCCGGGAGACGCGCGGCGGCCACAG
The DNA here is from genome assembly GCF_003688995.1 of Streptomyces shenzhenensis. GTDB lineage: Bacteria > Actinomycetota > Actinomycetes > Streptomycetales > Streptomycetaceae > Streptomyces > Streptomyces shenzhenensis_A. The sequence goes on along the minus strand of NZ_PENI01000061.1, from coordinate 4,940 downwards.
ACCGTTGACCAGCCGCTGGCGGCCGGTCAGCGCCGGCTCGGACTTCTCCTGCCGGGGCTGCGGCACGGGACCCGGCGGGGGCACCTCGTCGGGCAGTTCCCTGCGCAGCCTGTTCTCCGGCTGCTCGTCCTGGTTGCTCATCGGTCTCACGCCCGGAACACATGCCGCCGGATGGCCGCGGCGTTGGAGAAGATACGGATACCGAGGACCACGACGACACCCGTGGACAGCTGTGCGCCCACCCCCAACTTGTCGCCGAGGAACACGATCAGGGCGGCCACGACCACGTTCGACAGGAACGAGACCACGAAGACCTTGTCGTCGAAGATTCCGTCCAGCATGGCCCGCAGGCCACCGAAGACGGCATCGAGCGCCGCGACCACGGCGATCGGCAGATAAGGCTCGACGACCGCCGGAACCTCGGGACGAACCAACAGCCCGGCCACGACTCCCACGACGAGGCCCAGTACGGCGATCACGATGTGCCCTTCTCAGTGCTCGGCTGTGCTGTACGTACGATCACACTCGGTGCGGCGGGCAGCCGGAGGTCGCTCGCCACGGAGATGTCGGCCCGAATGCCGTAGCTCTCCTCCAGGGCATGCAGATACAGCCCGTCGGCGCCGTCCTGGAACCTGCTGCTGAATTTCTTGCCGTCACCCACCGCCAGCACGGTGTAGGGCGGCACCAGTGGCTTGTTGTCGACCAGTATCGCGTCGCCCGCGGCCCTGATCGCGGACAGGGCGGTCAGCCGCTGCCCGTTGATCGAGACGGCCTCCGCGCCGGCCGCCCACAGCCCGTTGACGACCCGCTGCATGTCACGGTCGCGCACCCGGCCGGTGTCGGAGAATCCGGAGGTCGTGCGCGGGTTGCCGTCGCCGCCCGTGGTGGCTTCCTTGGCGTCGTTCACGACGAGCTTCACTCCGGGGCCGTGCACCGCCGTGGCGCCCGACAGGATTCCGACCAGGTCGGCCGGCCCGCTGCCGCCGCTCTGCCGCAGGGCGGCCCGCTGGCGGGCGCTCACGTCGTCGCGCAGTTTGTCGACGCTGCCCTCCAGCTTGTCCGCCGTCTCGGTCTCCCGGTCGATCCGGTCGAGCAGTTCCTGCCGCTCCTTGGCGACCACGGGCGCCGCCACCCGGGCCTGTGCCGCACCGACGGTCACGACGAGCGCGGCGAGCACCAGACCGCCGGCGAGGCCGAGCTTCGCACGGAGGGTCTTCGGCAGGCCCCCTTCTTCGCCCTGGGACTTCCTGCGGGCGGCGGCCTCGGCGTACCCGTCGTCGAGGCTGTGATCCATGACGTTGGTGAGCAACGACATGGAGGCGTCCGGGCGCGCGGGCCGCGAGGCCGGTGTGCTCCGAACGGGGGGTTGCTGCGGCATGCCGCACATCGTCGCACGTCGCGAGCAGTACCTCCGAACGGCCCCACCGGCGTGCCGGACAGGCCCCCTTGGGGACACTTGTCCGGCACGCGCGCGTGCTGGGGGTTTTACCGTCCGGCGCTGTCCACGACGGCCGACCACTCGTCGAGCAGAGCCTGGGCGGACTCGTCGTCCGGCCCCTCCGCCCACAGGTGGGTGACGGCCTCGGCCGGGTCGGGCAGGACCATCACCCAGCGACCGTCCGACTCCACGACCCGCACCCCGTCCGTGGTGTCGACGAAGCGGTCGCCGGCCGCCTCGACGACCCGCCGCATCACCAGCCCCTTGACGGCCCAGGGCGTGGCCAGATCACGCTTCAGGACATGCGCCCGCGGAATCCGCGCGTCGATCTGGCTGAGCGTGAGCTGGGTCCTGGCCACCAGTCCGATCAGCCGCACGAAGGCCGCCGCGCCGTCGTAGACGCCGCTGAACTCCGGGACGATGAAGCCGCCCTTGCCGTCTCCCCCGAAGATCGTCCCCTCCTCGCGCCCCACGCGCGTGAGGTCGTCGGGAGACGTCGTGGTCCACTCGACCTGGGTGCCGTGGTACGCGGCCACCTGCTCCGCGATCCGCGTCGTGGTCACCGGCAGCGCGACACGGCCGCTGCGCCGCTCCGCGGCCACCAGATCGAGCATCACGAGCAGTGCCCGGTCGTCCTCGATGATGCGGCCCTTCTCGTCGACGAGGGACAGCCGCTCGCCCACGGGGTCGAACCGCACACCGAACGCGGCCCCGGAGGACGCCACGATCTCACCGAGCCGCACCAGCCCCGCCCGGCGCATGTCGCCGATCTCCGTGGGCCGAGCCTCGTCCAGGCCGGGATTGATGGTCAGAGCGTCCACGCGGAGCTTGCCGAGCAGGCTGGGCAGGACAAGGCCCGCACTGCCGTTGGAGGCGTCCACGACGACCTTGAGCCCCGACTCGGCGATGCCGCTGGTGTCGACGTTCCGCAGCAGCGACCCGGTGTACGAGTCGTAGACGCTGGCCGGGAAGTGCAGGTCACCGATCTCCCCGGGGAACGCCCGCCGGTACTCCTGCCGGGCGAACACCCGGTCCAGCTTCCGCTGACTGCCCTGCGAGAGATCGGCGCCCTGCCCGTCGAAGAACATGATGTCGACCGAGTCCGGCACCCCCGGTGAGGTCCGGATCATGATCCCGCCGGCACTGCCCCGCGCGGTCTGCTGCCGTGCCACCGGCAGCGGCACGTTCTCCAGGTCCCGTACGTCGATGGCGCTGGCCTGGAGCGCGGAGATGACCGCGCGCTTCAGGGCACGCGCGCCACGCGAATGGTCACGGGCCGTCGTGACGGTCGCCCCCTTCTTGAGGGTCGTCGCGTAGGCGCCGGCCAGCCGTACAGCGAGTTCCGGCGTGATCTCCACGTTCAGGATCCCGCTCACGCCACGGGCGCCGAAGAGGTGCGCCTGCCCACGGGACTCCCAGATCACCGACGTGTTGACGAAGGCACCGGCCTCGATGGTCTTGAACGGATAGACCCGCACATTGCCCTGAACGATCGATTCTTCACCGATCAGGCACTCGTCGCCGATGACCGCGCCGTCCTCGATCCGTGCCGCGCGCATGATGTCGGTGTTCTTTCCGACGACACAGCCCCGCAGATTGCTGTGCTGCCCGATGTACACGTTGTCATGCACCACGGCCCGGTGCAGGAACGCCCCGCTCTTCACGACGACATTCGACCCGACGACCGTGTGCTCCCGGATCTCGGCACCGGCCTCCACCTTGGCGTAGTCACCGATGTAGAGCGGCCCGCGCAGCACGGCGTCCGCATGTACCTCGGCGCCCTCGGCCACCCATACGCCCGGGGAGATCTCGAATCCGTCGATCTCGACGTCGACCTTGCCCTCGAGGACGTCGGCCTGGGCCTTCACATACGACTCGTGCGTGCCGACGTCCTCCCAGTAGCCCTCGGCGACATAGCCGTAGACCGGCTTGCCCTCCTTCATGAGCTGCGGGAAGACATCACCGGACCAGTCGACCGGAACGTCGGGCTCCACATAGTCGAAGACCTCGGGCTCCATCACGTAGATGCCCGTGTTCACCGTGTCGGAGAAGACCTGCCCCCAGGTCGGTTTCTCCAGGAACCGCTCGACCTTGCCCTCTTCGTCGACGATGGTGATGCCGAACTCCAGCGGATTGGGCACCCGCGTCAGACACACCGTGACCAGCGCGCCCTTTTCCTTGTGGAAATTGATCAGGTCGGTGAGGTCGAAGTCGGTCAGCGCGTCGCCTGAGATGACGAGGAAGGCATCGTCCTTCAACGCCTCTTCGGCGTTCTTGACGCTTCCGGCGGTACCGAGTGGCTTCTCCTCATTGGCATAGGTCAGTTCCATTCCGAGCTCTTCGCCGTCACCGAAGTAGTTCTTGACGAGCGAGGCCAGAAACTGCACGGTGACGACGGTCTCAGTGAGCCCATGCCTTTTGAGCAGCCTCAGGACGTGCTCCATGATCGGGCGGTTCGCCACGGGCAGGAGCGGCTTGGGCATGCTTGAGGTCATCGGGCGAAGGCGAGTGCCTTCACCACCGGCCATCACGACGGCCTTCATGTCGGAAGCGTCCTCCTCCAAGAGACGACGGTCTAGCCGACTTCACCCGTCAAGATTGTCCCGCACTTTTCCGCCGAGGGCCATCGAGCCACTACGTCCGGACAATCGCCGAGCTCAATCGGCCATGGTGTCCGCACGAACCAGACGGCGGACCTGCACCACGTAGAGCACTCCTGCCCACCAGTACAGCGTCGTACCCCATCCGGCGAACGCCCATCCGAAAATTGCAGCGAGTGACGAGATCCAGCCGCTTCCGTCACTGAGCAGGAGCAGCGGGAAGGCGTACATCAGATTGAAGGTCGCGGCCTTCCCCAGGAAGTTCACCTGCGGCGGCGGGTAGCCGTGCCGCCTGAGGATGCCCACCATCACCAGGAGCACCAGCTCTCTCGCCAGGAGCACGGCCGTCAGCCAGAGGGGCAGGATCTCACGCCAGGTGAGGCCGACCAGCGTCGAGAGGATGTAGAGCCGGTCGGCGGCGGGGTCCAGGAGCCGGCCGAGGCTGCTGATCTGGTTCCAACGCCGGGCGAGCTTGCCGTCGAGGTAGTCACTGATCCCGCTCAGCGCGAGCACCAACAGCGCCCAGCCGTCGCTCTTGGGGCCCCCGAACTCGGGCCTGAGGATCAACCACAGGAAGAGCGGTACGCCGACGAGCCGCGCCATGCTGAGGATGTTCGGGATGGTGAGGACCCGGTCTGTCTGGACTCGGGTCTCCTGGACCTCCACCCGGGGGCCTCCTGTGGGAAACGAACCAACGATGCTCCCTGACCCTACCTCAACGCAAAAAAGCTCCGGCTCTCGGGCTGTCTGCCCAAGAGCCGGAGCCTCAAAGGGAGTTCGGCGGTGTCCTACTCTCCCACAGGGTCCCCCCTGCAGTACCATCGGCGCTGTAAGGCTTAGCTTCCGGGTTCGGAATGTAACCGGGCGTTTCCCTCACGCTATGACCACCGAAACACTACGAA
>NZ_PENI01000060.1 GCF_003688995.1 Streptomyces shenzhenensis | reverse complement strand
CAACTCCTGCGTGCCGACCGAGGTTCCCCCGGTCCCGGTCATCGACCCGGCCATCGGTGGCGCGGCCGCCGCGGCCGCCCTCGGCGGCTTCCTCCTGATCCGCCGCCGCCGTAACGCCGGAGCCGCCATGTAACAAGCCACCAACTCTCTCTGGCAATGGAACGACCGGTCCTTCCCCGACCCACCACGGGGAGGGACCGGTCGTTTGCTGCGCCGTACCCGAGTCGTTGTCCACGTCCCGGCAGTCCTCGCCCGGCCTGCTGCTGAAGGTCCAGCAGGCCACCCGGCGCCGCATCACCGCGGGCCGCGACGGCATCCACGGCCGGGACGCCGACACCCGCGAAGCGAACTTCCTCGGCCTGCGGGTGCCCACCGGCTGTGGGACGACCAGGGCGTCATCGAGTACGGCGAATGGTGCCTGCTCGGATGCGGGTCGCGTGATCGGCGACGTCCTTGCCGACGTCGGAGAGCCTGGTGACGATGCCGTCGAGCTTGGTCTCTACTCGGGGCAGTCGGTGACGGTGAAGCCGTGCCGGGCGGCGAGGCGCTTCAGGCTGGCCTTGCCGACGTAGCCGCCCCCCCGCGGGGGAGCGCTGCCAGCGGGCGTAGGCGTCGATCGTCTTGGTGCCGAACGACCCGTACACGAAGGTCGACGTGAGCAGGCCCTCGGCCTTCAGTGCTTTTTCCACGGTGAGCACTTCGGCCTTGTGCGTGGTGTGGCCCTGCGCGGCCGGCGGGTCGTGCCGGGCCGGGTGCGCCAGCAGTCGACCTCGACGACGGTGACGCCCTCGGCCTTGAGCGCGGCAGCGAACTGCACGACGGCCTCGACACCGTCGGCGTCCGGGTTGTCGGGTACGGCCCTGATCTCGAAGGGGACCGTGTATTGGCCGACCGTGCCATGAACGAGATGTTGTTGCCGCCGTTGATCGTGTGCGCTCGCGCGAACGCCCCCGTCAGCCGGCCCCGTACGCCCGCAAGAATGCCCCCACCCCGCCCCGGATCAGCCGTTCCATTTGGTGGGCGGGTAGGGGGCGTACACCGTAGTGGGAGAGCTGGACGATCGAGTGGGAGATCAGGGCCTTGAAGTGGGCGCCCGCCAGGTCCGCGTCTCCGTGGACGTCGATCAGGCCCGCCTCGGCGAGGGCCGCCATCGCATCGGTCAGGGCGCGCCCGACCGGCACCGGGCCCGCCTCCTGCCAGGCCGCCAGGACCTCGGGGGGTACGTGGTCGGCCTCGGCGTGGATGTGCCGGACCAGGGCGAAGTGGTTGGGGTACTCGGTCATGAGGCCGACGAAGCCGCGGGCCAGCGCGACCAGGTCGCGTTCCAGATCCTCCGGGCGGGGCGGGCGCTCCGGGTTCAACAGGGCGTGCAGGCAGTCGAGTTGGGCGTCCCGTACCTCGGCCGAGGTCCAGGTGACGACCGTGCGGAACAGGGCCGCCTTGCCGCCGGGGAAGTGGTTGTAGAGCGTCCGCGTGGAGACCCCGGCCGCCGCCGCCAGCGTGTCGATCGAGGCGCGGGCGTAACCCTCGCGGCCGAAGACCGTGCAGGACGCGCTCGCGATGGCGATCTGCTTCGCCAGTTGCCGCGGCGGGACCTCGCGCCGTGCCTGTTCCATCCGGGCCTCGTTGCTGCTGCCCACGCGCGCCTCCTCGGGGGTGGATGCGGGTACGGCCGACGGTGTGCGCCCACCGAAGTACAACGAGCGTTGTAGTTTTACAACGCTCGTTGTACTTTACCGGAACGGGGCCCGGACCGGGCCTCCGGCCGGCCATGAAGAGGGGGACATCCATGCCCACGTCCGCGACCGAAGCCGCGACCGAAGCTGCGACCGAAGCCGCCCGGCAGCCCGCCGCCGACGACCCGCCGCTCCGCCTCGCCGTCCTCGTCGGCAGCGTCCGCGAGGGACGTCAGGGCCGGGCCGTCGCCGACTGGTTCACCGGTGCCGCTGCCGCTGACACCGGGTTCGAACTCGACGTCATCGACCTCGCGGACGTACGCCTGCCGCTGGTCATGCCCGGCTGGGGCGGCACGCCGAGCGAGGAGGCCGTCGCCGCCCTGGCGGACGTCTCACCGCGCCTGGCCGCCGCCGACGCCTTCGTCGTCGTCACCCCCGAGTACAACCACAGCTTCCCGGCCGCGCTGAAGAACGTCATCGACTGGCACCACGCGCAGTGGCAGGCCAAGCCGGTCGGCTTCGTGTCGTACGGCGGCCTCGGCGGCGGCCTGCGCGCCGTCGAGCAGTTGCGGCTGGTCTTCGCCGAGTTGCACGCCGTGACGGTGCGCGACTCGGTCAGCCTGCACGGGCCGTGGTCGGGGCTCGGCGAGGACGGCGCGCCCCGCGACGCGGCCGTGTGCGCGGGCGCCGCCAAGGGCATGCTCGGCCAACTCTCCTGGTGGGGGCGGGCGTTGCGGACGGCCCGTGCCGACCGGCCCTACGCGGGCTGACGGCGGGCCCGGCAGGACAGCGCCGAAGACCGGTCGCGCGCCCTCCCGGGCGACCTCGGCCGACGCGTTCGACGGCACCGCGCGCCACCGCGTCGTCACCGTCGTGATCACCGGCTCCGTGATGTCGGTGCTCGGTGCTCGGTGCTCGACATCCGTGGCCGGCTCGGACAAGCCATGGCTCTGCGGCGACCCGCGAACTGCCCAAGGACCGCGTGGCCTCGGCGAGCACGGCTCTGAGCATCGACGCGCAACTGTGGGCGTCCGTGGGGACGGCGCTGCTCACGGTGGTGCTGGGGGTCACGGGCCCGGCACCGGACCCGGCGGGATTCCGCGTCGCCCACGCCGTCGCGGCGGCCCCGCTTGCCCTGGCCCCGCTCGCCCTGGCCCTGCCGCCCGCGCCGCTGCTCCCGGCCCGTTCGGCGTGGTCCGTGATCGTGGGGCCGGGTCAGCCGGCGTTGCGTTCCGTCAGTTCGCCCAGCGGCAGCGTGTGCTGGGTCTGGAGTACCTTCGCCCGCAGATAGCGGACGTTGTGGGCGGTGGTGAACACGCCGGTCGGCACCCGCTCGCGGACGCCGACGCCCAGCGTCCGCAACTGCTCCGCCTTGTCGGGGTTGTTGGACAGCAGGTCCAATTCCTCGATGCCGAGGGCGCGCAGCATCTGGGCGGCGGCCGTGTAGTCGCGGGCGTCCTCGGGCAGGCCGAGCGCGGCGTTGGCCTCGTACGTGTCCAGGCCCTGGTCCTGAAGGGCGTACGCGTCGAGCTTGTTGTAGAGGCCGATGCCGCGGCCCTCCTGGCGGAGGTAGAGCAGGACGCCGCCGCGGCCGGCGATGCGTTCGACCGCCTCGCGCAGCTGGGGGCCGCAGTCGCAGCGGGCCGAGCCGAAGACGTCGCCGGTCAGGCACTCGGAGTGCAGCCGGACCAGCGGGACGGGGCCGGGGTCGCCGAGGACGACGGCGAGGTGCTCCCGGCCGTCCGCGAGGCCGTGGAAGGTGACGAGGTCGGCGTCGACGGCGTATCCGTCGGGGAAGCGCAGCGGTACCCGGACGCGGGCGCGCGGTGTGGCGACGGGGGTGTCGGGCATGCGGGTTCTCCGGGTCCGGTGGACGCATCTGCTTCAGTTTTGAAGCAGATCTACGGCTGGCGAGCCTACTCCCTGCTTTAAATTTGAAGCAACAGGGTTGGGTCGGGGTGGTGAAGACGGCAGGGACTCGAAGAGGGCGAGGTCACAAGCCGGGCGGGGCTACGGGTGGGGCGCGGTCACGAACAGGAGGGCGCCGACCGGCGCCGCCAGGGCAGGTCCTCGGACGCGGGGCGCGCCCCGTCCCCGTGGAGCGCCCGCGCGATCACCGTGGAGATCTCCTCCAGCTGCCCCACCTGCTCCTCGCTGAGGTGGTCGAAGACGGCGGCGCGCACCGTCTCGACATGCCCGGGGGCCGTGCGCTCCAGGACCGCCACCCCCGCCTCCGTCAGCGCGGCGATGCTGCCGCGCCGGTCCGACGGGCACCCCTCGCGCCGGACCAGGCCGTCCTTCTCCAGCCGGGTCACCGCGTACGTCAGCCGGCTGCGGGTGATCTTCGACCGCTCGGCCAGGTCGGTCATCCGCAGCCGGTGCTCGGGCGCATCGGAGAGGTTGGCGAGGATGGAGTAGTACAGGTGCGGCATGCCGGCGTCCTGCTGGAGCTGCCGGTCGATCGCGTCCTCCAGCAGCAGGGAGGCCGCGAGGTACGCGCGCCAGGCGCGCTGCTCCTCGGGGGTGAGCCAGCGGGTCGTCATGCGGCCAGTGTAAGTTTGTTTCAAACTTGAACCAAGCCCGCCCGGGGCAAGCCCGCCCGGGGCAAGCCCGCCCGGGGCAAGCCCGCCCCACCGGGCCCGCCCGAACCGACCCCGCCCGTCTCCACGCTGGAGCACGCCGATGCCCTTCCCGTACGTCCTGCTGTCCGCCGCCGTCTCCCTCGACGGCTTCCTGGACGACACCGGCCCCGAGCGGCTGCTCCTGTCCGGCCCCGCCGACTTCGACCGGGTCGACGCGGTGCGGGCGTCCGTCGACGCGATCCTGATCGGCGCGGGCACGATCCGCGCCGACAACCCGCGGCTCCTGGTCAACGCGGCCGAGCGGCGCGCGGCCCGGGTCGCCGCCGGCCGGCCGGAGTACCCGCTCAAGGTCGCCGTCAGCGGCTCGGGCGATCTGGACCCGGACGCGCGGTTCTGGCACACCGGTGGCGAGAAGGTCCTCTACACGACGGACGAGGGCGCCGAGCGGGCGCGGCGGGCCGGCGTCGCGGCCGACGTCGTCCCGCTGGGCCCCGGCCTCGACTGGCCGGCGCTCCTCTCCCACCTGTACGAGGCGCGTGGCGTGCGGCGCCTGATGGTCGAGGGTGGCGGGACCGTCCACTCGCAACTGCTCCGGCAGGGCCTCGCCGACGAACTCCAGCTCGTCGTCGCCCCGTTGCTCGTCGGGGATCCGGGGGCGCCGCGGCTGTTCGGGCCGGGGGAGTACCAGCGCGGGCGGCTGCGGCTCCTGGAGACCCGGCGGATCGAGGACGTGGTCCTGATGCGGTACGAGCCGACCGCCCCCGGGAGCGGCCCGACGGCCGTCGCCGCGGACCGGCACTGGCTGCGGATCGCCTGCGAGCTGGCGGTGCGGTGCCCGCCCTCGCGGACGGCGTTCAGCGTGGGCGCCGTCGTGGTGGCCGCGGACGGTACGGAGCTGGCGCGCGGATTCTCGCGGGAGGCGGGCGACCCCGTGGTCCACGCGGAGGAGGCCGCGCTCGCCAAGATCGACCCGGCGGATCCGCGGCTGGCCGCGGCCACGGTCTACAGCAGCCTGGAGCCGTGTGCCCGGCGGGCCTCGCGCCCCGCGCCCTGTGCGCGGCTGATCCTGGACGCGGGGGTGCGACGGGTGGTCACGGCCTGGCGGGAGCCGGACACGTTCGTCGCGGGGGCCGACGGAAGCGGGCTGCTGACGGCCGCGGGGGCCGACGTCGTCGTCCTGCCCGAGTACGGGGCGGAGGCCCGGGAACCGAACCGTCATCTGCTCGGCTGAGGCGCGGCCCCGCGCGGTCCGGCTCAGGAGACGCGTCCGCCGGACGGGGCGGTTGTTGTCCGTGTGCTTGCTGTCCCGCGCATGGCGTACACTGGTGAACACCGACGCGGGGTGGAGCAGCTCGGTAGCTCGCTGGGCTCATAACCCAGAGGTCGCAGGTTCAAATCCTGTCCCCGCTACTGAAGGCTCAGGGCCGGAATCCAGTTACTGGATTCCGGCCCTGAGTGTTTTCCGGCGCGGAGGGCGTCTTGACCATTGTCACGAGCAGTGATCGGACGACCGCCCTCCGCATAACAACTGAAACACCGTCACCTCCGGTGGGTTTTCCGACTTTCCCCGCGAGGGTGGTCAACTCGCCCGGTTTTCGCCGGTCCTGGGCCGTAAGTCCGCGCCGGATTCCGTTAATGATCAAGCGGAACGGCTTGGAATCTGCCCACCGGGTCTATTAACGTTCGATAACGCAGCGCGGTCGTCCCAGCCGTCACAAGAGGCGGCTCCGTGCGCACGCGCCGAATCCCGCAAGGGAACCGGGGAACCACCACCTTGGGGTGAATCACGCGGACGCCACCGTGGAGACACGGCTGGTATACGCGCGTAGGAGACCTTCCTGCTCCGAACCCGTCAGCTAACCCGGTAGGCGGAGGAAGGAAAGGAGCACGCCCGAGTGGCGTCCAACCGGCCTGTCCCAGAAGCCCCGTTCGCGCCGAGCCAGTACGGCACCGAGACCTTCGGCTACGGCACCTACCGCACCGACGAGGGCCCCTGGGAGGAGTGGAACCCCACCGAGGACTCCATCCGCCCGATACGTGGCCGGCATCGCGTCTCCAAGCAGCGCGGCGGCGGACTCGCCCGCAGCTCCACGGTTCTCGGCGTCGGCGTCATCGCCGCCGTCGGCGCGGGCGGCATGGCCAGCGCCAACACCGGCAAGCCGCCGGTCTCCATCTCCATGCCCGACCTGCCCTCCGTCGGCTCCCTGCTCGGCGACGGCGCGGGCACCGAGGCACCCAAGGGCTCGGCGACCGCCCTGAGCAGCGTCGGCGTGACCGAGGCCGACAGCGCCGAGGGCACCACCGACGCCGGCGAGGCGCTGCGCAACCGCATCATGGCCCAGGCCGAGCAGCAGCAGGGCCAGGCCGAGACCAGGGCCGTCGCCGCGGCCGTGTCCGCCGCCGACAAGGAGGTCGCCGACGCGGCGGCCAAGGCGGAGAAGGAGGCCGCGGCCCGGGCCGCCGCCGCCCAGGAGAAGGCGGAGGCCGCCGCAAAGAAGAAGGCCGAGGAGGAGCGGCTGGCCGCGCTGGCCAGGCAGTACGCCCTGCCGACCTCCTCGTACACGGTCACCGGCACCTTCGGTCAGGCCGGCTCCATGTGGTCCTCCGGGTACCACACCGGCCTCGACTTCGCCGCCCCCACGGGCACGCTGATCAAGGCCGTCCACACCGGCACGATCACCGAGGCGGGCTGGGCCGGCTCCTACGGCTACCGCACGATCCTCACCCTCGACGACGGCACCGAGGTGTGGTTCTGCCACCAGTCGTCGATCAGCGTCAGCGTCGGGCAGAAGGTCAGCACCGGCGACGTCATCGGCCGCGTGGGCGCCACGGGCAACGTCACCGGCCCGCACCTCCACCTGGAGGTCCACCCCGGCGGCCAGTCCAGCGGCATCGACCCGATGGCCTGGCTGCGCAGCAAGGGCCTCAACCCCTGACACACCCCCCGGCACATCCCCTGTTCCCCGGCGGTCCTGGCGGCATCCCCCCGACGTCAGGGCTGCCGGTCAGGTGTTTACGGCATCTTTGCGTACGGCGGTGGAATCGGGTGTTCCGGCGGGCGCGCTGAAGGCTCCTCCGACCTGGAGGTCTTCCCGCTCGTCCTCGGCGGCAACGTCTTCGGCTGGGGCGCCGACGAGGCGACGTCATCGGCAAGTGGGTCACGGCGCGCGGCAACCGTGCGGACGTCGTGATCGCCGCCAAGGTCAGCCAGCACCCCGAATTCCCGGGCGACCTCAAGGCCGCCGCCGACGCCTCGCTGCGCCGGCTGAACACCGACTACTGGTGCGAGCCGGCAAGGTGCGGCACATCGCCGGCCCGCCATCGGCGCGGAACGGCTCCAGGAGTCCCTTGACCTCTCCGACCGCGAGGGCCTCGCCCGGTACGTGGCGCTCCAGCCGCACTACAATCTGGTCCCCCGCGACACCTACGAGGGGCCGCTCCAGGACGTCGCCGCTCGCGCCGGCCTCGCCGCCCTCCCGTACCACTCGCTGGCCGCGGGCTTCCTCACGGGCAAGTACCGCCCCGGCACGAGCCCGGACGGCGTGGACAGCGTCCGGGCCGGGGGAGCGGCCAAGCTCCTGGAGAGCGAGCGCGGCCAGAAGCTCATCACGGCCCTGGACGAGATCGCCACGGCCCGCGGCGTCGCCGTCCCCACCGTGGCGCTGGCGTGGCTCGCGGCCCAGCCGACGGTGGTCGCCCCGATCACCTCGGCCCGAACGGTGGAACAGCTCCCGGCCCTGCTCGCCGTGGCCGACCTGACCCTGACACCAGCAGAAACCAACCACCTGACCCAGGCGTCGTCCTGACGGGACCGTGTCTTCGGCCGGGGCGGGCTGCCCGCTCGGCGCCGCCGCGGGGGGTGTGGCGTGCCGCAGGTCGTTCGGGGTCCTTGGGGCGTATCGACGGGGGCCTGCGGCCGGTTCTCGGGCGTGCGCCCAGGCGGGTGTCTCGTCGGGCCTGCCGTCCCTCCGGGCTCTGGTTCCCGGCGCCGCCCGGCGGTGGCCCTCACGGTCCCGGCGGTCCGTGGCTCGGCCAGGTGTCCAGGGCTACGACCGGTACGGGTTGTACGCCGGGTACGGCACCGTCGGCCAGGCATGGGGCAGCGCCGAGTAGCCGTACGGCATAGGCGCTCCGGGACCCGGCCACGCCGGAGCGTTCACCCGTGCCGCGTACTCCAGGGCCGGCCGCGCCACCTCGCGCCGCTTCCACAGCTCGGCCAGCAGCTCCCGTTCCCGTACGACGAAATCCGCCCCGGCCCGCCCCTGCCGCCCGCGCAGCCGCAGGAACGCCAGGGACGTCGCGTACGCCTCGTACTGGGCCACGGTCTGCGCCCCCCGCTTGCCGAGGTGGTACTCGGCGTAGTCGCGGGCCAGCCGCCGCGCCCCCATCGAGCCCAGCGCGAACGGCTCGGCGGGCCCCAGCCAGCCGGTGAACACATACGCCGCCAGCTCCTCCCGCACGGTCCGCAGCTCGCGCTGCCGGGTCCAGATGGCCAGCCAGGTCAGCAGGCCGAACGCGGGCACCATGAACGCCCCGTACACGGCGAAGAACCCGTACTCGCCGAACGTGGACGAGCCGTTCCAGAACGCGTGCATGCCCATCGCCAGCAGCAGCCCGCACAGCGGCAGCAGCACCCGCCGCGCATGCCGGCGGTCCGCGGCGCGCGCGGCGATGCCGAAGCCGATGCCGGTCAGGACGGTGAAGAGGGGGTGCGCGAACGGGGACATGATGACGCGCACGAAGAAGGTGGCGGCGGTGACGGAGGCGATGCCGCGGTCGCCGGTGAGCTGGTCGGTACCGAAGGCCGTACCGAGGTAGAGGATGTTCTCGGTGAAGGCGAACCCGGTGGCGGTGACCCCCGCTATCACCACCCCGTCGACGATCCCGGTGAAGTCCCGCCGGCGGAAGAGGAAGACCAGGAGGACGGCCGCGGCCTTGGCGCACTCCTCGACGACGGGCGCTATGACCGTCGCCCCGAGGGTGTCCGCACTGGTCGGATCCGCGGTCGTCGTGGCTATCCATCGCGTGGCGAAGCTGTTGGCGACGATGGCTATCAGCGCCGCCGCGCACGCCCCCCAGGCGAACGCGAACAGCAGGTTGCGCCAGGGGCCGGGCTCGACCCGGTCGAGCCACCGGAACGCGGCGAGGAGGAGCGGCACCGGCAGCAGGGCGAGCCCCAGCCCGACCAGGAACCCCTCCGTGCCGGTCTGCTCCCGCACCAGCGCCAGGATGACCAGCCCCGAGACCGCGAGCAGGATGATCAGCGCCCCGTACCGCACCCATCCGCGCTGCCACCAGCGCACGGGCCGGAACGCACGGTCACCGGCGTCGGCGGGGTACGTCGGGTACGGGGAGGAGGTGGCCACGGCATCGACCCTAACGATCACCTGACGATGATTCCGGCGGGGGAACCGCTGTCATCTCTGTTCTCGCTGCTGCCCCCGGTGCGGTACGCGGCGGAACAGCAGATCGTTCACGACATGACCCTTGTCCAGTCCCTGGGCCTCGAAACGGGTCAGCGGCCGGAACCCGGGACGCGGCGCGAAACCGCCGTCCGGCCGGGTGTTCTCGAAATCCGGGTGCGCGCTCAGCACGTCGAGCATCTGCTCGGCGTACGGCTCCCAGTCCGTCGCGCAGTGCACGAGCGCACCGGGCCTGAGCCGGGCGGCGGCCAGCGTGAGGAACTCCGGCTGGATCAGCCGGCGCTTGTGGTGCCGCTTCTTGGGCCAGGGGTCGGGGAAGTAGACGCGCAGCCCGTCGAGCGAGTCGGGGCGCAGCATCTCGCGGAGCAGGATGATGGCGTCCCCGTTCGCCACCCGGATGTTGGACAGCCCGTCGTGGTCGGCGAGATTGAGCAGGTTGCCCTGTCCGGGGGTGTGCACGTCGACGGCGAGGACGTTGAGATCGGGGTCCGCGGCGGCCATCTGCGCGGTGGCCTCACCCATCCCGAACCCGATCTCCAGCACGACGGGCCGTTCGTTCCCGAACAGCTCCTCCAGGTCGACGGTCCGCTGTCCGTCGATGTCCAGTCCCCACTTGGGCCACAGCCGCTGCAACGCGTCCGCCTGCCCCGTGGTCACCCGGCTGCGGCGCGGCTGGAAGCTCCGGATCCGCCGTTCGAAGTGCGATCCGGCGGGATCGGCGCGGGGGCCGTCCGGGAACCGCGGTTCGCCCTTGGCCCGGGTGCGCCGGAGGGAGACGCCCGGGTCGTGCGGGCGCGGCAGCTCACCGGGGGTGGCCGGGTGGGTGCCGGGGGTTTCGGGGGTGTTCACGGAGTCAGCCACAGTGAGTCGATTTTATGTGGTGGTTCGCGGTGCGGACTGTGTGATGGTTCATGCGCTGCCTCACTCGGCGGCCCGGTGTCTCATGGTGCCCCGAGCGCGGCCAGCGCCCTGCGCGCCACCTCTCTTCCGATCGGCAGACAGGCCGTGGCCGCGGGCGAGGGCGCGTTGAGCACATGGACCGCCCGCGGCCCCTCGCGGATCAGGAAGTCGTCCACCAGTGTCCCGTCCCGCAGCACCGCCTGCGCCCGCACCCCGGCGGCGGCCCGCACCAGGTCGTCCCGCGTCACGGCCGGCAGGAGTCTGCGCACCTCCGCGGCGAACGCCCGCTTCGACACCGAGCGGCGGAGTTCCCCGGCCCCGTACCGCCAGTTTCTGCGGGCCATCCGCCAGGTGCCGGGCCAGGCCACCGTCCCGGCCACCTCGCGCGGCCGTACGGTCCGCCGGCCGTACCCTTCCCGGGCCAGCGCCGGGACCGCGTTGGGGCCGACATGGACGCCCGAGTCGATCCCGCGGGTGAGATGCACCCCGAGGAACGGGAACGCCGGGTCCGGCACCGGATACACCAGGCCGCGCACCAGCTCGGGCCGCGCCAGCTCGTAGTACTCCCCGCGGAACGGCACGATCCGCATCCCGGGGTCGTCCCCGGTCAGCCGCGCCACCTCGTCGCAGTGCAGCCCGGCGCAGTTCACCAGCGCCCGGCCCCGTACGACGTCGCCGGCGGCCGTCAGGACCGCGACGCCCCGCTCCGGACGGCGGTCCACCCGTACGACCCGTGTCCCGTACCGGATCTCCGCACCGGACGCCCGGGCCAGCTGCCGCGCGACCCCGGCGAAGTCGCACACCCCCGTCGTCCCGACGTGGATGGCGGCGAGCCCCCGCACCTCCGGCTCGTACTCGGCGATCTGCGCGGGGCCCAGCTCCCGCACCGGGATGCCGTTCTCCCGGCCGCGCTGCACCAGCGCGTGCAGCCGGGGCAGCTCGGCCCGCTCCGTGGCGACGATCAGCTTGCCGGTGACGGCATGGGCGATGTCGTACTCCGCGCAGAACTTCACCAGCTCGGCCGCGCCCCGCACCGCGTACCGCGCCTTGAGCGAGCCGGGGCGGTAGTAGATCCCGCTGTGGATGACCCCGCTGTTGCGGCCCGTCTGGTGCCGGGCCGGGCCCGTCTCCTTCTCCAGCACCGTCACACGGGTGCCCGGCGCGGCACGCGTGATCGCATACGCCGTCGACAGACCGACGACGCCGCCGCCGATCACCAGCGCGTCGCAGTCGTACGCGATCCCCGGCCGCACCGGCATCACCTCCCGCTTCCGATAGTGCACTGCGCCACTGACAGTGACTTCAAACGCAGGGCCGGACAGCAGACCCGGGGCACGGGCAACCGCGCGGGCACCCCCCCCCGCGGGCGGGCGGCCCGCACGGCAGCCCGGCCGGGCGGACGCCCCCGCCGGACCCCATGCGGGCGACGGTCCCTACGCGGGGGCCATCAGCAACGGCCGAGCCCTCTCCCGCAGCTCGACGACCCGCGGCTCGTCTCCGTACGGCTCCAGCCGGTGCAACAGGTCCTTGACATACTCCGTCGTCCGCGCGGACGAGATCCGCCCGGCCACCTCGACCGCCCGCACCCCTTGCTCGCACGCCGCGTCCAGGTTGCCCGACTCCAGTTCGGCGACGGCGGAGACGACGAGCCGGAGGCCGTGCGAGCGCACGTACTCCTCCGTCGGCTTCGACAGCGCCTGCTCGGTGAAGCGGCGGACCTGGCGCGGTGCCTTCAGGTCGCGGTAGCACTCGGCGGCGTCCGCGGCGAACCGGTCGTAGGAGTAGAAGCCGAGCCAGGACGGGTCGTTGTCGCCCTCCCTGGACCGCTCCAGCCAGCCCTCGGCCGCCTTCAGAGCCGCGCCGGCGGCCTGCGCGTCGCTGGCGCGCGCGTGTGCGCGTGCCTCGACCAGGCGGAAGAAGCTCATGGTGCGGGCGGTGGCCAGGCCCCGGTTGCGCTCCAGGGCGGCCTGCGCGAGGTCGACGCCCTCGTCGCCGAAGCCCCGGTAGGTCGCCTGCAGGGACATGGAGGCCAGCACGTACCCCCCGAGGGGGACGTCGGCCGCCGCGCGCGCGAGCCGCAGCGCCTGGATGTAGTAGCGCTGCGCGGCCTCCTGCTGCCCGGTGTCGAACGCCATCCAGCCCGCGAGCCGGGTGAGTTCGGCGGCGGCGCCGAACAGGGCGCGGCCTACCTCGTCGGAGTACGAGGCGAGCAGCAGCGGGGCCGCCTCCACCCGCAAACACTCGGGCACCATGGACGAACGCCAGTCGCCGCCTCCGTACTTGGAGTCCCAGCGCCTGGCGTCCTCGGCGGCCTCCCGCAGTTTCCGCACATCACTGTGGCCGACTTTGATCGGTGACCCGGAGCCCTCGGACGGGTTCGCCTCACGCGCCACCGAGCTGTCGGCGGGGGTTATCAGCCATCGTGAGGCGGGCGTCGCATAGGCGCTCACCGCGAAGGACCCGGCGAGCGACTGCCAGATGCCGCCGGCGCCGGCCCGGCGCCCGGCGAGATCGAGACGGTACAGTTCCGTCGCAGACTTCACCGCCTGTCCCACATCTCTGGGGAAGGCGAGGCCCACTTCGGGGGCGGGATCCGCGTCCGCCAGGCCGATCTCGTGGAGCGGCACCGGACGGCCGAGCTTCTGGCCGATGGCGGCCGCGATGAGATGTGGCGCAGCTCCCTGCGGCACCATCCCCTTCGAGACCCAGCGTGCCACCGACGTCTTGTCGTAGCGAAGAGTCAACCCGCGTTGAGCGCCAAGGTCGTTGACGCGTCGCGCGAGTCCTGCGTTGCTGATTCCCGCGAGGGCGAGAACGGCGCCGAGCTTTTCGTTCGGCCCGCGTTGCTCCCTGGACATGCGCCACCCCTCGACACAGACGGCTGCCGCGCTGGCATAACCACGCGGCATTCGTAAACCCAGCGTAGTTCGCCGCATCCCAAGCGTTAAGGGGCATTGTTCCGGATGGCGGGATTGTGGTCCGTACGGGAGTGCGGGCCCTGTACGCACCGTGCACGGGGTGTCGCGACGTGCCCCCGCCGTGTGGCCGTGCGCCCGTCCGTGCGCTCTTCTCCGGCCACCTGGGGAGCGGTTCCATGGGTGGTGCGTGGGTCGGCCCGCTGTACTGGATCCAGTGGGCTGGGGGATACCGTCACCTACATCCCCGCGGGTGGCGGACCGGTCCGGGAGGCGATGCCCGCCTCCCGGACTGTGCGCTTCGTCGCGCCGCTCGTTACGCTGCGCAGAACCTGTACGGAGCGTGTGCGCGCCTGTCCCCACTCCGGCAAATTGGCTGAAAATCGACCGTTCCTCCCGCGGGTGATTACCCCTCCCACCATGGGAGTTGAGGGCGCTCAGGGTGTTCTTTGGGGAGCTTTTGGGGGCGCATTCGCGTCGCAACCACCTGCTGCCGTAAGGGGGTTGGCCGCTTCACCGGCACGCGCGCGAGGTCGCGTTCCCCCGATCGAAGGCGTTGCCACCGCCCCTCCGGGCCGCGTTGTTCATGGCAGCATGGTGCACCGGTTCGTGCGGAGCACTGGTTGTCCACAGCCTGTGGAGGCGGCGATGCGGTGGTTGGTGGGATGGAGCAGCATCGCCGCGGGCGTCGTCGGTCCCGGCTCGGCGGGCGGCACCGGGTACGACGGTGAGACCGTGCACCCGATCGGCTCCCAGCTCCTGTGGGGCGATCCCGACCCGCTGTGGGCGGTCGGCGACTGGCGGCCGGACGAGGTGCGGGTGGTGAAGGCCGACGCGCAGAACCGCATCGCCGTCCTGGGCACGTGCGGAGCCTCCGACGAAGAACTGCGGCTCGGTCTGTTCGCCGCGCGCGGGGGCGCACTGCGTCATCTGACCGCCTGGCCGGGCAGCTACACCGCCGTCGTGCAGGTCGGCCGGCGCATCACCGTCTGCGGCGATCTCGCGGGCGCCCGCCCGGTGTTCCACACCCCCTGGGCAGGCGGTACCGCCTACGCCACCGCCGCCCTGCCGCTCGCCGATCTCATCGAGGCCAACCTCGACTTCGGCCACCTTGCGGCCCTGCTCGCCGCCCCCGACGTACCGGCCGCGCTGCACGACTCGACCCCGTACGAGGGCGTGCGACGCATTCCGCCGGGGCATGCGCTGGTCCTGCGCGCCGGAGCACGCGAGGTCGCAGGGTACGAACCGGTCGCCTCCCTCGCGGTGGCGGCGCCCCCGGCCGACCCGGACAGCGCCGTGGACGCCGTGCGCGACGCGCTCGTGGAGGCCGTGCGCACCCGCCTCGCCGCACCCCGGCACGTACCCGGCATCGACCTCGACCCCGGTCCGGTGCCCGGCATGGGGCCCGCCGAACGGCGCGCCGCGCGCGGGATGCCCGTACCGGGAATCGGCGCCGACCTGTCCGGCGGTCCCGCCTCGGGAACCCTCGCGCTCCTGGCGGCCGGACTCCCGGGCCGGCCCGGCACCCTCCTGGGCCACGGCACGGGTGCGGGCGAGCGCCTGCTGGCCGTCACCTTCAACGACCTGGCCGTCGGCGGCCGGGAGGCCGAACTGGAACGGGCGGGCACGCTCGCGGCCAATCCGCGCCTGCACCACGTGGTGGTGACCGGCGGGGAGGAACTGCTCCCGTACGCCGACCTGGACGGCCCGCTGACGGACGAACCGGGGCCGTCCCTGGTGTCGGCGGCCCGCCACCGGGTGCGCCTGGCCGCGGGCAGTGCCGACCACTTCACCGGCTACGGCGCCCGGCAGGTCCTGGACGCGCACCCGGCGCGCCTCGCCGACCTGCTCATGGACCGCAAACGGCGCCACCTGGTGCGCCCGGTCGCCGCCCTGGCCAAGGCGGACGGCTCGGTGCTGGTCCCCGCGCGCGTGTACAGCGCGGCGCGGCGGCTGGCGCGGACGCCGTACGGGGCCGGCCTGGAGACGCTCGCCGACCGTCTGCTGCGCCGCCGCTTCGAGGACCCCGGGGGCGCGGTCGGCGCGTCCCTTGCGGCGCTTACCTGGGCCAGACCGGGGCCGGCCGCGCGCTGGCTGACCGGTGAGGCGCTGGCTGAAGTATCGGTTCTGCTCCAGGGTGCGGCGAACCGCTCCGGAGTCGGACCCGGGCAGCGCCCCGGTGACTACCGCGCGCGTGCCGCCCTGGCCCGGCACGCCGCCGACCTGCGCGTCCTGGAACAGGCTGCCGAGGTCCGCTCCCAGCGGCTGCATGCGCCGTTCCTCGACAACCAGGTCGTCCGCGCCTGCCGCGCCCTCCCCGAGGCCCTGCGCGTCCAGCCCGGCGCCCGCGCCGAGATCCTCCGTACGGTCCTGGAGGGCGCCGGTGTCACCGGACTCCCGCCCGGCTGGGGCGCCCCGTCCCACGCCTCCTCGGCCGCCGCCTCCCGCACCGGCCTGCGCGTCGCCGCCGACTCGCTGATCTCCCTGTTCACGACCCCGCTGCTCGCGGACGCGGGCCTGATCGAGGCCCGGGTGGTCCGCAAGGCGCTGCGCGGGGCGGCGGCCGGCGAACCACTGCCGCTGGACGGCCTCGCCGACCTGGTCTCCCTGGAACTGTGGCTGCGCCGCCTGCTGGCCCGCCGCGGCACCTGCTGGAGCGGCACACCCGCCCGCGCCCGCGCCGTCCCGGGTGGCATAGCCCCCAGAAGAGGAGCCCTGACCTCCGGCGGCTGACCGGGGCTGCTCCCCCGTCCCGCGGTTCGGATCCCGCGGGGCGGGCGCCGGCCCGGCTCCCGACGCAGGGACGCCGGCGCCCACCGCCGCGCGGACCCGATGCCGGGCACCACGGGGATCCCGCCGCGCGGACCCTGGTCTGCCCTGCGCCTGCCTCTGCCGCCCGCGGAACCGCGTTCTGGCCGCACCTCACCCGCGCCTGTACCGGCCGCCCGCGCCTACACCTGGTGGCCGAGCGGCACAACGGCGCCTTCGAGGGCCTGGCGGCGGCGGGCTGGGCGGGTTCCGGGTTCACCTGCCGGTAAGGGTGGGCCGCCCGGGCGGCAGCCTCGATCCGTTCTGCCCCCGTGCGCTCCGGCGCCAGGCGCGGACGTTCCGCCCACCAGTGGTCGCGTCCCGTCCCGGAATCCCGCCGCCCGCCACCAGGCGGAACGCCCTCCGCCGGCGCCGGGGAAACTCCCGTGCCGCCGCGGTGGACCCCGGTGACAATGGCTCGGTGCGGTACGGAATTCTGGGCGTGGCCCAAGCGACGGACGAGGCGGGCGGCACCGTCCCCGTCGGCGGGCCCCGGCGGCGCGCGCTGCTGACCGCGCTGGCCCTGCGCCCCGGCCGTACGGCCACCTCCGGGACCCTGATCGCCGAGGTCTGGGCGGACGACCCGCCCCAGGACGCCCCGGCCGCGCTCCAGGCCCTCGTCGGCCGGCTCCGCCGCGCCCTCGGCAGACACACTGTCGCCGCCGTCCCGGGCGGCTACCGCCTCGAAGCGGCCCGCGACGACATCGACCTGTTCGTCTTCGAACGGCTGGTGCGCGACGGCACCACCGCCTTGGAGACGGGCAACCCGGCCGCCGCGGCGGACACCCTCACCGAGGCCCTCGCCCTCTGGCGCGGCCCCGCCCTCGCCGACCTTCCCGACCGCACCGCCGCGACCCGTGCCGAGGCCCTCCACCTGGAGGCGGTGCGCGCCCGGACCGAGGCGGCACTGCGGCTCGGCCGCGCCCACGACGTCGTACCCGAGCTGCGCGAGCTGACCGCGGCCCATCCCTACGACGAGTCCCTGCACGCCCTCCTGATCCGCGCCCTGCGCGACACCGGCCGCGGCGCCGACGCCCTCACCGCGTACGAGACGGCCCGCCGCACCCTCGCCGACGGTCTCGGCGCCGACCCCGGCCGGGAACTGCGGGCACTGCACCGGACGTTGCTGACACAGAACGACCCGGCGGACGCCTCGGACCGGCCCGCGTCCGCCGCCTTCCCCCAGCCTCCCGAGCGCGTCGGCAACCTCCGCCCCCGTCTGAATTCCTTCGTCGGCCGGGAACCCGAACTCGATGCCGTTCGTTCCGAATTGCACAGGGCCCGCCTCGTCACCCTCACCGGACCGGGCGGCTCGGGCAAGACCCGTCTCGCCGAGGAAGCCGCCGCCGGGCTTCCGCAGGCATGGCTCGTCGAGCTGGCGCCGCTCGACCGGCCGGAGGCGGTGCCAGGCGCGGTGGTCAGCGCGCTCGGTCTGCGCGAGACCGCGCTCATGACCAACGACCTGGTGACCCCGCAGGGCGACCCCGTGGCCCTGCTCGTCGAGTACTGCGCACCGCGCAGCCAACTCCTGATCCTTGACAACTGCGAACACGTCATCGGCGCGGCCGCCGCCCTCGCCGAGACGCTGCTCACCCGCTGCCCCGGGCTCACGATCCTCGCCACCAGCCGTGAACCCCTGGGCGTCCCCGGTGAGTCGGTGCGCCCGGTCGAGCCTCTCGCCCCCGACCAGGCGCGCCGCCTCTTCGCGGAGCGCGCGACCGCCGTCCGTCCCGACGCGGCCGACGCGCTCCGGGACGAGGAAGCGGTCACCGAGATCTGCCGGCGCCTCGACGGCCTGCCCCTCGCCATCGAGCTGGCCGCCGCCCGGCTGCGGCTGCTGACGCCCCGGCAGATCGCCGACCGCCTCGACGACCGCTTCCGCCTGCTCACCTCCGGAAGCCGTACGGCCCTGCCCCGCCAGCAGACCCTGCGCGCCGTCGTGGACTGGTCCTGGGAACTGCTGGACGAGCGGGAGCGGACGATGCTGCGCGAGGTGTCGGTGTTCGCCGGCGGCTGGGACCTCGCGGCGGCCGAGGCCGTGTGCACCGGCCCCGCCGCCGACCTGGTCGGGGCGCTCGTCGACAAGTCCCTGATCGTGGCGGCCCCCGGCGGCCGGGACGGCACCGGCCCCATGCGGTACCGCATGCTGGAGACCATCCACGAGTACGCCGCCGAGCGCGCGGCCGAGTCACCCGGGCAGCGCGCGGCGGCCGAGCGGCGGCACCACGCGTGGGTGCGCGCGCTGGCTGAGCGGGCCGAGCCGCTGCTGCGCTCGGCGGAGCAACTCCCGTGGATCGACCGCCTGGAGAGTGAGCACGACAACATCCGCGCGGCGCTCGGGCGCGCGGTGCGCGACGGCCGCGAGGAGGACGCCGGAGCGCTCGTCCTCGCCGTCGGCTGGTTCTGGTGGCTGCGCAACTACCGCCTGGAGGCGGCGGAATGGGTGCGGCTCGTACTGCGGCTGGGGGTCGCCCTGGACGCCGTCGCCGACGGTGCCCCGGCCGCGGAGCTGCCCCTGCTGGTCGAGCGCGCCGACCCGGTGGGTGCCCTCCTCGCCGCCCCGGACGGGGAGGCCCGGCATCCGCGGCACACCCTGCGCATGGACCTGCGGATGCTGTACCTGTTCCTGGTTTCCGAGTCCGGAGCCCCGGACCTCGCGGCGGACGACCGGGCTCCCGCCTACGCCGCCCGGGTGCGGGACGCCTTCCAGCACGGCGGTCCGGCGGCGGCCCGTATGCCGGGACTGGTGTGGCCGCTGACCGCGTACTACCTGGACGCCCCGGCCGAGGCGCGGCCCACGATGGACGCGGCGGTCGCCAACTGCCGTGCGTACGGCGGCGACTGGGAGCTCGGCGTCGTCCTGATGTTCCGCTCCCACATGGTCGTCGACTCGCCCGGGAACCTGCGCGGTGTCGACGACGACCTGGCGGAGCTGCGGGTCCTCAGCCGTCGCGTGGGCGACCGCTGGATGCGCGCCCAAGTGTGCGGCGTGGCCGGGGAGGCCGCGCTGGCCCGCGGCCGGTTCGATGAGGCCAGGGCCGAGTACGAGGAGGCGCTGCGGCTCGCCCACGAGGTGGGCGCCTGGGCCGAGTCGCCGTTCCTCGTCTCCCGGCTCGCCGAGGTCGCCTACCGCTCCGGCGACCTGGCGCGCGCCCTGGCCGCCCTGGACGAGGCGGAGGCGGGCGCCGAGCGGTACGGGGTGACGGACGCGCGGGCGTTCGCCCTGATGCTGCGGGCACAGTTCGCGCTGGACGACGACGACACCGGCCGCGCGCGCCGGCTGTGCGACGCGGCCCGCGCGGTGGCCGCCCGCGGAACCCCGCCACCGCAGTTCAACGCGGCGCTGAACGGGCTCGACGCCTCGGTCACCGCGCAGGAGTGCGGTCCCGGGCGCGCGCTGCCGATCGTGGCCGGCGCGCTGCGGGAGGCGGCGGCGCAGCGGTGCGCCGAGTCGGTCACCGCGGGTCTTGCGGACATCGGGGCTGAATTGCTGGCCGCTCTCGGTGATCTGCCGGGCGCGGTCCGGCTGCTCGCCGCCGGCGACCACTGGCGGGCGGGCCGTCCGCGCCCGGCGCCGGAGCGCACGTCCGTGGAGCGGATCGAGGCCGCCGCCCGGGCGGGTCTGTCCCCGGGCCGCTGCGCGGCCGAGCGTGCCCGTGGCGCGTCCCTCACCGTGGAGGACGTCGTCGACCAGCTCCGCGCGAGGACCCCCGGCGCGGAGCGGCCCGCCGCTACTGGCAGGTGAACGTGGAATTCGCCCAGTCCGCCAACGCCACGCTGTTCAAGTGGCCGTCGTGCGGCTCGACCACCAGCTGCACGGTCTTGTGCCCGGTCAGGTTCACATGGACCGGGACGGCCGGGGACCCGCCCTGGACCAGCCCGGACTTCCACAGCCGCACGCTGTCCGCGTACACGGAGAAGTAGACCTTGCCGAGGCCCAGGTTCAGGTCGTCCACGCCGGCCATCGCGTCGTAGGCCGAGCACGCGCGGTTGAGGTCGATGGTGACGGAGGACCTGCCGTGCACGGTGACGCCGTGCGCGTACTGCTGGAGTGCGATGGACAGGCCGGATCGCTTCCACACCCAACTGCTCCCGGCCAGCTGCATCTCCGGTTCGGTGCCGTCGCCGGTGATGTCGTAGCCCAGATCGCTCCACCGGTAGACGGTCGGCGCGGGCGGCGGAGGGGGCGTGGGGGTCGGCGTCGGGGTCGGTGTCGGCGTGGGGGTCGGCGTCGGCTCGGGAGCGCGAGGGGGCGTCGGGTCCGGAGCCGGCGTGGGGCTCGACTTCGGTGGCGGCGTCGGGGTGGGTGTCGGAGTGGGCGTCGGGGGCGGGGTCGGGGTCGGCCGGGGATCGGAGACCGGCACCTCCGGCGCGGGCTTCTCCTTGGGCGGGGTCGGCACCGGCGTCGGCGACCCCGGCTGCAGGACCGACGGGGACGGCGACGGCTTGGCGACCTCCTTCGTCGGCTGGCTGTCGTTCACCAGAGCGAGCGCCAGCGCAGCGGCGGCGGCCACCGCCACCACACCGGCCGCGATACCGGCCTTGATCGGCGCGCCCACCCCCTCCGAGGCCGCCGCGCCACTGCCCGAGGCTCCGCCCGAGGCTCCACCCGACGCGCCGCCTGAGGCTCCACCCGACGCGCCGCCTGAGGCTCCACCCGACGAGCCGCCGCTCGCCGCCGCGGCCGTGCCCGCCGCGCCCACCCCGGCGCCACCGGCGATGAGCCCGAGCACCTTGGCGTACCCGGCGGCACCGAACCAGCCGATGACCGCGACCGGGACGACGGCGGGGATGCCGCTGGCCACCTCTTCGATCTGCGCGGCGGCCAGCCGGCACTTGGCGCACTCCTCCAGATGCCTGCGCAGCCCGCGTTCGGCGCGCAAGCGCAGCTTGCGCCGGGCGTAGGTGCCGAGCTGGTCGGCGTAGCGGGCGCACTCCTCGTCGCCGGTGAGGGCGGCGCTGACATGGGCCTGGAGGTAGGCCTGCCTGAGGCCTTCACGGGCGCGGCTGGCGAGCACGCGCGTGCCGTTGGCGTCCAGCCCGAACAGGCCGGCGACGTCGCTCGGCGACTCGTCCTCCACCTCGG
Source organism: Streptomyces shenzhenensis (assembly GCF_003688995.1). Lineage (GTDB taxonomy): Bacteria > Actinomycetota > Actinomycetes > Streptomycetales > Streptomycetaceae > Streptomyces > Streptomyces shenzhenensis_A. The sequence continues at coordinate 7,678 of NZ_PENI01000060.1, read as the reverse complement.
TGTGCCACAGCACGGCCTGCCACCGCTCGGGCAGCGAGCGGAACGCCTGCATGGCCATGGACTGTTCGGCCTCGTGCATCGCCCGCACGTCGGCGCCCAGGTCCAGCGTGTCGTCGTCGGACACCTCGGAGGTCCGTGCGGCCTGCGCCGCGAACACCGCAAAGTCGTCGACCAGTTGCTCGCGCCGGGCCGAGTTCGTCCAGTGTGCGGCGACCCGCCGGACGGAGGTGAGCAGATAGGCGCGTACGGCGTGTTCGGGTCCGGAGCCGCCGCGCACCGCCTGGAGCATGCGGGCGAAGACCTCCGCGGTCAGGTCGTCCGCGGTGTGGGCGTCGCGGCAGCAGGTGCGGGCGTAGCGGCGCACCGCGTCGGCGTGCCTGCGGTACAGCTCCTCGTAGGCGCTGTCGTCGCCCGAGCGCATCTGCGTGATGAGTTCGCCGTCGGCCGGCGGCACTTCACGCGGCGGCGGCAGGACGCTGCCCCCGCTGCGCTGCGCCGGGACACTGCCGTCCACCGGGCCGGCGGGCCCGGACTGCGGGCCCTCCGAGGGACCGCCCTGGTTCGGCACCTGTGGCGAGGTCAGCCCCTCCGCCCCCGTGTCACCGTCACCGCGCGACTCGTCCCGCCCGTCAACGCTCATCCTGGAAAGCCCCCGACGCCCGCCCAGCCCGACCCGATCACCGGGCCAGAGTGCCACACTGGCTTTTGTTCAGGACCCCCCGGTGCCGGGCGTCCACTCGTCCGAGCGGACTTGCCTTGCCGCAGTACCGACGGCCCTCCGGACGGGGAAGACTCAACTGGTCCACCCCGGCCGGGACTTGATCTGACCGTTCGTGACATTCTGTGGTCGGATACTCACTCTCTGTCGTCGACGGGTGGCGGTGGTCACGCGGGCCGCGACCGCAGTCCCTCCAGCAGGATGTCCAGCAGCCGCGACGAGGCCGCCGCCTGCTGGGCCGGGTCCGGCAGGGAGGGCGCCGCCGTGGCGATCACCAGCAGGACGTCCGACACCGACACGTCCGGCCGCAGCTCGCCCGCCGCGCGCGCCCGGTCCACGAGCCGGCCCACCACGTCGAGCAGGGCCGCCGCCCCCGAGTCGTCGGCGACCGCCGGCTCCTCCGGCACCAGCCGCAGCTCACCCGCGCCCGGCTGGTTCCGCTGCTGCGGCACCCGCCCCTCCTCGGCGTCCGCGTCGGCCGGCACCCCGAACCGCAGCACCTGCGGCGGCAGCAGCCGCCCCGCGCCCGAGGCCACCGACGTGCGCAGGAAGCGCGACAGCGCCGACCACGGCTCGTCCTCCTGCCCGAGCGCCGTCCGCGCCTGGTCGGTGAGCCGGGACGTCTCCTCCTCGGCTATCCGCCGGACCAGGACGTCCTTGCTCGGGAAGCGCCGGTACACCGTGCCGACGCCTACCCGCGCCCGCCGCGCCACGTCCTCCATCGGCGCGCCGTAACCCAGCTCGCCGAAGACCTCGCGGGCCGCACGCAGCACGTGCTCCAGATTGCGCTGCGCGTCCACCCGCAGCGGCGCGGTCCGCGGTCCCTCCGCGCGCCCGTTGCCCGTCTGGGCGCCGGCCGGCCCGCCACCGGGCGCGATGGCAGACGCTGATGACCAATGCGTGTCCTGAATATGCATAAGCGATCCCCCGGTTAATGACGTCTCCCCCCGGAGACTCCCCGCCACTGAATCCGAGGTGCTCGGAACGGGCGCCGTGCCACGACCGTGATTCCGCTCATCGCGGCCCCGCTCGACCACATCCCCTACACCCCGTCGACACGAACATAGTTGAGCGGGAGTCAATTCAGAAGGGGCAGGTTCCGCACGGAGCGCCCCCCGATCGGAGTACGGGGCACATTCGTCCCGATTATGCACCCCCGCGCCCTCCCGTCCGCCCCCGCTGACCTGCCCGCTTGCTCCCGGCGCCGGCGCCGGGGCCGAGCGCGGCCGCACAGCACCGCCGGTCACACAAATTGCCGGGGCTGTGGACAAACACCAGCGCCGGGTGCGTCATGGGATGGTGAAGGAACGTGCGCGCATTCTCGTTGTCGGCGGCGGCTACGTCGGGATGTACACGGCCCTGCGTCTGCAACGGAAGCTGAAACGGGAGCTCAGGCAGGGTGACGTGGAGATCACCGTCGTCACGCCCGATCCCTACATGACGTACCAGCCGTTCCTGCCCGAGGCGGCCGCCGGTTCGATCTCCCCTCGGCACGTCGTCGTACCGCTGCGTCGTGTTCTGGACCGGTGCCACGTCGTCATCGGCGAGGTGACCGCCATCGACCACACCAAGCGCACCGCAACCCTCATCACCCTCGCCACCGAGGAGGAGGGCGGCGGCGCCGACCACCTCGACTACGACGAACTCGTGCTCGCCCCCGGCTCGGTCTCCCGCACGCTGCCCATCCCCGGTCTCGCCGAGCACGGCATCGGCTTCAAGACCGTCGAGGAGGCCATCAGCCTGCGCAACCACGTCATCGAGCAGATGGACATCGCCTCCTCCACCCGCGACCCGGCCATCCGCGACGCCGCCCTCACCTTCGTCTTCGTGGGCGGCGGCTACGCCGGTGTCGAGGCGCTCGCCGAACTGGAGGACATGGCCCGCTACGCCGCGCGCTACTACCACAACGTCGGGCCCGAGGACATGAAATGGATCCTCGTCGAGGCCTCCGACCGCATCCTTCCCGAGGTCGGCGCGGACATGGGCCGCTACACCGTCACCCAACTGCGCCGCCGCAACATCCAGGTGCTCCTGGAGACCCGGCTCGAATCCTGCGCGGGCCGGGTCGCCGTCCTGAGTGACGGCCAGCGCCTCCCGACCCGCACGGTCGTGTGGACCGCGGGCGTCAAACCCCACCCGCTCCTCGCCGCCACCGACCTCACGCTCACCGGGCGCGGGCGCCTGAAGTGCACCGCCCAGCTGAGCATCGACGGCGCCGACCACGCGTGGGCCGCCGGGGACGCCGCGTCCGTGCCCGACGTCACCGCGGACGAGCCGGGCGCCGAGACCCCGCCCAACGCCCAGCACGCGGTGCGCCAGGCCAGGGTCCTCGGCGACAACATCGCCCACACCCTGCGCGGCGAGCCCCTGGAGACGTACGCGCACACATACGCCGGATCCGTCGCCTCCCTCGGACTGCACAAGGGCGTCGCCCAGATCTACGGACGCCGGCTGAAGGGCTACCCTGCCTGGTTCATGCATCGCGTTTACCACCTCAGCAGGGTGCCCACCTTCAACCGAAAAGCCCGAGTCCTCGCCGAATGGACCCTTTCCGGGCTCTTCAAACGAGAGATCGTCTCCCTCGGATCGCTCGAACATCCCCGAGCGGAGTTCGAACTCGCGGCCGGTGGAAAGCCTCAATCCGAGCGTCCTGACGACCCGAAGGGGTCGAACTGACCGGACCGAGGAACTCCACGGCCCGCCCCGGCGTCTGACGGATGTCGCCGCGGTCCGCAGGACACTGCCAGACTGCCCCACGACCTCGGACGAGCACCCGCCCGTCCTCAGCACCCACGAGGCTTCTTCCCAAGTGAACTTCACGCGCTGGAGCGCCCGGCTCCCCGGAACGCAGCGCCGCGCGGCAGCGCGGACCGAGCACGCGGTCTCCCCGGACCGGAGAGGGGAAGGCTGCGTGCCCGCGGCCCGTGCCGAGCAGCTGTCCGACGGGGCGACCCCCATGCCCGCCGTCGACGAACTCCCCGCACGCGAGGTCCTCGACCGCGTCCCGGCCCTCGTCGCCCTGATGCACGGCACCGACCACCGCATCGCCTACGTCAACGACGCCTACGCAGCGGCCTTCGGGGTACGGCCCACGGGTGAACCGGCCCGCGAAGCCCTCCCGGAGCTGGCCGAACTGGGCCTGCTGCCCCTCCTCGACCAGGTCCTGCGCAGCGGCAAGCCCCGCACGCTCAAGTCCCGCAAGGCCGTCGACGGCCGCTCCTACACCTTCACCTGCACCCCCGCCGCGGAGAACGGCGACGGCGCCGGCGTACTCGTGTTCGCCACCGACGTCACCGACCACGCCGAGGCCGCCGAACGCCTGCGCGCCAGCGAACGCCGCCAGCGCGAGACCGCGGTGACCCTGCAGCGCTCACTCCTCCCGCAGGAGCTGGAGCAGCCCGACGACCTGCGCATCGCGGCCACCTACCAGCCCGGTGGCACGGAGGCCGCCGTCGGCGGCGACTGGTACGACGTCATCACCCTCGGCGCCGGCCGCACGGCACTGGTGATCGGCGACGTGATGGGCCGCGGGGTACGGGCGGCGGCGGTGATGGGCCAACTGCGCACGGCGGTCCGTGCGTACGCCCGCCTCGACCTGCCCCCGCACGAGGTCCTCCAACTCCTTGACGGCCTCGCCATCGAGATCGACGCCAACCAGATCGCCACGTGCGTGTACGCCGTCCACGACCCGAACGAGGGCAAGCTGGTGTACGCCTCGGCCGGCCACCTCCCCATCCTGGTCCGCGACGAGAACGGCACGGTCCTGCGCACCGACGAACCGACCGGCCCCCCGCTCGGCACCGGCGGTTGGATGCACGCCTCCGGTTCGGTCCCGCTGAGCCCCGGCTCCACGGCGGTCCTCTACACGGACGGCCTGGTCGAGCGCCGGAACGAGGACCTGGACGAGGGAATCGCGGCGCTCGAACGCGCCCTGGCCGGCGCCACCGGGACCCCCCAGGTGATCTGCGACCGCCTGGTCCGCTCCGCCGGCGTCACGGCCGACCACGACGACGACGTCGCCCTCCTGGTCCTCCAGCACCCCGCACGCACCGGCGCGGACGGCGAACTCTTCCGCAACGCCGCCCTGGAACTTCTCGGCGGTGTGGAAGCGGCACCACGCGCGCGTGCCTTCGCCTCCGGCGTCCTCACGAGCTGGCGCTTCCCCGCCGACCTCCACGACCTGGGCGTCCTGGCGGCCAGCGAACTGGTCGCCAACTCCCTCCAGCACGGCACCCCGCCCACGCGCCTGCGGCTGCGCCGCACCGACCGCCGCCTCATCGTGGAGGTCACGGACGGCGACGAGCACCTCCCCAGGCGGCGCCGCGCGGAACCGGGGGACGAGTCGGGCCGGGGCATCGCCATCGTGGCGACGATCGCCTCCACCTGGGGGTCACGCAGAACCCCCGGCGGTGGAAAGGCGGTCTGGTGCGAGTTCGTCCTCCCACGCCCCTGAACCGACCGCGGCCCTGAACCCCCGTGACCGCCGCCCCGCGGCGGCCACGGACCTCAGACGCCGGACGGACTGGACTGCGCCGACCCGCGCGGAGCGGCACCCCGGGCCACCACCCGGCTCCGCGCGGCGAGCCCCGGCCGGTCCTGTGCCTCCGTGAGCCGCCGCCCGAGCCGCACCGCGAGCACCGTGACCCCCAGCGAGAACAGCGTGAAGGTCACGATGTACGGCGCGTGCAGCGCGGCCCCCATGGGCCCGCCCACCGCGGGGCCGACCGCCAGCGCAAGCTGCTTCACCAGGGCGAAGGCCGAGTTGTACTGCCCGGCCATGCCCTCCGGCGCGAGGTCGGCCACCAGCGGGGCGACGGTCGGCGACAGCATCGCCTCACCCAGCCCGAACAGGGCGTACGTCGACACGAACGCGGCCGTGGCCATCTCCTGGCTGCCGTGACCCAGTCCCGCGTACCCGGCCGTGACCCACGCCACGGCCCAGATCAGCCCCACGGCGGCGATCACCCGGGACCGCCTGCGCCGCTCCACGAACTTCAGCACGGCGAACTGCGCCACCACGATCACCGCCGTGTTCGCGGCCAGCGCCGTACCCAGCGCGGACGTCGAGATCCCGGCGGCCTCCACCCCGTAGGCGCTGAGCCCCGACTCGAACTGCCCGTAGCAGGCGAAGAACAGCACGAAGCCCAGCACACACAGCTGCACCATCGCCCTGTTCCCCAGCAACTGCTTCCAGCTGCCCCGCGCCGACACCTCCGGCGCATCGCCGACCGCCGGCGCGTGCGGCATCCGCACCGTCGACAGAACCACGACCAGCAGCAGGAACATCGCCGCCTCGATCGCGAACAGCAGCGTGAACGACGACACGCGCGTGGTGTCGACGAGATGACCGCCGATGAGACCGCCGACGCCGAGCCCCAGGTTCTGCAGGAAGAACTGCATCGCGAACGCCCGCGACCGCGTCTCGGCCGTGGAGCAGTCCACGATCATCGTCGCCAGCGCAGGCTGCATCACGGCCTGCCCGGCCCCGAGCGCCGTGGCGGCGACCAGCACGGCCGCCGCGCTCGCCGCGAGCCCCAGGCTCAGCGCCCCCAGAGCGGCGGTGACCAGGGCGGCGAGCAGAACCGGCAGCGGGCCGCGCCGCACGATCGCCCGACCGGCGAACGGCAGCACTATCAGCGCGGCCACGGCGAAGACGGCGAGGACCGTCCCCGCCGTCATGGCGCCGAGCCCCCGCACCTGCGCCACATAGACGTACATGTAGGGGACGGTGAAGCCGAGCCCGAACGCGCTGAGTGCGTTGCCCACGTGGATCCGGCGCATCGCTGCGCCCATCGCCCTGGTCACGTTCACCTCTCTCGAGTCGTGGAAGCCGATCAGCCGGAAGTACCCGGTCGTTAGAACTGAAGACTTCGAAGATAAATTTCGAAGCTAAAGGCTACACCTCGAAGGACTTCAGGACCAAGCGTCACCGTGCGATACTGCGGACCATGGGTGACACCTCCGACACCAGCGACGCGGCCATCGGCAGCGAGCCGAGCCTCGAAGAGCAGGTCGCCGCCTACCAGCGCGAGTTCCAGGGCCTCGACCCCCAGGTCGAGAAGGTCGTCTCGGCGCTGTCCCGCCTGAACCGCCGGATGAACGTCGCCTACGGCCGCCACACCGCCGCCCTCGGCATCAGCAACGCGGACTGGGAGGTCCTCAAGGCCCTCGTCCTCTCCGGCGCCCCTTACCGCATGGGCCCCGGCGACCTCGCCAAGCGACTCGGCCTGACGCCGGCGGCGATGACGCACCGCATCGACCGGATGGTGACGGAGGGGCTCGTCACCCGGGAGCGGGACGAGCAGAACCGCGTCCGGGTGATTGTGGAGCTGACCCCCGAGGGCCGCGGGAAGTGGCTGGAGGCCATGCGCCTCGCGTCGGTCTTCGAGGAGGACCTGCTCCAGGACCTGTCGGCAGCGGAGCGCGGAGTGCTGGGCGAGGTGCTGACCCGCCTCCTGCGCAGGGTGGAGCACGCACAGCCGGACGCCGGCGGACGCCTCAGCGACCTGGACTAAAAGATCTTGACAGGGGAGTGTTGACAGCCCCCTGACCGACCCGTAATGTTCTCCGAGTTGCCGCGGGGCCGTAACAGTCCTACGACAGCACCTCCCGCCGCAGCAGCGGCACCCAAACCACCAGCACGATCTCCCGAACGGGTTGATTTCGGCGTGCCCGAATTCAAATCGATTCGTTTCCCGGGACTCGGTGGCACCCGCTTGGACCAGCCGGCCCGATTGGGAATCGCCGAGAGGATCCGCTAAGGTTTGAAACGTCGGAACGGCCCAACGGCCGGGATGGCAACCCCCTCTGACGGGGAATCAGAGCCGAAAGGGTCTGATAGAGTCGGAAACACCGAAAGGGAAGCGCCCGGAGGAAAGCCCGAGAGGGTGAGTACGAAGGAAGCGTCCGTTCCTTGAGAACTCAACAGCGTGCCAAAAGTCAACGCCAGATATGTTGATA
>NZ_PENI01000005.1 GCF_003688995.1 Streptomyces shenzhenensis | reverse complement strand
TGGTCGGCGGCGCCGGCTTCGGCCAGACCATCCGCTCCATCAACGGCTCCCTCGAATGCGACGGCAGAAACCCCGCCCAGGTACAGAGCCGCGTCGACGCCTACCAGCGCTTCACCCAGATCCTCGGAGTGGCACCCGGCGCCAACCTCTACTGCTGATCCACCGCTCCCCCGCCACGGCCGGCACACTCACACCGGCCGTGGCGGCCCCTTCGGCCGCCACGCCTGACGGGCGATACGTCCCGGATCCGGTCATCGGGGGTCCTCGACCTCGTCCTCGACGAGACGGGCGAGCTTGTCCAGGGACATCCGGGTGCCGAGTTCGTTGTCCGCCCGGGGGACGACGTCCGGGACGCCCTCGTGGACCATGACGACCTCCGTCACACCATCCTCCTCGATGAGCGAGGTCGTCAGCGTCATCGCGCCGCGCAGTGCCTCGTCGTCGGTCTCGAACTCGATGGTCTCGACGATCAGTTCGTCCGGCACGAGCCGGGTGAAGCGACCGTGACAGGTGTCCGTGTGCGCGCCGGACTTGCCCACGCCGCGCGGGTCGTCGTAGGTGAGGGACACCCGGAACGTCCCGCCCTCACGGGCGTCGAACGCGTGCACGACGGCGGTCATGCCGTCGGGCACCCGCCAGACGGCGACCGCGGCCGGATCGAGGAGGGTCCGGTACACGGCGGCGCGGGGCGCCCGCACACGCCTGGAGACTCGGGTCGCATACATGCCGTCAACCTACTGCTGCCCGCTGACAGCCGCGGCCCGGGAGCGCCCGGGCCCCGGTGTCAGACGAGGTGGGCGAAGACCACCAGGTTCTCCGTGTAGTCCTCGGTCGCGTGGTCGTAGTCCCCGGCGCAGGTGATCAGGCGCGCCTCGGCGCGGGGCGTGTCGGCGTAGACACGGCGGTTGGGGAAGGCGCCCTTCTCGAACGTCTCGGCGCTGTCGACCACGAAGACGGCGTCCTTCCCGTCGGCGCGCCGCACCGTGAACCGGTCTCCGGTGTGAAGTTCCTCCAGTCCGGCGAAGACGGCGGCGGAGGTCTTGGTGTCGACGTGACCGGCGATGATCGCGGTGCCGGTCTCGCCGGGTGCGGTGCCCTTGGCGTACCAGCCGACGAGGTTCACGTCCTCGGCGGGCGGCGCCTGCAACTGCCCCGACGCGCTCAGGGCGAGATCGGTGAACGGGGCGTCGACGCCGATCCTCGGGATGAGCAGCCGCGTCGGCCGGGACCAGGGCAGATGTGCTCCGACCGGTTGGGACGTGGCGCCCTCCTGCGCCGGGTCGGCGGAGTGGGGCGTCTTTCCGTTGAGCAGGCCGGCGGCCAGGAGGACGATCGCGACACCCCACATCATCAGGTGTCCGGAGGAACGCGATCCCTGCTCGGCAAGGGTCGGGGAGGAGTCGGGAGCTGCCATCGGACACCACCTCACTCGGGCACGGCAGCGCAGCGGTCACGGCGTGCGGGTTGCCGGCCGCCGGCACGGAGCGCCCGGCGGCCGCGGCCCGTGGGTCGCCGTCGCGGGTCAGAAGGCCGACCCGCCGGTGTGCTTGCGGCGCAGCGCGTAGACGCCGGTGCCGAGGAAGGCCAGGACGGCCAGGCCGCCGGCGGTGACACCCGGTGCGGCGAGGGCGCCGCCACCGGTGTGCATTCCGCCGTTGGGCCGGTCCTCCTGGTCCTCGTCGCTCCACGAGTCCTTGTTCCGTTCGCCGTCCGAGCCGTCCGAGCCGTTCTCCTTCTCGTTGCCGTTGTCGTTGCCGGAGTTGTCCTTGTACGTCTCGGGGTCGAACCTGCTGTCGTCGCCGCTGTCCGAGCTCCAGTTGTCGCGCACTGCCGCAGCGAGCACGCCACCGCCCGAGGCATGGGCGCCGGGGGCGGCGATCACGATGGCGGCCGAGGCGACCGCCGTGGCCAGGGTCAAGCGGGCAGAGTGCATCAGGGAATCCTTCCGCCGTGGCGCGGGCAGCCGATACCGCATCAGCTGAGATCACCCGGGCCTCGACATGAACCACCGTCAGTCACACCCTCGGCTCGCACCATCCGGGCCGCCCAGCCGGGTTACCACCGCACTCCGCCCGGCCCACTGCGGCGACGTGGTGCGGTGTTCGAGGAGGGCACCACCGGAGCACGGGTGCCCGGGGCCCCTGCGGGACGCCGCTCAGCCGGCGAGCCCCGCGGCGACGGTCGCGCCCAGCTCCCAGCACGCCTCGATGTCGGCCTTGGCGGGCTCGCCCGTCACGGTCACGGCCTCGGCCGCGCGGCGCCAGCCGAGACCGGTGGTGATCGACTCGATCCCGCGCACCGCACCGGTGACGTCGTTCCCGCCGTGCACGTAGTAGCCGAAGGGCCGGCCGCGGGTCTCGTCCAGGCAGGGGTAGTAGATCTGGTCGAAGAAATGCTTGAGCGCGCCGGACAGATAGCCGAGGTTCGCCGGGGTGCCGAGCAGATACCCGTCCGCGGCCAGGACATCGCTAGCGGTCGCGGACAGTGCGGCCCGCCGTACCACCCGTACGCCCTCGATCTCCGGTGTGGTGGCGCCCGCCACGACGGCCTCGAACATCGCCTGGCAGTGCGGCGACGGGGTGTGATGCACGATCAGCAAGGTAGCCACACCCCGCACCCTGCCGCGGCGGGCCTCCCCGGCGCAAACGGCGCCCGGCGCGGCGCTCGACGCACCGGCCGGGCTCGGGGGTCAGGGCTGGGCGGGCAGGGTCGCGCAGGTGCCGGCGGCGGTACGGCCGTACAGGCGGTCGGCGAGCCAGGTGACGGCGGCGCCCTGGTCGGTCAGCAGCGGGGCGAAGTGGTTGAGCAGGGCGCGGCCGAGATCGGGCAGGACCACCGGTACGTACGTCACCTCGGCGCCCGCACGGCACCAGTCGGCGGCGAGCCGGCGGGCCTGTGCGTGCGGGACGAGGTCGTCCATGACGCCGGTCGCCACCCGCACCGGGCCGGCCGGCCTGAGCCGGCCGATTCGCTGTGCGTCCAGGAAGGAGTGGAGCGCGGGCTCCGTCCGGATGATGTCGCCGATCGACCGGCCGTCGTCGGTCCAGGCCGTGCTGCGTCGGGAGGTGTAGTGGAGGATCGCGTCGCCGACGCACATGGTGGACAGGTCGGCGAGCGCGGCCCGGCCCGCGGCGTTCAGGTGGGCCTCGGCGATCGGCTTCAGGTCCGGGTCGGACTGCAGGAACCCGTTGATCGCCCAGCCGAGCGCGCCGGCCAGGTCGCTGCCGTCGATCGCCTCGGTGACCTCGGTGAGGTCGGCGGGCGGTGCGCCCGCGTAGGTGCCGCTCAGGGTCACGTCAGGCGCGTAGGAGGGCTGGAGTTCGGCCGCGGCGGCGGTCGCGCCGCCGCCCTCGCTGTAGCCGAAGAGGCCCACGCGCGACTCGGGAGTGATCGAGGCGCCGGCGACGGACCGGGCGGCGCGTACGGCGTCCAGCACGGCGTGGCCCCCGTCGACCCGGTTGACGTAGGTGTGCAGCCGGTCGGTGGCGCCCAGGCCGACGTAGTCGGTGACGACGACCGCGATGCCCTTGGCGAGCAGGCGGTAGATCGCCAGGTCCTCGTAACCGACCGACACGGTAAGGCCGTTGAACAGCAGCGGATGTTCCAGGCCCAGGGAGGCGGCGCACTGGTCGCCCTGTCCCATGGTGCCGGGGGCGAGGGCGACGAGGGGCCGGGCTCCCCCGCCCCGCCAGGCCGCCGCCGGTTCCAGATAGGCGCCCGTCACCGCCGCGGGGCGGCCGGCCGAGTCGGTGGACTTGTACATCAGCCGGGTGGCCCGGCCCGGCAGCGGGCCGTTGATGCTCGGCAGGCTGAGCGCCAGCGGCAGCGGTTCGCTGCGGATCAGGGCGCCGTCGGCCGCGGGCAGGGCGGCGGGCGGCTGGTAGAAGGCGGGGATGGGGACGCCTCGGGAGACGACAGTGTCGGGTGCGGTGGCCGCGGCGGCGGGCACGGCCTGGACGCCGAGACAGGCCGCCGTGACGGTGACGGCGAGCGACAGCAGACGGGTACGCAAGGGCATGACGGACCTCCTGGGCGCAGTCCTCTACTCCGGAGCGGCTCCCAGGACCGTAACGACAAGGTGTTACCGGCGGTAGCACCTGGAACATTACGGTTGAGTAATGTGACGGTACGTCATGCCCGGTGCGTGAGACCCGGAGCGTCAGGCCCGGCGTCCCGTCCGGCGCAGGACCACGAAGCCCGCGATCACGAGCGCCGCGCCGAGCGCCGCCGGCCACAGCCGCGCACCCGTGTCCGCGAGTCCGCCCTCGACCGCCTGCGGCTCGGTCCCTCCGGTGGCGGACGCATCGCCGGCTTCGGCGGCGACCGCCGTCCCGGCCGGTGCGGGCCCCGTCGTCGGCGTGCCGTCCTCCGCGTCCGCGCCGCCGGGCGCCGCGGCCGAGGCGGTCCTGCCGGGCGAGGCCGACGCGTAGACCCGCGGTGCCGTGGTTCCGGAGACGGCGGGCGCGCCCGTGTCGGCCGGCTCGGTGGCCGGCGCATCGGCCGGGGGCTCGGCGGACTGCTCGCCGGTGGTACCACCGGGTTCCGGCTCCGCGCCGGTGCCGGCCGTGGGAGCGGCGCTGGACGCCGGCGGCTCGCTGGGCTCCTCGCTCGGTGCGGGGGCGGCGTCGGCGCCGCATGTCCCGCCGGTGTTGATGCAGTCGACCATCTCCCCCATCAGGTCCTCGTCGAAGACGTTGATGAAGTCACCGTGGTCCGTGACGGGCTTGTGCAGCTGCTCGGGGAAGGAGTCCACCGCGAACAGCGGGACCGCCCGCCCGCCGTCGGCCAGACTCGGCGCGTCGACGTCGTAGACGATGCGCTGCACCAGCTGCGGAATCGCCCGGAACCCGGCGGGGCAGCCGCCGTCGGCGCCGGCGAAGGCCACATGCGTGCGGTGGTTGGCGCTGTCGATGTTGCGGCCGTCCCAGCAGCCCTGGAACGCGAAGGTGCGCACCACGTCGCTGCCGGCCGGGCACAGCGGGTACTTGTCCTTCACCTGCCGGTCCTCGAACCCGGTGCAGCTCCAGGAGGCGTTGGCGTTCGCGGGGCCGTTGACGAACGCCTTCGCGTCTCCGGTGATGATCCGCAGCAGCCGCGGCATGGCCGTGACCTTCTCGCGCGGGTTGCCCACGAAGGTGAGGGTGACCTGCCGGGGCGTGACGATCTGACCGGCGTTGCCCTCGGTGCCGCCACCGGGCGCGTCGGCGTCCCGCTCCCGGGTACCGTTCTGCAGGCGCAGCACCGGCCAGTAGTACGAGGACTTGTCACCCTTGTCCACACAGCTGGTGTCCGCGCCCGCCAGGTCCTCGTCGCTGGCGAAGGCGCTGTTGGCCTGATTGCCGATGTAGTCGTGGAAGTGGTGGGCGCCGTTGGAGACGCCCGGGGCCACGATCACGTTGTCGGAGTTGAACAGGCCGCCCGCGTTGACGCCGCAGCTGCTGGTGAAGCTGCCCCGGGAGGCGTCGGCGGTCCGGGGCGGGCTCTGGGCGCCGGGCTGGACCGTGGTGATGTCCTGGTAGTCCGAGGCGACCGGTCCGTTTCCTCCCTGGCCGCTGCCCTGCGCCGGCCCGCCGCCGCTCTGGTCCTGGCCGCCCCCGTTCTGCTCCTGCGCGGCACCGTCCTGGCCCCCGCCGCCGTCCGTGCCGTCGCCCGACGGGCCGTCGGCCGGGCGCAGGGAGCACTCGGCCAGTTCGTCCAGGCCCTGCGGACGGTCCCCCTCCTGGTCGATCGCGTCGGTGATCCGGCCGATCGTCGCCGCCCGCTTCTCCTTGAGCGGGTCCATGAGGGCACCGCCGGTGAACCCGGGGTCCTGCCGCTCGGCCTGTGGCGTCTCCTGGAACTGCCGGTAGGCGGCCGCGATCTGCTCGTCCAACAGGGCCAGTTCCCGGTCGACCTCACCCCGGGCGCCGTCCGGCACGCTGGTCAGGCGGGTGCCGACGTCGGGGCAGTCGATCGTCGCCGCGCCCGCGGTCGGCACCGGGCCGTCCCCGCTCGCCTCCTGACCCCAGCCCTCGGCGGCCGACGCGTAGACGTTCGCCGCTATCAGCCCGCCTCCGCCCAGCATCAGTGCGACCGCTGCGAAGGTCGCGCGCCGTGCGCCTGTCGGCCGTCTGCGCGTGTTGCGTCCCACGGAAGTACCCCTGCGTCTCAGGTCGTCTCGGCATGGAAATCCCCCCGCCCCATACGGATCCGGGGAGCCATGTGTTCAACCGCCTCACAGATTCACGGACACCTCATAGCGAATGCAAGGAACGGCCCGTCGGCAACTGCCCATTCCACACAGGCGTATCGGGCATATCGCGCTTCAACCTTCACACGAGGCACACACGTTGGCTAGGTTGACGCCCAGGCCGCCCGGTCCCCCCGGCGAACCCCGTCGGGCCGCGCGGCCGCCGCCGAGTCCGGTGGCCGCCGTAACGGCCGCAGCCGGGGACCCGACCGACGCTGAGGTGAATCGGCCCGACCGCCCCTGCGGGCAAGGGCCGTGGGGCACGCCTTCCGGAACCGACCGCCCGCACCCGGCAGTCGACTCGACAGGCGGAGTACGGAGGGAGTGCGTCGCCCATGGCGCCGGAGAGCCGCGACGAGGTCCGGCAACGGATCGACAGCCTCTACGACCAGGCCGAGAACGCCACCGGGAACTTCAACGCGACGCGTGCGATGACCGCGAGGACACGGACACGTGGCGTCCCGCTGCGCAAGCGGCCGGGCGAGGGCGGCGATCCCGCCCTCGACGAGGTCGCCCGGCAGTGGTTCGACGTGGCACGCGCGAAACTGGGTCCGACCGTTCCGGCCGTGCTCCCGGCCGACCGGATGCCGCAGCGGCCGGCCGGGCCACGGCCCGGCTCCCCCGTACGGGACGGCGGGCGCGAGGCCGCGAGCCGGCCCGTGCCCGAGCTGCCCGCAGGACCGGCAGGGCGCGCCGTCGCGGAACTGACCGGCGGCTCGCCCCCGGCGCTGCCGGCCGGATCGGCACCGGCGCTGCCCGGCGGCCCGGCGGCGCGGGACACCGACCGCTCGCTCCCGGAGCCGGCCGGCCGGTCACTCCCCGAGCTGCCCGCGGGGCCCGTCGCCGCGCCGCCCATGGTGCCCAGGCAACGGCGGGAACCCGGCCCGCCCAGGGCGCTGCCCGCGCCCGCCACCGGGCCGCGCAGGCCCTCACCTGCCGAGTCCAAGGAGAACAACCGCCGCAGGCTCGCCGCGGCACGCGAGGTGCTGACCCGGTACGCCGTGCCGCAGCCGGCGCCGGCCGCGGTGAGCGCGCCCCGGCCGGAGGCGGACCTGTCCCTCGGCTCCCCCGGCACCGGTTCCCCGGTCGGCACGGGGACCTTCGCCGCCGGCACGCTGACCGGCACGGGGTCCGTCGCTCCTGCGGGGACCGGTGGCCGGGCCGCACAGGCCGTGGCCTTCGCCCGGGCGCAGATCGGACGGCCGTGTGTCTGGGGTGCGACCGGGCCCGGCTCGTACGACTACGCCAGCCTCACCCAGGCCGCCTGGAGGGCCGCGGGGGTGTCCCTGCCGCGTTCGGCGCAGGAGCAGGCCCACGCGGGCACCCCGGTCGCGCTCACCGGGATCCAGGACGGCGACCTCGTCTTCTTCTTCGACAACGACAGCCACGTCGGCCTCTACGTCGGCAACGGCATGATGGTGCACGCGCCGGGCCCGGGGTCGGCGATCCGCGAGGAGTCGATCTTCGGCGCCGGGGAGTCGGCGATCCACCGGGTGATACGGCCCGCTTGACCCCGGCCGGCCCCGGGCAGACGGTCCGCTCCAGGTGTGACGGCTTGATCGGGCGGACGGGTCTGGTGGGGTACCGCGGGCCGGTCAGGCACGGGGGCGAGCGGGGTCGGGCCACGCCGGAGCGGAACACGAGGCGAACGCTGCCGAACGGGCCGGACCCCGCGATCCGCACGACCACCGCCGGCATCGCCGCGCCACGCGCGTCAGCCGCGGCCGGACCCTGCGGGGCGCTGTCGCCGGCGGGCCGCACGCACCCCGCCACGAGGTCCGTCATCGCCCCGTCGGCCTGCGCCGAACGGGCCAGCGTCGAAGAACCCGTGGTCCCTGTGTGCGGCGAGGGTGCGAGCGTGAGCCGTGGCAAGACCCCGCAGGGGTACTGTCGCCAGCGGGCCGCGTGCGCGCCGCCACGAGGTCCGTCACCGGCTTGCTGGTCGGCGCCGGACGGGCCGCGTCGAAGGACCCGGTGGTCCGGGTCGAGCCGCCGGGGATGCCCGTCCCGCAGTGGACCGACGGGTCGGCCTGCGGCGCGGAGACGACGGCCTCGCCCATGGCCCGCTCCGAACGCGGCACCGGGACCGTCGTGTCGGGCAGGCCGTGTCCGTGACGCCGTTGGGTCCCGTGGGCCCAAGCGCCGGGTACGATCGTTTCGGCGTCGTCGACGCATAAGATCGCCTTATGAGGTCATAGAGCGGACCCGCGTACTAACTTAGGTCTGCCTTAGTTTAGGCTTCCCGTTCGAGTCGCCCATCATCGCTCGAAGGGAACCTGATCATGCCGCGCCCCCTGCGGGTAGCCATCGTCGGAGCCGGCCCCGCCGGGATCTACGCCGCCGACGCCCTGCTCAAATCCGAGGTGGCGGCCGAGCCCGGCGTCTCCGTGGACCTCTTCGAGCGGATGCCCGCGCCCTTCGGCCTGATCCGTTACGGCGTCGCTCCCGACCACCCCCGCATCAAGGGCATCGTCACGGCCCTGCACCAGGTGCTCGACAAGCCGCAGATCCGGCTGTTCGGCAACGTCGACTACCCGACCGACATCAGCCTCGACGACCTGCGCGCCTTCTACGACGCCGTGATCTTCTCGACCGGCGCGACGGCCGACCGCGAGCTGCGCGTCCCGGGCATCGAAATGGACGGCTCGTACGGCGCCGCCGACTTCGTCTCCTGGTACGACGGCCACCCGGACGTGCCGCGCACCTGGCCCCTGAAGGCCGAGAAGGTGGCCGTGCTCGGCGTCGGCAACGTCGCGCTGGACGTGGCCCGCATCCTGGCCAAGACGGCCGACGAGCTGCTGCCGACGGAGATCCCGCCGAACGTGTACGACGGTCTCAAGGCCAACAGGGCCCGGGAGATCCATGTGTTCGGCAGGCGCGGCCCGGCCCAGGCGAAGTTCAGCCCGATGGAGCTGCGCGAACTGGACCACTCCCCGAACATCGAGGTCATCGTCGACCCCGAGGACATCGACTACGACAAGGGCTCGATCGAGACCCGGCGCGGCAACAAGCAGGCCGACATGGTCGCCAAGACGCTGGAGAACTGGGCGATCCGCGACGTCGGCGACCGGCCGCACAAGCTGTTCCTGCACTTCTTCGAGTCGCCGACGGAGCTTCTCGGCGCGGACGGCGAGGTCGTCGGCCTGCGCACCGAGCGCACCGCCCTCGACGGCACCGGCAACGTCAAGGGCACCGGGACCTTCAAGGACTGGGACGTCACGGCGGTCTACCGGGCCGTGGGCTATCTGTCCGAGAAGCTGCCCAAGCTGCCGTGGGACGTCGACTCCGGCACCGTCCCGGACGAGGGCGGCCGGGTCATCGAGGAGAGCGGCGCGCACCTGCAGTCCACGTATGTCACCGGCTGGATCCGGCGCGGTCCCGTCGGTCTGATCGGTCACACCAAGGGCGACGCGAACGAGACGGTGTCCAACCTCCTGGACGACTACGCGAACGGCCGCCTGCACGCGCCCGAGTCGCCCGCACCGGAGGCCGTGGACGCGTTCCTCACCGGCCGGAACGTCCGTTTCACCACCTGGGACGGCTGGTACCGGCTCGACGCCGCCGAGAAGGCGCTGGGTGAGCCGCAGAGCCGTGAGCGCGTGAAGATCGTCGAGCGTGCGGACATGCTCCGGGAGAGCGGGGCGTAAGCAGCGACGCGGACGTGGGCCGGCGTGCGGTGACCGCACGCCGGCCCACGTCTGTGCGCACCACGGCCCGCCGGGACGTCACCCGTGGGTCGCGCCGTCCGCGAAGGGGCCGTCGGCGGCGAAGGCCCGGTCGGCGAAGCGCTCGCCGACGAGACGGTGGGTGGCGGCGTCCGGGTGCAGCTCGTCGGGAAGCGGCAGCCGGGCGTTGTCGGCCTCGCCGTACAGGTCGAGGCCGTCGAGGTAGGACAGGTTGGGGTCCTCGGCCGCCCGCTGGGCCACGATCCGCGCCAGCTCGGCACGGATGACCTTCAGGGTCAGCTTGCCGGCGGCGCGCTCCGCGGGATCGCCCGCGGACCGGAACCGCAGCCGCCCCTCGCCGAGGGCGGCGGGGTCCGGGAGGCTGGGGCCGGGCGTGTCCTCGTGGATGGGGCACAGCAGGGGCGAGACGAGCAGCAGTGGCGCCGTGGGGTGGCCCTCGCGGACGGTGTCGAGGAAGCCGTGTACGGCGGGCCCGAAGGCCCGCAGCCGCATCAGGTCGGTGTTGACGAGGTTGATGCCGAGCTTGAGGCTGATCAGATCGGCCGGGGTGTCCCGCAGGGCGCGGGCGACGAAGGGGTCGAGCAGGGCGCTGCCGCCCAGGCCCAGGTTGATCAGTTCCACGCTGCCGCGGGCGGCGGCGAGCGCGGGCCAGGTGGTGGTGGGGCTCGCGGCGTCGGAGCCGTGGCTGATCGAACTGCCGTGGTGCAGCCAGATCCGGCGGCCCCGGTCCGGTACGGGCGCGACGGGGGCGTCGGTGCGCAGGGCGACGAGTTCGGTGGTCTCGTTGTGCGGCAGCCAGATCTCGATGTCCTTGACGCCCTCGGGCAGGCCGGTGAAGCGGGCGGTGCCGATCGGACCGGCCCGGTGTTCCGTGGCGCCGGTGGCCAGGTCGACGGTCAGCGTGTTGCCGCCGGACACGGTGGTCCGACCGGCCGGGCTGCCGTCGACGAGCAGGTCGTAGACGCCGTCGGGCCGGGGCGGGGCGCCGGCGTAGACACGCTTGGTGGGCAGCGTGTCCAGGGCGATCGCGGTGGCCCGGGTGCGGAACACCACCCGTACGCCGGAGGGCTGCGCCTCGGCCAGGGCGAGCTGGGGGTCGGCGCACTGGGCGCGGGCCCGGGCGGGCAGCCGGTGCGGCAGCAGCCCGTGCTCGGTGCGCTCCAGGTCGAGGGCGCCGCGCAGCAGGTCGGCGGTGAGCGGGGTGGTGATCCAGTCATCGGTGAGAGGCATGGTTCCAGCCTGTTGATCGGGGTGGTCGGGTACGGCGGGGCAGGTGCGGCCGGCCGTCGGTGCCGAGTCGGGTCAGGGCGCTGGCCAGTTCCGCAGGAGGGCGTCGAGGGCGTCCAGGACGCGAGTCCAGGTCTCCTCGGTGTCGGGGGCGCTGTGGCTGAACCCGCCGCCCAGTTCCAGGCTGACGTAGCCGTGGAAGACGCTGCCCAGCAGCCGGACGGCGTGGGTCTGGTCCGGTTCCGTCAGGTCGTAGCCGCGCAGCAGGGCGCGGGTCATCCGGGCGTGCCGGACGCCCGCGCTGGCGGCGGCCGTCTCCGGGTCGAGCCGAAGCTGGGCCGCGGCGTAGCGGCCGGGGTGTTTCCGGGCGTAGTCGCGGTACACGTCGGCGAGGGCGGTCAGGGCGTCCTTGCCGGCCCGTCCGGCCAGGGCCTCGGCGGCCCGGTCGGCCAGTTCTTCCAGGGCCAGCAGGGCAATCCGGGTCTTGAGGTCCTGGGAACTCTTCACATGCGAGTACAGGCTCGCGACCTTGACGTCGAAGCGCCGGGCGAGCGCCGAGACGGTCACCTGGTCGAACCCGACCTCGTCGGCCAGTTCCGCTCCCGCCCGGGTGAGCCGTTCCGGGGTCAGTCCAGCACGTGCCATAGCCATCCTCCCATTGAGCGAAATCTATCATGCATTTGCCTAATAGCTTTAGGCAAATTAGCGTGACCTCTATGAAGCCGTTGACCGAGCAAGAGATCCGTTCCGCGTTCGTGAACTGCACGAAGGGCGAGGCGAAGCGCCTGTCCGTCCCGCGCGACCTGGCCGACCGGCCCTGGGACGACCTGGACTTCCTCGGCTGGCGCGACCCGCAGGCCCCGGATCGCGCCTACCTCGTGACCGCGCGGGACGACCGGCCCAGGGCCCTCGCGCTGCGCTCCTCGAACGCCGCGTCCTGGCAGACACGGCGCAGCATGTGCTCGCTCTGCCTGACCACCCACACCGGCGGGGTGTCCCTGATGGTCGCGACGCGGGCGGGCCGGCGCGGACAGCGCGGCGACTCGGTCGGCGTCTACATCTGCAGCGACCTCGCCTGCTCGCTGTACGTACGCGGCAAGAAGGACGCGGGCATCGGCGCGCGGCTCCAGGAGTCGCTCACCGTGGAGGAGAAGATCCAGCGGACCGTGGCGAACCTGGACGCCTTCCTCGCCAAGGTGACGGCGACGGCGTGAACGGGGCCCGCCCTCGATCGGATCGCGCGCGGGCCTGCGGCGCGCCGACGCCGGGCGCGTCCGCCGGCCCGACCCGGCCGCCGTGCCACGCTGGGCAGCGGTGATACTGGAACACGCACGCCGCCTCCACCGCAGATGGGCCCATGTCGAACTCCGCCAGTGACCGCTCCACGATCCCCGGCACGGTGTGGCAGGCCCGCGGCCGCCACACCGGCACCTCCTCGGAGGACGTCCTGCGCCGCGCCCTGCGCCGGCACAAGGACGACGGGCTCCTCGACGACTTCGCCGAACCGCCCGTGTCGGAGGACACCGCCGAGCGGGTCTTCGAGGCGCGCTGGCGGGTCGACGGCAGGGTGACGGTGCGGGCCCGGCTGACGCTCGTACCCCCGCGGGACGGGGTGGACGGGCGGGAGTGGCTGCTCGTCGCGGAGGCGGAGGGACCGTGGGAGGACCGCTGGCCGTCCCCCGCGACCCTGTTCTGGCCCGACACCGACGATGTCGCCTGGGACCACCACCACGCCGTCGCCGGGCTGCGTCTGCGCGCCGCCAACCCGGTCCCGGCGGACGACAAGGCCATGCGGCGCGCCTTCCGGAACGCCGTGCGCGGGTCCTGGTCGGTCCACCTGGTCGTGCACGAGGCCATGACCCCGGACGCGCTGGGCAGGCTGCCGCTGGCCCGGCTGCTGCCGCCGGGGCTGCGCCACCGCGTCCTGGAGCACCGGGCCGCGCCGCACCAACTGCGGGCCGTCAACTGGGCGTTGCGCGACCTGGGCGTGGAGGTGCCGCGCGGCGGAGCCGTTCTGCTGCCCCCGCAGCCGGCCCCGGACGGCTATGACGGCATGGAGTACGCCGTGCGCAGCGTCTTCCTCGACGGCTCGGAACCCGCCGAACTCGTCGACGCGCTGCGGCGCTTCACCGCACTGCCGAAGCCGTCGCCCGAGGGCGCCGCGGAGGCGCTGGCCGGCCTGCGCGACCACTGGACGCTGCTGACCCTCGAGGAGGAACTGGCCCGTGAGCGCGGGCTGGTGGCGAGGTACGCGGAGGCGCTGCAGGCGATGACCCGGTCCCGCGACCTGTACCGGGACGCCGCGGAGGCGGCCCACGAGGCACTCGCCGCCTACCGCGACGCGCCCGAGCCGCCGGCCGAGCGGCCGGGGCCGCCCGAGCCGCCTGCGGCGTCCCCGTTGCGGCAGTTCACGCGGACGTTCGCCCGACTGAAGGCCGGCGCCAAGGGGCTCGGTACCCAGGACGGTACGGCGGTCCCGGACCGGGAAAAGGAAGAGATACCCGACGACGTACCGAAGTCGGCGCGGCCGAAGACCGAGAGCTGACCGAAGAGCGGCCGGGAAGAGCAGGAAACGGACAGGAGTTCACCATGGACACGACCACGACCGTGCTGCTGGTCGCCGCCGTGCTCGCGGCAGCCGTGCTCGCCGTGGCCATCGTCCTGCTGGTCCGGCTGGTCCGCGCCCGGCAGACGCTGCAGCGGGCCGGGCTGCCCACCGGACCGCGCTGGATCTTCTGGGGCGCCGTCCTCTATCTGGTGCTGCCGGCCGACCTGCTGCCCGACCCGGTGTACCTCGACGACATCGGCGTACTGCTGCTCGCGCTGCGCAGTCTGCGCAGCGGGCCGACGCTGCCGACGGACGGCACGAAGTCCTGATCCCTTCCCCCGGGAGGTGGACGCCTGTCGGGCTCTCCTGCGGGGCACC
This sequence comes from Streptomyces shenzhenensis, assembly GCF_003688995.1. Lineage (GTDB taxonomy): Bacteria > Actinomycetota > Actinomycetes > Streptomycetales > Streptomycetaceae > Streptomyces > Streptomyces shenzhenensis_A. The sequence goes on along the minus strand of NZ_PENI01000005.1, from coordinate 409,432 downwards.
GGCGGACAGTCACTCTGTGTGAGTGATTGGTCGGTGGAGCGCCGGTCGCCGGCTCGTGTGAGGCCTCTCGCCTCATACGTCCCGGCAGTGTAGACATGGGCACATGGTCCGCCTGCCCGGCCAGTCCCGTACTCGGCCGTTCCGTCCCCCCGGGGACACCCACACACCGCCGGTCTCGCGGGTGCAGGACGAGGCCGGTCCGCACCGACCCGGCGGCAGACGGCTGCGGTCGGCGCTGGGCGCGCGCAGCGTCGCCGCGCAGGTCTTCGTGCTCCAGGTGGTGATCGTGCTGCTCCTGGTCGTGTCGGCCGTGGTGGCACAGGTGCTCCAGGTGCGGCACGACAGCAACGTGGAGGCCCGCAGCCGCTCACTCTCCGTGGCCAAGGCGTTCGCCAACGCGCCGGGCACGGCGGACGGGCTGCGCGGCCCGGATCCGACCGACGCCCTGCAGCCCGAGGCGGAGGCGGCCCGCAAGGCGACCGGCGTGGACTTCATCGTCGTGATGAACACCGACGGCATCCGCTACACGCACCCCAGGACGGACCGCATCGGCAAGAGGTTCGTCGGGAACATCGGCCCCGCGCTGGCCGGCCGCACCGTCATCGAGGAGATCGACGGGACCATCGGCCGGCTGGTGCAGGTCGTGGTGCCCGTGAAGGCGCCCGACGGAACGGTGGTGGGCCTGGTGTCGTCCGGGATCACCACCGAGCACGTGGGGGTCCTCGCCGACCAGCAGCTGCCGCTGCTGCTGGGGTCGGCCGCCGCCGCGCTCACCCTGGCCACCGCGGGCACGGCGCTGGTGAGCCGCCGGCTGCTGCGGCAGACCCGGGGCCTCGGCCCGCACGAGATGACGCGGATGTACGAGCACCACGACGCGGTGCTGCACGCGGTCCGCGAGGGTGTGCTCATCGTCAGCGGCGACGGCCGGCTGCTGCTGGCCAACGACGAGGCGCAGCGCCTTCTCGGCCTGCCACCGGACGCCGAGCGCCGGCCGGTCCTGGAGCTGGGCCTGGACGCGGACACCGCCGCCCTGATCGCCTCGGGGCGCGCCGTCACCGACGAGGTGCATCTCGTCAAGGACCGGCTGCTCGCGATCAACCAGCGGCCCACGGACCTGCGCGGCGGCCCGCCGGGCAGTGTCACCACGCTGCGCGACTCCACCGAGCTGCGCGCCCTGTCCGGCCGGGCGGAGACGGCCCGCGAACGCCTCGACATGCTGTACGACGCCGGGGTGGGCATCGGCACCAGCCTGGACGTCACCCGCACCGCCGAGGAGCTGGCGGAGGTGGCCGTCCCCCGGTTCGCGGACTTCGTCACCGTGGACCTGTACGACGCCGTACTGGGCGGTGAGGAGCCGCAGCCCGGGGCCGCGCTGCGCCGCGTGGCCTGCAACGGCCTCGACAAGGACGTTCCGCTGTACCGGATGGGCGAGCGGATCCGCTTCGTGTCGTCCGCGCCCCAGGGCCGGAGCCTGGCGACCGGCCGGTCCGTGGTCGAACCGGTGCTGAGCGAGGCGCCGGGCTGGCACGCACAGGACGCGCAGCGGACCGCGCAGGTGCTGGAGTACGGCATCCACTCGCTGGTCACGGTGCCGCTGCGGGCGGGCACCCTGGTGCTGGGCCTGGCCAACTTCTGGCGCGCGCAGCGGCCCGAGCCGTTCGACCGGGAGGATCTGGCCCTGGCCGAGGAGCTGGTCGCCCGGGCCGCGGTGGCCATCGACAACGCCCGCCGCTACACCCGCGAACACAGCATGGCGGTCACGCTCCAGCGCAGCCTGCTGCCCCGCAGCCTGCCCGAGCAGAGCGCGCTGGAGATCGCCTACCGCTATCTGCCGGCGCAGGCCGGGGTGGGCGGCGACTGGTTCGACGTGCTGCCGCTGTCCGGCGCCCGGGTGGCGCTCGTCGTCGGCGACGTGGTCGGGCACGGGCTGCACGCCGCGGCCACGATGGGCCGGCTGCGCACGGCGGTGCACAACTTCGCGGCGCTGGATCTGCCGCCCGACGAACTCCTCGGCCTGCTGGACGAGTTGGTGGGCCGCATCGACCAGGACGAGACGCCGGCCGACCACGGCGCGGCGGTCACCGGCGCGACCTGCCTCTACGCGATCTACGATCCGGTCTCCCGCCGCTGCACCCTCGCCCGGGCCGGCCATCCGCCGGCCGCGCTGGTCCGGCCCGACGGCACCGTCGAGTTCCCGGACGTGCCGGCCGGTCCCCCGCTGGGCCTGGGCGGTCTGCCCTTCGAGACGGCCGACCTGGACCTGCCCGAGGGCAGCCGCCTCGTGCTGTACACCGACGGGCTCGTCGAGGACCGGCGCCGGGACATCGACGTCGGCCTCGAACTGCTGCGGACCGCCCTGGAACGGGCCGGTGACTCGCCCGAGGACACCTGCCGGGCCGTCCTGGACCGGCTGCCGGCCCGCCCCAACGACGATGTCGCCCTGATCGTCGCGCGCACCCGCGCGCTCGGCCCGGACCGGGTCGCCGACTGGCGGGTGCCGTCCGATCCGGCGGCCGTCTCGGAGGTACGGGCCGCGGTGACCCGGCAGTTGGCCGCGTGGGGGATCGAGGAGATGACGTTCACCACGGAGCTGATCCTGAGCGAGCTGGTCACCAACGCCATCCGCTACGGCCGCGCCCCGGTCGGCGTACGGCTGCTCCGCGACCGGTCCCTGCTCTGCGAGGTCTCCGACGGCAGCACGACCTCGCCGCACCTGCGATACGCGGCGAGCACGGACGAGGGCGGACGCGGTCTGTTCCTCGTCGCCCGGATCGCCGACCGCTGGGGCACCCGGTACACGCCGTCCGGCAAGGTCATCTGGGCGGAGCAGAGCCTGCCGGCCCGCGCTGAGACCCCGGTCAGCCGAGGGCCCGGTCCAGGTTGAAGGCGGCGCTGATCAGCGAGAAGTGGGTGAACGCCTGCGGGAAGTTGCCCTGCTGCTCGCCGGTGCGGCCGATCTCCTCCGCGTACAGGCCCAGGTGGTTGGCGTAGGTGAGCATCTTCTCGAACGCGAGCCGGGCCTCCTCCAGCCGGCCGGCGCGCACCATCGCCTCGACGTACCAGAACGAGCAGATCGAGAACGTGCCCTCGTCACCGCGCACTCCGTCGGGGCTGGCCTGCGGGTCGTAGCGGTAGACGAGGGAGTCGGAGACCAGGTCCTCGGTCAGGGCGTCCAGGGTGGACAGCCACTTCGGGTCGGTGGGCGCGATGAACTTGGCCAGCGGCATCATCAGCAGGGAGGCGTCGAGGACATCGCCGTCCTCGTACTGGACGAAGGCGCGGCGCGCCGACGAGAAGCCGCGGTCCATGATCCGCCGGTAGATGGTGTCGCGGCTCTGCCGCCAGCGGGGCAGGTCGGCGGGGAGGCCGCGCCGGTTGGCGAGCCGGATGGCGCGCTCGATGGCCACCCAGCACATCAGCCGCGAGTACAGGAAGTTCTTGCGGCCGCCCCGGGTCTCCCACACCCCCTCGTCCGGCTGGTCCCAGTTGTCGCAGACCCAGTCCACCAGATGGCATACGTCGTCCCACTGGTCGCTGGGGATGGGCTGGGCCCACTTGTCGTAGAGGTAGATCGAGTCGATGAGGGCGCCGTAGATGTCGAGCTGGAGCTGGTCGGCGGCGGCGTTGCCGACCCGGACGGGGGCGGAGCCCTGGTGGCCCTCCAGCTGGGGCAGCTCGCGTTCGGGCAGGTCGGTGCGGCCGTCGATGCCGTACATGATCTGCAGCGGCCCGGAGGCGCCGCCGTCCCCGACGCTGATGTGGGTGGTCAGGAACTGCATGAACGCCTCGGCCTCGCCGCTGAAGCCCAGCCGCAGCAGCGCGTAGACGCAGAAGGCCGCGTCCCGCACCCAGACGTAGCGGTAGTCCCAGTTGCGCTCGCCGCCGATCTGCTCGGGGAGGCTGGTGGTCGGGGCGGCGACGATGGCGCCGGTCGGCGCGTAGGTGAGCAGTTTGAGGGTGAGCGCCGACCGGTGCACCATCTCCCGCCAGCGCCCGCGGTAGCGGGACTGGTGCAGCCAGCGGCGCCAGTACGCGACCGTGGCGGCGAACTGGTGCTCGGCCTCGGTGTGGGCGCAGCCGCGCGGTGCCACGGCGTCGCCGACCCGGTCGAGGGCGAACACCGCGGACTCGCCCTCGGCGAGCTTGAAGTCGGCACGGGTGTCCACGCCGTCGCTCTCCAGTGCCACGGTCGAGGTGAGGCACAGGGACAGCTCCGGGGACTCGAACAGGGCTCTGCCGTTCCGCATGGTCACGGTGTGCGGGTCGGCGCCGTAGTTGAACCGCGGGGCCACCCGGACACGGAAGGGGACGGCTCCGCGGACGCACACGACGCGTCGGATCAGACGGTGCCGGTCGCCCTCGGCGGAGCCGGCGGGCTCCCCGGTCACCGGCATGAAGTCCTGCACCTCGCCCACGCCGTCCTCGGTGAAGAAGCGGGTGATCAGCACATTGGTGTCGGGGAAGTAGAACTGCTTGGTCCGGGCCGGTACGGCGGCGGCCAGCTCGAAGGCTCCGCCGCGCTCGGCGTCCAGGATCGCCGCGAAGACGCTGGGGGCGTCGAAGGACGGGCAGCAGTACCAGTCGATCGTGCCGTTGCTGCCCACCAGGGCCACGGTCTGCAGATCGCCGATGAGTCCGTGCTCGGCGATCGGCAGATAGCGGGGATTGCCGGGCTCGTCCCGGCGGAACGGCGTCTCGGACATCACGGCAGCCTCCCGGGTACGGGCCTGTGGGCTGCTTCCAGCTTAGGAGCGAAGGTTTTCCTCCGGCACGGCCGCGGGCCCGGGTGCCGGGCGGTGACACCCTTCCGGATGCAGCGCGGGCCGCGGCGGTGAATCGTGAGAGTGTGCCACGGTCTCGCGGCACGGGTACCGATGCGGCCACACGGACCCGAGGAGGAGACATCATGTCGACGTCAGAACCCGAAACGTCCCGGTCGTCCGACGACCGCTGCACCCCGGACGCCCTGCTCCACTCCGCCCCCGGCGCCGGCCTCGGCCCGGAGGACCTGGTCCTCGCCGCGGGCAGGGACATCACCCCGGCCAACCTCGAATGGGCTCGCCGGAAGCTGGACTCGGAGGGCCCGGCCGCCATCGAGAAGCTGCTGCCGTAGCGGCGCACGGTCGTCGGGCGGCCGGTTCCGCCGTACGGCGCGGCCCGCCGGTGCTGCCTTCTGCCCGGCGCGGGCTGGGTGACCGTCCGTCGCGCACGGTGACGGCACCGGGGTCCGGGACCGGCTGGCGGGGGTCGATTCCGGCGGTGCCCTTCCGGAGGGAGCCCCCGGGCTGCCAGACTCCGGCAGGTGCCCGACTTCGACTTCGACATGCTCGTCATCGGATCCGGACCCGGCGGACAGAAGGCCGCCATCGCCGCGGCCAAGCTCGGCCGCCGGGTCGCCGTCGTCGACCGCCCCGACATGGTCGGCGGGGTCTCCATCCACACCGGCACCATCCCCTCCAAGACGCTCCGCGAGGCGGTGCTGTACCTGACCGGCCTCACCCAGCGGGATCTGTACGGGCAGAGCTACCGGCTGAAGGAGGACATCACGGTCGCGGACCTGACCGCGCGCACCGAGCACGTGGTCGGCCGTGAGGTGGACGTCATCCGCAGCCAGCTGTCCCGCAACCACGTCTCGCTGTTCGCCGGGACGGGCCGCTTCGTGGACCCGCACACCGTCGCGCTGCGCGAAGTCACCGGACACGAACGGCTGTTGTGCGCCGAGCACATCGTCATCGCCACCGGTACCCGCCCGGCGCGGCCGGACAGCGTCGAGTTCGACGGGCGCACCATCATGGACTCGGACAACGTGCTGTCCGTGGAACGGGTGCCGCGGTCCATGGTGATCGTCGGCGCCGGGGTCATCGGCATGGAGTACGCCAGCATGTTCGCCGCGCTGGGCAGCAAGGTGACGGTCGTCGAACGGCGCCCGGGGATGCTCGACATGTGCGACGTCGAGGTCGTCGAGTCGCTCAAGTACCATCTGCGGGATCTCGCCGTCACCTTCCGGTTCGGGGAGACCGTCGCCGCCGTCGAACGCCACCCCCGCGGCACCCTGACCGTCCTGGAGAGCGGCAAGAAGATCCCCGCCGACACGGTGATGTACTCCGCGGGCCGGCAGGGCCTCACCGACGGACTCGACCTGGACAAGGCGGGCCTGACCGCCGACCGGCGCGGCCGGATCGCGGTGGACGACACCTACCGCACCGCGGTGCCGCACATCTACGCCGTGGGTGATGTCATCGGCTTCCCCGCGCTGGCCGCGACCTCGATGGAGCAGGGCCGGGCGGCGGCCTACCACGCCTGCGGGGAGCCGGTCGGGCGCATGCACAACCTGCAGCCGATCGGCATCTACACGATTCCCGAGATCAGCTTCGTCGGCCGCAACGAGGACCAACTCACCGAGGAACGGGTGCCGTTCGAGGTCGGCGTCGCCCGCTACCGGGAGCTGGCCCGGGGGCAGATCATCGGCGACTCGCACGGCATGCTCAAGCTGCTGGTCTCCCCCGAGGACCGCACGCTGCTCGGCGTGCACTGCTTCGGCACGGGCGCCACCGAGCTGATCCACATCGGGCAGTCGGTGATGGGCTGCGGCGGGACGGTCGACTATCTCGTCGACGCGGTCTTCAACTACCCGACGCTCGCCGAGTCGTACAAGGTGGCCGCGCTCGACGCCACCAACAAGCTGCGGCAGATCGACCGGCTGGGCGACTGACCGGCCGCCGAAGGCCGTTCGCGCAGGTGGGAGTTGGGGCGAGCGGGGGCCCGTGACATTACCCGCTGGTCAATCTTGAAAGGGGGAAGGGCACCGCTATCATCACACCCACACTCGGTGTAACCGCACGCCGACGCAGGGCTGAACGGTGCCCACCGCCTCCTTTCCCTCCCCTGGCCCGCCGCCGACCCCGAGGCCATCCCTCTCCGGGTCCGAGGCCGCTCCACACCCCCCACTCCGTACGCCGTCGGGCCGGGCCGCCCGGGCGCCGTGCATGACCGGAAAGCAGCGCAACCATGAGCAACAACAGGGGCAGAGGGCTGCAGACCAATGCCCTCGGTACGTTCGACACCGTCGTCATGGCCGTCGCGGGCAGTGCTCCGGCCTATTCGCTGGGCGCCACCACCGCCGTCCTGGTCGGCGCGGTGGGCCTGGCCGCCCCGGCGGCGCTGCTGTACTGCGCGATCCCGATGCTGGGCATCGCACTGGCGTTCGCGCAGCTCGGCCGGATCGATGTGAACGCGGGCGCGAGCTACTCGTGGGTGGGGCGCACCCTGCACCCGTCCCTGGGTTTCGTCAGCGGCTGGGCGCTGGTGGTCTCGGCGACCATCTTCATGGTGGCCGGGTCGCTGCCCGCCGGTTCGATGACGCTCGCGCTGTTCGACGAGCGGCTGGCCGACGACACCGCCCTGGCCACGGTGGTGGGCGCCGGCTGGTTCCTGCTCATGCTCGGCGTCGTGCTGGGCGGTGCCCGGATCACCGTACGGGCGCAGCTGCTGATGTCCGGAGTGGAGCTGGCCCTGCTGGCGCTGTTCGCGGTGCTGGCCGTCTTCCACACCGACAACGCGCGGCCGTTCGACTGGTCCTGGCTGGGCTTCGGCCAGTTCGACGGGGTGTCCGGGTTCGCCTCGGGCGCGCTGATCGCCGCCTTCTACTACTGGGGCTGGGACGTCACGAGCAATCTGAGCGAGGAGACCCGCAACAGCCGCCGTACGACCGGACTCGCGGGCCTGATCGGACTGGGCGTCGTGTTCCTGCTGTTCGAGGTGTTCACCATCGCCGCGAACGTCATCCTCTCCTCGGGGCAGATCTCCCAGAACGCGGCCAATGTGCTGGCCGTGCTCGGCGAGGAGATCTGGCCCGGCTGGGGCGGCAAGCTGCTGATCGTCTCGGTGCTGCTGTCCACCGTCGCCACGCTGGAGACGACGCTCATCCAGGTGACGCGGTCGCTGTTCGCGATGGGCCGCGATCGGACGCTGCCGGCCGTGCTGGGCCGGGTGCACCGCACCTGGAACACGCCCTGGGCGGCGATCACCGTGGTCGGCGCGGTGGCGCTGGCGATGTTCATCGCCGCCAACGCGCTGGGCACGGTCGGTGAGATCCTCTCCGACGCGATCTCGGCGATCGGCCTGCAGATCGCCGTGTACTACGGTCTCGCCGGGCTCGCGGCGGTCGTCGCCCACCGCAAGCTGCTGTTCACCTCGCCGGCCCGGCTCCTCCTGGGCGGGGTGTGGCCGCTGTTCGGCTCCCTGTTCATGTTCTGGATCTTCGTCGAGTCGCTGGGCGAGCTGAGCGACGCCGCCGTGGCGATCGGCATCGGCGGCCTGGCCGTCGGGCTGGTGCCGATGCTCTGGTACTGGCGCAAGGGCAGCGACTACTACCGGCCGGCCCGGCTGGACGCCACGCGCACCGTCGAGGCCGCGTACGTCCCCGACGACCGCGCGATGGCGCTGTCCCACGTCCATGAGGGCCTCCCCACCGACTTCTGAGGGGGCGAGCCCGATGGCGCGAGACCGATTCACGCCCGACTTCGACCCCGACTGCGGGGACGCGCTGCTCACCTCCGCCCGCCACGACATCGTGATCGGCCGCTGGCAGGGGCTGCGTGACCTGCTGCGGGCCACCGGTGCCGACTGGCTCTCGCGGGGTCACCGGACGCGGCTGCTGGCGCAGGCGTGCGCGGGCAGTACGACGGTGGAGTCCTGGCTGGCCGCCGAGCCGCACAGCGCCGACGCGCTGGTGCTGCACGCCGCGACGGAGACGGTCCGGGCCTTCACGCTGGCCATCGCGGCGGGCCGCGGTGTGCCGATCGACCGGGAGCGGATCGACACCGCCGTGCTGGCCTGCCTGCGGGCCACCGACGCCTGGCCCGAGGACCCGACGCCCTGGGTCTCGCTGATCTCGGCGGCCCGGCTGTATCCGGCGGGGGTACGGCGGCGCGAACTGGCACGCTGGTGGGACGAGTTGCACCGGCGCGACCCGTACAGCGTGGAGGGCCACCTCCAGGTGCTGCACTACTACTCGGCGCGCTGGCACGGCAGCCACGGCCTCATGTACGACTTCGCCCGGGACGCCGCCGGGGTCGCCCCGCCCGGCTGTGCGCTGCCGGTGCTGGTGCAGTACGCCCGGGTCGAGGAGTTCCGTCACACCCTGGACAGCGCCAAGGGGCAGCAGGCGGCGGTCGGCCTGGGCCAGCACTGGAACCACGACGGCGCGGTCGGCGACGTGCGCCGCACCTGGCACCGGTGGATCGCGGGCCGGGACGACGCCTTCGTCGCCCCGGCCGAGCTGCGGGACCTGAACCATCTCGCCCATGCGGCCTGCCACGCGGGCACCACGGACATCGCCTCCGCCGTCCTGCGCATGCTGGGCCGCCGCGCCACCCGCACCCCGTGGTCGTACCTGGGCGACCCGGCGAGACAACTGACGCGCTGGCACCGGGACCTGGGCCTGACCCGCGGGGACGGACAGTGAGGCGGGTGGGCGGGACGTGGCCGTGGGACGGGAACGTCAGGACGCCAGCAGGCCACGGCCCAGCCAGTCCCGGGTGTCCGCGACGCCGGGCAGCGCGAAGAAGTAGCCGCCGCCCGTCGGAGCGATGTAGTCGACCAGGGGTTCGTCGATCAGCCGGGTCTGGGTGGCCTCGAACTGCCGGGTGACGTCCTGCTGGTAGCAGCAGAAGACCAGCCCCATGTCGAGGTTGCCGACGCTGTCCACGCCCCGGTCGTAGTTGTAGCCGCGGCGCAGGATGCGGGAGTCGTCGGTGGCGGGGGTGCGCGGGTTGGCGAGCCGGATGTGCGCGTCGAGCGGTATCGCGGTGCCGTGCGGGTCCTTCGCGTACTGCGGGACGTCGCTCTCCTCGGTGCCGTCCAACGGCGCGCCGGTGTCCTTGCGGCGGCCGAACATCTTCTCCTGCTCGGTGAGCGAGACCCGGTCCCAGAACTCCACCAGCATCCGGATGATCCGGATCACCTGGTAGCTGCCGCCGGTCGCCCACGCCGGCTCGCCCTGCCCGGCGCCCACCCAGATGAGGCGTTCGGTCTCCCGGGCCGAGCCGACGTCCGGGTTGGCCGTGCCGTCCTTGAAGCCGAGCAGGTTGCGCTGGGCGCCGGTGGGGCGCGGGGCGTTCTGGAAGCCGTCGACGCGCCACTTGATCTGCATGGCCCCGCGGGTGTGCCGGGCGATGTCGCGCAGCGCGTGCAGCACCGTGTCCTGGCGGGTGGCGCACAGCTGCAAGGACAGGTCGCCGTGGCACTCGGCGGGGTTCAGACGGTCGTTCGGGAACGTCTTCATCGATGTGAGCCGGCTCGGCCTGGCCTTCGCGAGTCCGTAGCGGTCGTCGAAGAGGGAGGCGCCGACGCCCACGGTGACCGTGAGCGCGTCGGCGGGGACCTCGGGGCCCAGGATGCCGCTGTCCGAGGGCGGGGCGCCGACGCCCAGGTCGGCGGGGGTGCCGCCGGAGGTAAGGAAACGGGCCCGTTCGGTGAGGGTGCGCAGCAGCTCGGCCAGGCCGTTGCGGTCGTCCGCGATCACCTCGAAGGAGACGAAGGCCGCGGCGGCGGGCGCGGGGGTGACGATGCCTGCCTGGTGGGCGCCGTGGAAGGGCACCGCGGCGGGATCGGTCGAGCCGTCCGCGGCCTGCGCCTGTCCCGTCCCGCTGCGGCTCAGCGCGAAGCCGCCGCCGGCGAGGGCCGCGCCGGCGGCACCGGCGCCGAGGGCGGTGCGCACGAAGGTGCGGCGACCGTGGCCGGCGGGGCAGCCGCTGTGCGGGGCGGGCGTTTCGGCGGACGGCATGGGGGTGTTCCCTTCGCTGCGAGCGGGACGGTACGGGGCGGGCGGGCGCCCGCGGAGGGGCTCGGCTGTCATCACGCGGACTTCCGGATCTCCAGCAGGTCCGGGATCGGCGCGAGGTCCTCCAGGAGCTGACCGGTGGCACCGTCGATGCGGGCCCGCTCCGTCGGGTCGAGCCGGTCGACCGGCGTCCACCGCGCGCCGTGGTGCGCCGCGTCGAGGAGCTGCTGCAGGCGGGCCAGGCCCGCGTCGACCGTGGGCAGCAGTTTCGGCGCCCGGCCGGTCAGCAACGGCCGCAGTACGGTGAGCAGTTCACGGGTGCCGCGGAGATCGGCGTCAGCGGTGGCGAGGTTGGTGCCGCTGCCCTCGTCGGTGTCCCCGGTGAGCTCGAACTGGAGGGTGTTCTCCAGGATCTCGTGGGCGCGCAGCGGCAGGTCGCCGGGGTCGAAGTCCTGGCTGGGGAAGGCCGTACGGAGGGCCGCGACCGCGTCGGCGAGCTGCCGGGCGGGCGCCCTCAGCCGGTCCGCTGACTGCCCGTGCCACAGTCCGTACTCGACCCGGTGGAAGCCGGTGAAGTCCTTGTCCCGCACGCCGTCCGGCAGGCCGTCGGGCCGGCCGTCGATCCGCTGGGCGAAGTCGGCGAAGGTGCCGTAGGCGGCGCCGAGGGAGGAGTACGTGCGATGCGCGGTCAGCCAGTCGGTGCGGGCCCGGCCGAGCCGGCCGCCCGCGATGTCGTCGCTGAGGGTGCGGGTCTGTGTGACGAGCACGGCCAGGCCCCGGTCGACGTACGCCCGGTACGCCTTCAGGGGCGCGGCGAGGTCGCGCTCCGAGACGGGTACGACCGCTCTGGCCGCTCCGCCGCCGCTGACGGTGACGGACTGGGAGGTGACGGCCCTGCTGCCGGTGGGCACGCAGCGCCAGGCGTACGTGCCGCCCGCGACCGTGGCGACCAGTTCCCGGGTGGTGCCGGGCGCCAGGCCCTCGATCTCGCCGTAGACGGCGCCGGTGGCCGGGTCGATGAGGTAGACCTCGGACGTCTTGCCGCCGGTGTTGTGCATACGGAAGGTCTGCCGTCCGCGTTCCGGCGCGGCGAAGCCCTGCCCGCAGTCGGTCTCCGAGACGGCGACCGTCTGGGCACCCGCCGGTTTGGGCCGGGCGAGAGCGACGACGAGAGCCGCGAGCAGCACGGGAACGGCAACAACAGCAACAGGCACCACCCACCCGGGCCGCCGCGGGCCGGCCCCGACGGGGTCGGACGCGGACGGCTCGCGGGTGGCCTGCTCGGCAGCGGACGGCTCGCGGGTGACCGGCTCGGACGCGGACGGCTCCGCAGGCAACGACCCACCCGCCGTCGCCCCGGGCGCAGACCGCTCGGCGGTCGACGGCTCGCGGGTGACCGGGTCGGACGCGGGCAGCTCGGCAGCCGACGACTCACGAGCGGCCGGCTCGGACGCGGACAGCCCGACGACCGACGGCCCGCGGGTGACCGAGTCGGACACAGACCGCTCAACAGGCAGCAGCCCACCGGCGGTCGCCCCGGGCGCAGACCGCTCGGCAGCCGACGACTCACGAGCGGCCGGCTCGGACGCGGACGGCCCGACGACCGACGGCCCGCGGGTGACCGGGTCGGACGCAGACGGCTCCGCAGGCAACGACCCACCCGCGGTCGCCCCGGGCGCAGACCGCTCGGCGGTCGACGACCGCTCGGTCGGCTCGGCGGGCAACGGTCCACCGGCCGCCGACCCGGACCCGGACGGCTCGGGCGCAGACGGCTCCGCAGGCAACGGCCCAGGGCCCGCCGCCCCTGACGCAGACCGCTCGACAGGCAACAGCCCACCGGTGGTCGCCCCCGACGCAGACGGCTCGGCAGCCGGCCGCTCGCGGGTGGTCGGGGGTTTGGAGGGCACGGCGCGGGCGCGGCGGGTGAACAGGGTCATCACCACGGCCAGGTAGGCGACGTACGCCGTCACCTGGAGCCAGGTCATCGTCGGTGTCAGGTTGAACACGCCCTGCACCAGGGTGCTGTACCAGGCGCCGGCGTCGATGCTGCCGCCGAGGTCGACTGCGTACGCGGTCCGGCCGGGCAGGACGCCGCCCTCCTGGAGGTCACGCAGACCGTAGCCGAGCACGCCGGCCGCGATCACGACGAGGACGACGCCGGTGGCGGTGAAGAACCGCGTCAGGTTGATCTTCAGGACCCGCCGGTACAGCCCCCAGCACAGGCCCGCCGCGAGGACCAGGCCGACGCCCGCGCCGGTCAGCGGGCCCGCGGACTCGCCGGCCGCCTGTGCGGTGGTCCACAGGAACAGGGCCGTCTCCAGGCCCTCGCGGCCCACGGCGAGGAAGGAGGTGACGATCAGCATGCCCGCGCCCATGGCGAGCGCGCCGGTGACCTTCTCCCTGATCTCGCCCGACAGGCTGCGGGCCGAGCGGCGCATCCAGAACACCATCGCGGTGACGAACGCGACGGCGATCACGCTGAGGGTGCCGCCGAACGTCTCCTGCGCGGTGGCGGAGAGGGACGCGGCGGTGAAGGTGAGGACGGCACCGAAGCTCATCGCCAGCGCGACGGCGGCGAGGACGCCCGTCCACACCTGCGGCAGCCGCGCTCTGGCATCCGCCCGCACCAGGGTGGCCACCAGGATGGAGACGATGAGCCCGCCTTCGAGTCCCTCCCTCAGCCCGATCAGGAAACTCGGAAACGCGTCGTCCCACATGGCCCGCGACCCTCCCCGGTTAGTGAAGGCATGCCTTACCTTCGCGGACCATGATGACTACACCCGTGTAGTCATCAGGTCACGAACCGGCAATGGAGCAGCAAAGACCCGGAACCGAGCACACCCGCCGATCGTCTACAGTTCGGTAGACCGTCTACAACTATGTAGTCGAATGAAAGGGCGCGCGACGATGATCACTGCTGCACACCTGTCGTCGCAGCTCGCTGTCAACGTGCTGGATCCCCACTCGCTGCTGGCCGCCTTCGGCGCGCTGGGCGTCGGCGTGGTGCTCTTCGCCGAGACGGGGCTGCTGATCGGTTTCTTCCTGCCCGGCGACTCGCTGCTGTTCACGGCGGGCCTGCTGTGCACCGGCACCGCCGACCGGGGACTGCGACTGTCCCTGGCGCCGCTGCTGGTCGCCGCCGCGGTGGGCGCGCTGGTCGGCTCGCAGTGCGGGTATCTGCTGGGCCGCAAGGCGGGCCGCACCCTGCTCGCGCGCAGCCGCTCGGCCCGGCTGCACGAGGGTGCGCGGCACGCCGAGGAACTGCTCGACCGCTACGGCCACGCGAAGGCGATCGTCCTCGCCCGGTTCGTGCCCGTGGTGCGCACGGTGCTCAATCCGCTGGCCGGGGCACTCGGCGTGCCCGCCAGGACGTTCACGGTGTGGCAGGTGATCGGCGGCCTGGTGTGGAGCGTCGGCCTGACCCTCGGCGGATATGCGCTGGGCTCCTCCGTGCCGAACATCGACAAGTACCTGCTGCCGGTGATCGCGGTGATCGTGGTGGTGTCCCTGATCCCGCTCGTCGCCGAGGTGCTGCGATCCCGCAAGGCGGCGAAGGAGGCCCGATGATCCTCGCGTTCTCGGGTTCGGCGGTCGACGGCGAGCCCTACACGGATGTGGTGGGGCTGGCGCACCGCTCGCCCGGCTGGTTCAACGACGCGGTGACGGTGTGGTCGGCCTACGGCCTGGCCCTCTTCGCGGTGCTGATGACCGTCGGCTGGTGGCGCTCGCGCCGTACGGGGGCACGGGCCGCCATGACGGCACTGGCCGTTCCGGTGGCCGTGGTGGCGGCGTTCGGCGTGGACGCCGGGCTCAAGGCGCTGGTCCGGGAGAACCGGCCGTGCCAGAGCCTGCGGGTCAGCACACTGGAGGCGTGTCCGGCGCCGGGCGACTGGTCGTTCCCGAGCAATCACGCGGCGATCGCGGCCGCCGCGGCGGTGGCCCTCTGCTTCGTCTCCCGCCGGCTGGGCGCCGTCGCCGTCCTGGCCGCGGGCGCCATGGCGGTCTCCCGGGTGTGGATCGGCGTCCACTATCCGCACGACGTCCTCGCGGGGGTCGTGCTCGGCGGACTCGTCGCGTTCGTGTCGATGACGGTGCTGCGGCGCTGGCCGAGAGGGCTCGCCCGACGGCTGTCGGCGACCCGGCTGCGCCCGCTCCTGGTGTCATGAACCGCAGGAGCAGCACCGAACTCGCCGGCAGCACCGGCCTCGGCGCCTGGGCCGCGTTCGGGGTGCTGACCATGGTCGTGGTCGGCGCCCACGGCGCCCCGCTGTTCCTGGACGACGCCCTGCTGCGCTGGTCCCTCGGCCACCGCCCGGCCGTGGCGGTGGCCATGGCCCGCGGGCTGACCGCCACGGGCACGGGTGTGGTGCCGTACGCCCTGGTGGCGGTGGCAGCACTGGTCGCGGGGCGCACCGCGCGGCAGCGGCTGGTCGCCGCGCTGCTGGGCGCGGTCTGCCTCGGCGCGGGACAGGCCGCGCGGTACGGCGTCATGGAGCTGGTGGCGCGGGCCCGCCCGCCGTTGCCCGACTGGCGGACGCACGCCTCGGGCTGGGCCTACCCCTCGGGCCACAGCACCACGGCGGCCCTCACCGCGGGACTGGTGATCCTCGCGGTCCTGGTGCGCGCCCCGCGGGGCAGAACGCCGATATGCCTGGCCGTCGGCTGCTGGGGCGTGCTGGTCGGGCTCACCCGGGTCCATCTCGGTGTGCACTGGTTCACCGACGTGCTCGGCGGCTGGCTGTTCGCCGTCGGCTGGCTCGGCATCTGCCTGTGCGCGGCGGCCTGGTGGCTGCCGGCACGGCTCGTCACCGGCCCCGCGGACTCGAACGGTCCAACGGGTTCGGCGAGTTCGTACTCGGATTTGGATTCGGATTCGGATTCGGATTCGACGGGAGCATCCAGGGAGGAACATGCGTCCCAAGATCCTGGTCGTCGAGGACGATCACGCCCTGCGTGACGTCCTGCGCCGCGGCCTGCACGACGAGGACTTCGACACGGTGTCCGCCCCGGACGGCGCCACGGCCCTGCGGCTGGCGACACCCGACGTGGCCGCCGCGGTGCTGGACGTCGGACTGCCCGATGCCGACGGCCGGGACGTGTGCCAGGCGATGCGCGCGGGCGGATTCCTGGCCCCCGTCGTCTTTCTGACGGCACGGCACGGTCTGACGGACCGGCTGTCGGGGTTCTCCGCGGGCGGCGACGACTATCTCCCCAAGCCCTTCCATCTGGCCGAACTCGCCGCCCGGCTGCGCGCCGCGCTCAAGCGCGCCGCACCGCAGGCCGCAGCCCCGCCCGTCGCCACGGCTGGCGGCCTGGTCCTGGACCCCGTCCGGCACAGCGCCACCGTGGCGGGCAGGCCGATCGCCCTGACCCCGACGGAGTTCCGGCTGCTCGCGGCGCTCACCGCGGCGGGCGGGGACCTCGTGCGCCGCCGCGCACTGGTCCGGGCCGGCTGGCCGGAGGGCGCGCAGGTCAGTGACAACACCCTGGACCAGTATCTGACCCGGCTGCGGCGCAAGCTGCGCGCCGCGGGCAGCGAGCTGACGGTCGGCACGGCGCGCGGCATCGGCCACCGGCTGACATGAGGATCGCCTTGCGGTGGGCGCCGCGGACCCTGCGCGGCCGGCTGTCGCTGATCGCGCTGACGACGGCCGCGCTGCTCCTGGTGATCCTCACCGTGGCCTTCGACACCGTGGCCCGGCAGCGCCTCCAGCGCGAGGCCGACGACGAACTGCGCACCCGGGCGGCGGCCGTCGCCACCACCGTCGACACCCGCGGCGGATCGGTACGGGTCCTGGAGACCGCCAACGACACGCTCCTGGACACGAACGTATGGATCTACGCGGGCCCGCGGCTGCTCGAACGTCCGCCGGCCACCGCCCGGGCCGGCACCCTCACCGGGGCGGCCGAGGCGCTGGCCCGCGCGGGCCGGGGCTGCGCCACCGTCGACGGGCGCGATCCGGTCCGGCTGTGCGCCGCGCCGGTGCCCGGCGGCGGTGCGAGGGCCGCCACCGTCGTCACGGCCCTGGATCTGTCGCCGTACCGCAACTCCGCCGAGACGCTGCTGCTGGGCTCGTTCGCGCTCGACGTCGCGATGCTCGCCTGCACCTACGGGCTGACCCGGCTGGCGGTCGGACGTGCGCTGCGGCCCGTGCGCACCATGACGGACCAGGCCGCCCAGTGGAGCGCCACGGCCTCCGACGAGCGTTTCGGCGGAGTCGAGCGTCCGGCCGAACTCGCCGGGCTCGGCGCCTCGTTGGACGCCCTGCTCGACCGCATACGGGCGGTGCTGCGGCACGAGCGGCAGCTCACCGCGGAGCTGTCGCACGAACTGCGCACGCCGCTCAGCCGGATCGTCGCCGAGCTGGACTGGTGGCGCGCCCGCCCACGGTCACGGGCCGAGACCCGGGCCACCCACGAGGTGATCGCCGACGCGGCCCGGTCGATGGGCACCATCTGCGACACCCTGCTGAACGAGGCCCGCGACGGACTCGGCGCGGCCCCCGGCACCACCGATGTCGGGCCCGCGCTGTGTCGTCTCGTCGCCGCCCTTGAGCCCCCCGGCGCGGTGCGGATCACGGTCACCGGCCCGGATCTGCCGCTGCGCGCCGGGGTGCAGCCCGCGCTCCTGGAGCGGATCGTCGGCCCGCTCGTCGCGAACGCGCTGCGCTACGCCCGCGCGGATGTCACGATCGCCGCCCGTCCGGCGGCGGGCGGCGTGCGCGTCGACGTCACGGACGACGGGCCGGGCGTACCGGAGTGGTTCACGGACCGGCTCTTCCAGCCGGGCCGGCGGGCCGAGCCCGGTGACGGGCACGGCGGAGCGGGCCTCGGGCTGCCGCTCGCGCGACGCCTGGCCCGCTCCGCCGGCGGTGAGGTGACCTTCGACCCCGGGAACGTGCCGGGGGCGCGCTTCGTGGTGACGCTGCCCGCCGGGTAGGGACGGCGCTCGGTGGCGCCGTCCGCCGGGCGGGCGCCCCTCACCCCGCTGCGGGGACGGCCCGCTCCTCGGTGACGTCCTTGCGGGTCACGGTGAGATAGGTGACCAGGCCGAGGATGACCGCGAGGAAGAGCGCGCTGGTCACCACGGTGCCGAGTCCCAGGCCGCCGTCGCCGGTCGGCTGCGAGAGATAGTCGCCGGCCGAGGCGCCCAGCGGCCGGGTGAGGATGTAGGCGATCCAGAAGCTCAGCACGGCGTCCAGGCCGAGCGCGAAGTGGGCGACGCCGACCGCCGCGATGGCGAGGGCGAACAGCACGGCGGACAGCCAGTAGCCGAGGTTCATGCGCTCCGCGACGAGGTCGCCGGCCGCCGTGCCGAGGGCGAAGGTGAAGAGCACGGCGAGCCAGTAGAAGGCCTCGCGGGCGCCGGTGTCGATGCTGTGGATCGACAGAGTCCGCTCGCGGCGGTACCAGATGCCGAAGACGACGGCGAGGACGACCGCGAACACCGTGGTGCTCGTCTCCAGCGGCACGCCCATGTTGTCGGTGAGGTTGTCGCTGATGAGGGTGCCGACGACGCTGATCAGGGCGACGGCCGTCCAGTACACGGCGGCGCGGTAGGCCCGGGTGCGGAACTGCACGACGAGGACCACCGCGAGGAGCGCGCTCGTCAGCACCGACACGCCGGTCAGGCCGAGGCCCGCTTTCTGGTTGAGCAGGTCGGCCGCGGTCTCGCCGACGGTGGTGCACAGCACCTTGATCACCCAGAAGTAGACGGTGACTTCGGGCACCTTGTTCCAGCGCGACCGGCGGCCGGGCGCCGCGGTTGCGGAGCCGGCCACGGGGATCCGGGAGGTCTCTTGTGTCATGAGGCCCGACGGTGCCAGCGGAAACCTGAACGCATCCTGACCGCCCCCCGCCGGTCAGTCCTCGGGTCCGAGGGGCACCAGCAGGGTGAAGGCAGTGGGCGCCGCCCGCGCGAGGGAGAGCCTGCCGCCGAGCGAGACCGCCAGGTCACGGGCGAGCGCGAGACCGATGCCGGCCCCGTCGGCACCGCTGTGCCCGCGCTCGAACAGCCGCGTCCCGTCGACCGTGACCGACCCCTCGTCCGCGACGTCGAAGGCGAGGGCGTCGCCGAGGTCGCGCACGGTGAGCCGTACCGTGCCGCGGCCGTGCACCCGGGCGTTGTCCAGCAGCACCCCGAGGATCTCGGCGACCGGTGCGCCGGGCACCCGTGCGTCGTCCGGCACGTCCCGGGCCACGCACTCCAGCCGGCGTCCGTCGTGCGCGAGCGGCCCGTGCCAGTGGTCCGCTGTCTCCCGCAGCAGGCGGCGCACCGGCCGGTCGGGCACGGGCGGGCGGTGCAGGCCGTGGGCGCGCGCGAGCCGGAGCACCTCCTCGACGGTGCGGTGCAGCCGCCGGGTGGTCTCCAGGGCCTCCCGCAGGACCGGGCGCAGCCGCGCCTCGTCCTGGTCGAGTCCGGCCTCCAGGGCGAGCTGGAGGCCGGTCAGCGGCGTGCGCAGCTGGTGGGAGGCGTTGGCGGTGAAGTCCCTTTCGTGGCGCAGCAGTTCGGTGAGGCCGTGCAGCATCTCGTTATGGGTGCGGGCGACCTGGTCGACCTCGGGGATGCTGCTGGGCGCGGCCCGGGCGCCGAGGTCGCCCCCGGTGACGGCCCGGCAGTGCCGGGAGAGGTCCTCCAGCGGGGCGGCGAGCGCCCGCGCCTGGCGCCTGGCGACCAGGACCGCGACGGTCAGGGCGAGCGCGCAGGCGCCACCGAGTGCGGCCCAGCCCAGCAGCACCCGGGTGCGTACCTCGGCTGCGGGTGCGGCGGCCCGTACGACGCCGATGACCTGCTCGGCGTGGGAGACGGGGACGGCGACGACCAGTTCGCCGCCGCTGCCGGTGCGCGCGACCACGGCCCGCAGCGCCCGCCGCACGGCCGCGTCGCCGGACGCGGGCCCGGTGCCCTCGCGCAGCCGCAGCCGTGGATCGTAGAGTCCGATGCGCTCGCCGGGATGCGGCGCGGGCAGTTCCACGGGGTCGCCGCCGGTGTAGTCCGGGCTGACCCGCACCGCGGCGGACAGCGCCGTGCGCTCCAGGGCGTCGCGCCGGTCGGCGTACAGCGACGACCTGATCGCGAGGGCCAGCGGGACGGCGAGCAGGACCAGGGCGACCAGGACGGCGGTGAGGGCCACCCGCACCACGCGTTGTCTCATGCCTCTCATCATGCGCGGCCCCCGCCGGGGCACAGGAGCCCCGCGGCACGCTTTTGCCGTCGTCTCACCCACGTCGGGCGGAGCGTTAACCGGCCCGCTCCTAACGTCGGGGCCACGGCCGGCCGGCCCGCGGGCGGCCCTGAGGAACGGCCCGGGAGGGCATGGGACATGGCACGTGCACACACTCTCGCCGTCGTCTCGTTCACGCTGCTCGCAGCGGTGACCGGGGGCGGCTGCTCGACAGGTACGACCGGATCCGGGGCGGCGCACGCCTCGGCCGGCACCGGCTCGGCGCCCGCTCCCACCGAGTCCAATCCGCCCGGTGACATCCCCGACAACCAGGCGTTCGTCGCCTTCCGGGGCAGCGACTTCACGGTGCGGGTGCCCGAGGGGTGGGCCCGCAGCACCCAGGGCGCCGCCACGGTGTTCACGGACAAGCTGAACGCCGTCCGGATCTCCGAGACGACCGCCGCCGCGGCGCCGACCGTCGGGGCGGTCACCAACGAGGTGGTGCCGCGGCTGCGGGGTCAGGTGACCAAGTTCGCGCAACCGCAGGTGTCGCAGGTCGGTCGCAAGGGCGGGCAGGCCGTCCTGCTCAGGTATCAGGGCGACTCCGCCGCCGACCCGGTGACCGGGAAGGTCGTGCGGGACGCGTTCGAGCGCTACGCCTTCCACCGCGGCGGTCATGAAGTGGACCTGACGCTCTCCGGCCCGGTCAACGCCGACAACGTGGACCCGTGGCGGATCGTCAGCGACTCCTTCACCTGGCGGTGAGGGCCATGAACGCCACGCGACAGGACGATGCCCTCATCGCCCGCGAGCTGTACCGGTTCTTCCGCGCCGGTGAGGAGGAGACCCCGGCCCTGCGCGGGGTGTCGCTGCGGGTCAGCCGGGGCGAGACGGTCGCCGTGGTCGGGCCGTCCGGCGCGGGCAAGTCGACCCTGCTGGCGTGCCTGGCCGGGCTGGACGAGCCGTCCGGCGGGGAGGTCCGGGTCGGCGGCGTACGCATCAGCCACCGGCCCGAGACCGAGCGTGCCCGGCTGCGCGCCCGGCAGGTCGGCGTCCTGCTGCAGAGCCGCAACCTGCTGCCCCATCTCAGCGCCCGGGACAATGTGCGGCTGGCCCAGAGCGCGGTGCGCGGCCGGCCGGCGGCGTCCGCCGGTGAGCTGCTGGAGCGGGTGGGTCTGACGGACCGGGCGCACGCGCTGCCCCGGCAGCTGTCCGGCGGGGAACTGGCCCGCGCCGGGCTTGCCGTGGCCCTCGCGAACGGCCCCACGGTGCTGCTCGCCGACGAGCCGACCGGTGAACTCGACGGCGACAACGAACGGTTGGTGCTGGAGCTGCTGCGGGACCGGGCCGCGGACGGCTGCGCGGTGCTCGTCGTGACCCACAGCGCCCAGGCGGTGCGGATCGCGGACCGGGTGATCGAACTCGACGACGGAAAGGTCCGGGACGCCGCGTCCCGGCCCAAGGAGGAGGTGCGCGATGTCACGGGCTGACGCGGTGCCGGGGCGACACGGCCCGGCGCGGGGCCGCACGGGACCGCCGGACGAGGTGCTAGTCGAATGCCGGGACGCCGCTGTGACCTTCGGGCAGGGCGCGCACGCGGTGGTCGCCGTGCACGGGGCGAGTCTGACCGTCCGCCCCGGCGACCGGCTCGCGATCGTGGGGCCCTCGGGCTCGGGGAAGTCGACGTTGCTGCATCTGCTGGCCGGTCTCGAGCGGCCCACCGGCGGCACGGTGGTCCGGCCGGCGCCGGCCGGACCGCGCGACATCGGGCTGGTGTTCCAGAGCGATTCCCTGATCCCGGCCCTCGACGTCGTCGAGAACACCGCGCTTCCCCTGATCCTCGCCGATGTTCCCGAGGAGCGGGCGCGACGTGCCGCCCTGGACGCACTCGCCCTGGTGGCCGCCGACGACCTGGCCGAGCGGCTGCCGGAGGAGATCTCCGGCGGGCAGGCCCAGCGGGTCGCCGCGGCCCGGGTGCTCGCACAGGCGCCCCGGCTCGTCCTCGCCGACGAGCCCACCGGCCGCCTCGACCACGCCACCGGGAGCCGCGTCCTCGACGCGCTGCTCATGGCGGCCGACCGGACGGGCGCCGCGCTCGTCGTCACCACCCACGACCCGGCCGTCGCGGCCCGGTTCGGCACGCGCCGGACGATGCGCGACGGCCGGCTGCTCGCCGCCGAGGAGGCGTCATGATCATCTCGTGGGCGGGCGGACTCGCCCGCCACCGCACCGGACGGCTGCTCGCCGCCGCGGCCGGGATCGCCCTCGCCGTGGCCCTGATCGCCGCGCTCGGATCCTTCCTTACCGCGTCCAAGGCCACCATGACACAGCGCGCCGTACGGTCCGTCGCGGTGGACTGGCAGGTCGAGGTGCAGCCGGGCGGCGACCCCGGGGCGGTACGGAACCTGGTGCGGTCGACCGCCGGGGTACGCACCGCGCTGCCGGTGGGTCTCGTGCCCAGCAGCGGCTTCACGGCCACGGCACAGGGCACCACCCAGACCACCGGACCCGGCATGGTGCTGGGCCTGCCCGACGGCTACCGCGCCGCGTTCCCCGGCGAGCTGCGCACCCTCAGCGGCGGCGACACGGGCGTGCTGCTGGCCCAGCAGACGGCCGCCAACCTGCATGTGATGCCCGGCGACACGGTCGACATCAAGCTCCCCGGCACCGGCGGCACGCACCAGGTCCGGGTGGCCGGGGTCGTCGACCTGCCGCAGGCCGACCAGCTGTTCCAGAAGGTGGGCGCGCCCGCCCAGTCCCAGCCGACGGCGCCCCCGGACAACGTGGTGCTGCTGCCGTCCGCCGCGTTCGCCTCGCTGACCCGCACGGCCACCGGCGTCAGCACCCAGATCCATGTGGCCCGCGACGCCGCGCTGCCCTCGGACCCGGCTGCCGCGTTCACCGCGGTCACCCGGGCCGCACACCACCTGGAGGCCGGCTCCGCCGGCGGCGCGGTGGTCGGCGACAGCCTGGGGGCCGCCCTGGACTCGGCCCGGCAGGACGCGCTCTACGCGCAACTGCTGTTCCTGTTCCTCGGCGTGCCCGGTGCCGTGCTGGCCGCGGCCCTGACCGTGGCGGTCACCTCGGCGGGCGGCGAGCGGCGCCGCCAGGAGCAGGCGCTGCTGCGGCTGCGCGGGCTGCGGCCGGGCCGGATCCTCGCGCTGGCGGGCCTTGAGGCGGCGCTGGTGGGGGCCGCCGGCGGCCTGGCCGGGCTCGGCATCGCCGCGCTGACCGGCCGGTTCTCCTTCGGGACGGCCTCCTTCGGCGCCGGGGCGGGCAGCTGGGGCACCTGGTACGGCGGCGCGTTCGCGCTCGGTGCCGTGGTGGCCGCGGGCGCGGTGCTCGTCCCGGCGGTCCGCGATCTGCGGACGGTGACCGTGGCCGACACCCGGCGGGCGGGACGCGCCGCCCGCGCCCCGTGGTGGCTGCGCTGCGGCCTCGACGTCCTGCTGCTGATCGGCGCCTGGCTGATCTTCCGGGCGTCCTCCGGCAACCAGTACGCCCTGGTCCTCGCCCCGGAGGGGGTGCCGAGCATCTCCGTGTCGTACTGGGCGTTCCTGGGCCCGGCGCTGCTGTGGGCCGGGGCGGCGCTGCTGCTGTGGCGGCTGACGCTGCTGGCGCTGACGTACGGGCGTCCGGTGCTCACCCGCCTCGCCCGCCCGCTGACCGGCACGCTGGCGGGCACCACGGCGGCCATGCTGGCCCGGGGACGGCGCCCGCTGGCCCGCTCCGTGGTGCTGCTCGCGCTGGCGGCGACGTTCGCGGTGTCCACCGCGGTCTTCAACGCCACCTACCGGCAGCAGGCGGAGGTCGACGCCCGGCTGACCAACGGCGCCGACGTCACCGTCACGGAGCCGCCCGGCGCGACCGTCCCGCCCGGCGCCGCCGACTCCCTGAAGGTCGCCGGGGTGCGGCACGTCGAGCCGCTGCAGCACCGGTTCGCGTACGTCGGCTCGGACCTGCAGGACCTGTACGGGGTGCGGCCGGACACGATCGCCTCCGCGACCTCGCTGCAGGACGCCTACTTCGCCGGCGGCACGGCCCGGGAGCTGATGCGGACCCTGGCCGAGCGGCCCGACAACCTGCTGGTCAGCGCGGAGACGGTCACCGACTTCCAGCTCTCGCCCGGAGACACGGTCAATCTGCGGATCCAGGACGCGCGCACGAAGGCCCTGCGGACGGTGCCGTTCCACTACGCCGGGATCGTCAAGGAGTTCCCGACCGCGCCGAAGGACAGCTTCTTCGTCGCCAACGCCTCCTACCTCGCGCGGACGACGGGCAGCGACGCGACGGGCGCGTTCCTCGTCGACACCGGCGGCAGCGGGCAGCGGGCGGTCGCGGACCGGCTGCGGCAGCGGGTCGGCACGAGTGCCACGGTCACCGATCTGACCCAGACCCGGGGCACCATCGGTACGAGTCTGACCTCCGTCGACCTGGGCGGGCTGACCCGGATCGAGCTGGCGTTCGCGGTACTGCTGGCGGCCGGGGCGGGCGGGCTCGTGCTGGCGCTGGGGCTGGCCGAGCGGCGCCGGACGTTCGCGGTCGCCACGGTGCTGGGCGCCACCCGGCGCCGGCTGCGCGGCATGGTCCTCACCGAGGCGGCGCTGCTCGCCGTGGCCGGTCTGGCCGGCGGAACGCTGATCGGCTGGGCGCTGTCCGAGATGCTGGTGAAGGTGCTCACCGGGGTCTTCGACCCGCCGCCCGCTGCGCTCTCGGTGCCCGCCGGCTATCTGACGCTCACCGCGCTGGCCGCCGTCGCCGCGGTGTTCGCCGCCGCCGTCAACGGCGTACGGCGGGCGGGCCGGCCCGCCGTCGAGGAGCTCCGCGAACTGTGAGCGCGTGGGCCGCCTCTACGCTGGCCGGTATGCGCACCCCCGCGGCAACCCCGGATCCCCGCCCCTTCCGCATCCTCATCGTGGAGGACGACGACACGATCGGCCGCCATCTGGAGAGCGGGCTGCGGGCCAACGACTACGCGCCGACCTGGAGCCGCACCGGGTCGGGCGCGCTGGCGGAGGCCGAACGGGCGCCGTACGACGCGCTGCTGCTGGATCTGGGGCTGCCGGACATGGACGGGCTCGATGTCGCCCGCAGGGTGCGGGACCGGTTCCCCGCCCTGCGGATCATCGTCCTCACCGCCCGCACGGACGACATCGACGTGATCGCCGGACTGGAGGCCGGCGCCGACGACTATCTGGTCAAGCCGTTCAGCCTCAGCGTGCTCCTGGCCCGGCTGCGCGCGCATCTGCGCCGCCAGTACACCGCGGCGCCGCTCCACGAACCGGTCCTGCTGGACGACTTCGTGCTGGACACGGCCGCCCGGCGGTGCACCCTGGACGACGCCGAAGTCCCGCTGCGGCCCAAGGAGTTCGATCTGCTCGCGGTGCTCGCCCGGTACGCGGACACGGCCGTGTCCCGGGAGATGCTGATGGCGCGGGTGTGGGACGAGAACTGGTTCGGCTCGACGAAGACGCTCGACGTCACCATGGCGAGCCTGCGCCGCCGCCTGGCCGAGGCGGCCGAGTCCGCGCCGCGTGCGGTGCGGCTGCCCCGGATCACCACATTGCGGGGGCACGGCTACCGGCTGGAGACGGACCCGGCGTAGCGCGCCGGGGCTCAGGGCGTGGCGCCGGGGCCGTCCGGGCGGCTGCGGCGCTGGTCCACCGTCTCGTGGCTGAGCTCCTCCGTCTCGGTCTCGGACAGCCGCTCGAAGCCGTCCTCGGTGATGACCGAGACCCGGGGGAAGATCCGCCGGTTGAGGTCGGGGCCGCCGGTGGCCGAGTCGTCGTCCGCCGCGTCGTACAGCGCCTGGAGGGCCGCGAGGGCGGCCTCGCGGCGGGGCATGCCGGGCCGGAACAGCTTCTTCAGCGCGCCGCGGGCGTACGGGGAGCCGGAGCCCTCCGCGTGGAAGTCCGGCTTCTCGTAGCGCCCGCCGGCGACGTCGAAGCCGAAGATGCGGCCCCGTCGGCCCGCGGGCGCCGCCGGGTCGTAGCCGGCGAGCAGCGGGACGACCGCGAGACCCTGCATGGCCTGGCCGAGGTTCTGCCGGATCATGCCGGCCAGCCGGGTCGCCTTCGCGTTGAGGGTCATGGGGATGCCCTCCACCTTCTCGAAGTGCGCCAGCTCGACCTGATAGAGCTTCACCATGTCCAGCGCCAGCCCGACCGTGCCGGCGAAGGCTACCGCCGTGTGGTCGTCCGCGGGGTGCACCTTCTCCAGGTCGCGCTGGGCGATCAGGTTGCCCATGGTGGCCCTGCGGTCGCCGGCGATCAGCACGCCGTCGCGGTAGGCGAGGGCGAGGACCGTGGTGCCGTGCGGGAACCGGTCGGCCGCGGCCCGTACGCCGTCCGGGAAGGGGCGGCGCATGGGCAGCAGTCCGGGCCGGTGCGCGACGAGGAAGTCGGTGAAGGACGTGGTGCCGGGCGTGAAGAACTCCTCCCCCAGCCGCCCGCCGGTGTCGTCTCCTGCCATGGCACTCCCCCTCGTTCGTCCTCTTGTGGTTCTGCCGTCGCCGGCATCCGACTCCTACCTGATGCGGGCCCGCGGGAAACGCCGCGCCGCTCAGAGCGCGTTGCGCCGCATCAGCACCCCGAGCACCAGCAGGCCCGGGACCAGTGGCAGCCACACGGTCAGCAGGCGGTAGCCGAGCACGGCGGAGGCCGCCGCGGCGCCCGGGGCCCCGTTGACGGTGAGCGCGAAGGCGAGCGCGGCGTCCAGGGAGCCGATGCCGCCCGGGGTGGGCAGCAGGGCGGCGGCGCTGCTGGCGGCGAGGTAGAGCAGTGCCACCCGCAGGGGGGACAGCGGCAGTTCGACGGCCTGGGTGACGGCGATCAACACCAGGCTGTGCAGCGCGGCGAAGGCCAGCGAGCCGCCCCACAGGGCGGCGGCGCGGGGCGGTTTCGCATGCACGGCGCGGATGTCGGCGAGCACCGCCCGCAGGGCCCGCCGGCAACGGGGCCACAGCGGGGTGCGCGGCAGGACGGCCAGCAGGGCGAGCGCGGCGAGCCCGGCGGCGCACGCGACCGCGGGGACGCGCGGCAGATGCAGCAGGCCAGGGCAGGCCGCGGCGAGCGCCGCGATGAGCGCGCCGCGGGCCACGACGCCTGCGGTGGCCTTGACCGCGAGGGCGCTCGCCGCGCGGCCGGCCGGGAGCCCGCAGCGCATCAGGAAGCGGAGGTTGACGGCGCCCGCGCCGAGCCCGGCGGGCAGCACATGGTTGGCGGCGGAGGCGGCGAACTGCGCGGCCACCAGCCGGCCGCCCGGCAGCCGGCGCGGCACCGCGCCCTGCTGGGCGAGCGCCGAGGACGCCCAGGTGGCGACCGCAGCCGTGGCGCCCACCAGCAGCCAGCCCTGGTCGGCCACGGCCAGCCGTACGGCGCCCGTCTCGACGGTGGGCCAGTGGTGCCGGGCCACATAGGCGGCGACCAGCAGGAGGGCGAGACAGCAGGCGGACTGCCAGTAGGCGCGCCGCCGGCCCCTGGTGGTGGCGAGGCCCGCCGGGGCCGTCATGAGCCGGCCGCCGGGGTGACGTAGTAGAGGCGCAGTCCGCCGAAGGGCGTGGACGGCCAGGAGCGCGCGTACGCGGGTGGCCTGCCGTCCGCCGTCACGAGCGTGGCCACGGGGGTGCGGCGCGCGGTGCGTTCGATGCCGGCCCGGGTCGTGTTGGCGTTGTGGCCCGAGGTGGCGGCCGAGGAGCAGCCGGCGTAGAAGGCGATCGGGATGGCGTCGTGCCCGGTGAGCAGGCAGGGCGGACGGACGCCCAGGCGGTGCAGTTCGGCCGCGGTGCGCGCCCAGTCGCGGTGGGCGGCCGTGATGCGGGCGACGGTGTGCTCCAGGACGGTGACCTGCACCGCGAGGTGGGCGACGAGCCCGGCCGTGACCAGGCCGACGGCGAGCCGCCGCCGGGCCGTCGCGGTCACGAGGTGGACGAGCGCGCCGGCCACCGGGACGGCGAGCAGGGCGTAGGCGGGCAGCAGGAAGCGGGGCGCCGCGTATCCGATCAGGAACAGATAGGGGAAGGCGGCGGTGGCCGCGCAGGCCGCCGGCAGCAGGGCGGCGGGGGTGCGCCGGGCCCGGACGGCGACGACCAGGCCGTACAGGGCGAGCACGGGCAGCACGAACCACCACACCGTGACCAGCGGGTGCGGCATCGCTCCGGTGCACGGCCGGCACAGGGCCCGGCCGCCGAGACTGCGCAGTTGGTCGACGACGGCGAGGTGCCAGCCGAGGCCGCCCTGGATGTCCGAGCCGTCGGACAGCCGCCGCGCGAGGCCGCCGTAGCTCACGTACGCCTCGACGACCCACTCGACGGCGCCGGCCGCGAGGCCGGCCAGGAGGGCGGCGAGCGGGCGCCAGTGGCGGCGGTACAGGGCGAGGGCGAGCAGCGGCAGGGTCGTCCAGACCGCGTCGGTGGGCCGCATCCAGGCCATCAGCGCGGCGCTCGCGGCCAGGCCCCACAGCGCGGCGCGGTCGGCCCGGTCGGCGCGGGCACGCAGGAAGCAGGCGACGGCGCCGAGCGCGCCGACGGCGACCCAGTAGTTGGGCATGGCCTGCGGGCCGTAGAAGAGCGTCACCCACAGGGAGGCGAACAGGGCGCCCGCCACGGCCAGGACGCGCACCGGGAACAGTCCCCGCCAGGCGCGCAGCGCGAGGAACAGGGCGAGCCCGGACAGCACGGCGAGGTAGCTCCGCAGCAGCGGCGTGGACGAGGACCAGGAGGTCACCGGCGCGACGAGCAGGGAGATGCCGCGGGCGCGGGGCGCGCTGAAGAAGGCGGCGGGGGCGTGCCCGCTGACCTGGCTGACGTACACGGTCTCGTCCCAGCCGAGGCCCATGGCGGGCCGCACCAGGACGAGTTGGGCCAGGGTGAAGGCGGCCGCCACGGCGGCCAGGGGGCGGTCCGCGCGGAACATGCGGGCGGCGCCGGACCCGGGGCGCCGTCCGTCGCGGCGTGCCCCGGTGAGTGTGACGTTCGCGCCGCCGGCCATCATCCACCCCTCCACCCCTACATCGTGTAGGGTTTCTGACACCCTACAGGCCGTAGTACGTAGTGTGGGAGTCGACGACAAACACGAGCAAAATAACCCGCATCGGGTGGCCGCATGGCGCAGGCACGGCCATACGAAGGACGGCCCTACGCGCTGTAAGGTTGGGGGCATGGCTGGCACGGATACCCACGGCAGGGCGGAACGGCGCAGCGCCGGGGAGCTGGAGAGCGAGGTGCTGGCCGCGCTCTGGGCCACCGAACGGCCGCTGACCCCCGCCGAGATCCAGGCGGAGATCGACGGCGGGCTCGCCTACAACACGGTGCACACCATCCTCAAACGGCTGTACGACAAGGGGCTGGTGCTGCGGGACGCCGACGGGCGGCGCGGCGCCTACCGGCCGGCGAAGAACGCCGCGGAGCTGACCGCCGAGGCGATGCACGAGGCCCTGGACCGCGGTCCGGACCCGATCGCCGCCCTCCAGCAGTTCGTGACCGGGCTGAGCGCCGAGGAGGAACGGGCGCTGCGCGACCTGCTGGGCGGGGGCGCCGTATGAGGGTCGACGTCTACACGCCGCTGCTGCTGTCGCTGCTGCTGCCCGCCGTCAGCCCGGTGATCGGCCGCCGGGTGGCCCCGGCGCTGGCCGCGCGTGTGCTCACCGCCGCGGCCGTGCTCACCGCGGCGGCCACCACCTGGTCCCTGGTGCTGCTCGCCACCACGCTGCTCGGCAGCGCGCCCTCGGTGGTGGCCGAGGCCCGGGAGGACGGGCAGCGGCTGGCGGACCCCGTGCCCGCGGCCATCGGGATCGCGGCGTGCGCGGCTCTCACGGTCGTCGCCCGGCGGGTGCACCGTGCCGTGCGGACCGAACGCGCCACCCGGCGGGCCCTGCGCCGCCTGGCCGAGGGGCATCCCGCGGACACGGAGCTGATCGTCGCCGCCTCCCCCGTGCCGCAGGCGTTCGCCATCCCGGGCCGTCCCGGACGGATCCTGGTCACCTCCGCCATGCTGGGCGCGCTCGAGCCGGCCGAGCGGCGGGTGCTGCTCGCCCATGAGCGGGCCCATCTCGCGCACCGCCACGGAGCGTTGGTGACGGCGGTCACGCTGGCCACCGCGGCCGATCCGCTGCTCGCCCCGACCCGCCGGGCCGTGGCCTTCCTGGTGGAGCGCTGGGCCGACGAGCAGGCCGCGGGAGCGGTCGGGGACCGCGGGGCCACCGCGCGCGCCCTGGCCCGGGCCGCGCTCACCACGTGCCGCACCCGGCCGGCGTGCGCCCTCGGCTTCACGGACCGCGCCGTCACCCGCCGGATCGCGGCCCTGCAGACGGCCCCGCCCCCGCGCCTGTGGCCCGTCGCGCTCGCCGTCCTCGCCCTGGGCGCCCTGTCGGCCCTGTGCGCCGCCGACGCCACGAACGACATGCTGGCGCTGCTGACGAGCGTGCTCTTCTGATCACACGCCCCCGTTTCCCACCCGGAACCGGGCACGAACCCCGATCCGGAACGGGCCGAAGGCGGGCATGACGGGGGCGCCGGCCGGCCGGTCTCCCCACGCACGCCGCCGCGGCCGGGGAACCGGTGTCACCGCCGTCAGGCGTGGTGCGGGCGGCGGTGCCGCGGCTGGTCCGGGACCGGGCAGGGCCGGAACGGTGGTACGGCGGATCACCGCCCCGCCCGCCGGCGGGGCGTCGAGGTGGCGACTCGGCGCCGCGGGGGAACTCATCGGTCTTCCCCGGGTCCGCGCAGGATCAGGGCCGGTTCGCCGTGGGCGTCGCCCGCGACGGGACCGATCACCGCGGTGAACGCCTCGGTGCAGACGGTCAGGCCGTCGTCGCCGGCGGCGAAGGCGGGCGCGAACGGCCCGCCGGGGCCGTACCGGACGGCGAAGACGTGCAGCCCCTGCGGTGCGCCCGGCGCCGGACCGGCCTCGAACGCCGACGTGGTGACCAGGTGCTGCCAGCCCGCGTCGGGATCGCCGTAGCCGCGCGGGTCGGCCGCGAGGGCGAACGCCGCCTGTTCCTGGGTGAGTTCGCCGCGCGTGTCGAAGACGTCGGCGCCCCCGCCCATGGGGTGGGTCAGCCGCAGACCGCCCGCGGAGACCACCTCGCCGTGCGCGACACGGCGCACCCGGTCGCCGTCGTCCGCGGCGTACGGCAGCCCCGCCAGCAGGTAGGGCGCCCCGGCCAGCCGCTCCACGGCGACCGTCACCCACAGGCTCGTGCCGTCCGTGACGTACAGGGACCGGACGTGCCGCAGGACATGGTCGCGGTCGACGGCCGGCGTGCCGACCAGCTTGGCGGTCAGACCGGCGACGCGCGCGTCGCGCACCCGGACCCGCCCCATGGGCCGGCACAGCAGGAAACCGTCGGCGACCGGGCCGAAGCCGTGCCGGCGGTCGACCGCGGCGGGCAGGTAGTAGGTTCCCGCGGCCTCGATCAGCGACGGGGTCGTCCGGTCGTCGAACGCCACCGAGACGGTGCCCGCGCGCAGTTGGTGGCGGACAGGCCGCACGGACGGGGTGCGGTGCCAGCGCGAGGTGTCCTGGATCTGCCACACCAGCATCCAGGCGAAGTGCCCGTCGACCCCGCCGTCCGGTTGGACCGCGTGCCGCCCCCAGCGGGTGTCGCCCCGGTAGCGGCCCAGGTCGGAGCCGATACGGCCGCTGAAGTAGCGCAGGCCGAGCACCGATTCGAACCCGGAGTGCTGTTCGCTGTAGCGGGGGCCGCCGGTGTCGAAGCCGCCGCCCGGCAGGCGCGCGTCGAGGTAGCGGGCCAGCGTGTCGCCGTCCTCGGCGAAGACCGCCGCGCCGCTGATCCGGTGCGCCTGGGCGAGGAAGGACAGCGCGATGGGGCCGTAGTTGTTGTCGTAGGCGCCGCCGTGTTCCGGGGGCAGCAGCGCGCCGCGGTCGCGGACCCGGTGCGTCCTGATCCGCTCGGTGTACAGGGCGAGGGCGCGGGAACGCACCGACTCGCCCTGGGCGGGCGGCAGATGGCGGGCCAGCAGCAGACCGCCGACGACGCAGCCGATGGCCTGGTTGCCGGCGTTCTGCGGGTTGAAGAAGGTGGCCTCCGTCAGCCACCGCCAGTAGCCGTGCGCCACCTCGGTGAGCGCGGCGCGCTGGGCGTCGTCGACGAGGCCGTCGGCGAGGTCCAGGACGTCGACCGCCTGGAGCAGCGCCCATACGGTGCTCGGCCAGTCACCGATGGGGTGCGCGCCCGGCTCCAGGACGTACCGGGCGTACGGCAGCCGGGAGTTGCGGACGGTCAGATTGGGGTATCCGGGGTTGTCCTCGGTGTACACCCGCTCGCGCAGGTGGAAGGCGAGGCTGCGGCGCACGGCCGGCGGCAGCCGCGGGTCGCCGCCGCGCTGCCAGGCCAGCGCCAGCAGCGAGGTGACGCCGAGGGAGGTGTCGCCGATGTCCAGGAAGGCATCGGGGTGTTCGAGGCTGCCCTCGGGGGTGATGCGGGCCAGGGCCTGCTCGGTGACGTCGGCGAGGACGGCGTCGTACGCCTGCGCGGAGTCCGGCAGGTCGTGCAACGGGCCGCGCTGGTAAGGGAGATGCACGGGTCTCGGCCCTTCATTCCGGTGGCGGCCGGCCGGTCCGGCGGGCCGAGGAGGTCGTCGTGGGGCCAGATGAAGGTGAAGATCGCGTACTGCTGGATCAGCGTAGCCCGCGCCCGCGGACGGTTCGACCGTGCCAAGGTGAACTCCCGCCGGTCGCGGGCCGTACCGGTGTGTACGGCGGAGGGTCTGCCGGTACGACTCGTGAGGGGGCGGAGGATGGCGCGCGAACAGCGCTCGGCCCTCGCGGCCGAGACCGCCGGGGTCCCTGGGGCCCCCATCGGCGGCTCGGCCCCACCGGACCCGGGGCGCGCGAAGGCCGCGGCGGGGGCGCGGCTGCGCGCGGCGCTGCGCCGGCCGCGGCGCTGGCCGGTGCCGCTGCTCGTGGCGCTGCTGCTCGGGCAGTCGGCCGTGGCGATGGTGACCACGGCCGTGCAGCAGACGCCGACCATCGACGAGCCGGTGTACGTGGCCGCCGCCACCGACTATCTGCACGAGCACCGGCTGCTGCTCAACCCCGAACACCCGCCGCTCGGCAAGCTCGTCGTGATGGCTGGGGTGGCCGTCGCCGATCCGCACTACGACCCGTCGTACACCGGGACGCAGGGGCAGGTGGGGCGGCATCTGCTGTACGAGTCCGGCAACGAGCCGGGGCGGCTGCTGCTGTGGGCCCGGCTGCCGGTGATCGCGCTGACGGTGCTGTTCGGGCTGGTGGTGCTGGCGTTCGCGCGCGAGGTCGCCGGCCCGGCGGGCGGGCTGGTCGCGCTCGCCCTGTACGCCTTCTCGCCGGACGTCATCGCCCATGGTGCGCTGGCCACGCTCGATGTGCCGGCGGCCGGGTTCGTGCTGACGTCGGCCTGGCTGGTGTGGCGGGCGCGGCGGCGGCCCTGGCGGTATCTGCCGCTCGCCGGGGCGGCGCTCGGCGCCGCCGTGGCGACCAAGATGAGCGCGCTGCCCGCGATTCCGGTGCTGATGCTGCTGGCCGCGGTGTCGGTACGGCACGCCCGGCGTGCCGCGGGGCGAGCCGGCCGGCGCGGAACGGTGGCGGCGGGGGTGGCCGGGGCTGCGGTCGTGGCGGTGACCGCGGTCGCCGTGGTGTGGGCCGTCTATCTGGCGGTCGATCCGCGGTTGCGCCTCGCTCCCGCGGAGTCCGTGCCCGCCCTGCACGGGCTGCGCGGCCGCCTGGTCGGGCTGCTGCCGTTCCCGGAGGCGTACCGGGTGGGCGTGCGGATGCAGTTCGGCCTGGAGGACCAGCCGTGGCAGGGTTTCCTGTTCGGGCGCCGGTACACCGGCTCCCTCTGGTACTACCTGCCGGCCGCGCTGCTGGTGAAGACGCCGCTCGGGCTGCTCGCGCTGGGGGCGGCCGGGTCCGCCGCGGTCGTGGCGGTGCGCCGGCTGCGGCCCGCGGCGCCGTATCTGCTGCTGCCGCCCGCGGTGCTGCTGGCCGCGGCGATGACCGGGTCGCGGGACTTCGGCACCCGGTACGCCGTGTTCGTGCCGATGTTTCTCGCGGTCGCGGCGGCCTGTGTGCTCGCGGTGCGGTGGCGGTGGGGGCCGCTGCTGACGGGGGCGCTGGTGGCGTTCGTCGCCGTCAGTTCGCTCCGGACGTATCCCAGCTATCTGCCGTACTCCAACGAGGCGTTCGGCGGACCCGAACGGACCCGGCTGCGGCTGCACGACTCCAACGTGGACTGGGGGCAGGATCTGGGCCGGCTCGCCGACCGGCTCGCCGAGCGGTACCGGGGCGAGCGGATCTGGCTCGTCTACAAGGGCAGTGGGGTGCCCGCGTACTACGGCATCCACGCGGGCGATCCGCGCCGGGTGCCCCCGTCCGAGGTGCGCGGTGTGCTGGTCGTGTCCGGCTCGTCGGTCGCCAAGGCGCGCGGCGGGCTGGCCGAACTGATCGACAGCAGCCGCCTCGTCGACGAGGTCGGTCATTCGATCATGATTTTTCGGCGCTGAGCATCGCCCCTGGCCGCCACGGTCCGTGAGCTATGTTGAGTCTTCGTGGGAGACAAAGGAGGCACTCCGGTGCCATCGCCGCAGCAGGCGCGTGCGCAGGCGTCCGCGATCACCTCGGGCAAGACCGTGCCGGAGGCGGAGGCCGCGCCGACCTCCCAGCTCAGAGAGGTCTTCGACGGACACGGGCTGTCCCCGGGCCAGCGCCGGATCGCCCAGTACCTCATCGAGCACATCAACGAGGCCGCGTTCCTGTCGATCACCGATCTCGCCGAGCGGGTGGGCGTGAGCCAGCCGTCGGTGACCCGTTTCGCCGCCGCCGTCGGCTTCAGCGGTTACCCCGCGTTGCGGGAGCGGCTCCAGTCGATGGCGCTGGCCGCCCTGCCCGGCGGGGGTCCGGGGGCGGCCGAGGAGATGCGCAGCAATGAACTGCAGGCGGCCGTCGACGCCGAGATCGCGAATCTGGAGAACCTGCGGCGGGACTTCGCCGATCCGGACCGGGTGATCCGGGTGGGCCGCGAACTGTCCCGGTCGACCCCGCTGACCGTCCTCGGGCTGCGCATCTCCGTGTCGCTGGCCGAGTACTTCGCCTACGCCGCCCGCCGTATCCACCCCGACGTACGGCTGGTGACCCGCGGGGGGAGCGTGGCGTACGACGCGCTGCTGCAGTCGCGCGAGGCGGGCGGCACCTGGCTCCTGGCGTTCGGCATGCCGCGGCACGCGCAGGAGACCCTCACCGCGATCCGGGTCGCGCGCGGCGCCGGACTGCGGGTCGCGCTGGTGACCGATCTGGCGCTCGGGCCGCTGGCCGACGAGGCGGACGTCACCTTCGCCACCGGTACCGGCTCCCGGCTGGTCTTCGACTCCTATGCCGCGCCCGGCGTGCTGTCCGCGGCGCTGCTGCAGGCCATGACCGACGCCGATCCCGAGCGCACCCAGGCCCGCCTCGAGGAGTACGAACAGGTCGCCGAGCAGCATCAATTCTTTCTGAAGGACTGAGCCGCGGCCCTGCTGCGGCGGCCGGCCGACCGGGTCCGAACAGGACCATTCACCACAGATCCGGCATGAATGTTTTCATGTCGCTTGCCAAGACGACGGCATATATAAATACTGCATACAGACCGCACCCGGCTCACTCCGGGCGCGTTCCGCACCCCAGGACGCACCTGTCGCACCGCCCCGAGAAAGCCGGACCGCCCATGCGCACGCCGCCGCACCGCTCACCGCGCCGGCTCCCGGCATCCGGGGCCCCTCGACGAGCACCCCGAGCCGCCGTTTCCTACCCTCGTCGGCCCCCGGGGTGTTCGGCCGGGCATCGCCTGTGCGATTCGCCCGTGGCGGTCCCGGCCATCCCCTAGGCCGGGACCGCCCGAACCCGTCGCACCACCCCGCACGATGCCGCACACCCGGAAGCGATGATCATGGCCCTGACGACGACGCGCATCAGTCCGGACTGGCCCCGCCAGGTCAAGCTGCCCGGCAGCTACGACTGGGAGCGTTCCGCGGCCAAGTGGCTGCGCGAGCTGGTACCGGCCCGCTACGCCAGTTACCCGGCGCTGATCCGGCACCCGGTGCTGCTCGCCCGGCACGCGCAGATCCAGGTCCAGCACGAGATCCGGGTGGCCCGTACGGCGTTGCAGACCGCCCGGGCCGAACTGCCCCCGCTGGGCCTGCCCGAGTCGGTCATCGAGCACACGATCATGATGTACGCGGCCGAGGTCCGGCAGCTCCAGCACATCGCCCGCAGCGTCCGCGCGGTCACCGAGGCCCTGGTGGCCCAGACCACCGGCCGCTGAGTCGCGGTCCTTCGCGCCCCACCCGGCGGCGGCCGCCCGGCCGTTCGGGTGCGGTCAGCCGTCGGCCAGGCTCGTGCGGGACTCCAGGTCGCGGCGGGTGTCGTCGCCGTAGACGCCGGTCTCGTCCCCTCTGATGCCGTACCAGAGCTGGAAACGGGCCACGGCCGCGGCGAGCACCGCGTCGTAGCGGCCGTCGGTGGCGCCGTCGCGGTAGACGTCCGGGATGCGCAGCAGGCGTTGCTGGAGCGCGACGACCTCGGACCCGCTGTCGCCCTCGCGCAGAGTGCCGGCACCGTCGGGGTCCACGGCGGGAGCGCTCGCCGCCGGGGGCGCGCTCGGGGCGGACCGGGACGGCTCGGCGCTCGGGGCGGCGCTCGGGGCGGCGTCGCCACGGCCGGGCAGCAGCAGGGCGCCGCCGAAGCCGACGAGGGCGGCGGCGCCGACCACGGCCGCGACGGCGGCCCGGCGCAGCCCGCGACCGGTGTGGGCGCCGGGCACCCGCAGCGGCGGCAGCTCCTGCGTCTCCTCCTCGGCCCGGTCCGCGCGCTGCTCCGGCGTGATGGACTCGTACCCCTCGGCGTCCTGCCGTATCTCCCGCATCAGTTCGGCGAGGGCATCGAAGCGCCGGGGCCGCAGCACCCGGACGGGCTCCAGGACCGGGCCGCGCTGCGGCTCCTCACTGGGGTCCGGCGGTGTCGACACGCTGCTCTCCTTCCGCACTCCCCGGGAGGCGATCCCCGGGAAGTGATACGGCTGCGCCGGCCCTCCGGTTCAACCCGGCACACGACGGACACGGGCCGGCCGAGAGCACTCAGTTCCCCGATGCCCGTGCACTGAGTGCCACACGGCCCCCGACGAGTGCTACGTTCGCGTCCATGAGCACCAGCAGCGCGCCGCCCTCCGCGAAGCCGCCGATGCGGGACGCCCTGGTCGCGGCGGCCTTCCGGCTGTTCCTGGAACGCGGCTACGAACAGACCACCGTCGACGACATCGTGGCGCTCGCGGGGGTCGGACGGCGTTCGTTCTTCCGCTACTTCCCCTCCAAGGAGGACGTGGTCTTCCCCGACCACGAGAGCTGCCTGGCCGAGATGACGGCCTTCCTCGCCGAGGGCCGCGAGGAGCACGAGCCGGTGCGGCGGGTGTGCGACGCGGCCCGGCTGGTGCTGCGGATGTACGCCGAGAACCCGACGTTCTCCGTGCAGCGTTACCGGCTCACCAAGGAGGTGCCGGGGCTGCGCGCGTACGAGCTGTCGGTGGTGTGGCGCTACGAGCGCGCGCTGGCCGGATATCTGCGCCGCCGTTTCGCCGGGGAGCCGGACGGGACGCTGCGGGCCGACGTCGTCGCCGCCGCGGTCGTCGCGGCGCACAACAACGCCCTGCGCTCCTGGCTGCGTTCGGACGGCCGGGGCGACCCGGGCACCGCCGTCGACCATGCGCTGGACCATGTGCAGTCCGCCTTCGGCCGCCCGCGGACGGACCGTGGCGCACCACAACTCCCGCGCGCCGAGGGCCCCGAGGACGTGGTCGTCCTCGTCTCCCGGCGCGACGCCCCGCTGTGGCGGGTGGTGCAGCAACTGGAGTCGGCGCTGGGCCGCGGCTGACGGTCGAAAATCGGGGTACCGAGTACCTTTACCACTGACACTGAGTGCCATACCCTGTCGGCGTGCGCGGTGGCACGGCGTACCGCGCACCAGCGTGCCCGGTCGGTGCCGGGCACGCGGGATTCCGGCCGAGTGCAGGGAGTTGACCAGCGTGTACCACGACTCAGGAAACGCGGCTCGTGCGGTGGCCGGCACCACGACGGGCGTCCTCGACCCCAGGCCCGCGGGCTCCGGCGACGCCCTTCTCTTCCAGCGCTGCACCTGGTGCGGCACCGCCATGTACCAGCGACTGCTGTGCCCGGTGTGCCAGGGCAGCGACCTGCGTACGGAGCGCAGCGAGGGCATCGGCACGGTCCGCCACTCCTCGGTGGTGCACCGCAACTCGCCCGCCGCGCGCAATGTGTCCCTGATCGAGATGGCCGAGGGCTTCGTCCTGCGCGGCCGGGTCATGGGCCCGCCGGTGGGCGTGCACAGCGGCGACCGGGTCCGGCTGTCCACGGCCAAGGACCCGGTACGCGGCGAACCGCTCTTCCAACTGCTCGACGAGCCGTACCGAGCCTGGACCTGACACCCGCTCCCCCCTGGAGAAACCACATGACCGTGGCGGACGGGCGGGCGACGCGCTGTGCGGGTGTCGGCCGGTGCTTTCGTGACGTCGGCTCAGGGGGTGAGCGTCAGCCGGATGCCGACGGTTCCCTGCGCGCCGCGCCGCAGCCGGCTGCCGAGCAGGGTGAGCCGGCCGAGGACGCCGTACTTGCGGGCGATGAGGCCGCGGTAGCGGGCGGTGGTGGCCGCGTCGACGACCTCGGCGGTGGCCGGGACCTGCTCACCGGTCGGCCTGCCGCGCACGTCGCAGGGTCCGACGAGGACGTCGGCGCGGCGCCGGATCCGCTTCACCTTCCAGGAGTCGGCGACCGTCCAGACGCCCAGCGCGTCCCCGTCCCGCACCACCCAGACCGGTGTGCCGACGGGGCTGCCGTCCCTGCGGTAGCTGGTGACGAGCAGATACGCGCCCGCACCGAGCCGGTCCAACGACGAGTCGGTCATGCCGGGCAGTCTAGGACGGTCATGCAGGTTGCCGGGCCCGGACACGAGATCGCCGGTCGTCCGCGCCGCCCGCTGGGCGAGGGGCCCTCGACTCCGCTGCGGTGACCGGAGGTTGTCGGCACCCGGTCGTGGTCGCGGTGAACGCCGGTGTGCCGGGCCACGTATGGAGCAGCGGGCGCTCGACGACCGGAGGGCCCCGCGGTGTCGGCACCGCGCGTTCGGGGTTCGGGAGCCATGCATGAGGCACGCACGACGACGGTTCGTCCGGCGGACGGCACAGCTGGCGGCGGTCGGCGGACTCCTCCTGGGAGGCGTGATGGTCACGCGGGCCGTGGCCGGCGAGCCGCCCGGCGAGCCCGCCGTCCCGTTCAGCGCGGCGCGCGACGCCGCCGGCACCGGCACCGGCCTGGTGGCGCGGCTCGGCACCGCCCGTACGGCGGGGAGCTGGCTCGGTGCCGACGGCCGTCCGGTCGTGGCGGTGACCGACGAGGGGGCCGCGCGGACGGTGCGCCGGGCCGGGGCCGCGGCGAAGGTCGTGCGGCACAGCATGAACGAGCTCAAGTCGGCCACCGCGGAGCTGCGTTCGGCACCCCGGGTGGCGGGGACCGCATGGACCCTGGACTACCGCACCAACCAGGTCGTGGTGCAGGCCGACGAGACCGTCTCCGCCGGCGACTGGTCCCGGCTGTCCCAGGTGGCCGCGGACATCGGCGGCTTCGTCCGCATGGAACGCGCGTCGGGCAGGTTCACCACGCGCCTGAACGGGGCGCAGCCGATCCTGTCCACCGGCGGGCGCTGCTCGGCGGGGTTCAACGTCACCGACGGACAGCGGGACTTCATCCTGACGGCCGGGCACTGCGGGCCCGAGGACACCATCTGGTTCGCGGACGGCCGGGGCGGCCGGCAACTGGGCACGACGATCGACACCGCGTTCCCGGGCAGCGACTTCTCGCTCATCTCGTACGCGTCCGGCCGGGCCGGCGACGGGGCCGACGTGGTGGCCGTCGGCGACGGCAAGGGCGTACGGATCACCGGTGCCGCCGATCCCGCGGTCGGGCAACGGGTGTTCCGCAGCGGCAGCACCAGCGGCCTGCGCGACGGCCAGGTGACCGGGCTCGACGCGACCGTCAACTATCCCGAGGGCACCGTGACCGGCCTGGTGCGCACCGATGTGTGCGCAGAGCCGGGCGACAGCGGCGGCCCGCTGTTCTCCGAGGGGGTCGCGCTGGGCGTGACCTCCGGCGGCAGCGGCGACTGCGCCACGGGCGGCACCACGTTCTTCCAGCCGGTGACCAAGGCGCTGGCCGCGCTCGATGTGCGGCTGATCGTCGCGGCGCCGGACGCCGGTGCCGGCCAGGGCGCCACCCCCGCGCCGTCCGCCTCGGCCACGCAGGGCGCGCTCGCCCCCAGCGCGGCCTCGCCCGGCTCCTCGGCTCCGGTCACCGGCGCCGCGCAGGACACGAGTGCGCTGTCCCGGCTCACGGACAGCCGGGCCGTCGGGCCCGGCCTGCTGGTGATCGCGGGCAGTCTGATCGCACTCGTCGCCACCCGTTACATCCGGGCGGAACAGGACCGCAAGGCGTACCAGCGGCACTACTCGGCCACTTGGGGTTGATCCTGCCCCGGAGGCAACTACTCTTGGTGACGACTCAGGCACCGGTCACCCGGACCTTTCGGGCCCCCCACGATCGGGCGATCTATGCAAAAATCGCACCTAAAAGTCTCCAAGGGGAGATGATTCGTGAACAGCCCCAGCAACCAGCCCGGTTACGGGAACCCACAGCTCGACCGCGGTGGCCAGGCCGAG
Organism: Streptomyces shenzhenensis; assembly: GCF_003688995.1. Taxonomy (GTDB): domain Bacteria; phylum Actinomycetota; class Actinomycetes; order Streptomycetales; family Streptomycetaceae; genus Streptomyces; species Streptomyces shenzhenensis_A. The sequence goes on along the minus strand of NZ_PENI01000005.1, from coordinate 368,737 downwards.
GCCTTCGACGCCATCGGCGACCGGTACGACGACGCCTTCCCGCACAAGGAGGGCCAGGTCGCCGCCGCCGAGTGGCTGGTCGAGTCGCTGCCGCCCGGCGCCCGCGTGCTGGACCTGGGATGCGGCACCGGACTGCCCACCGCCCGCCGCCTGGCGGACGCGGGGTTCCAGGTCGTCGGCGTCGATCTGTCGCACGCGATGGTCGAGCTGGCCCGGGCGAATGTGCCCGAGGCCGAGTTCCACCAGCTGGACATCGCCGACCTGCGCCCCGGCGGCCCCCGCGACCTGGGCCGGTTCGACGCGATCACGGCGTTCTTCGCGCTGCTCATGCTGCCGCGCGCGGAGATCCCCCTCGCGCTGGAGAGCGTCCGCCGGCTGCTGGCCCCCGAGGGCGTGTTCGCCCTGTCGATGGTCGAGGCCGACGTCGACGATTTCGCGATCCCGTTCCTCGGCAGCACCGTCCGGGTCTCCGGCTATCTGCGGGACGAGCTGCGCGAGGTGGTCGACACGGCGGGCTTCGACATCGTCGGCGAGTCCCTCTACTCGTACGCGCCGGCCTCCGCCGACGTACAGCCCGAGGAGCAGATCTTCCTGCGCTGCAGACGGAAGCCCGAGCGGTGACGAAGGGCCTCGGGGCCGACCGCAGTCCCCTGCGGCCCGGCCGGAGCGACCGGCAGGCGCAGCCCGGAGGACAGACCGACCGGCTGCGCTTCCTCGACGAGGCGACCGGGCGGATCTCCCGCGGCCTGGAACTCGACGCGACGGTGTACGAGCTGTGCCAGGCGGCCGTCCCCGCGTTCGCCGACCACGTCCTCGTCCATCTGAGCGATCCGCTGCCGTTCGGCGAGGACCTGCCCGCCACGCTCCCCGTGCTGCGGCTGTACGGCACCGAGCGGACGCCCCCGCGGCCTCCTGGCGTCCCGGCCCCGCCCGCGTCGGGTCCGGTCACCCCGTCGGCGGTGGCCGTCCGGCTCGCCGGGCTGCTCGACGGCGGCGGGCCGGTGTTCGGGGACGCTCCCGACGTCGCCTCCGTGGTGGGCGCGCTGCTGGCGACGGGGGACGCGTCCGGGCCCGTGCCGTCCGGCCGGCGGCTGCTCGTCGCCCCGCTCCGCGGCGGCGGCCGGTTCCTGGGCAGCGTCGTCCTGGTCCGCGCCACCGGCCGGCCGCCGTTCACCGACGACGACCTGCCCGTCGCCTCCCAGCTCGCCACGTACACCGCCCTCGGCGTGCACCGGGCGGTGCTGTACCGCCGCGAGGCGTCCTTCGCCGACGCGCTGCAGCGCACGATGCTGCCGCCGTCGCTGCCCGCGCCGCCCGGAGTCCGGCTGGCCAGCCGCTATCTGCCCGCGTCCCGTACCTCCCGGGTCGGCGGCGACTGGTACGACGCGATCCCGCTGCCCGGCAACCGCGTCGCGCTGGTCATCGGCGATGTGATGGGACACTCCCTGACCTCGGCCGCCATCATGGGGCAGCTGCGCACCGTCGCACAGACCCTGGCCCGGCTCGACCTGCCTCCGGACGAGGTGCTGCACCACCTCGACGAACAGGCCGAGCGGCTCGGCGGGCGGCACATCGCGACCTGCCTCTACGCCGTGTACGACCCGGTGCGCCACCGGCTGCTGGTGGCCAACGCGGGGCACCCGCCCCCGCTGCTGCTGCGCCCCGACGGCCGGGCGGAGATCGTCCGGGTGCCGCCCGGGGCGCCGATCGGCGTGGGCACCGGGGGTTTCGAGACCACGGAGCTGACCGCGCCCGCCGGCGCCACCCTGCTGCTCTACACCGACGGCCTCGTGGAATCCCGCGACTCGGACGTGCTGACGGGGGTGGAGCGGCTGCAGGACCGGCTGCGCGCCGCGGCCGCCGGGCCCGCCGGAGCGGCGCCCCCGGCGCTGGAGGCGCTGTGCGAGGAGGCGCTCGGCATCCTGGGGTCGCGGGACCGGGACGACGACATCGCGCTGCTCGCCGCCCGGTTCGTGGGCCTCGATCCGGAGACCGTCGCCTCCTGGTATCTCGCGCCGCATCCGCGCGCCGCCGGGCAGGCCCGCAGGCTCGCCCGGCGCACGCTGCACCGCTGGGGTCTGGACGCGCTGGACGAGGAGACGGAGCTGCTGGTCGGCGAGGTGGTGGGGAACGCCGTGCGGTTCGCCGACGGGCCGATCACGCTGCGGCTGCTGCGCACGGACGTGCTGCGCTGCGAGGTCGGCGACGACTCACCGCTGGTGCCGAGGCTGCGGCACGCCCAGCCGAGCGACGAGGGCGGCCGGGGCCTGTTCCTGGTCGACCAGCTGGCGCTGCGCTGGGGAGCGACCCGGCTGAGCACGGGCAAGGTGGTCTGGTTCGAGCAGTCGCTGCCCGAGCCGGGAACGGTCCGCTGACCGCGGTGCCTCAGGCCGCCCTGGACGGCTGCGGGGCCGCGGCGGCCCACTCCAGGACGAGCCGCCGGTACTCCTCGCGCTGCTCGACGCTCAGTGTCCCGCCCGACCGCAGCCACAGGTCCCGGATCGCCTCGTTGACCTCCGCGGCCGATCGCTCGGAGACGGCTTCAACAGTGGTGGACATGGTGTGAGCATATGCCGATCGGGGTGAAGGCGAGGTGAGTAAGTACCACCGATGCGGGACATATCGGACCGTGTCGCTCATCACGTCAATCCCCGAGTGATCACAGGGGAGTTCACCCCTCGGCGCTCAGGTGCCCGGCTTGCGGCCGTACACGAAGACGTCGTCGCCCTTCTTCAGCAGCGACCAGTACTTCTTGGCGTCCTTCGTGGTCATGTTGACGCAGCCGTGCGAGCCCGGCGGGTTCCACATGCTGATGCCGACCGAGTGGAAGGCCTGGCCGCCGTCGAAGAACTGGCTGTAGGGCATCGGCACGTCGTAGAGGGACGAGACGTGGTCGATGTGCCGCCAGTAGACCTTCTTCAGTCCGGTGCGGGTCTCGTAGCCGTTGCGGCCGGTGCGCACCGGGACCGGCCCGTACACCAGCTTCTTGCCGTCCTGGATCCAGCTCAGCTGGAGCGTCAGGTTGACACAGGCGATACGGCCCTTGTTCACCGGGCACTTGCCGGCCTTGTTCGGGTTCTTCCCGACGGCCTTCTGCTTGTTCATCAGATCCATCACGCCCCAGGTCACCGGACCGGCGTAGCCGATGTTGGGTGTGATGCCGTGCTTGGTCTGGAAGGCCCTGATGGCCTTGCAGTCGGCGGCGGACTGCTTTCCGTCGACCGGGCGGCCGAGGAACTTCTCCACCTTCTTCTGGTACGGGCCGGTCTGTGTGGTACAGCTCGCGGCCTGCGCCGGTGCGGCGCCGAGCGCGAGTGTGAGCGGTGCCACCAGCCCCGTGATGCCGAGCGCGACGGCGCCCCGCCTGCCTATGTGCCCCATGCCGGGCCCTCCCCCTGCTGCTGCGTCCGCGGCTCCCGCGGTCCCGGATATCTAGACAGGTGTGCGGCGGCTTCGGTTGTAGGGCGGGCCGTGCTGTGACCGAATGGTGAAGTTCCGCTGCGGGAGGGCGCCGTTCAGCCGGCCGTGGCGTCAAGGGCCGCGTGGAACCCGGTGTGGACCGCGGTGAGTCCGCCGTCGACGCGGAGCGAGGTGCCGGTGATCCAGGCGGCGTCGCGGGAGGCGAGGAAGGCGACGGCGGCGGCGATGTCCTCGGGCTCGCCGACCCGGCCGAGCGGGTACAGCCCGCGGACGGCGTCCAGTTCGGCGTCCCGCCCCGCCCAGGCCGAGGTGCGCACCGTGCCGGGCGCCACCAGATTGACCCGGACGCCGCGCGGGGCCGCGTGCCCGGCGAGGGTGCGGGTCAGCGATTCGAGTCCGGCCTTGGCGGCGCTGTAGGCGTGGTTGCCGAAGTCCTGGAGGCCGTTGACGGAGCCGATGAGGACGATCGCGCCCCGGCCGGAGGCGGCCAGGTGCGGGAGCGCGGCGCGGCAGCAGCGGAAGCCGCCGGTGAGGGTGACGTCCAGGTCCCGTGCCCAGGACTCGTCCGGCTCGTCCTCGAAGAGCGGGGCGTCCGGGGTGCAGTGCGCGGCACTGCACACGAGGACGTCGAGCGAGCCGAAGACGCCGACGGCGCGGGCGACCGCGGCCTCGACCGAGGCGCGGTCGGACACGTCGCACCCGAACGCCTCCGCCGCCGTACCCCGCGCGCGCAGCGCGCCCGCGGTCCGCTCCGCCTCGGCCGGGTCCCGGTCGGTCACCAGGACCCGGGCGCCCTCGTCGGCGAGCCGGCGGGCGACGGCCGCGCCGATGCCACGGGCGGCGCCCGTGACGAGAACTCCGTGTCCTGCGAAGCGTCCGGGTTCGGTCATGGCAACGACCGTACGGCCGCGGCGATCAGCGCGACAGATCCCGGTACGGGTTCACCGTGCCGCCGCCCGGCCACCCGGCCGTTCGCAGGTCACCGGTAGCCGGTCACGTCCGCCGGTCCGCCCGCGTCCTGCACCTCGACGAGGTACCGCCAGGCGTCGGGACGGCTGCCGTCCAGGTCCGTGAACCCGTACACCTGGGCGAGCCCCCCGCTGGACAGGGACTGCCCGTTCCAGCGGGCCGCGTCGGGGTCGGCGGCCAGGGCGGCGACGGCACGGCCGACGTAGCGCGGGGTCTCCGAGATGGCGAAGTGGGGCACCTCGGCCAGGGCGTCGCGCCAGTTGTCCTCACGGACGCCGAAGTGGTCGAGCATGATCTCCGATCGCAGCCAGCCGGGGGTCAGGGCGACGGCGGTGGCGCCGCGCGGGCCCAGTTCGTGACCGAGGGCGAAGCCCATCCGCAGCACGGACGCCTTGGCCAGGTCGTAGAAGAAGGAGACCCGGTAGGTGTCGCGGTTGTAGTCCGCGGTGCCGTCGGTGACCTCGACGGCGAGGCCGCCGGGGTGACGCAGCAGCAGCGGCAGGGCGAAGTGGCTGGTGACGGCGTGGGTCTCGACGGCGAGCCGGAGCAGCCGCAGTCCCTTGTCGAGGTCGTGCTCCCAGACCGGGGCGTCCCAGGCGAACAGGTGCTCGCCGCCCCAGATGTCGTTCACCAGGACGTCGAGCCGGCCCTGTTCGTCGGCGATGCGGTCCACCAGGGCGCGGACGGCGGCCCGGTCGAGGTGGTCGACGGGCACCGCGATGCCCCGGCCGCCGGCCGCGGTGACCAGGTCGGCGGTGTCCTCGACGGTCTCGGGGCGGTCGTACTCCGAGCGGCGGGCGCGGGTGCTGCGGCCCGTGGCGTAGACGGTGGCGCCCGCCGCGCCGAGTTCCACCGCGATCCCGCGGCCCGCGCCCCGGGTCGCCCCCGCCACCAGCGCGACCTTGCCCTCCAGCGGTCCTGACATGTCCGGCCTCCCGTGTCCGTACGAAGCTGTCACCGTGCAGACTTCCGGGAAACCCGGACATCCTCTGTCACCTTTGCCGACGCGACCTGTCGTACCGACCGGTGCGGCCCTAGCGGCGCAGCCGGTCGTCGAGTTCGCCGGAGCCGGCCAGGAACCACAGCTGACGGCCCTGGTTCGACTCGTACACGAAGTCCCGCAGCGCCGTGCTCCCGGCGACGTGCCGGGAGATGTCGCCGACGACGGCGAGGCGCAGCCGGTAGGTGGCAAACTTCTGGACGACGGCGCCCGCGACACCGGAGCGCAGCCGGAAGAACTCGTCCGCGATCCGCTCCACGGGAACCGCGACCAGCTGCGCCTCCTGGCCGAGCGCGTCGCCGATCAGATCGAGCGCCGCGCTCTCGCCGTCGAGGAGCGGGCCTTCGGGGGCGCAGCTCAGGACGCGTACGTCCCCCAGGGTCACGAGCGTGTTCGAGGTCATGGCAGCCGATCGTACGGTCGCCTCCGCACGATCTCGCGCGGTTTTCCGCTCAGTGGCCGCGGGCGATCCACTCCTGCAGGTGCGGGGCCTCGGAGCCGATGGTGGTGGCATCGCCGTGGCCGGTGAGGACCTTCGTCTCGGGCGGGAGGGTGAGGAGGCGGTCGCGGATCGAGGCGATGATCGTCGGGAAGTGGGAGTAGGAGCGTCCGGTGGCGCCCGGACCGCCCTGGAAGAGGGTGTCGCCGGTGAAGACGGTCGCGAGGCCGGGGTCGTAGAGGCACACGGCACCCGGCGCGTGGCCGGGGGTGTGCAGCACGGTCAGATCGGTGCCGGCGGTCTCCAGCACCTGGCCGTCGGCCAGGTGCTCGTCGGGGTCCCGGCCGGGGTGGGTCAGCTTCCACAGCGGCAGGTCGTCGGGGTGCAGCCAGATACTGGCGCCGGTGAGGTCGGCCAGGGCGGGGGCGGCGTCGATGTGGTCGTTGTGGGCGTGGGTGCACACGATGGCGGTCAGCCGCCGGTCGCCGACGGCCTCGGCGATGGCACGGGCGTCGTGGGCGGCGTCGATGACGATGACTTCCTCGTCGTCGCCGACGATCCACACGTTGTTGTCGACGTCCCAGGTGCCGCCGTCGAGGGTGAACTGGCCCGAGGTGACGAGGTGTTCGATGCGTGCGGCCATCACAGCACCACCACCGAGCGCAGCACGTCGCCGCCGTGCATCCGTTCGAACGCCTTCTCCACCTCGTCGAGTTGGATGGTCTCGGTCACGAACGCCGCCAGGTCCAGGCGTCCCTGGAGGTGCAGATCGATCAGCATCGGGAAGTCCCGGGAGGGCAGGCAGTCGCCGTACCAGGAGGACTTGAGCGCGCCGCCGCGGCCGAAGACGTCCAGGAGCGGCAGTTCGAGCTTCATCTCCGGGGTGGGCACACCGACGAGCACGACCGTGCCGGCCAGGTCGCGGGCGTAGAAAGCCTGCTGGTAGGTCTCCGGGCGGCCGACCGCCTCGATCACCACGTCGGCACCGAAGCCGCCGGTCAGTTCGCGGATCGCCTCGACCGGGTCGGTCTCGCGGGAGTTGACGGTGTGCGTGGCGCCCAGGGTGCGGGCCTTGGCCAGCTTGCGGTCGTCGATGTCCACGGCGATGATCTTCGCCGCGCCCGCCAGCCGGGCCCCGGCGATGGCCGCGTCGCCGACGCCGCCGCAGCCGATGACGGCCACGGAGTCGCCGCGGCCGACGTTGCCGGTATTGATCGCGGCGCCGATGCCGGCCATCACACCGCAGCCCAGCAGGCCGGCCACGGCCGGGGAGACGGCCGGGTCGACCTTGGTGCACTGTCCGGCGGCGACCAGGGTCTTCTCGGCGAAGGCGCCGATGCCGAGGGCCGGGGCGAGTTCGGTGCCGTCGGTCAGGGTCATCTTCTGCCGCGCGTTGTGCGTGTCGAAGCAGTACCAGGGGCGGCCGCGCAGACAGGCCCGGCAGTTGCCGCACACGGCACGCCAGTTGAGGATCACGAAGTCGCCGGGGGCGACCTCGGTGACACCCTCGCCGACCGACTCCACGACCCCGGCGGCCTCGTGGCCGAGCAGGAAGGGGAACTCGTCCGTGATGCCACCCTGCTTGTAGTGCAGGTCCGTGTGACAGACGCCGCAGGCCTGGACACGTACGACCGCCTCCCCCGGACCCGGGTCGGGCACGACGATCGTCTCGACCCGGACCGGCTGGTCCTTCCCCGGTGCGATCACGCCGCGTACTTCCTGCGCCATGGCCTGGCCCCTTCCATCGATCTGCCTGTCCTCCGACCCTACGCGTGACCGATCGGTCGCGGCACGGAGCACCCCGAAGGCCGTGGATCTTTCCGGCCGTACGGGTCGTACCACGACACGACGAGCGGCGCACAGGGCAGCCGGACGGGCAGGTCGGCGGCTAGGCGAGCGACAGGAACAGTTTCTCCAGTCGGGCCCTCATCTGTTCGGTCGTGGCGCCGTCGGCCCCGTCCTGCTCGTCGTTGAGACACTGCTGGAGCCCGGTCGCGATGATCGCGAAACCGGCCCGGTCGAGAGCCCGCGAGGCCGCGGCGAGCTGAGTGACCACGTCCTCGCAGTCGCGGCCCTCCTCGATCATCCTGACCACACCCGATATCTGTCCCTGCGCCCGCCGCAACCGGTTGAGCACCGATGACAGCTCGTCACCCTCGAACCGCAGCTCCACGACCACCCCTCCACTCCCTGTATACCCTCAGGGGTATCCTATCCGGCCGCCCGTCCCCATGGTCCCGGATGAGCCCGGACATGCGCGAGGCCGCCCGTTTCCGGACGGCCCTCGGTCGGCGGGCGGAGCGCGGCGCTCAGGACTCCACGGCGGGCAGCAGCCCGGTCACGGGGGCCACCAGATCGGTGACCTGGTGCAGCTCCCCGAGGTCCTGCAGCCCGTTCAGCCCCCGCAACTGCTCGGAGACCCGCGGCAGCTCGCCCCGGTGCTGCACGGGGACGCCGCTCACGGCGAGCGAGTCGAGCGTCGCCATCGGGCTGATCCTCCCGGTGTCCCGGGCACTCGCGGGGGCGGCGTGCGCCAGCGGTGCGGCGAGGCCCGTGACACCCGCGGCGAGACCGACGGCGGCGACGATACGTCGTGTTGAGATCATGTCCTCAGCAACGGCACCGGACTCCGGCGGACACGGGCGCCCGGCTCCGCTCACCCGTGAGGCGGAGCGCCCCGACTGCGCTTGCCGGGGCCGCCGGGGCGGAGGACGCTCGAATCAGGGGACCGCACGGCCCGCTCCCCGCCCGGCCCGCGGCCCCTCGAAGGAGGTCACCATGGGCACCGCGACCGGCTCCGCCTTCACCGCCGAGACCCTGCGCCGGGGCATCGAGGGGAACACCGGGAACAACCTGCTGTCGCTGTACGCGGACGACGCGGAGATCCGCATCATCGACCAGCGCACCCAGCCCAGTCACCCCAAGGTCCTGCGCGGCCGGCCGCAGATAGCGGAGATGCTCGACGACGTCTACAGCCGCGACATGACGCACCGGCTGGACCAGTGCGTCGTGCAGGGCGACCACGCCGCCTACAGCGAGTCCTGCGAGTACGCGGACGGCGTCCGTGTGCTCGCCGAGTCCATGATCACGCTACGCGAGGGCAAGATCGCCGAACAGATCATGATCCAGGCATGGGACGAGTAGCGAGAAAGGCCGCGAGGGTCCAGGTCAACGCCCGTCTGACCTGGACCTTCTCGGCCCGGGCCGGGATCGGCCGGGGCCGGCCGCGGCATTCCTGGCCGGTTGTCGCCGTGGGCCGACCGGCGACCGCCGCGCTGCTCCGATCACTGCTGCGGGCCGCGTGCCCCCGCCCGCACCCCAGGCTCACGCCCCCGCACACCCGACACACCCGACGGGCCGCACGACGCTGACCAACAGCCCTGCACCCCGACCAACGCACACCAACGGCTACGCCAGGGCGGGCCATGACTGGCCCACCCGCGGCAATCCTGGCCGATCGTCGCCCCGGCCCGGCCCACGACCACCGCGCTACTGCGAGCCGCCTCCCCCGCCCCAGGCTCACGCCCCCGCACACCCGACACACCCGACGGGCCGCACGACGCTGACCAACAGCCCTGCACCCCGACCCACACACGGACCTCGGTTACCCCGGAGGCGGGCCATGACTGGCCCGCCCGCGGCAATCCTGGCCGATTGTCACCCCGGCCCGGGCCCACGCCCCCGCGCTGAGCGCGCCCTCACGCACCTCGATCACGCTGGCCGGGACCGGCCCGACGAAGAACCCGGCGACCAGCGAGGGCCGCACCACCCGGCTCAACGCCTCGCGTCACCACGGCATTTCGATGAGCCCGGTCGGCTACCCTCCGCGGCGGGTCCGGCCGGGCCGCACCGCCGCCCGTTCTCAGCCGCCGAGCCGGTTCGTCACGTTCAGCAGGTACTCCTTCCGGTTCAGCGGGTTGTGGTCGGTGCGCGGACGCTCGGGGACCGGGCCGCGGGTGACCGGGGCGTAGTGGTCGAAGGCGGTCTCCAACTCGCCCTCGCCCCGGGTCAGTCCGGGCAGCCGCTGCTCGAGACCGTGCACCCGGGCGGCGGGCACCGCGCCCTCAAGGACGCACACGGAGCCGTGCGTCCCGGTGCTCTGCGGCACCGCCGCCAGCCGCGCGAGCACCGGCAGCAGGGCGCCCAGGGTGTCCGCCGGGGCCTCGACGCGGAAGCGGTGCATCGGCTCGTACACCTGGGTGCCCGCGCGCCGCAGCGCCTCGATCAGCACGAGCGGGGCAAGCCCGCGGAAGTCGGCGCCGGTGCTCGACATGCTCTTGTCGAAGCCCTGATGGGCGTGGCTCTGCCGGGGCGAGTACCCGGAGTGGGTCATGGTCACCGCGCAGTCGGTGACCCGCCAGCCGTGCAGCCCCTGCCCGAGCGTCTCGCGCACGGTGTCCTCGACGGCCTTGAAGAAGGCGTACGGCATCGAGCCCAGCTCCACCGCCGGCCGGAAGTCCACGCCCGAGCCGGCCGGGGCGGCATCGACCCGCAGGCCGACGGTCGCCAGGAACGGGTTCCCGTCCTTCCCGTTGAACTCGACGGCCGCTCCGCCGCCCACCGGCCGCTCGACGCAGATGACCGTGGTCTCCCGGAAGGTGACGTCGAGGCCGTACTCGTCGGCGAGGGTCGCCTGGACGACCTCCTTCTGCACCTCGCCGTAGAGGGAGACGGAGGTCTCCCGCCGCACCTCGTCATGGCGCACGCCGATCAGCGGGTCCTGCTCGGCGAGCTGGGTGAGCGCGACGTGCAGCGCCCGCCGGTCCGCGTGCGGGCCCGGGACGACGACGGTCTCCAGGGTGGGCGGCGCGAAGTGGCGCTCGTACGCCGCGCGCGGCACTCCCCCGGACTCGCCCGCGGCCCCCTGGATCGCGTCACCGATCCTGATGCCGCCGAGCCCCCACAGCTTGCCGATCCGGCCCGCGCCGACGCTCTCCTGCCGGGCGTCGGTGCCGTGGTCGAAGACGCTGACCGCGGTCACCTTTCCCTCCTGCGGACCGTCCCCGAACAGGATCCGGTCGCGGGTGCGCAGGGTGCCGGAGAAGATCCGCGCGTAGGCGATCTTCTCCCCCGCCGGGCCCCGGTCGACCTTGAACACCGTCGCCGACAGCGGCCCGTCGGGGTCGCCCGCGGCGGCGGGCAGCAGCTCCTCGATGCCGCCGATCAGGTCGGCCACACCGGCGCCGGTGACGGCCGAACCGAAGTAGACCGGGTGGACGCGGGCCCGCCCGGTCTGGGCGGCGAGGGCGGCGCGCAGCCGGGCGGGGGCGACGGAGCCCGCCACGTAGGCGGCGAGCAGCTCGTCGTCCCGGTCGGCGAGGACGTCGAGCGCGCCCGGGCCGAGCCGGGGGACGAAGCGGGCGCCGCGGGTGCCGAGCCCGGTGGCGGTGCCCATCGGCACGAGCGCGGGGGTGAGCCGGCGGGCCATCGCCCGCAGCACCTCCCCCTCGCGCGCCCCACGCCGGTCGATCTTGTTCACGAAGACCAGCGTGGGGATGCGCAGCCGCCGCAGGGTCCGCATCAGCACCCTGGTCTGCGCCTGGACGCCCTCGACGGCCGAGACGACCAGGACGGCGCCGTCGAGCACGCCGAGAACCCGTTCCACCTCGGCGATGAAGTCCGGGTGGCCGGGTGTGTCGATGAGGTTGACGGCCACGCCGTCGAGCGGGAAGGAGACGACGGCCGACTTGATCGTGATGCCGCGCTGCCGCTCCAGCGCGAGCGTGTCCGTCCGGGTGCTGCCGGCGTCGACGCTGCCGGCCTCGTCGATCACTCCGACGGAGTACAGCAGCCGCTCGGTCAGGCTGGTCTTACCGGCGTCTACGTGCGCGAGGATTCCGAGATTGAGCAGATGCACTGAGCGTGATGTCCTTCGGCATGGGTGGGGTTCCTTCCTGGGGGGACATGCACGCAGCGCGCATCGGAGATCCTCTCGGTGTGACGACGGGTCCGGTGCAGTGGAGCAGCACCCGCGCCCCGGCCGCAACGGATTAACGCCCGGCCCGAGCCGCCTCCGCAGCGTTCGCCGTGACCACACCTCGGTCATAGAGTGACGTACATCACGCCAGATCGCCGATATCCCCCGCGCACGCCCGGTCTGGAGGGCATATGACCCACATCAAGGTGAACGTGGACGGCACGGTCTACGAGGACGACGTGGAACCCCGTCTCCTGCTGGCCCACTATCTGCGCGACCGCCTCGGCCTGACCGGCACCCCGATCGGCTGCGACACCTCGAACTGCGGGGCCTGCACGGTCGATCTGGACGGGGCGACCGTCAAGAGCTGCTCGGTGCTGGCCGTCCAGGCGGACGGGTCCGAGGTGACCACCGTGCAGGGCCTGGCCCGCAACGGGGAGCTGACGGCGCTGCAGCGCGCCTTCCACGAACTGCACGCGCTCCAGTGCGGCTACTGCACCCCGGGCATGATCATGGCGGCCCGCGATCTGCTGCGCGAGAACCCGCGTCCCGGCCCGGACGAGGTGCGCCACGCCCTGGAGGGCAACCTGTGCCGCTGCACCGGTTACCAGAACATCGTCCGCGCGGTGCTCGCCGCCTCCGGTCAGGACACCGCGCGGTCAGGGCAGGAGACCGCTCAGGAGGTCAGGGCATGACCGATCAGGCCGTAGCACGCGAGGTCGGCCGCTCCCGGCTGCGCAAGGAGGACGCCCGGCTGATCACCGGCCAGACCAACTGGACCGACAACATCCAGGTCACCGGCCTGCTGCAGCTCGCCGTGCTGCGCAGCCCGATGGCCCACGCGCGCATCGGGCGCGTCGATGTCTCCCCGGCGCTCGACCGCCCCGGTGTGGTCGCGGCGTTCAGCGGCGCCGACCTCGCCGACGGGCTCGGCTCGCTGCCGTGCGCCTGGCCGGTGACCGAGGACATCGTGCTGCCGGGCCACCCGCCGATCGCGGTGGACGAGGTGCGCCACGCCGGTGACCCGGTCGCCGTGGTGGTGGCCCGCGACCGGTACCTGGCGGCCGACGCGCTGGAGGCGATCGAGGTCGACTACGAGCCGCTGCCGCCGGTCCTCGACCTGGAGGCCGCGCTGGCGGACGACGCCCCGCTGGTCCACGCCGACAAGGGCACCAACCGCAGCTATGTGTGGCCGCTGGCGACCGGTGAGAGCTTCGCCGCGGTCCGCGAGCGCGCCGAGGTCACCGTGAAGCGCCGCTACCACCAGCAGCGCCTCATCCCCAACGCGATGGAGCCCCGCGCGGTCGTGGTCACCCCGCTCGCCGCCTCCGGCGAGTACACCGTCTACTCGGCGACGCAGATCCCGCACATCCTGCGGATCATGCTGGCGACCGTCACCGGCGTGCCCGAGCACAAGCTGCGCGTGATCGCCCCGGACGTGGGCGGCGGCTTCGGCTCCAAGCTCCAGGTGTACGGCGAGGAGGCCATCGCCCTGGCCGTCGCCCGCAGGCTCGGCCGCCCGGTGAAGTGGACCGAGTCCCGCTCCGAGGGCTACCTGGCGACCCACCACGGCCGCGGCATGATCCAGGACGTCGAGGTGGCCGCCACCCGGGAGGGCAGGCTGCTCGGCCTCAAGGTGGATCTGATCGCCGACATGGGCGCCTATCTGATGCTGGTCACCCCGGGCATCCCGATCCTCGGCGCCTTCATGTACCCGGGGATCTACAAGATGGACGCCTACGAGTTCACCTGCACGGGCGTCTTCACCACCCGGACCCCCACCGACGCCTACCGCGGCGCCGGGCGCCCGGAGGCGACGTTCGCCATCGAACGGATCATGGACGAGCTGGCCGCGGAGCTCGGCCTCGACCCGGTGGAGCTGCGGCGCCGCAACTGGATCCGGCACGAGGAGTTCCCCTACACCACCATCGCCGGGCTCACCTACGACAGCGGCGACTACGAGGCCGCGACGGACAAGGCCCTCGCCCTGTTCGGCTACGACGGGCTGCGCGCCGAGCAGCGCGAACGCAACGCGCGCGGCGACACCGTACGCCTCGGCATCGGCGTGTCGACCTTCACCGAGATGTGCGGGCTCGCGCCCAGCCGGGTGCTGCGCGACCTCAGGTACGGGGCCGGCGGCTGGGAGGCGGCGAGCATCCGCATGCTGCCCACCGGCAAGGTCGAGGTGGTCACCGGCACCAGCCCGCACGGGCAGGGGCACGAGACCTGCTGGAGCCAGATCGCCGCCGATGTGCTCGGGGTGCCGTTCGAGGACGTCGAGGTGGTGCACGGCGACACCCGGTCCGCCCCGCAGGGCATGGACACCTATGGTTCCCGGTCGCTGGCGGTCGGCGGCGAGGCCGTCCACCGGGCGGCGACCAGGGTGGTGGACAAGGCCCGGAAGGTGGCCGCGCATCTGCTGGAGGCGAGCGAGCAGGACCTGGACTTCACGGACGGCGTGTTCTCCGTGAAGGGCTCCCCGGAGGCGCGCCGGACCATCCAGGAGATCGCCTTCGAGACGTTCTCCTCGCACGACCTGCCCGACGGCATGGAGCCGACCATCAACGCCGAGTACCTGGTCGACCCGGAGAACTTCTCCTATCCGCACGGCACCCACCTGTGCGCGGTCGAGGTCGACACGGAGACCGGCATGGCCCGTATCCGGTCGTACGTCTGCGTCGACGACGTCGGCCGGGTCGTCAACCCGATGATCGTCGAGGGGCAGGTGCACGGCGGGCTCGCGCAGGGCATCGCGCAGGCCCTGTACGAGGAGGCCGTCTACGACGACGAGGGCAACCTCGTCTCCGGCACCATGACGGACTACCTGGTGCCGTCCGCGGTGGACCTCCCGGACTTCGTGACCGACCGGACGGAGACGCCGGCCGCCTCGAACGCCCTGGGCGTCAAGGGAGTCGGCGAGGCGGGCACCATCGCGTCGACGCCCGCCGTGGTCAACGCGGTCGTGGACGCGCTCAGGCCGTTCGGCGTGCTCGACGTGCGGATGCCCTGCACACCGGAGCGGATCTGGCAGGCCGTCCGGTCGGCCGCCGCCGGGAAGGAGGCCGCGGCATGATTCCCGCCGCGTTCGAGTACACCCGCCCCGAGAGCGTCGACGAGGCGGTGCGCGCGCTCGCCGCGGCGGGCGACGAGGCCAAGGTGCTGGCGGGCGGGCAGAGCCTGCTGCCGCTCCTGCGGCTCAGGCTGGCCTTCCCCGAACTGGTCGTGGACGTCGGCCGGATCCCGGCGCTGCGCGGGGTCCGCGAGGACGGCGGCACGCTCGTCATCGGCGCGCTGACCACCCACCACGACGTGCTCCGCGACCCGCTGGTCCGCCGGCACGCGGGCCTGCTCGCCGCCGCGACACAGACCGTCGCCGACCCCGCCGTACGGCACCGGGGCACCCTCGGCGGCTCGCTGGCGCACGCCGACCCGGCGGGTGATCTGCCCGCGGTGGTGCTGGCGCTGGACGGCGAGCTGGTCGTCGCCGGGCCGAACGGGCGGCGCACCGTCGCGGCGGGCGACTTCTTCGTGGACTATCTCCAGTCCGCGCTGGCCCCCGACGAACTGCTGGTGGAGGTGCGGCTGCCGAAGACGGACGGCTGGGGCTTCCACTACGAGAAGTTCCACCGGGTGGCCCAGGCCTATGCGATCGTCGGTGTGGCGGCCCTGGTGCGCCGGGACGACGGGCGCATCGCCGAGGCACGCGTCGGGCTCACCAACATGGGCAGCACCCCGCTGCGGGCGGTGGCCGCCGAGCGGGCGCTGGCTGGCGCCGACGGCCCGGACGCCGTCGCACGGGCCGCCGAACTGGCCGCCGAGGGCACCCGTCCGCCCCAGGACGTGTCGGCCTCGCCCGAGTACCGGACGCACCTCGCCCGGGTGCTGACCCGGCGGGCGGTGCTGGCCGCCACCGAGGCGAGGTGAGCGCCGATCACCCGGATGGACGACCCGGAGCAGGTACGGGCCCGCCTGGAGGAGACGGGGTATCTCGTCGACGAGGGGCTGGCCGTCACCTGTTTCCTGGCCCTGAGACTGCACCGGCCGCTGTTCTGCGAGGGAGACGCGGGCGTCGGCAAGACCGCGCTCGCGTCCGCGCTCGCCGAGGCGCTTGCCGCCCCGCTGATCCGGTTGCAGTGCCACGAGGGCATCGACGCCGCACAGGCCCTGTACGACTGGGATTTCCCGCGCCAGCTGCTGCATCTGCGGGCCGCCGAGGCGGCCGGGGTCACCGACGCCGACCGGCTGGAGAGCGAGCTGTACGACCGGCGGTTCCTGATCGCCCGGCCGCTGCTGCGGGCATTGCAGACCTGGCCCTCGGTGCTCCTGGTCGACGAGATCGACCGGGCCGACGACGAGTTCGAGGCGTTCCTGCTGGAGCTGCTGTCCGAGTACTCGGTGACCATTCCGGAGCTGGGCACGCTGCGCGCCGAGGTGCCGCCGGTCGTCGTGCTGACCTCGAACCGGACCCGGGAGGTGCACGACGCGCTGAAGCGGCGGTGCCTGTACCACTGGTTCGACCATCCCTCCTTCGCCCGCGAACTGGCCATCGTGCGCCGCCGGTTGCCCCAGGTCGCCGGGCGGCTGGCCGAGCAGGTGACCGCCCTGGTGCAGGCGCTGCGGGCCGCCGACCTGCTCAAGCCGCCGGGTGTGGCCGAGACGATCGACTGGGCGCAGGCCCTGGACGCCCTCGGGGCGAGCGAGGTCGACGCGGAGCTGGCGGTGGCCACGCTGGGCTCGGTGCTCAAGTACCGGGAGGACACGGAGCGGGCACGGGGCCTCGACCTCACGGCGGTGCTGGCGGCCCGGGGAGCGCGGTCGCCATGACGGACAGCGCACGCGCAGCGGTCGAGGGGCGGTGGGCGGACGGGCCCGCGGGGCCCGACGCGGTGCTGCTCGGTTTCGTGCGCGCGCTGCGGGCCGCGGGGGTCGACGCGAGCACCGAGCGGTTGTACGCCTTCCTGCGCGCCGTCGACGTGCTGCGGCCCGGGGTGCGCGCGGACGTGCACGCGGCGGGGCGGGCGACGCTGTGCGGCGGGCGGGACGACCTGGAGCGGTACGAGCGGGTGTTCGCCGCGTACTTCGGGCCGGCCGGCGGCTCCGTAGCGCCCCCGGTCCGCACCGCGCCCGCGCCGCGGACCCGGCTCGCCCTGCGGGACGCGCCGTCCGGCGCCCGGGCGGCGGACGGGAGCGAGCCGCCGGGGCGGCCGGCCCTGGCGCTCGCCAGCTCCGCCGAGGTGCTGCGCCACCGTGATGTCGGTGGGCTGGACGCCGCCGAACGCGCCCAGCTCAACCGGCTGCTGGCCGCGTTCGCGCCGCACGGGCAGACCCGGCTGTCCGCGCGCCGCCGCCCGGCCCGGCGCGGCGCCGTCGACCCGCGCCGTACCGTGCGGGAGTTGCTGCGGCGCGGCGGGGAGCCCGCGCTGCTGCGGCGGCACGCGCGGGTGCGCCGGCCGCGCCGGATGGTGCTGCTGGTCGACGTGAGCGGTTCGATGGCGCCGTACGCCGACGCGTTGCTGCGGTTCGCGCACGCGGCGGCCCGGCGGACACCGACGGAGGTGTTCACGATCGGCACCCGGCTGACCCGGGTGACCCGTGAACTCGCCCACCGCGACCCGGATCTGGCGATGGCGGCCCTCGCGGCGGCCGTGCCCGACTGGCGTGGCGGCACCCGGCTCGGCGAGCTGCTGCGCGAGTTCCTGAACCGGTGGGGGCAGCGCGGCATGGCGCGTGGCGCGGTGGTCGTGCTGCTCTCGGACGGCTGGGAGCGCGGCGATCCCGAACTGCTCGGGACGCAGATGCGCCGGCTGCACGCGCTGGCGCACCGGGTGGTCTGGGCCAACCCCCGCAAGGCGCGCCCCGGTTACGTGCCGCTGGCCGGGGGGATGGCGGCGGCCCTGCCGAGCGTGGACGTGTTCGTCGAGGGGCACAGCCTGGCGGCGCTCGAGCGGCTGGCGGCCGTGGTGCGCGGGGCGGCGGCGGTCGATCCGGCCGGGGCCGCCGTACGGAGAGGAGCGGAGCGTGCGTGAGATTCTTCCTGCCCTGGAGCGCTGGTACGCGGCGGGCGTCCCGTTCGGGCTCGCCACGGTCGTGGCGGTCAGCCGCAGCGCGCCGCGCGGGCCCGGCGCGGCCATGGCGGTCGGGCCCGACGACGAGGTCGTGGGCAGCGTGTCCGGCGGCTGTGTGGAGGGCGCGGTCTTCGAGCTGGCGCAGGAGGTCGTGGCGAGCGGCGAGGCCCGCCTCGAGACCTTCGGCTACAGCGACGAGGACGCGTTCGCGGTCGGGCTCACCTGCGGCGGTGAACTCACGCTGCTGGTGCGGCCGGTGACGCCCGCGGCCGATCCCGTCTTCGGCGCGGTCGCCGCGTCGGTCGCGCGGGGCGAACCCGTGACGGTGGCCACGGTGGTCGACGGGCCGGCGCCGCGCGGCGCGGCGCTGGCGGTGTGGCCGGGCGCGGTGTCCGGCACGCTGGGCACGGCCGGCCTGGACGCGGCGGTCACCGCGGACGCGCGCGGCGAACTGGCCCTCGGCGCCACCGGGTCGAGGCACTACGGCCCGCGCGGCGAGCGCCGCGAGGACGCGGTCACCGTGTTCCTCCACTCGTTCGCGCCGCCGCCCCGGATGCTGGTCTTCGGCGCGATCGACTACGCGGCGGCGGTGGCCCGCATCGGCGACTTCCTCGGTTACCGGGTCACCGTGTGCGACGCCCGCCCGGTCTTCGCCACGCCCAAGCGGTTCCCGGCGGCCGTGGAGGTCGTCGTGGACTGGCCGCACCGCTATCTGCGCGGCACCGACACCGACGGACGGACGGTGATCTGCGTGCTCACCCACGATCCGAAGTTCGACGTGCCGCTGCTGGAGGAGGCGCTGCGCCGGCCGGCCGCCTACATCGGGGCGATGGGCAGCCGCCGTACCCATGACGAGCGCAGGAGGCGGCTGACCGAGGCGGGGGTCGGCGCGGACGAGCTGGCCCGGCTGCGCTCGCCGCTCGGGCTCGACCTCGGGGCCCGTACGCCCGAGGAGGTCGCCGTGTCCGTCGCCGCCGAGATCGTCGCGCTGCGGTGGGGCGGCAGCGGCGTGCCCCTCACCGCGACCGCCGGGGCCATCCATCCGGCGCGCGCTTCCTGAGTGCGAGGAGGAAGTCATGGATCTGCACCACGAGTTCACCGTCCCCGTCGCGGTCGACGACGCCTGGAGCGCGCTCCTCGACATCGAGCGCATCGCGCCGTGCCTGCCGGGTGCGACGGTGGAGGAGTACGACGGCACGACGGTGACCGGCGCGGTGAAGGTCAAGGTCGGCCCGATCACCGTGGCCTACCGGGGCACCGCCGTCTTCGAGGAGAAGGACGGGGCGGCGCACCGGATGGTGCTGGTGGCGAGCGGCCGGGAGACCCGGGGGCAGGGGACGGCCAGGGCCACCGTGACCGGCACGCTGAGCGGGCGCGACGGCGGCACGGCGGTGTCGGTGGACACCGATCTGACGGTGACCGGGCGGCCGGCCCAGTTCGGCCGGGGGGTGCTCGCGGAGGTCGGTGACCGGCTGGTGGGGCAGTTCGCGGAATGTCTGGCCGAGCGGCTCGGCGAGCGCCCGCAGGCGCCCGGTGCGCGGCCGGAGCCGTCGGCCGCGGCGGAGCCGGAACCGCTGGACCTGATCCGGGCGGCCGGTCTGCCGGTGGCCAAACGGGCGGCGGGCGCGGCGGCGGCGCTGGGCGTGCTGCTGCTGGTGGTCGCGGGAGTACGCCGATGTGTGCGATCCCGGCCGCGTGGCCGGCGCTGTCACCGGGGCAACCGGTGAAGTGTCACCTCCGTGAGGGCCGCGTCGGCGAGGGTCGCCGTGAGGTACGTGCAGTGGGGCCGGCGGCGGTCGGTGGGTGAGCCGGGGTTGAGCAGGCGCAGGCCGGTCGGGGCCGTGCTGTCCCAGGGGATGTGGCTGTGGCCGAAGACCAGGACGTCCAGGTCGGGGAAGCGGGCGGCGCAGCGCGCCTCGCGGCCCGCGGCGGGTCCGGTCTCGTGGACGACGCCGAAGCGCAGGCCGCCGAGGTCGGCGTGGGCGACCTCGGGGAGGCGGGCGCGCAGCTCGGGTCCGTCGTTGTTGCCGTACACCGCGACCAGCCGGCGGCTGCGGCTCTCCAGCAGGTCCAGGGTGGCGGTGTCGACCCAGTCGCCGGCGTGGAACACCACGTCGGCGTGCGGGAGTTCGGCGAGCAGCGGCTCCGGCAGCCGCTTCGCCCGCCGGGGCAGGTGGGTGTCGGACATGAGGAGCAGGCGCACCTGGTCAGCGTAGGCCGGCGGAAGAACCAGGAGAAATAATCAGGGACAGCTGAACAGTTCGAACTGGACAGTCTCACCTGTACAATCTAGGGTGCTCGCCATGGACGACATCTCCGGCTCCGCCGCCCGGGCCGCGCGCGACCTGCGCGTGGTGTTCAGCCGACTACGGCGCCGCATACGGGAGGTGGCGCAGGACACCGACCTCACCCCCTCCCAGGAGTCGGCGCTCACCCTGGTGGGCAAGCACGGCGCGGCCACCGCCAGCGCCCTGGCGTCCGCGGAGGGCGTGCGGCCGCAGTCGATGGCCACCACCCTCGCCGCCCTCGACCAGCACGGCCTGATCCGCCGCGCCCCCGACCCCGACGACGGCCGCCGGCAGCTGGTCACCCTCACCGACGCGGGCCGGGCCCGCGCCGAGGGCAACCGGCAGGCCCGCGAGGAGTGGCTGGCCCGCGCCTTCCAGGACCGGTTCACCGAGGACGAACGCGGCACGGTCCTGGAGGCGCTGACCCTCCTGGCACGGCTGTCGCAGCAGTGACGCGGAGGATCACCCGCGCCATCCCCCGATCCACACCCCGAAAGGCCCGACCGATGGCACTCACCGCCCTCGACGCCCGTACCGCCCTCGTCGTGATCGACCTCCAGCGCGGCATCGCCGCCGCGCCCACGCAGCCGTACGGCGGCCCCGAGGTGGTGGCCCGCGCGGCGGAGCTGGCCGACGCCTTCCGCGCCCGGGACCTGCCCGTGGTCCTGGTCCGGGTCTCCTTCGCCCCGGACCGGGCGGACCGGGTACCCGGCCGCACCGAGCAGCAGGGGCCCGGCGGCGGCTACCCGGAGGGCTGGGACGTGATCGTCGACGAGCTGTCCGGCCACCCCGGCGACATCCACGTCACCAAGCACAACTGGGGCGCCTTCCACGGCACCGACCTCGACGTCCAGCTGCGCCGCCGGGGCGTCACCCAGATCGTGCTCACCGGCATCGCCACCAGCATCGGCGTCGAGTCCACCGCCCGCGCCGCGTACGAGCACGGCTACCACGTCACGGTCGCCGCGGACGCCGTCGCCGACATCACGCCCGAGGCGCACGCGAACAGCGTCGAGCGGATCTTCCCGCGGCTCGGCGAGACCGGCACGGCACAGGAGATCCTTCGGCTCCTGGCCGAGACCCACGGCTGACCCAGGCCCGGCCCCGGTGCCGGGCGACCGCCGCCCCACCGGGTACGGGGTTAACATTCGGCAACGCGCACCGTGCCACCGAGGCAACGGAAAGCGAGCTGAGGGGGGCTTGGAAGCCGGATGCCGGTCAAGGTCAGTGTCATCGTCCCCGTCCACAACCCCGGGCCGTACATCGAGGACTGCGTCGCCTCGCTGCTGCGGCAGTCGCTGCCCGCCGACGAGTACGAAGTGATCTTCGTCGACGACGGCTCCACCGACGCCACCCCGGCGAGACTGGACCGGCTGGCCGCCGAGCATCCGCACATCCAGGTCGTCCACCAGCCGAACTCCGGCTGGTCGGGCAAGCCGCGCAACGTGGGGATCGCCGCGTCCCGCGGCGAGTTCCTGATGTTCGTCGACAACGACGACTACCTGGGCGACGAGGCCCTGGAGCGGATGTACGCCTACGGGGTGGCGCACCGGGCCGATGTGATCGTGGGCAAGATGGCCGGCAAGGGCCGCCCGGTACCGGTGGAGCTGTTCCGGCGCAACCACCCGCGCGCCACCGTGGACAGCGCCCCGCTCATCGACAGCCTCACCCCGCACAAGATGGTCCGGCGCGCTTTCCTGGAGCGCACCGGACTGCGCTTCCCCGAGGGCCGGCGCCGGCTGGAGGACCACGTCTTCGTCGCGGAGGCGTATCTGCGCGCGGACAACGTCTCCGTGCTCAGCGACTACGTCTGCTACTACCACGTGAAGCGGGACGACGCCTCGAACGCCGGCTTCCAGCCCTTCGACCCCGTCGGCTACTTCGCGAACCTCCGTGAGGCCCTGGACGTCGTCGAGCGGTACACCGAACCGGGCCCCCTGCGCGACCGGCTGCTGCGCCGCTGGCTGCGCGTCGAGATCGTCGACCGGATGAGCGGCCGGCGCCTGCTCGGCCTCCCGGACGACTACCGGCGGCAGCTGTTCCGGGAGATGCACGAGGTCGTCCTCGAACGGTTCGGCCCGGGCGTGGCCCCCGGCCTGCGCCCGGGGCAGCGCATCGTCGCCGCGCTGATCAGGGACGACCGGTACGACGACCTGGTCGCCCAGGCCGAGTGGGAGGCCGGGGTCGGCCCCGGGGCCGCGCCGACCGGCGTCGAGTGGCACGACGGCACGCTGCGGATCTCCTTCACCGCCGAGTACCGGCGGGACGGCGCGCCCCTGGCCTTCCCCGTCGGCGGGGAGGGCACCCCCGCGGCCGAGGCGCCCCGGGACCTGGCCCAGGCGGTGGCCTGGCTGGGCGCGGACGCCGTCGACGGCTTCGAGAAGGCGACCGTCGACCTCGTCCTGCGCGACCGCGCCAGCTCCGCCTCCTTCTTCCAGCCGGTGGAGGTCACCCGCGAACGGGTGCCGGCCGGCGACGGGCGCGTCCGGCTGGTGCTGCGCGCGACGGCCGACGTCGACCCGGGCACCGCGGCGGGCGGCACCGCGCTCCACGCCGGGCTGTGGGACGCGTACGTACGCCTCGGCCTCGGCGGCTGGACCAAGGAGTGCCGGCTGGGTCCGGTCCGCGGGCCGGACCGCCCCGCGCCGCAGGCCGGGATCGT
Organism: Streptomyces shenzhenensis; assembly: GCF_003688995.1. Classification (GTDB taxonomy): domain Bacteria; phylum Actinomycetota; class Actinomycetes; order Streptomycetales; family Streptomycetaceae; genus Streptomyces; species Streptomyces shenzhenensis_A. Next base: position 345,977 of record NZ_PENI01000005.1, on the reverse strand, counting down.
CGCGGACCGCGTGGTGCTGCCGTACTGGACCAAGCGGCACGACAACCTCTCTCTGGACGTCGACCGGGCCGGCAAGGCGCTCGGCCTCGGCCGGCTGACGCCCGAGGACGCCACGGTCTCCGAGACCCATCCGCTGAGCGTCGCGCTGCCGCTGCACGTCCCCGACCGGGTCGCCGTCCTGGTGCGGCTGACCAGCACCGCGACGGGCGAGCGGATCCAGCGGACCGGGACGCTCACCCCGGCCGACGGCGCCCGCTCCCTGCTGGAGGCCGGGGTGCCGCTGCACGAGGTGCGGGGAGCCGCCTGGCGGCTGGAGGTGTGCCTCGCCCCACGGGCCGAGGCGCCCCGCTTCCTGCCGCTGCCGCTCGTCCTGCGGCCCGCGCGTACCGGTGGTGCCCTGCTGACCCGTCCCGCCGCCGCGGGACCGCTGCGCCGGCTGGTGCGCCGGGCACGCCGCGTCCTGGGCGCCGCCCTGCGCGGGACGACGTCACGGGCGACGGCAGCGCGAGAGACGACACGGAAGGCGTGACGGAGTGCGGGCACTGGAGATAGCGGACGCCTGGGTCCTGGAGCCCGAGGTCTTCCCGGACCACCGGGGCAGCTTCCACGAGTGGTACCGGGGCGCCGAGTTCCGTGCGGCCACCGGATACGACCTGAGCCTCGCGCAGGCCAACTGCTCGGTCTCCCGGCGGGGTGTGCTGCGCGGGGTGCACTTCGCCGACGTGCCGCCCGGTCAGGCCAAGTACCTGACCTGTGTGCGCGGGGCCGTGCTCGACGTGGTCGTGGACATCCGCGTCGGCTCGCCCACCTACGGCCGGTGGGAGGCGGTGCGGCTGGACGACGGCAACCGGCACGCCGTCTTCCTCGCCGAGGGGCTCGGCCACGCGTTCATGGCGCTCACCGACGACGCCACGGTGATGTACCTGTGCTCGGCCGGCTATGCGCCGCGGCACGAGCACGGAGTGCACCCGCTCGACCCCCGGCTCGGCATCGAATGGCCGCGGGACATCACGCCGGTGCTGTCCGAGAAGGACGCCGCGGCCCCCACCCTGGCCGAGGCGGAGCGGTCGGGACTGCTTCCCAGCCACGCGGACTGCTCCGCCCACTACGAGCGGCTGCGCTCCCGGCGGCTCAGCGGCTGACGCCGTACCGGGCCACCGCGCGGCGCAGCGGCTCCCAGCCGCGGGACCGCTTGGTGCCGCGGTTGCGGGCCGCCGCCAGCGGCGCCCAGAAGCCGGCCGACAGCAGTGCCTCGGGCCGTACGGCGGTGGTGCGGTCCAGGACCGACTCGGGCACCTTCTGCGGATCCGGGACCTGGAACTCGGCGACGATCTCGTCGTACCTGTCCTCGAGCACCGTGCTGGACGGGTCGGCCCCGAAGACCAGGAGCTGCCCGGTGGGGGCGGTGTCGACCAGGACCGTGACGAGGTCGGGGCGGTGGCGGCCCAGGATCTCGACGAGCTTGTAGACGTCACCGGTCCAGGCGTCGGTGTGCCGGTCCCGGGCCGCCTCGTCCACGTTGCGCGGCAGCATGTCGTCGAAGACGATCACGCCGGCCCAGTCCGAGTGCCGCTCGATGTTGATGAAGTCGCGCAGCGCGTACTCGAACAGGTGCATGCCGTCGATGAACGACAGGTCGAGGGTGGTGCGCCGCCAGTACCCGAACGGGCTGCGGTTGCGGGCGAGGTTGCGCAGCGGATGACGGCCGCCCCGCAGATGCGCGAGCGGGTTCTCGCGGGCGAAGAAGTCGTCGCTGGTCGCCCTGGCGAGGTGGACGTCGCAGCGGATCTCCGTGACCACCTTGAACGCGGGGTCGATCGCGATGCTGGGCACCCGGGACAGCGTCAGGCTGCGGCCGTCGTTGACACCGATCTCCAGGTAGTTACGGTTCGCGGTGACCTTGTGCAGCTCCCGCAGGAACTCGTGCCGTTTCACTGGGACATCTCCTTGCGGATGTGGGGCAGTGCTTCGTGCAGGGCCGGCCGCCAGTCGCGCAGCGGCTCCAGGCCGACCGACCGCCACCGGCCGTGTCCGAGGGCGCTGTAGGCGGGCCGGGGCGCGGGGCGCGGGAAGGCTGCGCTGCCGATGGAGCGCACCCGGTCAGGGTCGGCGCCCACCAGCAGGAACACCTCCCGGGCCAGTTCGTGCCAGCTGGCCTCGCCGGAACTGGTGGCGTGGAACACGCCGTGCGCGCCGCCGTCCTGGACGAGCCGGACGCCGAGGTCCACGATCCGGGCGGCCACGTCCGCGCTCCAGGTCGGCTGTCCGCGCTGGTCGTCGACCACATCGACGGTGTCCCGGCGGGCCTCCAGTTCGAGCATGGTGCGCACGAAACTGGATCCATGGACGCCGTACAGCCAGGCGGTGCGCACGACGGCGGCGGCGCCCGGGAGCGCGCCGAGCACCGCCCGCTCGCCGGCCAGCTTGGTACGGCCGTAGGCGGTCCGCGGGGCCGGGGGGTGGTCCTCGGGATAGGGCGTGGCGGGGACCGCTGCCGGCCGGGCCGGGTCCGGGGTACGGGGGTGCGTCCCGCCGTCGAAGACGTAGTCGGTGGAGACGTGGACCAGACGGGCGCCGTGGGCGGCGCAGGCGTGGGCGAGCAGGCGCGGCCCGTCGCCGTTGACGGCGAGCGCCCGGGCCTCGTCCGTCTCGGCGTCGTCGACGGCGGTGTACGCGGCGCAGTTGACGACGATGTCCGGGCGGTGTTCCGCGAAGGCCCGGCGCACCGACTCGGGTTCGGTGATGTCGAGTGCCGCGCGGTCCGGGCCCCGCACATCCGCGCCGCGCCGGAGCAGCTCCACGACCGTGTCCCGGCCGAGCATGCCGCCCGCCCCGGTGACCAGCCACCTCATCGCGCTCCCCGCTGTTTGAGCGGCTGCCACCAGGCGCGGTGGTCGCGGTACCAGGCGATCGTCTCGGCGAGGGCGGTGGTGAAGTCGCGCCGTGGACGGTAGCCCAGTTCGTCGCGGGCCTTGCTCCAGTCGACGGAGTAGCGCAGGTCGTGGCCCTTGCGGTCGGGGACGTGGTCGACCCGGTCCCAGCCGGCGCCACATGCCTGGAGCAGCAGCCCGGTGAGGTCCCGGTTGCTCAGCTCGGTGCCGCCGCCGATGTTGTAGACCTCGCCGGGGCGGCCCTTCGCGCGGACCAGTTCGATGCCCCGGCAGTGGTCGTCGACGTGCAGCCAGTCGCGGACGTTGCGCCCGTCCCCGTACAGCGGGACCCGCAGGCCGTCCAGCAGGTTGGTGACGAAGAGCGGGACGACCTTCTCCGGGAACTGGTGCGGGCCGTAGTTGTTGGAGCAGCGGGTGACCCGGACGTCCAGGCCGTGCGTGCGGTGGTGGGCGAGGGCGAGCAGGTCGGCGGATGCCTTGGAGGCGGAGTAGGGGGAGTTGGGGGCCAGCGGGTGGGTCTCGGGCCAGGAGCCGGACTCGATGGAGCCGTAGACCTCGTCGGTGGATATGTGCACGAACGGGCCGACACCGTGGCGCAGGGCCGCGTCCAGGAGCGTCTGGGTGCCGACCACGTTGGTGCGCACGAACTCGCCCGCCGCGTCGATCGACCGGTCCACGTGCGACTCGGCGGCGAAGTGCACGACCTGGTCCGCGTCCGCCATCAGCTTGTCGACCAGGCCGGCGTCGGCTATGTCGCCCCGCACGAAGCCGAGACGGGGGTGGCCGACGGGGAGATTGGTGAGCGTGCCGGCGTAGGTGAGCTTGTCGAGCACCGTGATCCGGGGCGCGTCCGGCGCGTCGGCGGCCAGGAGCGCGCGGACGTAGGCGGAGCCTATGAACCCGGCGGCGCCGGTGACGAGGAGATTCATGGGCGGATCTGCACCTTGCTGTGGTCTCCGAGGACGAGGCGGTGGGCGCTGGGCACCCGGGCCGTGGGGGTCACCTCGACATGCCGGCCGATCAGCGAGGACTCGATCCGGCCCACCCCGTCGATGGAGGAGTCCCGCAGCACGATGGAGAACTCCAGTTCGCTGCCGGTGATCCGGCAGTTCTCCGCGACGGAGGTGAAGGGGCCGACGTAGGAGTCGCGGACGACGGTCCCGGACCCGATGACGGCGGGGCCGACGATCCGGGAGTTCAGTATCCGCGCGCCCTCCTCGATCACCACCCGGCCGACGGTCTCGGACCGCTCGTCCACCTCGCCGTCGATGCGCCGTTCCAGCGACTCCAGGACGGTCCGGTTGACCTCCAGCATGTCGCCGACGTCGCCGGTGTCCTTCCAGTAGCCCTCGACGAGCGTGCAGCGCACGTCGGCGCGGGTGTCGATGAGGTGCTGGATGGCGTCGGTGATCTCCAACTCGCCGCGCCAGGAAGGCTGCACGGCGCGTACGGCCTCGTGCACCGCGGGGCCGAACAGATAGACCCCGACCAGCGCCAGGTCGCTCTTGGGATGCCGTGGCTTCTCTTCCAGGCCCACCACCCTGCCGGACGCGTCGAGTTCGGCGACGCCGAAGGAGCGCGGGTCGGAGACATGGGTGAGCAGGATCTGGGCGTCGGGGCGGCGCGTGCGGAACTCCTCGACGAGGGCGCTGATGCCGCCGACCACGAAGTTGTCGCCGAGGTACATCACGAAGTCGTCGTCCCCGAGGAAGTCCCGTGCGATCAGCACCGCGTGGGCCAGTCCCAGGGGCCGCTCCTGGGGCAGGTACGTCACCTTCAGGCCGAACGCCGAACCGTCGCCGACGGCCGCCTCGATCTCGGCGGCCGTGTCGCCGACGATCATCCCGACCTCGGTGATCCCGGCCGCGGCGATGGACTCCAGCCCGTAGAACAGGACGGGTTTGTTGGCCACCGGCAGGAGTTGTTTCGCCGATGTGTGCGTGATCGGGCGCAGCCGTGTGCCGGCGCCGCCGGAGAGCACGAGTGCCTTCATCTGCCACACCCTATAGGCGATTGCCCGAATAGGACCTTTGTTTGCCTTGCCGGTTCATTACGACGACACGTCCTGGGTTCTACGGGAACCTTTCGGAAGGGTGGAATCCGGCTGGGCGTACGGTCCCTGACACCGGGGCGACGGTGTCAGTTTCCCTCGGGTTCCGCCGCCTCCCGCTGCACCTCGGCCTCGACGTCGGTCAGCGACCGCCCCTCGTCGCGCGCGTACTCGCTCAGCGCGGTCTGCAGGTCCCGGGCCAGGTCCCGCCAGGCCCGTACGGCGGTCTCGTAGGTGTCCGCCTGAGTGGGGGTCAACTGGGCCTCGGCCGGGGGGCCGTAGGTGTCCCGCAGTTCCTGGACCTGGGCGTGGGCGGCGTCGGCCGCGCGCTGCTTGGCGACGAGTTCTCCGAAGGTGTGCGACACGGCATGGACCCTAGGCACGGCTCACGCGCCCCGCCCCCGCGACCTGCCGGGCGGGGCCCGCACCGGTACCCGTGTGGCGGTCAGCCGCCGAGCACGAGTTCGGCCCACACCTGTTTGCCGCCGCCCGCCGGTACCGTCCCCCACGCCGCCGCCATGGCCTCCACGAGCAGGATGCCCCGGCCGCCGGTGGCCTCCCAGCCGAGGCTGGTGGGTTTGACGGGGGTACGCGGCGAGGCGTCGGCGACGGCGACGCGGAACCGGTGGTTGATCAGCGTGAGGCCGAGGCGGACCTGGCCGTCGGTGTGCACGAGGGCGTTGGTGACCAGTTCGGAGACGACGAGGAGCACGGCGTCCCTGGCGTCGGCGGGCACTCCCCAGGACCGCAGGGTGCGCAGGGTGAAGCGGCGGGCGTGCCGCACGGCCTCGGGCACCCGCCACACGGTCCAGCTCTCGCGTCGCGGGCGTACGGCCATGCCGTCGTAGCGCATGAGCAGCAGCGCCACGTCGTCGCCGCGGTGGGCGCCGCCGAGCAGGGCGTCGGCGACCTGGCCCAGGTCGGCGGGGTCGGCGACGGCCAGCCGGCGGGCGAGCCGGTCAAGTCCCACGTCGATGTCCTCCTCGGCGGACTCCACCAGGCCGTCGGTGGTCAGCGCGAGCAGGGTGCCGGGCTGCAGCGGCAGCGGGGTCATCGGGAAGTCGGCCTGGGTCACCACGCCGAGCGGGGGTCCGCCCGCTGCCTCCACCACCTGTGTGCCGCCGTCCGGGTGACGCAGCACCGGCGGCAGGTGTCCGGCCCGCACGCACCAGGCCGCGCCCTCCTCCATGTCGACGTCGACGTAGCAGCAGGTGGCGAAGAGGTCCGTCCCCATCTCCGTCAGGAGCCGGTTGGCGTGCGAGACGACCACGTCGGGCGGGTGGCCCTCGGCCGCGTAGGCGCGCAGCGCGGTGCGCATCTGGCCCATCAGGGTGGCGGCGCCCGCGTTGTGCCCCTGGACGTCGCCGATGACGAGGGCGACGTGGTTGTCGGGCAGCGGGATCACGTCGTACCAGTCGCCGCCGACCTCCAGCCCCGCGGTGGCGGGCAGATAGCGGGCGACGGCGACCGCGCCGGGCAGCCGGGGCAGCCGGCGCGGCAGCAGGGTGCGCTGCAGCATGCCGACCAGCTCGTGCTCGGCGTCGAAGGCGTGGGCGCGCGTCAGGGCCTGGCCGGCCAGGCCCGCGCAGGCGGTGAGCAGGGCGCGCTCGTCGGGCCCGAAGTCGTGCGGGCGGTCCCAGCCGATGAGGCAGGCGCCGGCCATGCGCCCGCCGGCGGGCAGCGGCAGCACGGCCAGGCCGCCGGGCCCGACCTCGGCGAGGGCGGGTTCCAGGGCGGTGCCCGCGGGCCGGATCTGGGGGCGGCCCTCGCGCAGGGCCGCGGCGAGGGTGGGCATGGAGCGCACCGGGGCGTCGGGCCACTCGGTGCGCCACTCCGTGCGCCACAGCTCGGGCCAGGCCTCGGGTTCGGGCGGGTCGAGGACGGTGACCACGAACCGGTCGTTCTCCAGCTCGGCGAGGGCGATCCGGTCGGCCTTGAGCGGTTTGCGCAGGGCGGCCACGACGGCCTGGCCGACGTCCCTGACGGTGCCCGCGGTGGCGAGGGACGCCGCCAGGCGCTGCACGCGGGCCACGTCGGTGACGTCGGAGCGGAGCGTGGAGGCGTCCGCCACGGTGCCGACGAGCCGGGCCGGGCGGCCGTCGCCGCCGGGCAGCAGCCGGCCGCGCAGCCGGAGCCACTTCGGCGGGCCGGAGGGCTGCAGGACGCGGAACTCCAGCTCGCGTTCGCCGACGGACATGTGGTCGGGCTCGACGACGGACATGAGCGAGGGCAGGTCCTCGGGCACGGTCAGGCCGAGCAGTGTCTCGACCTTGCCGTCGAAGGTGCCCCGGCCGATGCGGAACAGCTCCAGGATCCGCTCGCCGACCTCGACCCGGCCGGTGTCCATGGCCAGGCTGAAGGCGTCGGCGGGCAGCTCGCCCGTCTCCTCGGGGCGGGCCGGGTCGGGCAGGGCGATCGCGGCGGCGACCAGGGCGAGGCAGGCGCGGTCCGTGCCGTCGAAGCCGCCGGGGTTCTCGGTCGCGGCGAGCAGCACGCCGTCGCCGCCGTGCACCGGGAGGGCGGCCACGCAGAAGTCCGGGGACGGGGTGCGCCGCGCCTCGGGCGAGCCGGCCAGCTCGTCGGGGCCGAGCCACCGCGGGTGCCCGGTGCGGTGGGCCTCGGCGGCGGGGGAACGGCCGGGGACGGGATAGCTGTCGCGCAGCCCGTACAGCGTGCGCGGGAGCCCCGCCGACTCGGTGAGGCAGAGCCGGGCGCCGTCGTCACCGAGGGTGTACAGGCCGGCGAAGGCGGCGCCGGCGAGGACGAGGGCCTGTTCGAGGACGCGGCGGAGCCGGTCGGTGGTCCGGGGGTCGGCGGCCAGCGTTCCGAGGGCGGCTTCGGCACGCTCCGTCCTCGTTCTGCGTACCGCAGCGCCCTCACTGACCACGTCCGCCATTACAGCGCTTATGGGGCGTCCGCGCAGCCCCTGCGACCGCTCCCGGAAGCCGCCCACACCGGGTACGCCGGGCCCACACACGGTTTCCGGGACCGGCCACGGGACAGCGCAGCACGAGCACCCCCGGTTGACGAAGAGCGCCGGGCCGGGAAGAGCGGCGCCTCAGCGATGGTGACCCGGCAGGAAAAGAAGGCGCCTCAGGGGACGGTAACCGGCAGGGAAGAGCGGCGTCTCACGGACCGTGACCGGCAGGAGGGGCGGCGTCCGACGGACCGTGACCGGCAGAAACGACGGCACTCGACGGACGACGACCGGCCGGGAAGAGACGACGGCTGGCGGACGACGACCAGCAACAGCGGCAGCGCCTCACGGACAGCGACCGGCCGGGAAGAGCGGCGCCTCACGGAGGTGACCGGCAAGAGGGGCAGCGGCTCAGGGACGGCGACCTGCGGCGGGGTGGGACCGCGCGGAGGGCGACCCGCCGGGAAGAGCGGCGCCTCAGCGACGGTGCCGGCAGGAGAGGCGGCGCCTCACGGACAGCGACCGGCCGGGAAGTGCGGCGTCTCACGGGCGGTGGCCTGCGGCGGGTGAGACCGGCCGACGGGGGCGGCGCGCCGCGCGGGCTCCGGCGACGGGCGGGCGGCGCACGGGGCGCTCGGGAACGCCCCGAGTGTCGTGCGTACGCCCTCTCGCCCGCCGCTCACCATGGACGCCGCAGCGGGGTCGGGGCGGCCACCGCGGCTCGGCTCACGTCGCCGCCCGCGGACGCGGTACCACCCGCCCGGGGTCCCGTCCGTGGCATCTGCCCCCACGGGCGGCGCTCGCCGTGCGCCGGGCGCCGCCACGAGGCAGCCTTGAGCCTTGGGATGCGCGGCGCGCCGCGCGAGGAGGTGGTCGCCGTGTCCGACGGGCGGACGCCCCCGCAGGCCGCGGCCGATGCGTGGTCCGGCCGGCCGCTGCTGTCGCTGTCGCTGGCCGCGATGATGGAGCACGTCAAGGCCCACTCCGGCGCGGTCTACCTGCTGGCCCCGGACGAGCCCGTGCTGGAGATGGCGGTGATGGCGGGGCTGCCCCGGGCGTTCGCGGCGCCGTGGGAGCGGGTCGGGCTGAGCGCGCCGGTCCCGGTGTCCGAGGCGGTCCGCGAGGGCCGGCTGGTCTGGGTGGGCGGCGAGGAGGACATGGCCCGCCGCTACCCGCGGATCTCCATGGTCCTCCCCTACTCCTTCGCCCTGGCGGCGCTGCCCCTGGCGACGGCCGACGCCACCTACGGCGCCGTCTACGTGACCTGGCCGGGAGCGCATCCACCGGAGCTGTCGGACCGGGAGCGGGAGCATCTGACGCGCGCCTGCGACCTGCTCGCGGCACGGCTGGAACAGGCCGCGCGGGCGAACCGCGCCACGCCGCACGAGCCCGACCTGCTGGCGGCGCCGTTGCCGGACCTGGCGGGCACGCTGGGGACCGTCGAGGCGGCGCGGATGGTGGCCCGGCTGCCGTACGGGCTCGTGGCGCTGGATCTGCACGGCCGGGTGGGCTTCGCCAACGCCGCGGCGGCCGAACTGCTCGGCGCCGTCGCCGAGGATCTGCTCGGCACCCATCTGTGGGCCTCGGTGCCCTGGCTGAACGATCCCGTCTACGAGGACCGCTACCGGGCGGCGCTGATCAGCCAGCACATCACCTCGTTCGTGGCGCTGCGCCCGCCGGGCGACTGGCTGTCCTTCCGGCTCTACCCGAGCACGACCGGGCTGAGCGTGCGCATCAGCAGGGCCCGCGCGGTCGCGGAGATGGCGCCGCGAGCGCCGCGCAACGAGAGCCCGTCCCGGCTGGTCACCATCTCGCAGGTGCTGAGCCTCGCGGGCTCGCTGACCGAGGCGGTCGGCGTGCAGGACGTGGTGCAGCTCGTGGCGGACGAGATCTGCCCGGCCGTGGGCAGTCAGGCCCTCGTGCTGCTCGGCTCCCAGGCCGGGCGGCTGCGTGTGCTGGGGCACCGCGGCTACCCGGACACGCACATCGTCGAGCAGTTCGACGGCCTGCCGCTGACGGAACGCACCCCCGGCACGCACGCGCTGCGGAGCGGGCTGCCGGCCTTCTTCGAGTCGCGGCAGCAGCTGGAGCACCTGTACCCGAACCGGCACGCGCCCCCGGACGGCTTCGCCGCCTGGGCCTATCTGCCGCTGATCGCGTCCGGGCGGCCGGTGGGCACCTGTGTGCTCGCCTACGCGCAGCCGCACGCCTTCCCCGCGGACGAGCGGGCCGTGCTGACCAGCCTGGGCGGGCTGATCGCGCAGGCCCTGGAGCGGGCCCGGCTCTACGACACCAAGAACCAGTTGGCGCACGGGCTGCAGGCGGCCCTGCTGCCGCACTCGCTGGTCCGGCTGCCCGGTATCGAGGCCGCCGCCCGCTATCTGCCGGCCACTCAGGGCATGGAGATCGGCGGCGACTTCTACGATCTGGTGCCGACCCGGCCGTTCGCGGCGGCGGTGATCGGCGACGTCCAGGGGCACAGCGTGACCGCGGCCGGGCTGATGGGGCAGATCCGTACCGGGGTACGGGCGTTCACCACCGGGGGCCAGTCGCCCGAGGAGGTCATGAGCAGCACCAACCGGCTGCTCATCGACCTGGGGGCCGAGCTGTTCGCGAGCTGTCTGTATCTGCGGCTCGACCCGGCGCGCGGGCGGGCCGTGATGGCGCGGGCGGGGCATCCGCCGCCGCTGCTGAGACGGCCGGACGGCCGGGTGCGGGTGCTGGACCTGGCCGGTGGTCCGCTGCTGGGCATCGACGCGGCGGCGACGTATCCGAGCACGGAGGTCGGGCTGGCCCCCGGTTCGCTGCTGGCCCTCTACACCGACGGCCTGATCGAATCGCCCGGCATCGACATCGAGGACGCCCTGGCCGATCTGGGGGAACTGCTCGCCACGGCGGGTGATCAGCCGCTGGAGTACCTGGCCGACGAGGTCGTGCGGCACAGCATGGCGGCGCGCGAGCGGGCCGACGACGTGGCGGTGCTGCTGCTGCGGGCGCGCGGTGACGGCTGAGCCACGGCCGGCACGCGACGCGGCCCGGCCCTCCCGCCGGAGGGCCGGACCGTCCACCGTCGACCGGAACCGCGGGTAGGCCGATCAGTGGTTCCTGGAGCGGGACGCGCCGGCGTGCGCCCCGGTGCCGGACTGGTCGTCGGTACCGGACTGCTCACCGGTACCGGACTGGTCGCCCGCGCCTGGCTGACCGCCGCCCATCGCGTCGCCCGCGCCGGACGGGTCGTCCGCGGGGGCCGACGGGTCGGCCGCGCCGCCCGCCCCGTCGCCGCCGACCCCGTCGCCGCCCGCCTGCTCGCCGCCGCCGTTCTGGTCAGCCGCGCCGCCGGCGCCGAGTGTCGCGCCGGTCGCCTGGAGGGCGGTGGTCACCGGCTGGAAGAAGGTCTCGCCGCCGCTGGTGCAGTCGCCGCTGCCGCCGGAGGTGAGACCGAGCGCGCTGCCGTCCTGGGTGAACAACGGCCCGCCGCTGTCGCCGGGTTCGGCGCACACGTCCGTCTGTATCAGGCCGGTGACGGTGTCCACGCCACTGGGGTCGGTCTCGCTCTGGAAGTTCACGGTCGCGTCCAGCCCGGTGACCGTGCCGTCGCGCAGACCGGTCGTCGAACCCATCCGGAGCACCGCCTGGCCGACGGTGGCCTCGGCGGCCTGGGCGATCTGCACGCTCTGCCCGCCTCCGACGTTCACCTCGCTGGGTGCCTGCGTGGTGGCGTCGTCGTAGGTGACCAGCGAGAAGTCGCCCTCGCCTGGGAAGGTCGCCTGGTCCACGGTGGCGATCGGCTGACCGGTCTCGGAGTCGGACCAGTTCTCGGCGGCGACCCCGCAGTGACCCGCCGTCAGGAAGGCGGGACTGCCGTCGGACGCGGTGACGTTGAAGCCGAGGGAGCAGCGGACGGCGCCGCCCTGCACCTGCGAGAAGACGGCGTCACCGCCCGAGACGAAGGTCTTGAAGGTGCCCGCGGACTTCTTGATGGTGGCCATGCCGGAACCGAGGCCCTGGACGGTCGACTCCAGTCTGTCCCACGCGGCGCCGGTGACCGTGCTGTCGGCGGTGACCTGGATCCGGTTCGTCCGCGGGTCGACGGCCCAGGAGGTGCCGGGGATGGTCGCCTCGGTCCGCAGCGTCCGTGCGGCGGACTGCAGTTGGGCCGTGCTGTTGTCGACCTGACGGACGACCGCGCCGGCCTTCTTCGCCTGGACGATCACGTTGTTGTCGCCGCTGACCACGTTGATGACGAGCTGCTGGCTGCCGCTGTCGTAGTAGGAGCCGGCGAAGGCGTCGCCGAGCAGGCTGCTCAACTGCGCGGCGAGGTCCGAGGCGTCGGCCGCCTTCAGGGTCCGGGGGGCCGCGCCGGCGGCCTCGTCGTCCTGGGACGCGTTGGCGTTCGGCAGCAGGAGGGCCGCCGCGCCGAGCGCCGCGACACCACCCACCGCGATCGCGGCCTTGCGCTTCGGAATTCGCTTGTGACTCAACCTTCTCGACCTCCTGGGGACGGGGTCTCTGCCGCTGTCGGGCAGTTGAACGGGGGTGCCTGGCTGGCCCTAGGTACGGACGGGTCGTGCGGCGCGTTCAAACACATCCGCCAACTCGCCGTACGCATGGGCGAATCGGCCACGCGGCGCGGGCCGCCGGGCGCGCCCGGGAACAATCCCCCATAGGACGATGACCACCGCCGAAACCGACAAGATCCACTCCGTCGGCTTCGCGCCCCGGGTGCTCGCTCTCGGACTGTCGGCCGAGGCGGTGGGCGAGAACCGTGCCGCCTGGCGTCCGCCCTGGTCGAAGCGGCTGCCCCGGGAGGGCGGCGGACCGTCGGGCGGGCGCTGGCGGCCGCCGCCGGCACCGCGACGGTGATCGCCCTCTCGGCGGCGCGCGGCGCCTTCGCGCCGATGGCGTCGGTGCGGCAGCCGACGTCGTTCCGGCGGGCGGTGCCGGGTTCGGATGTCCTGATCGCGACGGTGCCCACCGAACCGGCACGCTCGGTGTCCGGCCGATCACCATCCGTTCAGGACGGCCGGCCGAATCCCCGGTTCAGGGAATCTGCACATCGATTGCCCAAGCGGGTCACGGGAACCAGCGGATCTGCACAATCGCGCGCCCCCTCTCGCGCCTTTGGCGCGGAGTGCCGGAATCCGCGCGGCGGGTGCAAGTGCTCCTGTGCACCGATGCCGTGCCGCATGTGAAGGAGTCGCCGACAAGCCGTGCCCGCACCTGCACCGCACGAGCCCGTGCACGGCCCAACTGCCCTGGTGGGAAAGGCGATTGATTGGAAGGGCGAGCCGCGTGCGTGCTTTGATCCAACGCACCGCGGGGGTCCTGCGGGGCTCCCGGAGACGGGCGCCCGGCGCCCGTGGCCGCGGCCGTCCCCAGAGGGGGCCGCTCTCCCCCTTGTGAATATCCGTACGAAGGGAATTCCCACATGAACTCCACCCCCCAGGTTGAGACCGCCGAGATCTCCGACGCCGAGCTGGACAACGTCTCCGGTGGCCTCGCGCTGAACGCCGTCGGCACCGTGACCGGCCTGGTGGACGGCGTCGTGCCGGTCTCCGGCCTGGTCAACACCGCCGTCGGCACCGTCGAGGGCATCACCGGCCTGAACACCCAGCCGGTCACCAACCTGGTCGCCGGTCTCTGATCGCACCTGGTTGCCGCCGAGTCCCGGAGCCGTCCGACGGCTCCGGGACTCTCCGGCGTTGCGCAGTCCGCCGTGCCCGAGTCTCCTCGCAGGTGAGGGAAGTTCCGTGCAGTTCCGCCAACAGGCCCTCGCCAAGCTCCAGTCGCCGGAGGAGCTGGACCTTCCGGTGCGCCTCGCCCGCCCGCAGGGCTGGCTCGCGCTGTCCGTCACACTCGTCGTGCTGGCGGCGGCCGCCGTGTGGGCGGTGACCGGCTCGGTCGCCTCCACGGTCGGCGCGCCCGCCATCCTCACGCACGGGCAGGGCAGTTACATCCTGCAGAGCCCGGTCGCGGGTCAGGTCACCGCCGTCCTTGCCCGGCAGGGCGAGCGGCTGCCCGCCGCGGCGCCCGTGCTGAAGGTCCGTACGAGCAAGGGCGATTCGGTCGTGCGCACGGTCGCGCCGGGCCGGGTCACCATGCTCGCCGCCACCATCGGGCAGATCATCGGCACCGGCGCGAACGTCGCCGCCGTGGAGAAGGTCGCCCGCGCCTCGGACCCGCTGTACGCGACGGTGTACGTGCCCGCCGGGAACGCCGCCGCCATCCCGGCGAAGGCCCCCGTCGACCTGACCGTGTCGTCGGTGCCCACACAGGAGTACGGCGTGCTGCGCGGCCATGTGAAGTCGGTGGACCGCACGGCCCAGTCCGCCCAGTCCATCGCGGCCTTCCTCGGCGACAGCCAGCTGGGCGAGCAGTTCACCCGCGAGGGCCGCCCGGTGGCCGTCCTGGTCACGCTCGACAGATCGGCGACGAAGAGCGGTCTCAGCTGGTCCACGTCCGGCGGGCCACCGTTCGGGCTCGACTCCATGACCCTCGCCTCCGCCTCGGTCAAGCTGGCCGACCAGCGTCCCGTCGATTGGCTGCTGCCGTGAGCACGACCCAGGAATCCCGTGGCCGCCGGCGCGCCGCTCCGCCGAAGCGGCCGGTCCCCAAGCCCGCCGGCGGCGCGGTCCGCACCCCCTCGGTGCTCCAGATGGAGGCCGTCGAGTGCGGCGCCGCCTCCCTCGCCATGGTCCTCGGTCACTACGACAGGCATGTGCCGCTGGAGGAGCTGCGCATCGCCTGCGGCGTCTCCCGCGACGGCTCGCGCGCCTCCAATCTGCTGAAAGCGGCCCGGAGTTACGGTCTGACGGCCAAGGGCATGCAGATGGACCTGGCCGCGCTCGCCAAGGTCGCGGCACCGGCCGTCCTGTTCTGGGAGTTCAACCACTACGTCGTCTACGACGGCATGGGCCGCCGCTTCGGCCGGCGCGGGGTGTACATCAACGACCCCGCCAAGGGCCGCCGGTTCGTGCCCATGGAGGAGTTCGACGGCAGCTTCACCGGCGTGGTGCTGGTGATGGAACCGGGCGACGGCTTCAGCAAGGGCGGCCGCCGTCCCGGTGTGCTCGGCGCGATGCCGGCCCGGCTGCGCGGCACCGCGGGCGCCCTGCCCGCCGCCGTGCTGGCCAGCCTGCTGCTGGTCGCGGTCGGCGCGGCCGTGCCCGCGCTCAGCCGCACCTACATCGACATGTTCCTCATCGGCGGCCAGACCTCGCTGCTCGGTGTGCTGTTCACCTCGATGGCCACCTGTGTGCTGCTCACCCTGGTGCTGACCTGGCTCCAGCAGGCCAACCTGCTGCACGGCCGGATCATCTCCTCCACCCTGTCCAGCGCCCGCTTCCTGCGCCATCTGCTGCGGCTGCCGGTCACGTTCTTCTCCCAGCGCTCCCCCGCCGACCTGGTGCAGCGGCTGCAGTCCAACGACCAGGTCGCCGAGACCCTCGCCCGCGACCTCGCGGCGGCGGGCGTGGACGCCGTCGTGGTCGTGCTGTACGCCGTGCTGCTCTATACCTACGACCCGCAGCTGACGTTCGTCGGCATCGGTGTGGCGCTGCTCAACGTGGTGGCGATGCGGCTGGTCGTACGGCTGCGCGCGACCCGCACGGCGAAGCTGCGGGCGGACACCGCGCGGCTGACCAACACGTCGTACACCGGGCTGCAGTTGATCGAGACGATGAAGGCGACCGGCGGCGAGGACGGCTACTTCCGCAAGTGGGCCGGGCAGCACGCCACCACGCTGGAGGAGCAGCAGCGGCTCGGGGTGCCGAGCGCGTGGCTGGGGGTGGTCGCGCCGACGCTGGCCACCTTCAACAGCGCGCTGATCCTGTGGATCGGCGGTATGCGGGCGGTCGAGGGCCATATCTCGGTCGGTCTGCTGGTCGCGTTCCAGGCGCTGGTGGCCCGCTTCACGGCGCCGCTCACCCGGCTCAACGGCGTGGCGGGCCGCATCCAGGACTTCGCGGCCGACGTGGCCCGGCTGAAGGACGTGGAGAACTTCCAGGCCGATCCGCTCTACGCCAGGCCGGGCTCCGGCGACTCCACGCGCCGGCTGCGCGGGCACGTCGAGCTGGAGAACGTGACGTTCGGCTACAGCCCGCTGGACAAGCCGCTGTTGAGCGGCTTCGACCTGACCGTGGGCCCGGGGCAGCAGGTGGCCCTGGTGGGCGGCTCCGGCAGCGGCAAGTCCACCGTGTCCCGGCTGATCTCGGGCCTGTACGCCCCGTGGGACGGCGTGATCCGCATCGACGGCCGCCGCCTCGAGGACATTCCGCGCGGGGCGCTGGCCTCCTCGGTCTCCTTCGTGGACCAGGACGTGTTCCTCTTCGAGGGCTCGGTCCGGGACAACGTGGCCCTGTGGGATCCCTCGATCCCGGACGAGGCCGTGGTGGAGGCGCTGCAGGACGCGGCCCTGTACGACGTGGTGATGCGCCGCCCGGGCGGCATCCGCAGCAGGGTCGAGCAGGACGGCCACAACTTCTCCGGCGGGCAGCGCCAACGCCTGGAGATCGCACGGGCGTTGGTGCGCCGGCCCAGCATCCTGGTGCTGGACGAGGTGACCAGCGCGCTGGACGCGGAGACCGAGCTGGTCGTGATGGACAACCTGCGCCGGCGCGGCTGCGCCTGCGTGGTGATCGCGCACCGGCTGAGCACGGTCCGCGACAGCGACGAGATCGTGGTGCTCCAGCACGGCACGGTCGTCGAGCGCGGGCGGCACGAGGAACTGGTGGCGCGCGCCGGCGCGTACGCGGCACTGGTGCGGGAGCGATGAGATGACGCCTGGTCAGGAGGGGTACGAGGGCGACCTCGTGCTCGGTGCGCTCGGCTCGCTGGGCACGCGCGTGGACTGCGCCGGCTTCAACCGTGTCGACCTGGAAGGCCCGCAGGTGCTGTGGCTGGTCGCGGCCGGCGCCCTGGACCTGTTCGCGGTGGACGCCGCGCAGCAGGGCCACTGGCACCACCTCGGCCGGCTGGAGGCGGGCGCGCTGCTGCTCGGTCCGGTCACCGGACCCCAGCACACCCTGGTGGCCCGCCCGGTGCGGGACTGCGTGGTGCACCGGATCAACCTGCGCGAGCTGTACCAGCCCGCCGGCACCGAGACCTGGGCGTACGACGAGTACGGCACCCCGCAGTACGTCCCGCCCGCCACCAGCCCGCTGGAGTACGCGGTCGCCCTCGGCGTGGGCCGCGGGCTGTCCGTCCTCTTCCAGGCGCCCATGGCCGAGCAGCGCGCGGCCACACCTGGGGGTCCCCCCGCCCGCGTCATGTCGAGCGTGGGGGAGGACGACGATGTGTTCTGGATGCAGGTGCCGCCGGGCAGCGTGCAGTACGGCTCGCTGTACGGCGCCGAGGCCGCCGCCGATCTGCTGATGGACCCGGCGCTGTGGCAGTCCGTGGTGGACCAGCAGTACCGGCTGCTGACCGCCCTCGACCGGTGGATCGAGCAGCTGGAGCGCACCCATGAGACGCGCGCGGCCGCCGGCATCAAGGCCGGTGAGGAGGTCCGGGCCCGCGCCGACCGGACGCTGCTCGCCGCCATCGGCAAGCGCTCGGCCCGCCGCACCACGGCCGCCGACGCGGACGCCGGGTACGCGGCCTGCAAGCTGGTCGCCGAGGCGGCCGGGATCAGGCTCGCCGAGCCCGCGCAGAGCGGCACCGAGAGCGACCGCCTCGACCCGGTGGAGCGGGTGGCCCTCGCCTCCCGGGTGCGCACCCGGACCGTGCGGCTGTACGGACCCTGGTGGCGGGAGAACGTGGGCCCGCTGGTCGGGCACCGGGCGCTGTCGGGGGCACCGGTCGCGCTGCTCTGGCGGCGCGGCGGCTATGTGGCCGTCCATCCCGGCACCGGCCGCGAGACGCCGATCGAGAAGGCGAACGCCGAGGAGTTCGAGCCGCGCGCGGTGATGTTCTACCGGCCGCTGCCCGACCGGGGTCTCTCGCCGCTCGGCCTGCTGCGGTTCAGCCTGCACGGCACCCGCGCCGATCTGCTCGGGCTGCTCCTCGCGGGGCTGGTGACGGTGGCCATCGGCGCGCTGGTGCCGATCGCGACCGGCAAGGTGCTCGGCGAGTACGTACCGAAGGCGCAGACGGACCTGATCGTCCAGGTCTGCCTGGCCGTGCTGGTGAGCGGTGTGGTGGCGGCGGCGTTCACGCTGCTGCAGAACCTGTCCGTCCTGCGCCTCGAGGGCCGGATCGAGGCGACGCTCCAGCCCGCCGTGTGGGACCGGCTGCTGCGGCTGCCCACCCGTTTCTTCACCCAGCGCTCCACCGGTGAGCTGGCGAGCGCGGCCATGGGCATCAGCGCGATCCGCCGGCTGCTGGCGGGCGTCGGTCCGGTGGTCGCGCAGTCGGTGACGATCGGCGCGATCAACCTGGGCCTGCTGTTCTGGTACAGCCCGTCGATGGCGACGGCGGCGCTCGGCATGCTGGTCGTCATCGGGACCGTGTTCCTGGGGCTCGGGCTGTGGCAGGTGCGCCGGCAGCGGCAGCTGGTGGTCCTCGGCAACAAGCTGAACAACCAGGCCTTCCAGACCCTGCGCGGCCTGCCCAAGCTGCGGGTGGCGGCGGCCGAGAACTACGCGTACGCCGCCTGGGCGCGGGAGTTCGCGCGCAGCCGGGAGCTCCAGCAGAAGGTCGGCCGGATCAAGAACGTCTCGACGGTGCTGGGCGCGGTCTATCTGCCGGTGTGCACGCTGCTGATGTTCATGCTGCTGGCGGGCCCGGCGCGGGGCACGATGTCGGCGGCGGACTTCCTCACCTTCAGCACCTCGGTGACGATGGTGCTGACCTCGGTCACCCAGCTGACCGGCTCCTTCGTCTCGGCGGTGGCCGCGCTGCCGCTGTTCGAGGAGATCAAGCCGGTCCTGGAGGCGACCCCCGAGGTGCGCTCGGCGAGCACCCGGCCGGGCCCGCTGTCCGGCGCCCTGGAGACCCGCCGGCTGTCCTTCCGGTACGCGGACGACGGGCCGCTGGTCCTCGACGACGTGTCGTTCGAGGTGCGGCCGGGCGAGTTCGTCGCCGTCGTCGGCCCGAGCGGGTGCGGCAAGTCCACCCTGCTGAGGCTGCTGATCGGGTTCGACCGGCCGGTCTCGGGCAGTGTGCTGTACGACGGGCAGGACCTGGCGGCGCTGGACCAGTCGGCCGTGCGCCGCCAGTGCGGGGTGGTCCTCCAGCACGCCCAGCCGTTCACCGGGTCGATCCTGGACGTCATCTGCGGCACCGAGCCGTACACGCCGGAGGAGGCGATGGCGGCGGCCGAGCTGGCGGGGCTCGCCGAGGACATCAAGCGGATGCCGATGGGGCTGCACACGATCGTCTCCGGCGGCGGCGCGGTCTCCGGCGGCCAGCGGCAGCGGCTGATGATCGCCCAGGCCCTGATCCGGCGCCCGCGCATCCTGTTCTTCGACGAGGCGACCAGCGCCCTGGACAACGACACCCAGCGCACGGTCATCGAGAGCACGCGCAAGCTGAACGCCACGCGCATCGTCATCGCGCACCGGCTGTCGACGGTGCTGGACGCGGACCGGATCATCGTGATGGAGGACGGCCGGATCACCCAGCAGGGCCCGCCCGCCGAGCTGCTCGCCGACGCCCGGGGGCGGCTGCACGAGCTGGTGCGGCGGCAGCTGGCGTGAGGGGTCAGCCGAGGCCGGGCACGGGTGCGCCGGAGGGGACCCCGGCGGCGAGGTAGGCGGCGTAGAACTCCTTCCAGGGTGCGCTCGCCCCGGCGTGCGGCCCGGTGAAGGCCTCGCCGCGGGCCATCGCGTCCAGCGCGGCGAGGCACACCTCCCAGCCGGCACCGTTGCGGGCGGCCGTGTTCTCCTCGCCGAGGACGTTGGTGAGGGTGAACCGGGTGCGCCGGTCGGCGGTCTCCGCCAGGTCGAAGCGCAGCTCGTCGCCGCCCCAGTCGAAGGACAGCCGCCGGGGCGGGTCGACGGCGAGCACCCGGCCGGTGGACTCCGGCATGTGCGGGTCGCCGCTGAACCGGATGGTGCCGCCGGACCGCAGCTCGATCTCGGCGTGGGACGGGAACCACTGGGGCAGTTCGGCGGGGTCGGTCACGAACCGCCAGACGCGGTCGATCGGTTGGTCGTAGGTGCGGCTGAAGCGGACGGCGGGGCGGCCGTCGGTCAAGGTCACATAGGTTCCGGTGAGTTCGGCGGACATGGTGGATCAGCCCTTCGGGGTGGCGGGTTCCCTGCGCACCTTGCGGTGCCGGGAGGTGCTGGGCCGGCGCAGACCGCACACCTCCACGATCTCCCCTGCGGGCCGCGGGCGCTCCAGGAGCGGCGCGCCGCCGGCCCGGTGTCGGCCCCGCGACGGCCCCGCGCTTCAGCGAAACGTTGCCGTTTCGCTCACCGTGGTCTAGCCTCGATGTGTACGAAACAGTTTCGTTTACCTTCTCTTTGCTCAACCCGGACGACTTCCCTGGAGTGGCTCCCCGATGTCCCAGAAGACCCTGACCGACGGCGCCGTCGCGGGCGCCGTGGCGGCGCCGCCCGCGACGCCCCCGGCGCGACGCTGGTGGATCCTCGCGATCGTGGCCGTCGCGCAGCTGATGGTGGTGCTCGACGCCACGATCGTGAACATCGCCCTGCCGTCCGCCCAGGCGGACCTCGGTTTCTCCGACGGCAACCGGCAGTGGATCGTCACCGCGTACGCGCTGGCCTTCGCCTCGCTGCTGCTGCTCGGCGGGCGCATCGCCGACCTGTTCGGCCGCAAGCCGGCCTTCCTCGTCGGCGTCGTCGGCTTCGCCGCCGTCTCCGCGCTCGGCGGCGCCGCGAACGGCTTCGCCATGCTGGTCGCCGCCCGCGCCCTGCAGGGTGCCTTCGGCGCGCTGCTCGCGCCCGCGGCGCTGTCGCTGCTCAACACCACGTTCACCGACGCCCGGGAGCGGGCCCGGGCGTTCAGCGTGTACGGCGCCATCGCCGGGGCCGGCGGCGCGGTGGGGCTGCTGCTCGGCGGTGTGCTCACCGACGCCCTCGACTGGCGCTGGACGCTGTACGTCAACGTGGCCATCGCGGTGGTCGCCTTCATCGGCGGTTCGATGCTGCTGACCAACCACCGGGACGCGGCGAACTCCAAGCTCGACGTGCCGGGCACGATCCTGGTCGCCACCGGTCTCTTCGCCATGGTCTACGGCTTCTCCAACGCCGAGACGCACGACTGGGGTTCGCCGCTGACCTGGGGCTTCCTGGTCGCGGGCGGTCTGCTGCTGGCCGCGTTCGCCTGGTGGCAGACCCGCGCCGCGCACCCGCTGCTGCCGCTGCGCATCCTGCTCGACCGCGGCCGGGCCGCCTCGTTCATCTCGGTGCTGATCACCGGCGCGGGCATGTTCGGCGTGTTCCTCTTCCTCACCTACTACCTCCAGCTCAACCTCGGCTTCAGCCCGACGAAGACGGGTGTGGCGTTCCTGCCGATGGTGGGCGCGCTGATGGTGACCGCCCAGCTCGGCACCACGGTGCTGCTGCCCCGGTTCGGCCCCAAGGCCGTCATCTCCCTGGGCTTCGCCGTCGCCGCCGTGGGCATGGCCTGGCTGACCGGCATCGGGATCGGCTCCAACTACGCCACCACGGTGCTGCCGCAGCTGATCGTGACCGGCGTGGGTCTCGGCCTGGTCATGCCCCCCGCCATGCAGCTGGCCACCGGCGGGGTCGCCGCCGAGGACGCGGGCGTGGCGTCCGCGACCGTCAACGCCATGCAGCAGGTGGGCGGTTCGATCGGCACGGCCCTGCTGAACACGCTCGCCGCGAGCGCCGCCACCGACTACCTGGCCGGCCGGGACGCCACCAGCAAGGCGGTCCAGGCTCAGGCGACCATCGAGAGCTACACGACCGCCTTCTGGTGGTCGGCCGGCCTCTTCGCCGCGGGCGCGCTGATCGCGCTGCTCCTGTTCCGCCGCGGTGCGCAGCAGAACGCCGACGCGGCGCCGGTGGTGCACATGTGATCCACGCCCGGGCTCCACGGGGCCGCTGACCGGAGCAACCGAGCCGAGGGGCCGCCGTCCGCAGGGAGACGGCGGCCCCTCACCGCTGCCCGCCGCGGGCACCAGGGGGCGGCACGTCATGGCCAGGGTGGTCTCGACGGCCGCCTCGCCCTGATGGTCGCCGGCCTCGGTGTCCGGCGGGTGATGTGTTCCCGGGGCGGCGGCCGGCCCCACTCCGGCCGCCGCCCCCGGGCGGGATCGCCGTTCCGCGCGCGGGTGCCCGCGCTCCCCACTCGCGGGCCCTTCCGGCGGCGCGGCGAGCGGCGATCCCGGTCTCTCAGAACGCGAAGACGCCGGCCCCGTGGGCGTTCTTCACGCACGCGTTGGCGAAGGTGCGCTCGGCAAAGACGCGTCGGCCCTGCCAGACCCCCTCGGCCGTGACCACCACCGGGTCGTACTCCCTGGTGCACACCGCGTCCTCGCGCGGCGCCAGGGCGGCGAGGTCACCGCCGGCGAGCCCCAGTTCGGCGCAGGCCAGGGCCGCGGCAGGGTGGCTGCCGGACGGCGCGGGCGCACAGGTCAGGGTGACGGCCCGCTCCGGGGTGGCGAGGGCCGCGCTGTAGCCGCGGCCGACGGTGAGCACCAGGGCCGAGGGGGCGTACAGCGACGCCGGGGTGGCGCCGGGGGAGGCGACGGCGGCCCCGGTCAGGGGTCCGCAGACGGCGGCGGCCGTGAGGCCGAGGGTCGCTGCCCAGCGCGCGGTGTTCCGCATTGTGTGCATCCTTCCGCTCGATTCGACGAGGGTGCCGTCCGGCCCGGTCGGTGCCGCGGCGGCGAGCGCGAGTCTGCCGAGTCCACCGCCGGAACTCACATCCGACCCGCGGCTTTCAGTAACCTTGCGTATTGAATCAGTGGCGTGAAGTGACGGTGGTGAGGCCGTCCACGCCCGCAACGTGGCTGTCCTTGATCGGCGTACGCCGCCGACTGGCCGGTTTCCGGTGCCCCGGCAAACGTCCTGAAACACTCCGGTTCCGCTCTCGGCGGACAGCGCCAGGGGGCTCTTGCGCTCCCGCGCCGGTGGAGTAATCGTCATTACATGCTTACCGCAGAACAGCTGGAGAAGCTGCGCGGCTGGTTCGCCGGCCGCGTCCCCGAGGATCTCTTCACGGAGCTGGTCGAGGTGACCGCCGACCGCGAGGAGATCACCGTCATCGGCCGCATCCCCGAACCCCGGCTCGCCGAGGGCACCGCGGACACCGAGCGGGCCGCCGCCGTCGAGGGCCGCATCCAGGAGTTCCGGGAACGCACCCGCCAGGCCCGGATGGCGGTGGCCGGCGAGGCCGAGCACCGGTTCGGCAGAAAGGTGTCCTGGGGCGTGGAGTGCGGCGGCCGGCGGGCCCTGTTCACCCATGTCGCCGCGCCGGTGATGACCCGGCTGCGGCAGCCCGAGCGGCAGGTCCTCGACACACTGATCGCCGCGGGAGTGGCCCGCAGCCGCAGCGAGGCCCTCGCCTGGTGCGTACGCCTGGTCCAGCGCCACACCGACGACTGGCTCACCGAACTGCGCGCGTCCCTGGAACACGTCCAGCGGGTGCGCGCCCAGGGACCCGACACCGAGGAGGCGAACGGCTCGCCCGCCGCCGACACGGCCGAAGGCTGAGACCCCGACCGGCTGAACGTGGCGGCCGCCCGCGAGGTGTCGCCCGCCCGACCGCCAGGGAAGAGGCCCGCTCCCCCGGCGGACAGGAGTCCACCGGGGAAGCCGCCCGCCGGTCCCGGGCGGGGCGGGTCCGGTGAAGTCCGCCGCGGTTCGGCAGCGCCCTGAAGGGGCGCGGGGAACTGCGCGACCAGCCACGACGGTGCCGCAGCCGACCGACGGCACAGCGCGGCACTTCCAGCGGAGCGCCTAGGGCCTCTCGTTTGGATCATGCCGGGCTCGCGGGCCCTGGCACCGCGCCTCGCGGCGTTGTCGTCGGTTGTCAGGGCTCCGCCCTGCCGCCCTCCTCCGCCTTGCGATCCACGGCACCAGACCCCGCTCCCTGATCCGGCCTGATCCAAACGAAAGACCCTAGTCCCGCGCGGGCAGTCGGGCCGGCTGGGCCGTGGGGGTGTCGGTACCGGTGATCGACAGGGAGCCGGGGGTGGCCGGGGGCGGGTCGGTGAGCCAGCGCTGGCCGTCGGAGCCGTCACGGACCTTGACGACGACGTCGGCGACGGAGCCGTCGGCGCCCGGGGCGAGCGCGAGGGTCTCGTCCCAGCGGGGCAGCAACTCGCCCTGGACCGTGAGGTCGTAGCGCACGTCGGTGCCCCGCGTGCCGGTGGCCGGCGCGCAGGCGCCGAGAATGACCACACCGGCGTCCGCGTGCGAGTCCAGGCACAGTTCGGCGTCGGCCGCGTTGCGCAGCAGCCCGTCGTTCTCGTACGTCCACTGCTGGCTCCACGCCGGCGAGCACGCCGCGAGGACGATGCCGGCCCCGGCCCGCGGTCTGCCCTTGATGTCGAGGCACAGATCGGCCGCCGCGTTGCGCAGCCGGGTCTGGCCGAGCGCGCCGGGCCGGACCGGGGCGTCGGACGCGGACGGGGACACCGCGTCACTGCCCGGCAGTGTGCCGCGGCCGCCGGAGGCGCTGGTGGAGGAGACCGGGTCGGACCCGTCGCCGCCCTCCGGCCACACGCTGACGGCGAGCACCGTGGCGAGCAGCCCGACCCCGGCGACACCGACGCCTATGAGCAGGGTCCGCGGCGACCGGCGGGCCGCCCTGGCGGCGCGCCGCGCGGGTGCCGGTATCCGGTCCAGCAGGCGGTGCCGTCCGCTCCCGCCCGGCCGGCCACCGCCGTGCCGGGCCGTGCCGCGGGCCCGCGGGCCCGCCGGGCGGGTGCGGCCGGGACGCGAGTCGACATAGCGGCGGGCTCCCCAGCCGAGCACCGCCTCGGCCAGCAGCAGGCCCAAGCCGGCCTCGACATGGCCGAGTTGCTCGGCGGCGTGCCGGCAGTGGCGGCACTCCGCGAGATGCCGGCGGACATCCGGCAGCAGCGCGCCGCCACGCCGGATCGGCACGTCGAGGAGACGGTTGTAGAAGCGGCAGTCCTTGCTCGGCGCGAGTTCCCGGTGGGCGCTCACACAGCCTTCGCGGAATTTCTCCCGGGCGTGTTCGAGCGCGACGGCCGCGCTGTCCGCGTCCATGCCGAGCAGGCCGGCCGGGACGTTGATGGACTCGGCCTCGACCTCGGTGTGCCACAGCAGGCTCCGGTCGAGCGGCGGAAGGCCCTCGTACGCGCGCTCGGCGAGTGCGCGGTTCTCGGGGGTCAGGGACTTCGCCGCGCGCATGCCGCGGCCCCCCGCGGGCTTCCCCAGGCCCGGCATCACCTCGGTCATGCCCGCGTCGGCGGACCAGTTCTCGACCATGTCGCGGACGGCGACCAGCAGCCGGGGCCGCAGCGCGTCGGCGCTCTCGCCCAGCGCCACCAGGTCGAGGACCTGGTGGAAGGCGGCGGCGGTGACCAGGTGGGCGAGGCTGCCCGGGGTGGCGAGGCAGATCGCCGCGTAGTCCTGCGCCGGCTGCCAGTGCCGTGCCATCAGCAGCCCGGCGGATCGTGCGGCCTCCGCGTCCGAGCCCGCGCGCAGCGGAGCGGCGAGGGACTCGTCCGACTCTCCGGGTGCTGCGCCCGGCGGCGGATACGGGGGACGAGGGGGGCGGGGGGTGAACACGGAGCGGATTCCTTTGGTGCGTAAGGGGCGACCCTGAGCGTGCGCGCGGGGAGCGGGAATTCACCGGCGTCGCGTCGATCCCGGTCCGGTTCCTCGGTGGTCGAAATGAGGCCCGGCCTTTACCCCCCGCACGGGCCGATTCACCTTTGCACAACTCCCACACGACCAACAAGGCGCACGTGCAACATCGGCCGCGTTGAAGGAAAGTCAGAATGCCTGCCGGAAGCCGGTGTTGGTGTCCGGCCGCGGTGCGGGCGTGCACCCCGTGTGAAGCGCGTGCACGCATCGGTGCGGCGCGCACGCTCCCCCCGCGGGCGGCCGGATGGTCCACTGGGGACCGGCCTTCCCGAAAAGGCCCCGCGCGGAACGACGGCTCTCCCGCGCGCGACCGGCCGCCGACCCCGTTCCTCCCGCCCTCGGTCGGCGGCCCCGGGGCGGGGGGCCGGCGGCCGGACGGCCGTTCCCCCGCCCCCTTTCCCCTCTCCCCCGCCGCCCGAGGGTCCGGGGCCGTCCGCGCGCCGGGCTCACAGCTGCCAGGAACGGATCCGGTCGGCCGCGGCGTACACGTCCGCCTTGCCGGCCATCAGGTCACGCGTGAGGCCGACGAGGGCGCCGTGGGGCGGGTCGACGCCGACGCCGCTGGCGAACATGTAGGCCACGGCGGTGGCGCAGGCGAAGCGGGCGTTGGCCGACGGCAGCGGCCTGAGCAGGGCGAGGGTGTGCAGCAGGGCGGCGGCCCGCCAGGCCGGATCGGCGTCCGCACCGAGCCGGGGCGGGTCGACGCGGTGCCGGGCGACGGCGGCGACCAGCGCGGAGAGGTCGTCGACCGCCGGCTGGTCCGGGAGCACTTCCTCATGCCGCTGGAGCAGCCAGGGCACGTCGATGTGGAAGACGGGCGGCATCGGTTCAGGCGGCCCGTCCCACACCCTTGGCGGGCGGTTCGTCGTCCGGGAACGCGGCGGCGAACTCGGCGGCATGGGCGGCGAAGAAGCGGCGGAAGGCCTCGGCGCCCTCCTGGAGTGCCCGGTGCCGGGCGATGTCGGCCGCGGCAGCCTCACGCACGAGTGCCTTCATCGACGTACCGCGCTCCTTGGCGATCTGCCGCAGGTCCGCTAGCTCGCGTTCGCTGAACTCCACATTGAGAGCTGGCATGCCCTCACGGTACTCCCCGGGTACTTACCGGTAAATACCCGCAGGTCAAGCGCCATCCCGCACGGTACCCGCGGCGGCCGAGGACCATGTCCGACGCCCGCCGGTGACACGGCCGTCCGCGCAGCAGACTCGTACTCACAGGCACCGGGGGAACCCGGACGAACGGGAGACGAAGGAGTGGATCACGATGACCCTGTACACCGTCCACGACAGCCCGCTGGGCGAGCTGCTGCTGACCGGCGAGGAGTCGGCCGGCGGCCTCGCGCTCACCTCCCTGTCCCTGCCGGGGCAGCGCGGCGCGCCCGCGGTCCGAACCGCCCGGCGCCGCGACGACCGGGCCTTCGCCGCGGTGACCGCCCAGCTGGACGCCTACTTCGCGGGCCGGCTCACCCGGTTCGAGCTGCCGCTGGCCGCCGCCGGGAGCGCGTTCCGGCAGCGGGTGTGGCGGGCCCTGGAGGACATCCCGTACGGCACCACGACGACGTACGGCGCGCTGGCCGAGCGGCTGGGCGTGCCGCGGGCGGAGGTCCGGGCAGTGGCCGCCGCCGTGGCCGCCAACCCGCTGCTGATCGTCCGCCCCTGCCACCGGGTGGTCGGCGCCGACGGCTCGATGCGGGGCTATGCGGCCGGGGTCGAGCGCAAGGTGCGGCTGCTCACCCACGAGGGCGCGCTGCAGCCGCTGCCGGTGCGCTGAGGCGGCGGCCATGACACGCACCGAAGCGCAGGCCCGCCGCCGCGTGGCCGCCACCGACTGGGGTGCGCTCGCCGCGGAGCTGGACGCGCAGGGCAGCGCGTCCACGGCGGTACTGCTGACGCCCGCCGAGTGCCGCGAGCTGGCCGCCCTGTACGAGAAGCCGGAGCTGTTCCGGACCACCGTGGACCTGGCCCGGCACCGGTACGGCTCCGGCGCGTACCGCTACTTCACCCATGACCTGCCCGCGCCGGTGGCCGCGCTGCGTGCCGCGCTCTACCCGCGGCTGCTGCCGGTCGCCCGCGACTGGGCGGCGCGGCTGGGCCGTCCGGCACCGTGGCCGGACTCGCTCGACGCGTGGCTGGCGCGCTGTCACGCGGCCGGCCAGGACCGGTCGGCGCAGATCCTGCTGCGCTACGGGCCGGGCGACTGGAACGCCCTGCACCGGGACGTGTTCGGCGACCTGGTCTTCCCGCTCCAGGTCGTCGTCGCCCTGGACGAGGCGGGCACCGACTACACCGGGGGCGAGTTCCTGATGGTCGAGCAGCGGGCCCGGGCCCAGTCCCGGGGCACCGCGACGGTCCTCCGGCAGGGCCACGGCCTGGCGTTCACCACCCGGGACCGCCCGGTGCGCACCCGGCGCGGCTGGTCGGCCGGCGCGATGCGGCACGGGGTGAGCACCGTGCGCTCCGGACGGCGGCACACGCTGGGCCTGGTGTTCCACGACGCGGCATAGCCCCGGGCCCGCGCGGGCCCCGGGTCCGCCGTCCCGCACGCCGCGGCTTCGTGCGTGCCCCGGACGCCGTGACCGCTCGGCTACACGTCCAGGCGGCTGATCCGGACCGCCCCGCGGGCCTCGCCCGGGTGGGCGCTCGTCAGGGTGAGCCGGATGCGGGAGCCGCGCACGGCGGCGAACGTGAGCACCGTGGGAGCGTCCGAGACGGTGGCCCAGTCCACCTGGAGGCCCCGCACGGGCACATACCCGTGCCCGTCCCACACGGCCGCCGCCACCGCGGCGGGCAGCGAGTGCGCCGCGTCGACGGTGAAGCCGACCGCCACCCGGTCGAAGGTCCGGGTCCGGCCGAGGTCCACCGAGACCCAGTCCTCGGGACGGGCACCGGTGAAGGCGGGCAGCAGCGCCGTGGCCGCCTTGGTGAAGCCGTTGGACCAGCCGGTGGCCGGGTCACCGTCCAGCATGGCGGCGGGCAGGGTGTCGGGACGGCCGGAGTAACTGGCGTCCGCGTACGGGAGGTTCGGGAGCGCCGGCGGGTCGGGCGGGAAAGCGGCCGCGGGGGTGGCGGCGACCTGCCGGGCCGGCGTGGTGCGCACGCTGACCCTGCCCGTGCGCAGTCCTGCCACGCGCGCGGTGACCTGGAGGGTGCCCGCCCGGGTGCCGGCCCGTACGATCGCCAGTGCCTTGCCGTGGAAAGCGGTGCGGGTGCTCGCCTGATAGCGCTCGGCGCTCTCCTGGCGGCCGTTGTCGACTCCGGCCAGGGCGCCGCCGCGCACGTCGAAGGCGATCAGGTGCTCGGCGTCGGGCACCACCACCCCGTGCGCGTCGGTGATCTCGGCGGTCACGAACACCAGCGAGCGCCCGTCGGCTGCGAGGGACGCCCGGTCGGCCGTCAGCCGTACGGTGTGCGGATCCCCGGCCGTGCGCAGCACATCGGTGGCGACCACCCGGCCGTCCCGCCGGGCCACGGCCTTCAGTTCGCCCGGCCGGTACGGCACCCGCCAGCTGAGGTGCAGCTTGCCCGCGCTGCCGTTCGGACTGGTGTAACTGCCCGGGTAGGGTCCGTCGGTGACGGTCTTGTCGTCGCCGGTGGCCTCGGTGGTCTCCAGATAGCCGCGGCCGTCGGTGGTCCGCTTGCCGTCGAACTCCCGCACGCCCAGCGACGTTCCGTCGAGGAACAGCTCCACGGACGGCACGTTGGCGTACGCCCAGACCTCGACCGTGGCCCCCCTCTCGTGGTTCCAGCTCATCGGCAGCAGGTGCACCATCGGCTCGTCGGTCCACTGGCTGCGGAACAGGTGGTACATGTCCTTGGGGAAGCCGGCCGTGTCGACCGCGCCGAAGAAGGACGCCTTCACCGGGAACACGTCGTACGGGGTGGGCTCCCCGAGGTAGTCGATCCCCGACCACAGGAACTGCCCGGCGAACCACTTGCGGTCCCGGTCCTTCTTGTGGCCGTACTCGCCGCTCATGGTCCAGGAGGCGAGGTTGTTGTCGTAGGAGGAGGTCGCGCGGCTGCCCGGCGTGTGGTTCTCGCCGGTGTTGAGGTGCTCCGGCTCCTGGTACGTGCCCCGGGTCGAGGTCTGCGACGACGACTCGGACTCGAACAGGAACAGCCGCGGGTAGGCCGCGTGCAGCGCGTCCACCGACTCGGCGGTGTTGTAGTTCAGGCCCAGTCCGTCGAGCTTGGCGAGCATGAGGTCGGCCGCCGAGCCCTTCGCCGGAAGTCTGCGGTATTTGTCGGAGCCGATGACCAGCGGGCGGGTGGCGTCGGCGGCTCTGATCGCGTCGATGATCCGGTCGGCCATGGCGAGCCCGGCGGTGCTGGTCGAGTCGGGGATCTCGTTGCCGATGGACCACAGCACGACGGCGGGCGAGTTGCGGGCCGCGAGGACCATCTCGGTGGCGTCCCGCTCGCACCACTCGTCGAAGAACCTGCCGTAGTCGTAGCGGTTCTTGCCGGTGCGCCAGCAGTCGAAGGCCTCCACCAGCAGCACGACGCCCAGTTCCTCGCAGATCCGGATCAGCTCCGGGGCGGGCGGGTTGTGCGCGGTGCGCAGCGCGTTCACGCCCATCGACCGCATGACGGTCAGCTGCCGGCGCACGGCGTCGGCGCTGACCGCCGCGCCGAGGGCGCCCTGGTCATGGTGGAGGTCGACGCCCTTGAGCTTGGCGGGGACGCCGTTGAGCGAGAAGCCCTCGTCGGGGTCGAAGCGGTGACTGCGGATGCCGAAGCCGGTGCGGTAGCTGTCGGTGGTCCGGCCGCCGACGCTCAGCTCCGTCTCCAGGGTGTAGCGGTGCGGGTCGGTGAAGTCCCACAACCGGGGCCGGGCGACGGTGAGTTCATGGGTCTCGGTGGCGGCGTCGGTGACCGCTGCTGTGGACGCCGTCCGGGCGACCGTACGGCCGTCGGCATCGACGATCCGGGAGTGGATCCGTACCTCGGCGGGGGCGCCGGACTCGTTCTGCACGTCGGTGCGCACACGGACGACGGCCCGCTCGGCGCTGATGTCCGGGGTGGTGACGCAGGTGCCCCAGCGTGGCACGTGCACCGGCTCGGTGATCACCAGGCGGGCCTCGCGGTAGATGCCGCTGCCCGAGTACCAGCGGCTGCTGGGCAGTTGGTTGCGGACACTGACCGCGAGGACGTTCGGGGTGCGGCCGTCGGTGTGCAGCAGGCCGGTCAGGTCGAAGGCGAAGCCGGTGTAGCCGTAGGGGTGGCGGCCGACTTCGGTGCCGTTGCAGTGGACGTACGCGTCCATGTGGACGCCGTCGAACTCCACCGAGATCCGGTGGCCCGCGCACTCGGGCGGCAGGGTGAAGGCGAGCCGGTACCAGCCGAGGCCGCCCGGGAAGAAGCCGGTGCCGCTGGTGGTGCCGTGCTCGGTGGTGGGGGTCCGTTCGATGCTCCAGTCGTGCGGGACCGCGACCTCGCGCCAGGCCGAGTCGTCGTACCCGGGGTCGGCGTACTCGCCCGTCGCGGCGGTGGCGCCGACCGGGTCGGCCAGCGCGAAGCGCCAGCCGTCGCGCAGCGGGAGCGTGCGCCGCCCGGCGGGGCCCGCCGCCTCGGCGGCCCAGGCGCCGGGCGCGCCCAGGAGCGCTCCGGCGGCCGGTGTCGCCGTCGCGGCGACCAGAACCGATCTGCGTGTGACCGTCATGGCGGCTCTCCCTCATCAGGGCCCAGAAGCACTCACAACTGATCGTGACCAAACAGATTCTGACGGTGTGCCATAGCGGGGCGTCAAGGGGTCGGGAGGACTCCCCGGGGCGGATTCGCTTCGGCCAAAATCCCCTCTTGACCGGCCGGGGCACAGGGGTCCGGCGGTCCCGAGCCGCCGTCCGTCGGCGGGGCCGACGCACTACGCTGGAACACAAGTGACGTACCTGCTCACTGTGAGTGTGCGCTGGGGAGTGGCGACGATGAGCCCGGTCCATCCGTTCGACGACGCGGCGACGGCCCGTGCCGTCATCGGTGACGACGGCACCCTGGTCGCATGGAACGACGGCGCCCGCCGGCTGCTCGGACACCGCGCGGCCGAGGTCGTGGGCCGCCCCGCGGCCCGGCTGCTTGCCGGTGACGGCACCCCGGCCGCGCCCACCGCCCCCCGCTGGGACGGGACGGTGGAATTGCGCCACCGGGACGGCCGCACGGTCCAGGTGTGGCTGCTCGCCCACCGCCGCCCGCCGCGCGACGGCCGGCCCGGCGACTGGCTCGTCGTCACCCCGCTCACCGGCCGCACACCCGACACCCCCGACGACCCGCCGGACACCGCCGTACTGACCCAGTCCCCGTGCGCCGTCGCGGTCTACGACGACCGGCTGCGACTGTGCCGGATGAACGACGCCATGACCGAGGTGGTCGGCCTGCCCGAGGAGCGCGTCCGGGGCCTGAGACTGTCGGAGATCGGCGGCAAACCGCAGAGCGAGGAACTCGAGGCGGCCCTCCTCGGCGTGCTCACCACCGGCCGGCCCCGGGACGTGCACACGTACACCCGCACCGGCGGCGAGGAGCAGGCGCACGCCTGGCTGGCCCGGATGGCCCCGATCACCGACGCGGCCGGGCGGGTGCGGGGCGTGTGCCTGGCCGCCCACGACTTCACCGACAACTATCTGGCCCGGGAGCGGCTGCAGCTCGTCAACGAGGCGAGCATGCGGATCGGCACCACCCTGGACGTCACCCGCACGGCGCAGGAGCTGGCGGACGTGTGCGTGCCCGCGCTCGCCGACTTCGTCAGCATCGACCTGCTGGATCCGCGGAGGCTGGACGGCGAGCCGTCGCGGCGGATCACCGCACCGGTCACGCTGCGCCGGGTCGCGCACCGCTCGGTGCTGCCCGGCAGCCCCGAGGCGGTCACCGGACCCGGCCAGGTCGCCGACTACCCGGAGTCGTCCCCGCAGGCCGACTCGCTCACCTCGGGCCGTACGGTCGTCGGCTCGGTGCCGTCCGAGAACCTCACCCGGTGGCTGTCCACGGAGTCGGCGCGCGCCCGGCGGGCCCTGGAGTCCGGCGTGCACTCCGTGATGTCCGTGCCGATCGGGGCCCGCGGCCTGACCCTCGGGGTCGCGGTGCTGAGCCGGCACCGGCGCCGCGATCCGTTCACCCCGGACGACGTCCTGCTGGCCGAGGAGGTCACCGCCCGGGCCGCGGTCTGCATCGACAACGCCCGCCGCTACTCCCGCGAGCGCGAGACCGCGATCGCCCTGCAGCGCAGCCTGCTGCCCCGGACGCTGCCGCGCACCGCCGCCGTGCAGGCCGCCTCCCGCTATCTGCCCGCGGCCCGCGCCGGGGTGGGCGGCGACTGGTTCGACGTCATCCAGCTGTCCGGGATGCGGGTCGCCATGGTCGTCGGCGATGTCGTCGGCCACGGCATCCAGGCCTCGGCCACCATGGGGCGGCTGCGCACCGCCGTACGCACCCTCGCCGACATCGACCTGGCCCCCGACGAGCTGCTCACCCACCTCGACGACCTGGTGGTCCGGCTGTCCGAGGAGTCGGGCGAGTCGGCCGGCGACGCGGGCGCGGTCGGCGCGACCTGCCTGTACGCCGTGTACGACCCGGTCTCGCGCCGCTGCACCGTGGCCCGCGCCGGGCATCCCCCGCCGGTCCTGGTGCCGCCCGGGGGCCCGCCGCGGCAGCTGGACCTGCCGGCCGGGCCGCCGCTGGGCCTGGGCGGGCTGCCGTTCGAGTCGGCCGACCTGAAGCTGCCCGAGGGCAGTGTGCTCGCGCTGTACACGGACGGTCTGATCGACAACCGGGAACGGGACGTCGGCGCCGGTCACCGGCTGCTGCTCGAGGCCCTGGCGGCGCGCACGGACTCGCTGGACGAGACCTGCGACCGGATCCTGCGCCGGGTGCTCCCGCCGGGCGGCGTCCCGGACGACGTGGCCCTGCTGGTGGCCCGCACCCGGGGGCTGCCCGCCTGCCAGGTCGCCTCGTGGGACATCCCCGGCGACCCGGCCCTGGTGGCGCCGATCCGCAAGGAGGTCGTGGACCAGCTGGACGCCTGGGCGCTCAGCGGGATCTCGTTCACCGCGGAGCTGGTGGTGAGCGAGCTGGTCACCAACGCCATCCGGTACGGCGCGCGCCCCATCCGGCTGCGGCTCATCCACGGCGCGGAGACCCTGATCTGCGAGGTGTCCGACACCAATCACACGGCACCGCACCTGCGGCGCGCCAAGACCTGGGACGAGGGCGGCCGGGGGCTGCTCCTGGTCGCCCAGCTCACCCAGCGGTGGGGCAGCCGGCACACGGCGGAGGGCAAGACGATCTGGGCGGAGCTGGCCCTGGTCGAGGAGGAGTAGCGGGCGCTCGGCCCGGCACAGCCGACGGTGCGGACATCGGCGCGGGCCGGGGAACAATCCCTGTGGGCCGCGAACCTTTTCCGCGGTCCGCGCATCGGAGTGTGATGACGGCGCACGAGGCGCCGCGGGCACGCGTCCGGCGCGCCCCGAGGATCCGGGAGTGTGGACAGACATGGCGTACACGTCACAGACCTCGCACCGGGCGGCCCTGCTCGTGACCTCCGTCGCCGTGCTGGGCCTCCTGACCGCCTGCGGCGACGGCAGCGGCGTCCGGAGCGGTCCGCAGCAGGTCACGGGCACGGCGGCGGACGCGACCGGCGGCGGCCCGACGGCGGCGGACACCGCGGCGGACGGCACGACGGCGCAATCGCCGGCTGGGGAGCCACCGGCCGGCGAGCCCTCCTCCCTGCCCGCCTCGGACGGCGCGGCGGGCACCGGGGCGACGCCCGCGGCCGGCGGCACCCGCTGCCACACCTCCGAGCTGAGCGCCTCCGTGGGCCGCAACAACCCGGGCGCGGGCCAGGAGAACTTCCCGGTCGTGCTCACCAACGAGTCCGCCCGCACCTGCACGGTGCGCGGCTACCCGGGCGCCGCCTTCGTGAACGCCTCGGGCGGCCGGCTCGGTCCGGACCCCATACGCTCCTCGGGCACGCCCACGACCGTGACGCTGAAGCCGGGCCGGAGCGCCTGGGCCGGGCTGACCTTCTCCAACCCGGAGATCAGCGGCGCCCGGACGGCGACGCCCGCCGCGCTGCTGATCACCCCGCCGGACGAGCGGGACCAGCTGAAGGTGGCGTGGACGGCCGGCGCGGTGCCGGTGTCCGGCAACGCCTCCGCCGTCCTGCTGACGGTCCTCGCCCCCGGCAACGGCGCCTGACCGACCCGCTCCCCCGCGCACCCCGCCGTCTCTCCGTCGACCGGCTGGTCGTGACGGCCGGTCAGCGTCCCCGGTGACCGCCGCCGGAGCCGCGTACGCCGCCGTCGTACGAGCCGTCCCAGGAGCAGGAGCCCGGGTACCCGTAGGAATAGGGATACGGGTAGAGGTGACGGCCGGAGCCGGTGGAGCAGGTGCCGATCGAGCCGCCGCCCCACGGGGTGGACCGCGGGTCCGGCTTCTTCGGGGCCGACGGGGCGGGGGACGCGGACGGGGTCCGCTCGGCCCCGGGGGTGACCTCGGCGGTCGCGGTGGGCGACGGCACGCCGTCGGTGTCCCAGTTGACCATCTGCATCTGGAGTTCGGCCCGCGAGGTGTCGATCACCCAGCGCTGGGCGTTGCCGGCCGAGCGGTTCTTCACGACGAGGGCGCCTGACCCGTCGGTGGCGGCGGGGGCGAGGGCCAGGTCCTGGTTCCAGCGGGGCACGAGGGCGCCCTGGAGGGTGAAGTCGTAGCGGACGTTCCTGGTGCGGGGCTGTGCCGCGCCCGCGCACGGGGCCAGCCGGACCGAGTAGCCGAGGTGGGAGTCGAGGCACAGGTCCGGGGCGGCGGCGTTGCGCAGCAGTCCGTCGGTCTCGTACGCCCACTGCTGGCCGGCGGCCGAGGAGCACGGGGCCAGCCGGGCCTCCGCGCCCTCGACGGGCTTCTTGCCGGTCGCCCCGATGCAGAGCCCGGAGGCGAGGTTGTGCAGTCTGCCGCGCAGGGTGCCCTGGGCGGACCCGCTCGCCCCGATCCAGGACGGGTCCGCCGACGCGGAGCCCGAGCCGGGTGTCCGGCCGGGCTCCGTGCCGGGAGCGGTGTCGTGGCCGGGGCCGAACGCGGACCACAGGACGAACGGCAGCACGACCAGCGCGCTCACGGTCGTCGCGGCCAGGACGAGGTTGCGCCGGCGGACCCGGCGGGCCGCCCGCTGCGCCGAACGCCCGGCGCGGGCGCGGGAGCCGGACAGCGGACGGCCGACGGCCCCGCCGCCGGTGGAGCGGCGGCCGGCGGCGCGGCGCACCGGCGCCCCATGGTCGTCGGCTCCCGCCGCGGCACCGGCCGCCGGCTCGGACTCGTCCGGTCCGCCCGCCGGCGGACCGAAGGACTCGCCGCCGGGCGGCCCGGACGGTGCGGGCCGGTCCTCGGCGGGCTCCTGGGCCGGTCCGACCCGGGACGCGACGTACTCCTGGGCGCCCCAGCCGAGCACCGCCTCGGCCAGGGCGACCCCGAGCAGCCCGTTGAACTGGTCCAGCTGGTCGGCGGTGTGCCGGCAGTGCCCGCAGCCGCCCAGGTGCCGGCGGAGGTCCGGGTCCATGTCGGCGCCGTCGCGCCGGTAGGTCACGTCGAGCATCCGGACGTAGCGCAGGCACTCCTCCTCCGGGGCGAGTTCGCGGTGCACCTGCAGACACTCCTCGCGCAGCCGCTCCCGGGCCCGCTGCAGCTCCACGCCGGCGATCCGCTCGTCCAGGCCCAGCAGGGCGACCGGGACCACCATCGGCTCCGCCTCGGCCTCGGTGTGCCACAGCAGCGCGCGGGCGGTCTGCGGCAGCCGCTGGAACGCCCGGGACAGCAGGCGCCGGTTCGCCGGCGGCAGCAGCCGGGCCGCGGCCCGGTCCCCGGCGGCGGTGCCGGAGCGCAGCGCGGCATGGAGCAGTTCCTGGCGTCCGTCCGCGTCCCACTCGGCGGCGATGCGCCGCACGGTGACCAGCAGGTGGGGGCGCCAGGCGGAGGTCGGTGGCCCCACCTGCCTGAGCGATTCGCCGAAGAGCCGGGTGAAGGCCGCCGTGGTGAGCATTCCGGCCGCGCGCGGCCCGTCGGTGCACAGCCGGGCGTAGCCGAACACGGCTTCCCAGTGCCGGTCGAGCAGTTCGCCCACGGGGTGCAGCGCGGGCGTCGTCCCCGTCCACTTCCGCAGTTCGGCGCTCAACTGTTCGTCCGTGATGTCGAACGGTCGAGCGGTACCCGGGGAATTCGAGGGGCCTGCGTCTTTCACGGCAGCATTCCTCCCAGACGCGCTGCGGATTAAGTCCGTACCAGGGGATGCGGCATCTCGAACGCCGGCCGTGTGCAGCCTTTTTGAAGGAAAATCCATGGTCCGCAGCGCCGCACGCACACCCTGTCACAGGGCGTCATGTCAGAACAAGCGATTGCTGGGTTTTCGCATTGCCGGGCGGGCCACGGGAATTGACGAAACGTCAAGGTGCAGCATTTGCCGGTTGTCGCCCGGGCGACGGCCGAATTAAGTCCCGGTACGCGCTCGGGACCGGTATGCGCCGCACGGCCCCCCGACCGTCAGTGGCCGCTGATGGCGTGCGGGGTGTAGGACTGCTCCAGCGCCGCCAACTCCTCGCCGCTCAGCTTCAGTTCCACGGCGGCGACGGCGTCGTCGAGATGGTGCGGCTTGGCCGCGCCGACGATCGGCGCGGCCACCGTGGCCTGGTGCAGCAGCCAGGCGAGGGCGATCCGGGCCCGCGGCACCTCCCGCTCGGCGGCGATCCGGCCGACTGCCTCGACGATCGAGCGGTCGCTCTCCAGGTAGAGCCGGCTGCCGAAGGCGTCGTTGGTGCTGCGCTCGGTGACGGCGCCCCAGTCGCGGGTCAGCCGGCCGCGGGCGAGCGGGCTCCAGGGCAGCACGCCCACGCCCTGGTCCGCGCAGAGCGGGAGCATCTCCCGCTCCTCCTCGCGGTAGATCAGGTTGTAGTGGTTCTGCATGGACACGAACCTGGTCCAGCCGTGCCGTTCCGCCGTGTACTGGGCCTTGGAGAACTCCCACGCGTACATCGAACTGGCCCCGATGTAGCGCACCTTGCCCGCCTTGACGAGGTCGTGGAGCGCCTCCATGGTCTCCTCGACCGGGGTGTCGTGGTCGTAGCGGTGGATCTGGTACAGGTCGACGTAGTCGGTGCCGAGGCGGGTGAGGCTGTGGTCGATCTCCGACATGATCGCCTTGCGGGACAGCCCGCCCCCGTTGGGCCCGGGGCGCATCCGGCCGTGCACCTTGGTGGCCAGCACGATCTCGTCGCGCCTGGCGAAGTCGCGCAGCGCCTTGCCGACGATCTCCTCGCTGGTGCCGTCGGAGTAGACGTTCGCGGTGTCGAAGAAGGTGACGCCCGCCTCCAGCGCCTGCCGGATCAACGGGCGGGCGGCCTCCGCGCCGAGGGTCCACTCGTGGACGCCGCGGTCCGGTTCGCCGTAGGTCATGCAGCCCAGACAGATCCGCGACACGTCCAGGCCCGTCGAACCGAGCTTCGCGTACTGCATCGTTGCTGCTCCTGCCTTCGGGACGGTTGGCTCTTCGGAGCGTACGTCGTCGCCCGGACCCGACTTGACTGCGGCGGGGCACGGCGGCTTTGATCGTGATCACGTGCCCGGCGCCCCGCGCGGGCACGCAGAGGTGCGCCCAGCCGGTGACGGACACGTTCTCAGCCCGGCCCCAGTCGCCAGGACCGCCGCGCCGGTCCGAGGCGGGGCCGTACCCGCGATGGATGGAGCGGTCATGCCCGCGAAGGGTGCACTCCGACTCGCAGGTCCCGGGACGGCCGTCGGCGCGCGGCTCGTCACCGCGGTCGTCACGGCGGCGCTGCTGCTGACCGGCTGCGGATCCCCGGCGGACTCCGGAAAGGACCGGCCCGATGCCGGCCGTACGTCGTCCGAGGTACGGCTGCCGCCGCGGCACGCCGGCTTCGACTACCAGCTCGGCGGCGCGTATCGGCCCCCGGCCGGCGTCCGTGTCGTCAGCCGCGACCGCACGGCCTCGCCCGCGCCCGGCCTGTACAACATCTGCTACGTGAACGCCTTCCAGGCCCAGCCGGGCGAGACGGACAGCTGGCCCGCCGACCTGCTGCTGCGGGACGCCCGCGGCAAGGTCGTGGTGGACGAGGACTGGGACGAGCCGCTGCTCGACATCGGCACCGCGGCCAAGCGCGAGCGGGTGGCGAAACGGGTGGGCCGCTGGATCGACGGCTGCGCGGACAAGGGCTTCGACGCGGTCGAGCCGGACAACTACGACAGCTACACCCGGTCCGGGAAGCTGCTGACCGCCGAGGACGCGACCGCGTTCATCACGCTGCTGTCCCGGCACGCGCACGCCCGGAACCTGGCCATCGCGCAGAAGAACACCCTGGAGCTGGCCGACCTCCGGCAGCGGACCGGCCTCGACTTCGCGGTGGTGGAGGAGTGCGGCGAGTGGGACGAGTGCGGCGCGTACGCCGAGGCCTTCGACGACCGCGTCCTCGTCGTCGAGTACACGGACGACGGGCTGCGCAAGGCCCTCGCGGGCTTCGGCGACCGCCTCAGCATCGTCCGCCGGGACATGGCGGTGTCGACTCCGGACAGCGAGGACTACGTCCGCAGGGTCCGCTGAGTCCCGGCGCGGCCGGCGCACGGCCGCCGGGCTACGACCCGGCTCCGGGCCGCTCCAGCAGGTCCAGGGCGCGCTCCCACCCGAAGTCCGGCCTGCGGCCGGTCTCGTCGGCCTCCCCGGTGTACGGCGCGCCGATGCGCACGCCCATGGCGCGCAGCCGCTCCAGGCTCGCCCGGTAGGCGGGGTGGGCGGCCAGCGCGTCGCCCACGCAGGGCAGGACGGCGATCGGCACGCCCAGCCCGTACGCCTCGCAGAGGGTGCCGAGGGCGAGGGTGTCCGCGCTTCCCGCCGCCCACTTGTTGAGGGTGTTGAAGGTGGCCGGCGCGACGACCACGGCGTCCGGCGCCGGGAAGGGGCGCGGGTCGGCGGGGGTGCGCCACGCGGAGCGGACGGGACGGCCGGTCTGCGCCTCGACGGCACCGGCGTCGAAGAAACCGCCCAGGGCGACCGGGGTGGCCGTGACGCCCACCTCCCAGTGCCGCTCCTGGGCGGCGGTGATCAGTTTGCCGACGCCCGCGGCGACCCCGGCCGCGCACACGACGAGCTGGAGAAAGGGCTTCTCGTCCTGTTCGGTCATCCGGGCACCCTACGCCGCCGCGGGACCGGCCGGGGCCGGGTCAGGCGGGCTCGTCGGTGACGGTGATGGCGCCGACCGGGCAGGCACGGGCGGCGTCGCGGACCAGCGGGTCGCCGCCGCCGTCCGCCCGGCCGGGCAGCAGCATGCTGTAGCCGTCGTCGTCCTGGGTGAAGACGTTCGGCGCGGTCAGGGCGCACTGGCCCGCGCCGATGCAGACGTCCCTGTCGATCTCGATGTGCATGGCACGAGCCTCTTACCAGGTCACGGGGAGTTCCAGCATCCCCTGGATCGTGTCGCCGGGCTTGAACGGGATCTCGTCCGCGGGCGCCGCGAGGCGGAGCGTGGGCAGCCGTTCGAACAGGGCGGCCAGGGCGATCTCCAGCTCGGTGCGGGCGAGGTTCTGGCCGAGGCACTGGTGGATGCCGAAGCCGAAGGCGACGTGGTGGCGGGCCGGGCGGCGCCAGTCGAGCGTGTCAGGTCCGGGGTAGACGTCCGTGTCGCGGTTGATGACCGAGGTCGAGAAGACCACGGCGTCACCGGCCCGGATGGTCGCCCCGGCCACCTCGACGTCCTCGGTGGCGAGCCGCAGCAGTCCGTCCGCGATGGACAGCATCCGCAGCAGTTCCTCGACCGCTGCGGGCAGCAGGGAGGGGTCGGCGCGCAGTTCGGCGAGCCGCTCGGGGTGCTGGAGCAGCGTGTAGGTGCCGAGCGAGATCATGTTGGCGGTGGTCTCGTGGCCGGCGATCAGGAGGATGATCGCGAGGGCGATCAGCTCGTCCCGGTCCGGTGTGCCCTCGCGCGCATGCTGCTCGACCAGCTCGTCCAGCAGGCCGTCACCGGGCTCCGCGCGCTTGCGGTCGATCAGGTCGCCCAGGTACTCCTCCAGCCGGTCCCGGGCGTCCTGCGTCACCTCGGCCGTGGGGCCGCGCAGCAGCCGCCGGGACTGCTCCTCGAAGAACTCGTGGTCGGCGTAGGGGACGCCGAGCAGCGCGCAGATCACCATGGAGGGCACCGGCAGCGCGAACGCGCCGACCAGTTCGGCGGGCGGCCCCTGGGCGATCATCCGGTCCAGCAGGTCGTCGACGATGCGCTGGATGCTCGGCCTGAGCGCGGTGGCCCGCTTGAGCGTGAAGCTGGGGATCATCATCCGGCGCTGGGTCCGGTGCTCGGGGTCGTCGACGCCGAGGAGGGCCGCCTTGCGGTCGCGGACCTTGGCGAACCGGGGCGTCGTGATGGGGAAGCCGGCCCGGGTGCGGTTGCTGGACAGCCGTGGGTCGACCAGCAGGTCGCGGGCGAGCGCGTGCCCGGTGACGAGCCACGCGGTGCGGCCGTCGTAGAGGGTGACACGGGCCAGTGGCCGGGAGGCGCGCAGCGGGTCGTAGCCGGCCGGCGGGTGGTAGGGACAGCCCCGGTCCTGGGGGAAGGCGACGGGTTCCGACAATTCCGTCATGGAAGACCTCACAGACGAAGAGTGCGTCGTACCGATCTTCATTAGATGCCCGAGGCACCTAACGTGCGACGCAAAGTTCGGCCAGATCGGTTACCTGCGCAATCTGGCCGGGAAGCGACTCTTCCGTTTCGTGCTTCGATTGCCCTCACGGGGGGTGCCGGACGTATGGAACCGGCCATTCCACGATAGTCCATCGCCCGCCTCCGACGACGGCCGCGAGAGGGGTGCGTCCGGGCGGGACGACGGCGCGTGCTGGATGAAATCCGCGGTCACCGGTGTTGAATCGCCCGGTAGTCAGCTCGGTTCCGACGAGGAGACAGCATGCCTCTTGAGGGTGAGTACGAGCCCAGTCCGACCGCGTGGGTCCGGGAGCAGGTCGAGTTGTACGAGAGTTCCGGTGGCACCGAGGGGACGACGCTGCTGGACACGGGGCTGCCCGTCATCGTGCTGACCACCCGGGGCGCGCGCAGCGGCAAGATCCGCAAGACGCCGCTGATGCGGGTGGAGCACGACGGGCGGTACGCCGTGGTCGCCTCGCAGGGCGGTGCGCCCAAGCACCCGGTCTGGTACTTCAACATCGCCGCCGATCCGCGCGTGGAACTGCAGGACGGACCGGTCAGGCAGGACATGACGGCCCGGGAGGTCACCGGCGCGGAGAAGGCCGAGTGGTGGGAGCGGGCGGTGGCCGCGTATCCGCCGTACGCCGAGTACCAGGACAAGACGGCCCGGCAGATCCCGGTCTTCGTCCTCGAACCGGCCGCCGGAAGCTGATTCCGGCCGGGCGCCGAAGCCATCCGGAAAATCTTGCGCCGCCAGGCATGA
Organism: Streptomyces shenzhenensis; assembly: GCF_003688995.1. GTDB lineage: Bacteria > Actinomycetota > Actinomycetes > Streptomycetales > Streptomycetaceae > Streptomyces > Streptomyces shenzhenensis_A. The sequence continues at coordinate 303,977 of NZ_PENI01000005.1, read as the reverse complement.
ACGGGCCCCGGCCCGGGCACTCCTGCGACAGGCCCCGCCGCGCTCCCCCGTCGCGGCGGGGCTTCGCCGTACCGGCGGGAAGAACGACTCCATTGCCACAGCCGAGGTGCGCCGAGCGCCGGCGGGGCGGCGGCAATCACCGGATCGGCCACCGGCGGTGACCCGCACACCGCCGCACACCCGCCCCCGGGCCGTCCGCGCGGGCCGCAGACGGACGATCCGGCGCGTCCCTCGGGGCCGGGCGGCACCGGGCGGGTGTTCCGGCCCGGCGAGCGCGCGGCGCGGACCTCTTGTGGGGGCAGGGAGTGTACGTGGCTCAAAAGGCGTGAGCAGTAACACACATCACGGCGATCTTGAGGGATAGATCATTTAGGCTCTGGGCATCCTCATACTGCTCCCTGTCTCAACTGACCGGCCAGGAAGCTCAGTTCGAGGGCGCGGGCGGCCGTCCCGGCCGCCCGCCCGCAGGGGCGGGGGGGCTCTGCGTTCCGTCTCCCGAAAGGAACCGCATGCCGCAGGACGTCACCTTCGACCTGCCCTTCAAGACCCCCGTCAGCCCGCATCTCGAACACGCGCGGTCGCGCCATCTGCGCTGGATCTGGGACATGGGCCTGGTGCGCAGCCAGGCCGGATTCGCGGAGTACCGGTCCTGGGACCTGCCACAGGCCGCCGCACGCACCTACCCACACGCCTCGGCCGACGACATGGCCGTCCTCATGAACTGGTTCTCGCTGGCCTTCCTCTTCGACGACCAGTTCGACGCCGGCCAGCCGGACCGCGCCGACCGGATCGCGGAGGTGGCACGCGAGCTGATCGTCACGCCGCTGCGCCCGGCCGGCAGCCGTCCCCGGGTGGTCTGCCCGATCACCGTGGCCTGGGCGGAGGTCTGGCAGCATCTCTCCGATGGCATGTCCTTGACATGGCAGTCGAGGTTCGCCGCCTCCTGGGGACGGTTCCTGGTGGCGCACTGCGAGGAGGTCGACCTGGCGGCCCGCGGGCTGGCCGGCACGCTCACGCTCGACGAGTACACCGCCTTCCGCCGCCGCACGGTGGGCATCCACCACAGCATCGACGCGGGCGAGCGCAGCCGCCGCTTCGAGGTACCGGCCGAGGTCCAGGCCCATCCGGTGATGGAGCGGATGCGCGATCTGGCCGCCGACACCATCGGGTTCATGAACGACATCCACTCGTTCGAGCGGGAGCGGCGCCGGGGCGACGGCCACAACCTGATATGCGTGCTGCAGCGGGAGCGGGGCGGCTCCTGGCAGGACGCGGCCGACGAGGCGTACCGGATGACGAACGAGAGCCTTGCGGAGTACGTCGCCCTGGAGGCGCGTGTGCCGCAGATGTGCGACGAACTCGGCCTGGACGAGACGGGGCGGCAGCGGGTGCGGATGGGCGTGGAGGCCATCCAGCACTGGATCAACGGCAACTACGAGTGGGCGCTGACCACCGGCCGCTACGCGGCGGCCAAGGAGGGACCGGCGGCCACCGCAGAACGGGCCGGGCGCGGCTCGGTGGACGACCTGCTCGCCGTGTGAACGCAATGCCGCGGGGCCGCCGTCCGGTGGGACGGCGGCCCCGCGCGCGTCAGGCGGCGAACTCCACCGGCAGGCTGTCCAGCCGGGACTCCCAGGTGGAGGCCGTCGAGGTGAGCTCCGCCGGTGGCACGGCCAGCCGCAGGCCGTGCAGCCGGTGCAGCAGGACATCGACGGCCGTCTCGATGATGCCCTGGCCGAGGTTCTGCCCCGGGCACTCGTGCGGCCCGGCGCTGAACGCCAGATGCGACTGGTTGCCGACGACCGAGACGGCCGTGTCCGGGCGGATCTGCGGATCCGCGTTGCCCGCCGCGAGGCCGAGCACCAGCAGATCGCCCTCCTTGATCGGGCAGCCGCCGAGCTCCAGGTCGGAGGTGGCGAACCGGCCCGGCAGCACCGCGAGCGGCGGGGTGTTCCACATGACCTCCTCCACCACGGCGGACATGTTCAGCTGCCCGCTGACCAGTTCGGAGCGCCGCTCGGGGTAGGTGAGGATGAGTTGCAGCGCCCGCGCCAGCAGGTTGCTGGTCATGGTGTGGCCGGTGATCAGCACCAGGCGCAGATGGTTGACGAGTTCGTCCTCGTCCAGATCGGCGGAGTGGCCGATGAGCCCGGAGGCGAAGTCCGAACCCGGCTCGGAGCGCTTGCGGGCCGCGAGGTCACCGAGGACACTCATGATCTTCTCGTTGTGCGCGAGGGCGTCGGCACCGCCCTTGAGGATCTGGTTGCTGGACTCGGCGAGGGTGCGCCCCTCCCGCTCGGCCAGCCCGAGGACCCGGGTGAGGACCAGCATCGGCAGGTAGTCGGCGAAGTCCGTCACCAGGTCGGCGCGGCCCGCGTCCTCGAACGCGTCGATCAGCTTGTGCGCGAAGTGTGTGACGTGCCGCCGGATGCCGCGCCCGGTGACGCCGAGGAGGTTGTCGGTGACCGCACCGCGCAGCCTGCGGTGCGGTTCGCCGTCCTGGGAGACGCAGTCGGGCCGCCAGCCCAGCATCTGGATGAGCGGCGAGGTCTCGGCGACCCGGCCCTCCTTCCAGTCCCGCCAGATCCGCGAATCCCGGCTGAACTGGAGCGGGTTGTCCAGCACCCGCCGGTTCTCCCGGTATCCGAGCACCAGCGAGGCGGGGATGTCGCCCTCCAGCAGGATCGGGGCGACCGCGCCGTGCTGCTCGCGCAGCACCGTGTAGATGCCGTGCGGATCCCGCTCCGCGTCCGAGCCGTACAGCCGGGTGACGCCCGCGCCGTGGGCGACCGGGCAGCCGCCCGACGCCCCGGGGTCGTGGGACTGGTCGTTCATCGGGACTCCACTGCGACGGCCGAGCGTTCCTGCAGGTGACGGATGAGCGCGACCAGCACATCACGGCTGGAGGCGCGGTCGCGGGCGTCGCATTCCACGACCGGGGTGTGCGGGGAGATGTCCAGGGCGTCCCGGATCTCCTCGACCGGATGGTTCGCGGAGTCCGGGAAGACATTGAGGGCGATGACGAAGGGCACGTTCTGCCGCTCCATCTCCTCGATCGCCCGGAAGCTGGAGGCCAGCCGCCGGGTGTCCACCAGGACGATCGCCCCCAGCGCGCCCTTGAACAGACCGTTCCACAGGAACCAGAACCGCTCCTGGCCCGGGGTGCCGAACAGGTAGAGCATCAGGCTGTCGTTGAGGCTGATCTTGCCGAAGTCCAGGCTGACGGTGGTCTCGGCCTTGTCGGCGATGCCGATGAGGTGGTCGTCGCCGGCACTGGCCTGGGTGAGGGTCTCCTCGGTGGTGAGCGGCTTGATGTCGCTGACGGCGCGGACCATGGTGGTCTTGCCGGTGCCGAACCCGCCGGCGATCATCACCTTGACCGAGCGGGTGCCTCCGGCGGCGGGTCGGCCGGATTGGTCAAAGCCTTTCAAGTCCACTGAGTACCTCCTGAAGGAGCGCGAGGTCGAGCCCGCGTCCGGCGTCGTGGGCCGGGATGGGGTCACGGGCTTCGACGCGGCCTGCGTCCAGCAGATCGGCCAGCAGCACCGCGAGAATGTTGAAGGGCAATCCGAGATGGGCGCCGAGTTCGGCAACCGACAGCGGATCGCGGCAGCGCCGGACAATATCCTCGTGCTCGTGTTGCATGCCCGGAGCGGGGGCGGTCAGGGAGACGATGAGGGTCGCCACGTCGAGACTCGACGCAGAACCGCCCGGCCTGCTGCGTCCGTTGGTGAGGACGTAGTAGCGCTCAAGGCCGGACGGGTCCGTGGGCGGACGGGGAGCACTCATCCAGAGTGCTCCTCCAGGCGCGGAGTGGTGCCGAGCAGCTCGCCCATGCGGCGAGCCAGATCTCTCATCTGGTGGCCGAGCAGGCCCTGGTCGAGTCCCTCGCGGGTCAGGACGCCCAGATAGGTCTCGACACCCGCGCGGACGACGAACAGATGCCCGCCGTCGACCTCGATCATCGCGAGCCGCAGCTGGCCCGCGTACTTGGGGAACTGCTCGGCGACCGGCTGGGCCAGGGCCTGCAGCCCGGCCACCACCGCCGCGAAGCGGTCCACGTCGTCGGGGTCTTCGGCGCCGAAGGACGTGATGGCCTTGCCGTCACTGGAGGCCACGAGGGCGAAGCGGATCTCCGGGATGCTCTCCACCAGATCGCGGAGCGCCCAGCTCACGTCGGTTCCTTGTTGCGTCATGTGGACTAGTCGCTCTCTTCAGTGCGGTGCTCGGTGGACTCACGGGCGGCGGACTCCGCGGACCCCGCTGCGGCTTCGGGTGCAGGGCCGGGTGCGGCCTCGCCGGACTCGGCGTGCGCATGGCCGGCAGAGTCGCGGCCCGCGGTGGCGAACGCCGCCAGGCCGGCGAAGGACGCGTCCGGCGGTACGGCGGAGACGGCGGTGGCACCGCCGCGTCCGGCCTCTTCCGAAGGCTCCGTCTCGCGCCGTCTGCTCCGGCGCCGCGGCAGTCCGCCGGGCGTGGTCTCCAGGACCTCGGCGGGCTCGGCCGCGGGCGGTGCGGCGACCGGGCTCTGCTCCACGACCGGCGCCGGGGCCGCGGCGGGCGCCGGGGCCGGGACGATCGGGTCGGCGGCCGGAACGGCGGACGGGGCCGCGGGCAGCGCACTGAAGTACTTGTGCGGGACCACGACGACGACCGAGGTACCGAGCCAGGGCGAGTCCGCGAAGGTGACACGGATGCCGTAGCGGCGGGCGAGGATGCCGACGACGCGCAGACCGATGGTGGCGTCCTCGGAGACGCCGCCGAGACCGGGGCCGGGCGCGGTGCCCGCGAGGGAGTGCTCCGCCTCGCGCTTCTTCTCCTCGCTCAGTCCCTTGCCGGAGTCCTGGATCTCGATGCCGACGCCGTTCGGGACCTCCTTGCCGGAGATGACCACCCGCTCGGTGGGCGGCGAGTACCGGGCGGCGTTGTCCAGCAGGTGCGCGAAGATCAGCGTGAGATGGTCCACCAGCCCGCCGTCGACGCCGAGTTCGGGCAGGTGGCGCACCTCGACGCGGTGGAAGTCCTTGATCCGGCCGATGCCGCCGCGCACCACGCTGAGCAGCCGCTGCGGCTCCTGCCACTGCCGGCCCGGCCGGTCCGAGCCGCCCAGGACGCCGATGCTCGCGGCGAGCGAGTCGGCGGGGCCCAGCTCCTGGTCCAGCTGCATCAGGCCGCGCGCCACGGTGGGCAGCCGGCCGTGCTCGCCCTGCATCTCGTGCAGCCGGCCACGGAGCTTGCTGGTCAGTACGTGGATGCGGTTGCCGATGCTGATCACGGCCTGCTCGGCGGAGGTGGAGCGGTTGAGCTCCTCCTCGATGCTCATCAGCGAGGTCCGCAGGATCCGCCGCAGGTCCGCCTGGAGATCCGGCGCGACGTTGGCGAACTGCATGCCCGGCAGCACGTCGTCGATGGCGTCGCCGTCCCGCAACTGCTCCAGCGCCTCGGGCAGTTGCTCGTCGGCGAGCAGGGCGACCGCGGCCCGCTGGTGGGCGAGCTGCTCCTCCCAGATCTCGGCCCGGTCGGCGAGTTGGGCCTCGTACGACTTGGCCTGATCGGCGAGCCGTTCCTCGTAGGCCCGGGCGGCGTCGGCGAGCTGGGCCTCCTGGGCCGCGGCCCGCTCACCGGCCTGGGCCTCGAAGGCGGCGCCCTGCTCGGTCAGCTGCGCCTCCAGGGAGGCGCGCTCCGCGGCGAACTTCCGCTCCAGGCCGGCAACATGCTGCTGCCACTGCTGCGAGTGTTCGGCCTGTGTGGTACGGGAGCTGTCCTGCAGGCCGCGCAACTGCCGCTGGGAGCGGATCAGCAGCCGTACACACACGGAGCCGGCAGCAGTCACGGCGGCACCGGCAACGGCAGCGGTTATTCGCTCCGAGCTCATGAAGGTGGCGGCAACCGTCCCGCCTCCCATGGCCAATGGCATCAGCCACCAGCTGTACCAGGCGACAGGGGCCCGCGCCGCCGGTGGCGGAGTGGCGAGTTCCATCTGCATCCTTCGAAAGCAACACGATCACGATTTGGTGGTGCGCAAGGACCGCACTCATGAATGGGCACGGCGAGTCAACCGCTCGATGGAACGGTCCCGTCAACTCGCGGTGACGTTCTGGAGCTTATCTGGTTCGAACGAGAAAAGATCAACATCGCGGGCCTGCGGACGTGAGGGTTCCGTCACTGTCCGACAGGTGGCCCGAATCGCCAAACGCCTTACAAATCAGGGGACTTGGCCGCAGAACCCGCCGCTGAGCCCGCCCCGCACACGGCCGAGAACCGACGGCCCGCGGGCGACGGATCCGGTCAGCGGCGGGCCACGCGAACGGCCGGCGACCGTCCCGAGCAAGGCCGGCGACCAGGTGGTTCCGGTGAGAGGGGGACCGGGGCGCCGGCGGGCCGGGGTGCGGACCGCGGCCCGGACGGGTGGCGGGTTCCGGACTGCGGGCCGGGGCGGTCCGGGGAATCATGAATGGCGTGAACACGATGCGCGCAATCAGCCAGGACGTCCTCGGCGGCCCCGAGGTGCTCAAGGAGGTGCGGCTCGAGCGGCCCGCACCGCGCCCGAACGAGGTACTGGTCCGGGTCCGGGCCGCCGGGGTCAACCCCACCGACTGGAAACACCGGGCCACCGGCGGCTTCCTGGGCAGGCCGCCCTTCGTCCTGGGCTGGGACGTCTCCGGCACGGTCGAGGAGACGGGGATCGGTGTGGCCGCGTTCGCGCCCGGGGACGAGGTCTTCGGCATGCTGCCCTACCCGTTCGGGCACGGCTCGCACGCCGAGTACGTCGTCGCCCCCGCCCGCGCGCTCACCCACAAGCCCGCCGGGATCGACCATGCGCAGGCGGGCGCGCTGCCGCTGGTGTCGCTGACCGCCTGGCAGGCCCTGGTCGAGACGGCGGAGCTGGCGCCGGGCCGGCGGGTGCTGGTGCACGCGGCGGCCGGCGGGGTAGGCCATGTGGCGGTACAGATCGCCAAGGCCCGGGGCGCGTATGTGATCGGCACGGCGAGCGCGGGCAAGCACGACTTCCTGCGGGGCATCGGCGTGGACGAGGCGCTCGACTACCGCGGCACCGACGTCACGGAAGCCGTGCGGGACGCCGACGTGGTGCTGGACACCCTCGGGGGCGACAACGCCGTCCGCTCGCTGCGGGTGCTGCGCCCGGGCGGGATCCTGGTGTCCATCCTGCCGGTCGGCTCACGAGAGCTGTACGACGAGGCGGCGCGGCTGGGGGTACGGGCGGTCCGCATGCTCGTGGACGCCGACCGTGCGGGCATGCGGGCGATCGCCGCGCTGGTGACCGAGGGCAGGCTGCGGGCGACGATCGCGGAGACGTTCCCGTTGGCCGAGGCCGCGCGGGCGCACGAGCTGGGGGAGACCGGCCGGACGACCGGAAAACTGGTCCTGGTGACGGCCTGAACCGCAACGCGTGCGGCCAAACTGGAAGACATATGTCAACCGAACATGCTCAAATTCCCTCTAACGAGGGTAACTTGCAGGGCGGGGAACAGATTTCCCGGCACGGGTGGGAGGTGACGTCGTGCGCCCGGAACCGCGGCAGGAACCCGCACCGCTCACCCGGCACCTGCGCGTCCGCCAGGACCGCGGCGCCACGGTGCTGGAGTTCCATGGCGAGATCGACATCGCGGCGGCCACGGAGATCGGCCCGCACCTGGACCGGGTGACGCACCAGCCCGGCGCCCGCGTCGTGATCGATCTGCGGCACATCGAGTTCTTCGACTGCTCGGGGCTGCGCCTGCTCTACCGGGCGCGCGCCCGGGTACTGGAGCGCGGCGGGCAGCTGCATCTCGTGTGCACCCACCCGCTGACCCTGCGCGTCCTACGGGTCACCGGCCTGACCCGGCTGCTGCCCCCGCGGCCCACGGTGGACGCGGCCCTGGAACAGCCGGAGGCCACGTCCGGCTCGTGGTGACGGTCCGCCCCCGGTGCTCCCGGTCGAGCCGCCGATCGGCCAACTGGGCCGACTGACATGGGGCTTCGAGGGGCATCCAGACGATAGAAAGGGGGACCGTCGACATGACGACTGCCATCACGCGGCTGCCCGGACGCATGCCGGGCTGGGCGAAGGCCCTGACCGCCGTGGTCCTGGTGCTCGCGGTGTTCTTCGCCGGGATCCGGCTGGCCGTGCTGCCGGGCATCAAGGACCTGTTCGGCACCGAGACGCACGACCGCTCCGGCCCGGCGCTCCTGGAGTCGATCCGGGACATGAGCCGTTACGACGCCGCCTCCGGTACCTTCCAGGTCGTCGTGGACCTGGAGAAGGACACCAAGTACCTGCCCGACGCGATCCGCGGCACCCGCACCCTGTACGTCGGGACGGGCACCGTGGACGGCTACGTCGACCTCGGGCAGGTGGGCGAGCGGGACGTGACGGTCGACGGTGACCGCACGTCGGCGACGCTCCGTCTGCCGCACGCCCGGCTGGGCAAGCCGGCCCTGGACGCCGACCACTCGTACACCGTCTCCAAGCAGCGCGGACTGCTCAACCGGCTCGGGGACTTCTTCTCGGACAACCCCAACAGCGAACAGGCCGTCCAGCAGCTCGCCGTACGGCACATCGGCGAGGCGGCCCGGGACAGCGAACTGACCACCCGGGCCGAGACCAACACCACCGCCATGCTCCAAGGGCTCCTGCGCTCCCTCGGCTTCACGGAGGTGCACGTCTCCTACCGCGACTGACCGCACCGCCCGGGCCCGCCCGGGCCGCTCCGTGGAGCGGCCCGGGCTTCCGCTGCCCGTACGGCTGTTGGCGAGGCCGGCCGTCTGCGCCCGCATGGTGGCGTTCGCCGTCGGACCGGCCCGGCTCCCCCCGGAGCCGGGCCCGGCGTCGGCGGTCCGCACGCGCAGCGATCCGCGCCCCGGCAGCTCTCCGCGGACCCAGCCGGACCAGCCCGCGCCGCGCGCTGCCGTCCAACGGCCCGGCAGGCACGCCTTGATCATCCGACGCTGGTCCGTACCAAGGTATTGACGATCCCTTATCTCACTCCTTGAATCAAGAGGCGTCACCTTCACCCCCCACCTCGGCCGGCGCCTCCGTGCTCCGGGCCGCCGTACGGAAGGGAGAGCCGTGGCCTCCCCACGTCTGCTCCGCAGCTGTCTGTTCGCCGCCCTGTCCGCCGCGCTCGTCGGCTCCGCCGCGATCGGTCCCGCCCAGGCGGACGCCTCCGACGCCGGTGTCACCGCCGTGACGTTCTCCGACGCCTTCGACGGCCCCGCGGGCGCGGCGGTCGACTCCTCGAAGTGGCAGATCGAGACCGGCGACAACGTCAACAACCATGAGCGGCAGTACTACACGTCGGGCAACAACAACGCGGCCCTGGACGGCCAGGGCCATCTGGTCATCACGGCCCGGCGCGAGAACCCGGCGAACTACCAGTGCTGGTACGGCACATGCCAGTACACCTCGGCCCGGCTGAACACCGCAGGGAAGTTCACCGCCCAGTACGGGCACGTCGAGGCGCGGATGAAGGTCCCGCGCGGACAGGGCATGTGGCCCGCCTTCTGGATGCTGGGCAACGACCTCGGTCAGGTCGGCTGGCCGAACTCGGGCGAGATCGACATCATGGAGAACGTCGGCTTCGAGCCCTCGACCGTGCACGGCACCATCCACGGCCCCGGCTACTCCGGTTCGGGCGGCATCGGCGCGGGCTACACCCTGCCGAACGGGCAGGCCTTCGCGGACGGCTTCCACACCTTCGCCGTCGACTGGGCGCCGAACTCGATCACCTGGTCGGTGGACGGCACCGTCTACCAGACCCGCACCCCGGCCGACCTGGGCGGCAACGCATGGGTGTTCAACAAGCCGTTCTTCCTGATCCTGAACCTGGCGGTGGGCGGCTACTGGCCGGGCGACCCGGACGGCTCCACCGTGTTCCCGCAGCAACTGGTCGTGGACTCGGTGTCGGTGACGACCAGCGACAGCCCGGCCGGCGTCCCGATCAAGGGCCTGGCGGGCAAGTGCGTGGACGTGGCCGCCGCGAACTCCGCCAACGGCACCCCCGTACAGCTCTACGACTGCAACGGCACCGCCGCCCAGCAGTGGTCGGTGGGCTCGGACGGCACGATCCGGGCGCTCGGCAAGTGCCTCGACGTCACCGGCAACGGCACGGCGGACGGTTCGACCGTGCAACTGTGGGACTGCACGGGCGGCCCCAACCAGAAATGGGCGGTGTCCGCCGCGCACGACATCGTGAACCCGCAGGCGGACAAGTGCCTGGACGTCACGGACAACAACGCCGCCAACGGCACCCGGCTGCAGATCTGGACCTGCACGGGCGGCGCGAACCAGAAATGGACGGTCGGCTGAGCGGGCGGGATCTCAGTGCGGTGTCCAGGTGAACTTGTCGCCGCCCACCCAGCGGACCACCTCCGGATCGTCCAGGTCATGGACGATGATGCCGTACGCGGCGGCGGTCTCCAGGACGTCGGTCACGGCCCGTGCCGCGCCGACCACCTGGCCGTCGACTTCCATGATGCGGAACGGCGGGCTGCCCGGCCTGCCCCGCATGACTCCGAGGACCAGGATCCGCGGTCTGGAGATGTGCGGGCTCGCTATCTCGGTCATGCCATCGAGCCTAATTCGCGCATGACCGATATGGGCGATCCGCCCGATTGACCATCGCGCGCCGCACGACGCCCGCCCGCCCGCCGTCGTGCGGCGCCGCCACGCCTGGGCAACCCTTGAGGTGGAGGTGGCGATGGACCCCGTCGAAGCGCTGGACCGGATCGCCTTCCTGCTGGAGCGGTCCCTGGCACCGACGTATCGCGTGCGCGCCTTCCGTACCGCCGCACGGGTGCTGGGCGCGCGTCCCGCGGCCGAGGTCGCCGAGCGCGCCGCCGCCGGGTCCCTGGAGTCGCTGAGGGGCGTCGGACCGAAGACCGCCCAGGTGGTGCGGGAGGCGCTGGCCGGTGAGGTGCCCGGCTATCTGCGCACCCTGGAGGACAAGGCCGGCGGCCCCCTCGCCGAGGGCGGCCGGTGGCTGCGACAGCAGCAGCGCGGGGACTGCCACCTGCACTCCGACTGGTCCGACGGCGGCAGCACGATCGAGGAGATGGGGCGCACGGCGGTGCGGCTCGGGCACGACTGGGCGGTGCTGACCGACCATTCGCCCCGGCTGACCGTGGCCCGCGGGCTGTCGCCGGCGCGGCTGCGCGAGCAGCTGGCCGCCGTGGCCGGCCTGAACGCGGCCTGGGCGCCGTTCCGGCTGCTCACCGGCATCGAGTGCGACATCCTGGAGGACGGTTCGCTGGACCAGGAGCCGGAGCTGCTGGAGCTGCTCGACGTGGTGGTGGTGTCCGTCCACTCGAAGCTGCGGATGGACGCCCGCGCGATGACCCGCCGGATGGTGGCCGCCGTACGCAGTCCGCACGCCGATGTGCTCGGCCACTGCACCGGGCGGCTGCGAGGCGAGCGGAGCCGCCCGGAGTCCCGGTTCGACGCGGACGCGGTGTTCGCCGCGTGCGCCGAGTCGGGCACCGCCGTGGAGATCAACAGCCGCCCGGAGCGGCTCGACCCGCCCCGGCGGCTGCTGCGCGCGGCGGTCCGGGCGGGCGTGCTGTTCTCGATCGACACCGATGCGCACGCCCCGGGCCAGCTCGACTGGCAGATCCTCGGCTGTGCGCGGGCCGAGGAGTGCGGGGTGCCCGCCGAGCGGGTGGTGACCACCTGGTCCGCGCCGGAGCTGCTGGCCTGGACCCGGGAGGGCCGGGTCCCGGAGCGGACGGCGGGTCGCACCTCGCCGGCGTGACGCGGATCACACAGGTGCGCGGTCCTGTGGCCGGAACACCCGAGGGTCGTTGTCCGTTAAACGGACCGTGGGTGTGGACGGGACAGTGTCCCCGGGCCTCATCTTCCGCCCACAGGGACGGGCGTTCGCCTTGAGCCCTGTGGAGCCCTTCGCCGAGAGGCGACCGCCGTGCGCGCCCACCCCCTGGCCGCCCCGGCCGTGATTCCCCCGTCACGGTCGGGGCTTCCCGCTGTCCGCGGGCGGGTTCCGTTTGACTTCGAGAGCACTCGAATTCGTAACGTTCCGGACATGAGTACTACCGCACAGCACAAGATCGGATCGGGCTTCGGCGCCGGCAGCACGGCGGACGAGGTCCTCGCGGGCATCGACCTCACCGGGCGGCTCGCGATCGTCACCGGCGGCTACTCCGGCCTCGGCCTGGAGACCACCCGTGCGCTGACCCGGGCGGGCGCCCGCGTGGTCGTGCCCGCACGGCGCCCCGCCGTCGCCCATGAGACGCTGACCGGCCTCGACGACGTCGAGGTGGACGAGCTGGACCTCGGCGACCTGGAGAGCGTGCGCGGCTTCGCCGAGCGGTTCCTGGCCTCCGGGCGCGCCGTCGACTTCGTGATCGACAGCGCCGCGATCATGGCCTGCCCGGAGACCCGGGTGGGGCCCGGCTGGGAGGCCCAGTTCGCCACCAACCACCTCGGTCACTTCGCCCTCGTCAACCGGCTGTGGCCGGCGCTGGAGCCCGGCGGCGCGCGGGTCGTCTCCGTCTCCTCCCGGGGCCACCATGCCTCCGGCATCCGCTGGGACGACGTCCAGTGGCGGCACGGCTACGACAAGTGGGAGGCGTACGGGCAGGCGAAGACGGCGAACGCGCTGTTCGCCCGCCATCTCGACCGGCTGGGTCAGGACGCCGGGGTCCGGGCGTTCTCCCTGCATCCGGGCGGCATCCTCACCCCGCTCCAGCGCCATCTCCCCCGGGCCGAGATGGTCGAGCGCGGCTGGATCGACGAGCAGGGCAACCCGCTGAACCCGGAGGGCTTCAAGACCCCGGAGCAGGGTGCGGCCACCCAGCTGTGGGCGGCCACCTCGCCCCGGCTCGACGGCATGGGCGGGGTCTACCTGGAGGACTGCGACATCGCCGAGCCGGCCCCCGCGGACGGGGAACGCGTCGGCGTGAAGGACTGGGCGAGCGACCCCGAGCAGGCGGCCCGCCTGTGGACCCTGTCCGCCGAACTGACGGGCGTGAACGCCTTCGCCTAGGGTCTTTCGTCTGGATCAGGCCGGATCAGGGAGCGGGGTCTGGTGCCGTGGATCGCAAGGCGGAGGAGGGCGGCAGGGCGGAGCCCTGACAACCGACGACAACGCCGCGAGGCGCGGTGCCAGGGCCCGCGAGCCCGGCATGATCCAAACGAGAGGCCCTAGGCCCCGCAGGGGTTCGTCCGACACCGGATGCGGCGCCGAGAGCCCGCGACACCCCGCCCCCACGAACGAAGCACCACCGCGCCCCGCGCCTGGCCTCGCGGGCGCCGGGCACACCGTCGCCGGTGTCGGGGATGTCGTCGCCGGTGCCGGACGCACCGCCGCCGGTGTCGGGCACACCGCCGCCGGTGTCGGGCACACCGCCGCCGGTGTCGGCCGCCGCGTTCCGCGGTGCGGTCTCCCCCGGGGCGTACCCGGCGCCGGTCCGCTGGTCCGGCGTGTCCCGGGGGACGGAAGACCCGCCCCTGCCGGGCCGGCCACGGCGCTGTCCGCGCGCGGGCGACCGGGCGGGGCCGGGCCGGGCCGTCAGCGGGGTGCGCGGTCCTCGAGTGCCGCGCGCCAGGCCGGCAGCCGGTCCTCGGCCACCGGCGGCGCACGGTGGCCGCCCCGCGTGAAGAAGTCCGCGAGCGGCAGGATCGCGGCGCCCACCGTCACCGCGTCGGGACCCAGCCGGCCCAGATCGATCGCCACCTTCTCGGCCGGATGACGCAACGCGTACGTGGCCGCGTGCCGGCGTACGGCCGGCAGGAAGCGGGAGCCGAGCTGGAGCCCGGCCCAGCCGCCGATCAGGATCCGTTCGGGCTGGAAGAGGTTGATCAGGTCGGACAGGCCGGCGCCCAGGTACTCGGCGGTCTCCTCCAGGACGGCGAGCGCCACCGGGTCGGCGGCGCCGCCCTCGGCCGGGTAGGCGGCGGCCAGCATCGCGGTGAGCGCGGTCTCCTCGTCGGTGTCCGCGGGCGGGCGCCCGCCCTCCTCGCGCCAGCGGGAGAGCAGGGACTCCGCGCCCGCGTAGGCCTCCAGGCAGCCGAGCGCTCCGCAACGGCAGCGTCGGCCGCGGACCCGTACCGTCAGATGCCCCCACTCGACGGCCCGGCCGTGCTCCACCTCCGGGGTGACGAGGCAGGCGCCGACACCGGAGCCGAAGAGGACCACGACCGCGTTGCGGGCACCGCGGCCGGCCCCGAACCACATCTCGGCCTGGCCCAGCGTCTTGGCGCCGTTGTCGATGAAGTACGGCACCGCGTCCGGGAGCGGGGAGCCGGAACGGAGCAGGGCCTCCAGCGGTACGGCGTCCCAGCCGATCGTCTGGCCGTGCACGACGGCGCCCCGGTCGGTGGTGCGCTCGACGATGCCGGGGACACCGACGCCGACGCCGAGCAGCCGGCCGGGTTCCGTCCCGGCGGCGGCGAGGACCTCGGCGACACCGTCGCGGACATGACCGACGATGACGTCGACGTCGTACCGCTGCTGCGCCAACGGGTGCTCCACCCGGGCGAGTTCGGTGAGCGCCAGGTCGAAGAGCTCGACCCGGACCCGGGTCTCGCCGACATCGACGCCGATCATGTGTCCGCTGTGCGGGGCGACGCGCAGCAGGGTGCGCGGCCGGCCGCCGTCGGAGTCGACGCTGCCGGCCTCCTCGACCAGGCCGTCGGCGATCAGGTCCGCGACGACATTGCTGACCGAGCCGGAGCTGAGACCGGTCGCGGGGCCCAGTTCGAACCGGCTGAGGGGCCCGTCGAAGTACAGCCGTTGCAGCACGGCGGTCCGGTTGCCCCGTCTGAGGTCGCGTACCGTGCGCCCGTTCCGCCCCGCCATATGGCCCCCTTCGAACCCTGCCCGACCTGCAACATACCTCCGCGCACGGGCCCGGCGCGATATTCTCCCAACCCTTAGTTCACGCTATGAGCTAAGAGGGGGGAGCCAGTTCGGCGATCTCGTCCAGCGCGGCGACGAGTTCCGGGCCGACCGTCTCCCGCACCCAGCGGCCGTGTTCCGCGCCCACCGCCCACGGCACGGTCTCGGTCAGCATGATCAGATAGAGGTAGCTGCGGTAGAGGGCGAGCCGCAGGCAGGCCGCGGTGCCGAACTCGGCATGGCCCCCGGCCGCCCGGTAGCCCGAGAGGAACGCCTCCTCCTTCCGGATGTCCCCGAGCAGGGCCAGGGAGACGAAGTCGGCCAGCGGATCGCCCCAGAACATCCGCTCCCCGTCGATGAGTCCGCCGATCCGGGCCGGTCCCGCCGAGCGGTCCACCAGGACGTTGCCCTGCCACAGGTCGAAGTGGACCGGGCTGGCCACGGTGACCTCGTCCAGCGCGCCGTGGGCGGCCCGCGCCGTTCGCGCCACTTCCTCGACGGGCCGGGGCAGCCGGGCCCGGTAGCGGCGGGCGTCGTCGAGGACGGCGTCGAACATCGCGGTGAACGCGGTCCGCCAGTCGGCGGCGAGCGGGCCGAGGGCGCCGGACGGGTAGCCGTACCCGCCGGGGCCGGTCACCCGGTGCAGCCGGGCCACCTGGCGGCCCAACTCGGTGCGCAGGGAGGTTCGTTCGCCCTCGGTCAGCGAGTCGTCCCAGGGCTCGCCGGGGCAGGCGGTCAGCAGCAGCCACGGCCCGTCGGCACCGGCGCCGAGGGCCACGGCGCGCGGCGCCGGTACCCCGGCGGCCTCGGCGGCCCGGCAGAACTCGGCCTCGGCGACGAGGAGTCGAGTCTCGTAGCGCAGCCCAGGGGCGGTCGGGGCGACCTTCAGCACATAGCGTTCGCCGTCGGTGAGCCGGAGTTCCTGCACGGTGTTGTAGGTGCCGCCGCCGAGCGGGCGCACCGCGGCGAGCCGGTCCGGCGCGACGCCCGCGTCGGCCAGCGCCAGCCGGGCCCTCGCCCAGGAGTCCTGCATCGTGTGCCGCCCCTCCCCTGCCCTGTCCCCCGCCGCCTCGTCGGGCGGCGGCCCCGCTCCAGGGTACGGACCGGCGGTGGGGCGGGCGCTCGGCGCGGCAGCAGGCGCCGCGCCACGCCGTCGGGGAGCCTGGGCGACTGCCGTCGGCACGTTCGACGGGTCCGTGTGCGGGGAACAGCCCAAGGGATGCCAGACGTACGGAAGTGGACCGCGGTGCCGAAGCGGTTCGTGCAGCGCCGCCGTGACCCCGCCGTCGTCCAGACGCTGCGGTCGGCCGGCGCGGCGACGATCGCGTACGTCGTCGCGCTGCGGCTGAGCCCGGAGCCCGCGCCGCTGACCGCGCCCCTGACCGCCCTGCTGGTCGTCCAGGTCACGCTCTACGCCACGCTCACCAACGGCATCCGCCGGGTGAACGCCGTGGTGGCCGGCGTCCTGGTCGCCATCGCCTTCAGCCTGCTGGTCGGACTGACCTGGTGGAGCCTGGCCCTGCTGATCGTGGCCGCGCTGGCGGTCGGGCGCCTGGTGCGGGTCGACGAGTATGTGCCCGAGGTGGCGATCAGCGCCATGCTGGTGCTCGGTGTGACCGCGGTCGGCAACACGGCCTGGGCCCGGGTGGTGGAGACGCTGATCGGCGCGGTCGTCGGGCTCGCCTGCAATCTGGTGTTCGCTCCCCCGGTGTGGGTGGGCGAGGCCGGCGAGTCGATCGAGGGGCTGGCCCGGCGGGTGCGGCGGCTGTTGCTGCGGCTGGGCGAGGAGGCCGCGGGGCGCGTCCCGTGGGAGCTGGCGGTCGAGCGGCTGCACGAGGCGCGCCGGCTCGACCACGACATCGTCGAGGTGGACGCGGACCTGCGGCAGGCCGAGGACAGCCTGCGGCTCAACCCGCGCGTGCGCGAGGGCCTGCTGCACCGGGTGGTGCTGCGGACCGGCCTTGACACGCTGGAGATCTGCACGGTCGTGCTGCGGGTGCTGGCCAGGACCTTCACCGACCTGGCGAAGTCCCGGGCGCCGCATCCCCTGTTCTCGCCGGAGACGGGTGCCGCCGTCGAGCGGCTGCTGTCCGAGGTCGGTGACGCGGTGGTCAGCTTCGCGGTGCTGGTGACCACCGATCTGAGCGTCAGTGCCGAGTCCGCCGAGGCGCGACTGACCGCCGAGCTCCAGACGGCGGCGAACACCCGCGACAAGGTCGCCCTGCTGCTGCGGGCGGAGGCCGAGCGGGACCCACGGCTCTGGCAGCTGCTCGGCGCGACCCTGACCGAGGTGAACCGGATCATCGACGAGCTGGACACCGAGCACCGTTCGCGCCGGCTGCTGGAGGAGCTGGACCGGGTCTCGCGCGAGCAGCGGGACCGGCTGCCCTGGATGTCCTGGGTGCGGGAGCGGGTGGGCGTGCCGGAGCGGCTGCGCCGGAACCGCGCGGGTGCCGGTGGACGTTCTGGTCGGTGAGGCGAGACAGGCGAAGGGGGCGTGCACGTGACCGACACGGCCGTACGGATCGACGGGAACACGCTGGGGCTGCCGGGCGGGGTGGCGGTGCGGTTCATCCGCACGCTGCGGCTGCCCGAGACGGGCACGCATCCGCTGCCGCCGGGTCTTGGCGAGTTCCCGGTACGGCGGGTGGCCGATCACCCGGACACGGTGCCGGAGCGGTGGCGGGCCCGCGGCGGTGTGATGCTGCCGGTGTATCTGCGCGAGGCGATGTGGCTGGACTTCTCGGGTTCGGCGGAGCCGGCCGCACTCCAGGTCGGGGTGGGCAAGGTGTGCGCCGTCTCGGGCCGGCCGTGGAGCGACCGGCTGTCCCGGAAGCCGCAGAACTATGTGGTGCTGCCCCGGCAGCCCTGGCTCGACGGCATCAACTCGGGCAGTGGGACGGTCCGCCAGTTCGTGGCCGTGCCGCTGGGGCTGGGCGCGACGGTGGAGGGGCAGGTCACGGGCGAGCAGGTGTGGGGCGGGATCCAGTTGCAGTCGTTCCCGCTGAGGGCCGAGCCGCTCGCGGCCTGGCGCCGGGCCCAGCGGACGCTGCGGCGGCGCTCCGGTCCTGCCGCCGGATACGGGGCGGCGCCGCCGGCCGCGGCCCCCGCTCCGGGCGCGGGGCCGGCCGCCCCGCCGCGCGCGGCGGCCATGGGGCTCGGGGTCGGCGGCTCGATGCGTCAGGAGGTCTACCGGGACGAGCGGCCGGCGCGGGACTGGACGGACGAGCCCGCCGGGCGGGTGTTCGTGCATCTGGTGACGCCGCCGCAGTGGCACCGCATCACGGGCGAGGCGCCGCCGCCGTCGCCGGTGGACCGGGCGGCGTACACCCGGGCGGGTCTGCCCTGGTACGACTACTACGACGAGGACGCCGAGGATCTCCCCGCGGCGGACGAGCTGGCCGCGGTCAAGCCGGTCGGCGACTGGCTCGGGACCGATCCCGCCCCCTGGCAGCCCCCGACCGACGGCCAGGTAGTACCACTGAAGAACACACCGGGAGCGCCCCATAGGGGCGCGGGGAACTGCGCGAACGGCCACGACCCCGCCGCAGCCGAGCAACGACCCCCGCACCCCACCCGGCGGAGCCGATACGTTTTGCCTTCGCGGGGTGCTCCGCGTCATGGTGGCTGTCACGACCGGAGCAGCGGACATTCCGAAGGTGCGGGCATGGGCAGTGGTGCGGAAGCGACAAGCGGCGGCTGGAGCCGGCGCAGGTTCGTCGGGGCGCTGGCGGGCGGCGCCGCCACGGTGGCCCTGCCGGCACCGGCGGCGCCGCGGGCCGAGCCCGGACAGCCGGCGCCCGCGCCGGCCACCGAGCCCCGGCGCCCGGCCGAGCCGTCCGGCCCCCGCCCCCTCTATCTGGGCACCTACACCTCGGCCGAGGGCGGCGGCACCGGCATCGGCCTGGCCCGGTACGACCCGGCGACGGGCGCCGTCACCGGATCCGGCACCCTGACCGGCGTCGCCGACCCGTCGTACCTCGCCGCGCATCCGGACGGCCGCACCCTGTACGCGGTCGACGAGCGCGCGAACGGGGCCGTGACCGCCGTGCGCCGTGCCGACCGGCGGATCCTCGGCTCCCGTGGCACCGGCGGCGCGGCGCCCTGCCATCTGTCGGTGCATCCGAGCGGGCGCTGGCTGCTCAGCGCCAACTACGGGTCGGGCAGCGTGGCCGTGCATCCCATCGACGCCTCGGGGGCCCTCGGGGAGCGCACGGCGCTGGTCACCCACTCCGGCCCGCCCGGCCCGGGGCAACAGGGGCCGCGCGCCCATCAGTTCGTCACCGGTCCCGACGGCGGCCATGTGCTGGCGGTCGACCTGGGCACCGACAGCGTCCACAGCTACCGGCTGGACCTGACGCGCGGCACGCTGGCCGAGGTCGGCCGGGCGCACACCCGGCCGGGCGCCGGGCCACGTCATCTGGCCTTCCACCCGGGCGGCCGGTTCGCGTACCTGGCCAACGAGGTGGACGACACGGTCGCGGTGTGCGCGTACGACGCGGACACCGGCCGGCTCCGGATCGGCGCGCCGCAGTCCACCGGGTCCGGTGCGGGCACCAACTACCCGGCGCAGATCCTGGTCACGGCGGACGGCGCGTTCGCCTATCTCGCCAACCGCGGCCACAACAGCCTCGCGCGCTATGCCGTGGAGGCGGACGGCGCCCGGCTGCGGCTGCTGGACACCGTGCCGGTGGCCGGTGACTTCCCGCGGCAGATCGCCTTCTCGCCGGACGGCCGGCTGCTGTTCGCGGCGAACCAGCGCTCCGGCACGGTGAGCGTGTTCCACGTGGACGCGGCCGACGGTGGACTGCGGCTCGCGGGCGAGCCGTTCGCCTCACCCGTCGCCGTCTGCGCGCTGCCGCTGTAGCGCGCGGGGGCGGGTGGCCGAGGCCGCCTGCGCCAGCAGGACATGGATGCGCTCGGTGAGCTGGGCGAGGGTGTCGGCGGGCCGGTGGAACGGCAGCCGTACGTCGCCGTGGGAGCCGGTGCGTTCGATGCGCAGCGTGAGTCCGTGCCGGTCCACCGCGAGCGGCACGACACGGGTCGCGGCGTGCAGGCTCTCCGGTTCCACGAGGCGGGTGAGGCGGTCGACGGCGTCGGGGTGGGCGTCGGCGAGGTGGGTGAGCAGCCGGGCCTCCGCGGTGGCGAGCGGGTCGGGTGCGGCGGCGACGAACTCGTCGAGGTCGACGAGCTCGGCACCGGACGGGCGGCGCAGCACCACCCGGGTGACGCGGAAGGCGATCCGGCCGTCCTCGTGGGCGAGCGAGCCGGCCAGCCAGAGCCGGGCGCGGATCCGGTTGCGCAGCGGGACGGGCGCCACGTCGGCGAACTCCAGCACCGCGGAGGGCTCGCCGCGCGGCGCGCAGATCGCGGCGGCGGGCAGGGGGCTGTCCTCGGGCACGTGCAGGATCACCCGCCCGTCGTCGGTCACGGTGTGCGCCCCGACGAGCTCCTCGCGCCCGCCCTCCGCGGTCACCGTGCACGACCATGCGGCGGCGAGCACCGAACGGGCCCGCTCGGCCGTGCCGGGCCGGGCCGTCCAGGTCTGGCTGTCACCCATCCGAGAAACCTCCTCTTAGGTAAGGCTTGCCTAACCTATCGGAGATCACGGTGTACGCCAACCAGAACCGGCCCTGGAGCGGCCGGCCGGCCAGAACGCAAGGACACTCTCGGTCAGGGTGCGAGGACCCCCAGGAGGGCGCGCGCACACAGATCGCGCACCTGCTCGCGGCCCGCCCCCGAGCCGCGCAGCCACTCCAGACAGACCGCGGTGGTGAAGGCCAGCCAGCCGCGCACCGCGAGCCTCAGCTCGGACCGGTCCCCGGTCAGCGGACCGAACTCGGGATCGGCGGCGACGGCCGCCATGATCTGCCGCTCCTGCGCGGCCAGGGCGCGCCGGTAGACCCGGCGCACGGCCTGGTTGCCCGCGGCGTCGGCGCGGTGGAAGGCGCGGTAGCCATGGGCATGGGTCTCGACGTACTCCAGATAGACGTCGAGTCCCGCGGTGAGCTGTTCGCGCACCGGCACGCCGGGCACGGCCGCCGTCATGCGCAGCATCCGCTCGCTCTCCCGCTCGACGACCGCGGCGAAGAAGTCCCGTTTCGTCGGGAAGTAGTGGTAGAGCAGCCCGCGGGAGACGCCGGCGATCTCGGCGACCTGTTCGATCCACACGTCGTCGTAGGGGCTCTCGGAGAACAACCTGGCCCCGACCGACAGGAGTTGCTCGCGACGCTCCTGGGTGCTGAGTCTGCGCCGGGTGCGCCCTGCCTGGTCCGCGGCCATGCCCCGCACCTTACTTGACGCCGGTTCAGCAACGGGACCAGACTGAAACCCGTTATTGAACCCATGTACAACACGCGTCCGGCACGCGTACGGCACGCCCGACCTGCCGCAGGACCGAGGGAGATGGCGACATGGCGGAGACGACGACGGCGGCGACGGCCCTGCCGAAGGGCTTCCGCGGCGCCGCGCACGGCTGGCCC
The DNA here is from genome assembly GCF_003688995.1 of Streptomyces shenzhenensis. Lineage (GTDB taxonomy): Bacteria > Actinomycetota > Actinomycetes > Streptomycetales > Streptomycetaceae > Streptomyces > Streptomyces shenzhenensis_A. Next base: position 282,640 of record NZ_PENI01000005.1, on the reverse strand, counting down.
GAACTGCACCGCATTCCGCATCCCCCGCACCGCCTGCCGCTGCTCGGCGACGTGCTCGGCACCGACCGCCACACCCCCGTGCAGGACTCCCTGCGGCACGCCCGCCGGCTCGGCCCGATCTTCCGGCGCAAGGTGTTCGGCAAGGAGTTCGTGTTCCTGTGGGGCGCGCGGCTCGCGGCCGACATCGCGGACGAGTCCCGGTTCGCCAAGCACGTCGGCCTCGGCATCGCCAACCTGCGTCCGATCGCCGGGGACGGGCTGTTCACGGCGTACAACCACGAGCCCAACTGGCAGCTGGCGCACGACGTGCTGGCGCCCGGGTTCAGCCGCGAGGCCATGGCGGGCTACCACACCGCGATGCTGGCGGTGGCCGGGCAGCTGACCGACCACTGGGACCGGCGGCTCGCGGCGGGACATACGGTGGACGTGCCCGGGGACATGACCAGGCTGACGCTGGAGACCATCGCGCGCACCGGGTTCGGGCACGACTTCGGTTCGTTCGAACGCGACCGGCCGCACCCGTTCGTGGCCGCGATGGTGGGCGCGCTCAGCTACGCGCAGCGGCTCAACACCGTCCCCTCGCCGCTGGCCCCGCTGCTGCTGCGCGGCCCGTCACAGCGGAACGCGGCCGACCTCGCTCACCTCAACCGCACCGTCGACGATCTGGTCCGGGCCCGGCGCGCGAGCGGCGGCGGGGACGGCGACCTGCTCGACCGGATGCTGGCCACGGCCCACCCGGAGACCGGGGAGCGGCTGTCGCCGCAGAACGTACGGCGCCAGGTGATCACGTTCCTGGTCGCGGGCCACGAGACCACCTCGGGGGCGCTCTCCTTCGCGCTGCACTACCTCTCCCGGCACCCGGAGGTGGCGGCCCGCGCCCGCGCCGAGGTGGACCGCGTCTGGGGCGGCTCGCCCGCGCCCGGCTACGCCGAGGTCGCCAGGCTGCGCCAGGTGCGGCGGGTGCTCGACGAGTCGCTGCGGCTGTGGCCGACGGCGCCCGCGTTCGCCCGCGAGGCGCGCCAGGACACGGTGCTGGCCGGGGAGCACCCGATGCGCCGGGGCGGCTGGGCGCTGGTGCTGACGCCGATGCTGCACCGCGACCCGGAGGTGTGGGGCGCGGACGCCGAGCGGTTCGACCCGGACCGGTTCGACGCGAAGGCCGTACGCGCCCGCGCCCCGCACACCTTCAAGCCGTTCGGGACCGGGGCGCGGGCCTGCATCGGCCGCCAGTTCGCGCTGCACGAGGCGACGCTCGTCCTCGGCCTGCTGCTGCGCCGCTACGAGTTCGGCGCCGACCCCGGCTACCGGCTACGGGTGACCGAGCGGCTGACCCTGATGCCCCAGGGACTGCGGTTACGGCTGACCCGCCGCACCCCGAACTCAGCGCCGCGCTGCCCAGCACACGGGACGAACGCCTGACACCACCAGCCGAGTCCCGCCACTACCCCGGGCAACATCGACCCACGGCCGAGCCAGAAGGACCACCCCAGGCTGCGGCTAGGGCTCGCCCCGGGATCAGCGGCACACTGCCCAATGCGCCGGACGGACGACTGACGCCGCCAGCCGGGTGCCGGCACTGCCCCGGGCCGCATCGACCTGCGGCTGTGTCAGGAACAGCGCGCCGGTCAGAGCGGCGTCCGTGAGGTCGGCGTCCCTCAGATCCGCACCGGTCATGTCCGCGCCCCGCAGATCGGCGCCCGTCAGGTCGGCGGCGATGAGCCAGGCCCCGCACAGATCGGCCCCCCCGAGACGGGCGCCGGCCAGGTCCGCGCCGCGCCGGTCCTTCTTTCTGCCCCGGGCACCCGGCAGCGCCGTCCGTCTCGTCCGACGTGCCGGCCACCCTGCTGACTCCGCTGATCCGCCGCCCCGCCCCGCCTACGGCCGGGTCACGCCTCGTCGCGGGTCAGGGCCAGCAGCCGGTCCAGGACACGGGGCGCGCCGACGCGCAGACCGTCGTGCTCGAACTCGTCGGTGACCCAGGTGCGCAGGCCGCGGATCGCGCGGGCGGTCCGCAGGGAGAAGGCGGTGTCGACGTACATGTCGTCGTGGTAGACGGCCGCGGCGACCGGGACCTCGTTGGCGGCGAGCCGGGCCGGGTCGTACAGCGGCTGCCAGTCGGCGCGGGCGGCGAGCAGGTCGGCGGTCTCGCGCAGCGGGCGCAGGGCCGGGTCGGCGTCGAACATCCAGGGGTGCACGGTCTCGCCGGTGAACAGCACCGGCGCGTCCCCGGCGAGCGCCTTGGCCGCGTCGAACTGCGGGAACTCGGCGCGGACACGTTCGGCCGCCCAGGCGGTGGGGCGGTCGTCCTGGCCGTAGATGGACTCGTGGACGAGCGCGTACAGCGGGTGCCCGGCGTACGAGACGAGGCCCTGGACCGCCTCCTGGAAGGCGTCGGACAGCTCGGTGCCCGCCGGTGTGCGCACGAAGGCGTCCTCCAGCAGATGGTGCAGGCGGTGGCTGCCGTCGCCCGAGCCGAGCATGAGGCCGAGGGACTGGAAGGCCTCGACGGTGAACCGGTAGCCGTTCGGCAGGACCACCTCGTGGTGCAGCAGGTGGTCGGCGACGCGCCGGGCCCGCTCGACGTCCTGCGGGTAGCGGGCGTAGTGCGCGCCGACCTTGCGTTCGATGCGCGGGTAGGCGGCCCGGTAGACGTCCTCGGCGTGGGCGTCCAGGGACGGCAGGCCGCCGGTGATCACCGCGGTGTTCAGGCCCTCGGGTGCCAGCGACAGATAGGTGACCGTGCAGAAGCCGCCGTAGCTCTGGCCGAGCACGGTCCAGGGGGCGCCGCCGGTCAGCCGCGGGCGGATGTGCTCGCAGTCCCGGACGATCGAGTCGGCGCGGAAGTGGCCGAGGTAGCGGGCCTGTTCGGCGGGGCCGCCGCGCAGCGGCAGCGTCTGCCGGCCGGCGGGCGTGGAGTGGCCGGTGCCGCGCTGGTCGAGCAGCAGCACGCGGTACTCGTCCAGGGCCCGGTCGAGCCAGGCCTGTCGGCCGATGAAACGGTTCGCCCCATGGCCGGGACCGCCCTGGAGGAAGAGCAGCCAGGGCAGGTCCTGGTGCGCCTTGTCGCTCGCGACGACCTCACGGGCGTACAGCTCGATGGTCTCGCCCGCCGGGTCGGCGTGGTCCAGAGGCACGGTGAAGCGGTGGTCGGTGAGGACGACGCCGGGCTGGCGGTAACTGAGGCTCAACAGGTCTCCCGGGACGGACGGACGAACGCGTCCCAGTTCAGCACATGTCCGCCCGGCGTCCGACACCCGGGATCATGGTTCGTCACCGGCCGGGGGTCAGCGGGCGGTGAGACTCGAACGGCGCACCACCAGCTCGGGCTGGAGCACCACCCGCCGGTGCTCGTGGGTGCCGGGCCCGTTCTGTGCCTCCGTCTCCTCCAGGAGCAGTTCGGCGGCGAGGGCGCCCATGGTCACCGCCGGCTGGCGGACCGAGGTGAGCGGGACGGCGGCGGCGGCCGCGAACTCGATGTCGTCGTAGCCGACGATCGCCAGGTCGTCCGGGACGACGACCCCGGCCGCGTACATGGCCTGCAGGACGCCGAGGGCGAGCAGGTCGTTGGCGCAGAAGACGGCGGTCGGCCGGTCGGCGAGGCCCAGCAGCCGGGCGCCCGCGTCCCGTCCGGCGGCGACGTCGAGGCGTTCGGTGGGCAGTTCCCGCAGGGCCTGCTCGCCGAGCCCGGCCTCGGCGAGCGCGTTCAGGGCACCGGTGCGCCGGTCACGGACCTGGTTCAGGCCGGGCGGCCCGCTGACGTACGCGATGGAGCGGTGCCCGGCGTCCACCAGATGGTGCACGGCCAGGGCGCCGCCCGCCACGTCGTCGACGGAGACCGAGCACTCGGTGGTGCCCTCGGCGACCCGGTCGACCAGCACGAACGGGATGCCGTGCCGGCGGAAGGCCTCGATGTTCCGGCCGGTGGCGTCGGCCGGGGTGAGCAGCACCCCGCGCACCCGCTGCTCGGCGAAGAGGGCCAGGTACTCGGCCTCGTCCCCGGCGTTCTGGGCGCTGTTGCAGACCATGACGCCGAGCCCGGCGTCCCGCGCCGCCCGCTCGGCGCCGCGTGCCACGTCGACGAAGAACGGGTTGCCCATGTCGAGGACGAGCAGGCCCATGATCCGGCTGCGGCCCGCGCGCAGCTGGCGTGCGGACTCGCTGCGGACGTAGCCGAGCCGGTCGATCGCGGACTGCACCCGGGCACGGGTCTCGCTCGCGACGGTGTCCGGGCGGTTGATGACGTTCGAGACCGTGCCCACCGACACTCCGGCGGCGCGGGCGACGTCCTTGATACCCACCGACTGGGCCATCGGGCGGGGACCTCCTGGGAGACGAGGGGCGGCGGGAAACCTACACATTACCTGCGGCGCCGCCCGCTGCGGGCTGGTCACACGGGCAGGGCGGAGTCGGCCACGGGGTGAGGGCCGAGGGCGGACTCCGGGATTCAGGCCAGATGGAACACTTCGGTGAGCGGTTTCATGGCCTCGTCGGGTCCGGCGCCGTCCAGCGACTCGAAGAACGGCGCCATCTCCGCCTGCCAGCGGGCGTTGACGTCGGTGGCTTCCATGGCCGTCCGGGCCGCGGCGAAGTCCTCGGTCTCCAGGTAGCCGACGAGCAGGCCGTCCTCGCGCAGGAAGAGCGAGTAGTTGTGCCAGCCGGTGGCCGAGAGCGCCGCGCGCATCTCGGGCCAGACGGCGGCGTGCCGCTCGCGGTACTCGTCGAGCCGGTCCGCGCGGACCTTCAGCAGGAAGCACACGCGCTGCATCAACACCCCTTCGGGGTCGAGAAGGTGACAGGGATCAGTGAGTGACCCGGATCAGCGGGTGAACCGGGTCAGCGTGCGAACCGGATCAGAAGTCGAACTGGTCGATGTTCTTCGCGTCGAACACGGTCGGCTTGCCCAGGTTGATCACGCCGTCCTTGCCGATGGTGTACTCGGTGCCGCCGGCCTTGAAGGTCTCGCCCTCCTTGCCGGTGATCTGCCCGGAGGCCAGCGCGACCGCGGTGCGGGCGGCGAGGTCGCCGAGCTTGGCCGGGTCCCACAGCTCGAAGGCGTCGACGGTACCGTTCTTGACGTACTTGCGCATGTCGTTGGGGGTGCCGAGGCCGGTCAGCTTGACCTTGCCCTTGTACTTGGAGCCGGACAGGTACTGCGCCGCGGCCTTGATGCCGACCGTGGTCGGGGAGATGATCCCCTTCAGGTTCGGGTACTCCTGGAGCAGGCCCTGGGTCTGCTGGAAGGACTGCTGGGCGTCGTCGTTGCCGTAGGCGGTCTTGACGAGCTTGATGTCCTTGTACTTGGGGTCCTTCAGCTCCTCCTTCATGAACTCGATCCAGGCGTTCTGGTTGGTCGCGGTCTGCGCGGCGGACAGGATCGCGATCTCGCCCTTGTAGCCGATCTGTTCGGCGAGCAGCTGCACCTCGGTGCGGCCCAGGTCCTCGCCGCTGGCCTGGGAGATGAAGGCGTTGCGGCAGTCCGGGGTGGTGTCGGAGTCGTAGGTGACGACCTTGATGTCGTTCTTCATGGCCTGCTTGAGCGCGGTGCACAGGGCGCCCGGGTCCTGCGCGGAGACGGCCATCGCGTCCACCTGCTGCTGGGTGAGGGTGTTGACGTAACTCACCTGGCCGGCCGTGTCGGTGGCGCTGGAGGGGCCGACCTCCTTGTAGGTCGAGCCGAGTTCGGCGAGGGCCTTCTCGCCGCCCTTGTCCGCGGTGGTGAAGTAGGGGTTGTTGACCTGCTTGGGCAGGAACCCGACGGTGAGGCCCTTCTTGAGGGCGGCGTCCGGGTTCGCCGTGCCGGCCGCGGTGTTCGAGCCGCCGGAGTCCTTGACGTCGTTCTTGGTGGTGCCGCCGCAGGCGGTCACGGCCAGGGCGAGGGAGGTGGCGGCGGCGAGGGCCGCGCAGGTACGGCGGATCGAAGACGTTCGCATGGCGGGTTCTTTCTGACGGAGGTGAGTACGGAGTGCCCCGAGGGGCGCGGGGAACTGCGCGACCAGCCACAGACGGCCCGCAGCGTTCGAACTGCCTATCCGGTGGAGCGTGCGGCCCGCGCGACGGAGATCTGGCGGGCGACCCGCGGGCCGAGCACGGAGACCACGAGCAGCACGCCGGTGACGACGATCTGCGACTGTGCGGAGACGTTCAGCAGGCTCATCACGTTCTGCAGCGCGCCGAGCAGGAAGACGCCCGCGATCGCGCCGCCGAGGGTGCCCTTGCCGCCGTCGAAGTCGATGCCGCCGAGCAGCACCGCGGCGACGACGGAGAGTTCGAGTCCGGTGGCGTTGTCGTAGCGGGCGCTGGCGTAGTGCAGGGCCCAGAAGACGCCGGTGAGCGCGGCCATGAGGCCGGTGGCGACGAACAGCAGGAGCTTGGCCCGCTTGACCCGGATGCCGGCGAACCGGGCGGCCTCCTCGCTGGCGCCGACCGCGAACAGCGACCGGCCGAACGGGGTGGCGTGCAGCACGACCACGGCGATGGCGAGCAGCACCAGGAAGGGCAGCAGGGCCTGCGGGACGAAGGTGTCGCCGATCCGGCCGGCCGCGAAGTCCAGGTACTGCGTGGGGAAGTCGGTGACCGCGTCGGAGCCGAGCACGATCTGTGCGATGCCCCGGTAGGCGGCGAGGGTGCCGATGGTGACGGCGAGCGACGGCAGCCCGAGCCGGGTCACCAGCAGCCCGTTGATCAGCCCGCACACCACGCCGAGCAGCAGGCACAGCGGGATGATCGACTCGATCGACATGCCCTCGTTCCACAGCTTGCCCATGACGGCGCCCGACAGGCCGGCGGTGGAGGCGACCGACAGATCGATCTCGCCGGAGACGACCAGCAGGGTCATCGGCAGGGCGATCAGTGCGATCGGCAGGGTGTTGCCGATCAGGAAGGACAGGTTCAGGGCGTTGCCGAAGCCGTCCACGAAGCCGAACGAGAGCAGCAGCAGGACGACCAGCAGCGCACCGACGACCGTGTCCCAGCGGATCGCGCGCGTCAACGACTCAGGCATGGCGGCCGTTCTCCTTCTCCGGGGCCGTCTTCTTCGCAGCCGACTTCTTCAGGGCGGACGCCACCCGCAGGGCGACGACCCGGTCGACCGCGATGGCGAGGAGCAGCAGGATGCCGTTGATGGCGAGCACCCAGACCGAGCTGACGCCGAGGGCGGGCAGCACGCTGTTGACGGAGGTGAGCAGCAGGGCGCCGAGGGCCGCGCCGTAGACGCTGCCGGAGCCGCCGGTGAAGGCGACGCCGCCGACGACGACCGCGCTGACGACGGTGAGTTCGTAGCCGTTGCCGGTGCCGGAGTCGACGTTGCCGAACCGGGCCAGGTACATCGCGCCCGCGAGGCCGGCCAGGGCGCCGCAGAAGGTGTAGGCGGCCAGGATCCGCTTGCGCACCGGGATGCCGGCGAGCCGGGCGGCCTCCGGGTTGGAGCCGAGCGCGTACAGCTCGCGTCCGCTGCCGAAGTGCTTCAGGTAGTAGGCGGTGGCGACGAGCACGGCCAGGGCGATGAGGGCCAGCCACGGAACGGCGGACAGCCCGCCGGAGCCGAAGTCGACGAAGCCGCTCGGGAGGTCGGCCGCGGTGATCTGCCGGGAGCCGACCCAGATGGAGTCGATGCCGCGGATGATGTACAGCGTGCCGAGGGTGACGACGAGGGCGGGCACCTGGCCGAGGCTGACCAGCAGGCCGTTGAGGAGCCCGAAGCCGATGCCGAGCAGGACCGCGAGGACGACGGCGACGACCGCGTTCCCGCCGCTGTGCAGATAGATGCCGGCCGCGAAGGCGCTGATGCCCAGGGTGGAGCCGACCGACAGGTCGACGTTGCGGGTGATGACGACCAGCGACTGGCCGGTGGCGACCAGCACCAGGATGGTCGCGTTGAGCAGCAGGTCCTTGATGCCCTGCTCGGACAGGAACTCGCTGTTGCCCGCCTGGGTGACGGCGATCATCACCAGGAAGACGCCCAGGATGGCGAGTTCGCGCATCCGGAAGACGCGGTCGGCCAGCCGGGTGCCGCTGGACCGCGGCACCTCGGCGACGGGGGCTGGGTTCGGGGTGGTCACCGTCATGCGGCGGCCCTCCCCGTGGCTGCGGCCATCACGGTTTCCTCGGTGGCGTCGGAGCGGGGGATCTCGGCGGTGATCCGGCCCTCGTGCATCACCAGCACGCGGTCGGCCATGCCGAGGATCTCGGGCAGGTCGGAGGAGATCATCAGGACCGCGACACCGTCGGCGGCCAGTTCGCCGAGCAGCCGGTGCACCTCGGCCTTGGTGCCGACGTCGATGCCGCGGGTGGGCTCGTCGACGATCAGCACCTTCGGGCCGGTGGCCAGCCACTTGGCGAGGACGACCTTCTGCTGGTTGCCGCCGGAGAGCGTGGCGACGGCGACGGCGATCCGGGCGTACTTCACCTGGAGCCTGACCGCCCAGTCGAGGGCGCGGCTGCGCTCGGCGCCGCGGTCCACGAGGCCGGCGCGCACGGTGCTGCGCAGCCCGGTCAGCCCGATGTTCCGTTCGATGGACATGTCCATCACCAGGCCCTGGGCGCGCCGGTCCTCGGGGACCAGGGCGAGCCCGGCTGTCATGGCGGCGGACGGGGCGCCGTTGGTCAGCTTCCGGCCGGCGATCTCGACCTCCCCGGCGTCCCAGCGGTCGATGCCGAAGACGGCCCGGGCGACCTCCGTGCGGCCGGCGCCCACGAGTCCGGCGAGGCCGACGATCTCACCGCGGCGCACCTCGAAGGAGACGTCGGTGAAGACGCCCTCGCGGGTCAGCCGCCGGACGCTGAGGGCGACCTCGCCGGGCTGAACGGTCTGCTTGGGGTACAGCTCGTCGAGGTCGCGGCCGACCATGCGGCGGACCAGGTCGTCCTCGGTCATGCCGGCGAGCGGTTCGCTGGCGATCCAGGCGCCGTCGCGCAGGGTGGTCACGCGCCGGCAGATCTGGAAGATCTCCTCCAGCCGGTGCGAGATGAACAGCACGGCGGCGCCCTGCTCGCGCAGCGTCTCGACGACGCCGAAGAGGCGGGCCACCTCGCTGCCGGTCAGCGCCGCCGTCGGCTCGTCCATGATCAGGACCCGGGCGTCGAAGGACAGCGCCTTGGCGATCTCGACGATCTGCTGGTCGGCGATGGACAGGCCGCGGGCGGGGCGGTCGGGGTCGAGTTCGACGCCGAGCCGCTTCATCAGGCCGGCCGTGGCCGCGTGCGTGGCCCGGTGGTCGATGCGGCCGAGGGCGCGCCGCGGCTGGCGGCCCATGAAGATGTTCTCGGCGATCGAGAGGTCGGGGAAGAGGGTGGGTTCCTGGTAGATCACGGCTATGCCGGCGTCGCGGGCGTCGCCGGGGCCGTGGAAGACGACGGGCTCGCCGTCGAGCAGCACCTGACCGGCGTCCGGTCGGTGCACCCCTGCGAGCGTCTTGATCAGCGTCGACTTACCCGCGCCGTTCTCCCCGGCGAGGGCGTGCACCTCGCCGGGAAACAGCTCCAGGGAGACGTCCCGCAGGGCCCGTACGGCGCCGAAGGACTTGGAGACGTCCTTCAGCGCCAGCACCGGCGCCGGTCCCGTGTCGGACGGGTGGGTCATTGGGGGCTCCTCGACGACGCCTGCGGGATGGCCCCCACGGCGTCGTGAAAGGTTTCAACTGGATTGCCGGGACGTTAGACATGGCAGCCATGTCACGTCAATGGGTCCGTGTCGAAAAAGTTTCGATAGTTGAAGGTCACGGCGGAGTCACGGAAAACCGGGTTGGCAGGAGAGCTTGACACCCCTCCGGAGGGCTCATAGCTTGCGGGTCTGAATCGTTTCACCCGCTCAGCCGTTCCAATCGATTTCACGGGAGCCCTGAAGTGACCGACCTCGCCGCGGTGAAAGCCGCGCTCAAGACCCAGGCCGTCGAGACGCCGTCGTGGGCGTACGGCAACTCGGGGACCCGTTTCAAGGTGTTCGCCCAGCAGGGCGTGCCGCGCTCGCCGCGGGAGAAGCTGGACGACGCGGCGCAGGTGCACGCCCTCACCGGGGTCGCGCCGACCGTCGCCCTGCACATCCCCTGGGACACGGTGGACGACTACGCCGCCCTCGCCGGGTACGCCGAGGAGCGCGGGCTGCGGCTCGGCGCGATCAACTCCAACACCTTCCAGGACGACGACTACCGGCTGGGCAGCATCTGCCATCCGGACGCCGCGGTGCGCCGCAAGGCCGTCGGCCATCTGCTGGAGTGCGTCGACATCATGGACGCGACCGGCTCGCAGGATCTGAAGCTGTGGTTCGCCGACGGCACCAACTACCCCGGCCAGGACGATCTGCGCGGTCGGCAGGACCGGCTCGCCGAGGGGCTCGCCGAGGTGTACGCGCGGCTCGGCGAGGGGCAGCGGATGCTGCTGGAGTACAAGTTCTTCGAGCCCGCCTTCTACGCGACGGACGTGCCGGACTGGGGCACGGCGTACGCCCACTGCCTCAAGCTCGGCCCGAAGGCGCAGGTCGTGGTGGACACCGGCCACCACGCGCCGGGAACCAACATCGAGTTCATCGTGGCCACGCTGCTGCGCGAGGGCAAGCTCGGCGGGTTCGACTTCAACTCGCGCTTCTACGCGGACGACGACCTGATGGTCGGTGCGGCCGATCCGTTCCAGCTGTTCCGGATCATGTACGAGGTGGTGCGCGGGGGCGGGTTCACCGCCGACGTGGCGTTCATGCTGGACCAGTGCCACAACATCGAGCCGAAGGTGCCGGCCATCATCCGCTCGGTGATGAACGTCCAGGAGGCCACCGCGAAGGCGCTGCTGGTGGACGCGGAGGCGCTGGCCGCAGCGCAGCGGGCCGAGGACGTGCTCGGTGCGAACGCCGTGCTGATGGACGCGTACAACACGGACGTCCGGCCGCTGCTGGCCGAGGTGCGCGAGGAGATGGGCCTCGACCCCGACCCGATGGGCGCGTTCGCCCGGTCCGGGTGGGCCGAGAAGGTCGTGGCTGAGCGGGTCGGGGGGGAGCAGGCGGGGTGGGGCGCGTAGCGCTCCGCTGGGTCAGCCGGGATGCGGCGTCCTCCGGGGTGCGTCGTGGCCGTGTGCGGGTGCGTCGTGGCTGGTCGCGCCGTTCCCCGCGCCCCTTGGGGCGCCATCGTGGCCCCGTGGTCCAAAGGTTCCCCGCTCCTTCGGGACACCGGAACAGCCGGGATGCGGCGTCCTCCGGGATGCATCGTGGCCGTGTGCGGGTGCGTCGTGGCTGGTCGCGCAGTTCCCCGCGCCCCTTGGGGCGCCATCGTGGCCCCGTGGCACACGGTACCGGGGCCGGGATGGGCCCGCGTTCGGCTGCCGGTGCGTCGTGGCTCGTCGCGCCGTTCCCCGCGCCCCCTTGGGGTGCTGTCGTGGCCCGGTGGCACACCGTACCGGGGCGAGCGTTCGGCTGTCGGTGCGTCGTGGCTTGTCGCGCCGTTCCTCGCGCCCCTTTGGGGCGCCTTCGTGGCCCTCTTCGGGGCTCTTCCCCTCGTCTTCGCTTCCAAGTAAGGACTGAACGTTCATGACGCATCCCGAAGCCGCTGCTCTGCTGGGTCGGTCGCACCGGCTGGGCGCGGATCCGCGCAACACCAACTACGCCGGTGGCAACGCCTCGGCGAAGGGCACCGAGACCGACCCCGTCACCGGCGGCGACGTCGAGCTGATGTGGGTCAAGGGGTCCGGCGGGGACCTCGGCACGCTCACCGAGGCCGGGCTCGCCGTGCTCCGCCTCGACCGGCTGCGCGCCCTCACCGGTGTCTACCCGGGCGTGGAACGCGAGGACGAGATGGTCGCCGCGTTCGACTACTGCCTGCACGGCAAGGGTGGGGCCGCACCCTCCATCGACACCGCGATGCACGGTCTGGTGGACGCCCCGCACGTGGACCATCTGCACCCCGACTCGGGCATCGCGCTCGCCTGCGCCGCGGACGGCGAGAAGCTGACCGCCGAGTGCTTCGGCGACACCGTGGTGTGGGTGCCGTGGCGGCGGCCCGGGTTCCAGCTCGGGCTGGACATCGCCGCCGTCAAGGAGGCCAACCCGCAGGCGATCGGCTGCATCCTCGGCGGGCACGGGATCACCGCCTGGGGCGACACCGCCGAGGAGTGCGAGCGCAACTCGCTGCACATCATCCGCACCGCGGAGAGCTTCCTGGCGCAGCGGGGCAAGGCGGAGCCCTTCGGACCGGTGATCGAGGGCTACGCGGCCCTGCCCGAGGCCGAGCGGCGGGAGCGGGCCGCCGCGCTCGCGCCGTACGTGCGGGCCGTCGCCTCCCAGGACCGGCCGCAGGTCGGGCACTTCACCGACTCCGACGTCGTGCTCGACTTCCTCGCCCGCGCCGAGCACCCGCGGCTCGCGGCGCTCGGCACCTCGTGCCCCGACCACTTCCTGCGCACCAAGGTGCGTCCGCTGGTCCTGGACGTGGCGCCGTCCGCCCCGCTGGAGGAGGCGGTGGCCCGGCTGGCCGAACTGCACGCCGAGTACCGCGAGCAGTACGCCGCCTACTACGAGCGGCACGCCCTGCCGGACTCCCCCGCGATGCGCGGCGCCGACCCGGCGATCGTGCTCGTGCCCGGCGTCGGCATGTTCAGCTTCGGCAAGGACAAGCAGACGGCCCGGGTGGCGGGCGAGTTCTACGTCAACGCGATCAACGTGATGCGCGGGGCCGAGGCGGTCTCGGCGTACGCGCCGATCGAGGAGGCGGAGAAGTTCCGCATCGAGTACTGGGCCCTCGAAGAGGCCAAGCTCCGCCGGATGCCGAAGCCGAGGCCGCTGGCCACCCGGGTGGCGCTGGTGACGGGCGCGGGCAGCGGGATCGGCAAGGCGATCGCGCACCGGCTGGCCGCCGAGGGCGCGTGCGTCGTCGTCGCCGACCTCAACGCGGCCGGCGCCGCCGCGGTCGCCGAGGAACTGGGCGGGCCCGACAAGGCCGTCGCCGTGACCGTGGACGTCACCGACGAGGAGCAGATCGCGGCCGCCTTCAAGGCGGCGGTGCTGGCCTTCGGCGGCGTCGACCTCGTCGTCAACAACGCCGGGATCTCCGTCTCCAAGCCGCTCCTGGAGACCACCGCGAAGGACTGGGACCTCCAGCACGACATCATGGCCCGCGGGTCCTTCCTCGTCTCGCGCGAGGCGGCCCGGGTGATGATCGCGCAGCGGCTGGGCGGCGACGTCGTCTACATCGCCTCGAAGAACGCCGTGTTCGCCGGGCCCAACAACATCGCCTACTCCGCGACCAAGGCCGACCAGGCCCACCAGGTCCGGCTGCTGGCGGCGGAGCTGGGCGAGCACGGCATCCGGGTCAACGGGATCAACCCCGACGGGGTGGTCCGCGGCTCCGGGATCTTCGCGGGCGGCTGGGGCGCCAAGCGGGCCGCCGTGTACGGGGTCGAGGAGGAGAAGCTGGGCGAGTTCTACGCGCAGCGGACCCTGCTCAAGCGGGAGGTGCTGCCCGAGCACGTCGCGAACGCCGTGCTCGCGCTCACGGGCGGGGACCTCACCCACACCACCGGCCTGCACATCCCGGTCGACGCGGGCGTGGCCGCCGCGTTCCTGCGATGAGCACTGCCGTCCGGGCGTACGCCGCGGTCGACCTCGGCGCCTCCAGCGGGCGCGTGATGGTCGGCCGCGTCGGCCACGACACGCTGGAGCTGCGCGAGGCGCACCGCTTCGGCAACCGGCCCGTCCGGCTGCCGGAGGGACTGCGCTGGGACGTGCTGGCCCTGTACGCGGGGGTGCTCGCGGGGCTGCGGGCGGCCGGCCAGGTGGATTCGGTCGGCATCGACAGCTGGGCCGTCGACTACGGCCTGCTGGACGCCGACGGCGCCCTGCTCGGCAACCCGGTGCACTACCGCGACCCGCGCACCGAGGGGGTCCCGGAGAAGGTGTGGGCGACGGTGCCGGCGGCCGAACTGTACGCGGCGACCGGACTGCAGTACGCGCCCTTCAACACCCTGTACCAGCTGGCCGCGGCCCGCTCGACCGCCCAGTTCGGCCACGCGGCGCGCCTGTTGCTGATCCCCGATCTGCTGGCGTACTGGCTGACCGGGCAGCAGGGCACCGAACTGACCAACGCCTCCACCACCCAGCTGGTCGATCCCCGCACGGGCACCTGGGCGCACTCTCTCGCGGACCGGCTCGGCCTCGACCTGGGGCTGTTCGCACCGCTGCGCCGGCCCGGCGATCCGGCGGGCGAACTGCGCGCCGAGGTGCTGGAGGAGACCGGCCTGACCGGTCCGGTGCCGGTGACCACGGTCGCCTCGCACGACACCGCGTCCGCGGTGGCCGCCGTACCGGCCGTGGGCGAGCGGTTCGCCTACATCTGCACCGGCACCTGGTCCCTGGCGGGCCTCGAACTGGCCGCGCCGGTGCTGACGGAGGAGAGCCGGGCCGCCAACTTCACCAACGAGCTGGGGCTGGACGGCACGGTCCGCTATCTGCGCAACATCATGGGCCTGTGGCTGCTGCAGGAGTCCGTACGGGCCTGGGGCGATCCCGCACTCGGCGGACTGCTGCGGGACGCGGCCGAGGTGCCGGCGCTGCGGTCGGTGGTGGACGCGGGCGACGCGGCGTTCCTCGCGCCCGGACGGATGCCGGACCGGATCGCCGAGGCCTGCCGGGCGTCCGGGCAGCCGGTGCCGCGGACCCCGGCCGAGACCACCCGGTGCATCCTGGACTCGCTGGCGCTCGCCCATCGCCGGGCCGTCGCGGACGCCCAGCGGCTGGCCGGCCACCCCGTCGACGTGGTGCACATCGTCGGCGGCGGCACCCGCAACGCGCTGCTGTGCCAGCTCACCGCCGACGCCTGCGGGCTGCCGGTGGTGGCGGGCCCGACCGAGGCGGCGGCCCTCGGCAACGTCCTGGTCCAGGCCCGCGCCCACGGACTCGTCGGGGACCGTGCCGACATGCGCCGGCTGCTCGCCCGCACCCAGCGGCTGACGCGCTACGAGCCGCGCGGGGACGCCGCGCGCTGGCGTGAGGCGGAGGCCCGGCTCGCCGCGCGGTGAGCCGGGCCTCCCCCGGCGCGTTTCCGCCCATTACCCTGCACTCATCGGATGATCGACCTCAAGGAGCCGCGATGCGTGTCGCACTGTTCCTGACCTGTGTCAACGACACGCTCTATCCGGACACCGGCCGCGCGGTGGTGAAACTGCTGACCAGATTGGGCGTCGACGTGGATTTCCCACTGGCGCAGACCTGCTGCGGACAGGCCCACTACAACACCGGCTATCGGCATGAGGCGGAGCCGCTGGCCCGGCATTTCTCCGATGTCTTCGGTGAGTACGAGGCGATCGTCACGCCGTCCGGTTCGTGCGGGGCGATGGTGCGGGAGCTGTATCCGCGGATGGGCGAGCGGGCCCGGGCGGAGGGGCGCGGGGACGCGCTCGCCGCCATCCTCGCGCCGGTGGTCCCCAAGACGTACGAGCTGACGGAGTTCCTGGTGGACGTGCTGGGGGTGACGGACGTCGGGGCGTACTACCCGCACCGGGTGACCTACCACCCGACCTGCCACGGACTGCGCAGCCTGGGTCTCGGCGACCGTCCCCGCCGGCTGCTCGACGCGGTGCGGGGTCTTGAACTGGCCGAGCTGCCGGGCGCCGAGGAGTGCTGCGGCTTCGGCGGCACGTTCGCGCTGAAGAACGCCGACGTCTCGGCGGCGATGGGCGCGGACAAGGTGCGCAACGCGGAGTCGACGGGCGCGGAGGTGCTGTGCGCGGCCGACAACTCCTGTCTGATGCACATCGGCGGGACGATGACCCGCCTGAAAACCGGCATGCGGCCCGTCCACATCGCCGAGATCCTGGCGAGCACCGAGGAGGAACCGGCGCTATGAGCGGGACGTTCGTCGGCATGCCGGCGTTCCCGAAGGCCGCGCACGAGGCGGTCGGCAACGCGACGCTGCGCGGCAATCTGCGGCACGCCACGCACACCATCCGGGCCAAGCGGGCGAACGCCGTCGCGGAGGTGTCCGACTGGGCCCAACTGCGCGAGGCGGGCAAACGGATCAAGGACCACACGCTCCGTCATCTGGACCGGTACCTCGTCCAGTTGGAGGAGTCGGTGACCGCCGCGGGCGGCGTCGTCCACTGGGCGGCGGACGCCGACGAGGCCAACCGGATCGTCACCCGGCTGGTCGAGGAGACCGGTGAGTCGGAGGTCGTGAAGGTCAAGTCGATGGCCACGCAGGAGATCGGGCTCAACGAGGCACTCCTGGCGGCGGGCATCCACGCCTACGAGACCGATCTCGCGGAGCTGATCGTCCAGTTGGGCAAGGACCGGCCCTCGCACATCCTGGTCCCGGCCATCCACCGCAACCGCGGCGAGATCCGCGACATCTTCCGTACGGAGATGGGCGAGTGGGGCCGCCCGGCCCCCGATGGGCTGACCGACTCCCCCGCCGAGCTGGCCGAGGCCGCCCGGCTGCATCTGCGGGAGAAGTTCCTGCGCGCCGAGGTCGGCATCTCCGGCGCCAACTTCATGGTCGCGGAGACCGGCACGCTCGTCGTCGTGGAGTCCGAGGGCAACGGGCGGATGTGCCTGACCCTGCCCAGGACGCTGATCTCGGTCGTGGGCATCGAGAAGATCGTGCCGACGTGGCGGGACCTGGAGGTGTTCCTGCAGACGCTGCCCCGCTCCTCGACGGCCGAGCGGATGAACCCGTACACGTCGACCTGGACGGGCACCACCGACGAGGACGGGCCGCGCGCCTTCCATCTGGTGCTGCTCGACAACGGACGCACCGACACGCTGGCCGACGAGGTGGGCCGGCAGGCGCTGCGCTGCATCCGCTGCTCGGCCTGTCTGAACGTCTGCCCGGTGTACGAGCGGGCGGGCGGCCACGCCTACGGCTCGGTGTACCCGGGCCCGATCGGCGCCATCCTCAGTCCCCAACTGCGGGGCACGTCAAGCGAGATCGACGCCTCGCTGCCGTACGCGTCCTCGCTGTGCGGGGCCTGCTACGAGGTGTGCCCGGTGGCCATCGACATCCCCGAGGTGCTGGTGCACCTGCGGGAGCGGGTCGCCCAGGGCGGCCCGGCGACCCGTGCGGGCAACAAGGTGGTGCTGCGGCCGGCCAAGGGACACGCGGCCGAACGGGCGGCGATGCGGGCGGCCCGCTGGGCGTTCAGCCACCCGGGAGCGCTGCGCACCGGCCAGCGGCTGGCCTCCCGCACCCGCCGGCTGCACCCCCGTACCCTGCCCGGTCCCGGCCGGGCGTGGAGCGCCACCCGGGATCTGCCGGCGGTGCCGGCCGAGCCGTTCCGGGACTGGTGGCAGCGCACACACGGCACGGACGGCACGGACGGCACGGACGGCACGGACGGCAAAAAGGGGGCCGCGCGATGAGCGGCAGGGAACGGATCCTGGGCCGGGTGCGGCGCGCGCTCGCCGACGTACCGGCCGACGACCCGTCCTACGAACAGGCCGTCGCCCGGGACTATCTGCGGGCACACGGTGCGCGCAGCGCCGCGGAGACAGTGCACCTGCTCGCGGCGAACCTCGCCGACTACCGGGCGCTCGTGCACCGTTGCTCGGAGGTTGAACTGCCTTCGCTGATCGCCGGGTTGCTCACGGACCGCGGGGCGACGTCGGTGCTGGTGCCGCCCGGTCTCGACGAGGGCTGGCTCGCGGCCACGGATGTCACCCGGGTCGCCGACCGGGCGGACAGCACCCCGCACGAGCTCGACGGGGTGGACAGCGTGGTCACGGCGTGCGCGGTCGCGATCGCCGAGACCGGCACCATCGTGCTGGACGGCGCGCCGGACCAGGGCCGGCGTCGGATCACCCTGGTCCCGGACCACCACATCTGTGTGGTCCGGGTCCCCGATCAGGTCGTCTCCGGCGTGCCGCAGGCGCTCGAACGCCTCGATCCGGCACGGCCGTTGACCTGGATCTCGGGCCCGTCCGCGACCAGCGACATCGAACTGGACCGGGTGGAGGGGGTGCACGGGCCCCGGACCCTGGAGGTCGTCCTGGTCGGCTGAGGACCGCCGTCGACCGGCCCGCACGGGGTGCCGTGCGGGCCGGTCGGCGCCGGGCGCCGCGCTCAGCCCTGGGCGGCGGTCAGCTCGTAACGGCCGGACGGCAGCCGGTAGTTCGCCGTCCCGTCGGCGAAGCCCGCGAACTCGACCCCGGACACCCGGGACAGCGGGGTGCGGCCCTCCCGGACGGCGTCAGGACCGGTGGCCGGGATGCGCAGGGTCGCCGTGGTGTTGGCGGGGACGGCGGCCCGGTAGTGGAGCGTGCGGTCCCGCACCGTCCAGGCGCTGACGATCTCGCCGTACGGCGACAGGTGCGAGCCGGCCACCCGGGTGATCCTGCCGGTGGGGTCGGGGTGCGGGCGCAGGAAGAAGTGCCGGAAGCCCGGGTGGTCCGGGTCCCTGGCGATGCCGGCCATGCTCTCGTACATCCACTCCATGATCGCACCGTAGGAGTAGTGGTTGAACGAGTTCATCTCGACCGGGCCGAAGCCGTCCTGCTCGGAGTAGGAGTTCCAGCGCTCCCAGACCGTCGTGGCGCCGTTGTCCACGGAGTACAGCCAGGAGGGCATCGCGTTCTGGTGGACCAGCCGGTACGCGAGGTCCGTGCGGCCCTCGTCGGTCAGCACCGGGGCGAGGACGTTCACCCCGAGGAAGCCCACGGCCAGGGTGTTCTCCGCGTACTGCACCCGGGTGCTGCCGGGATGGGCGGCCTTGTAGGCGGCGTCGTTGCCGATGTTGTCGGCGAGCAGCGCGACGAGCCCGCGGCGCTGGGCCTCGGTGTCGTAGAAGCCGAGCTTGAGGACCCAGAGCAGGGCTGTCTGGCTGTTGTCCTCGGGGTCGGGGCCGTTGACCGGCTTGCCGCCCAGGCTGGAGCGGACGGTGAGCCCGCCGCCGTCGGTGACGAGGTACTTCGCCATGAAGGCCCGCTTGATGCCGGCGAACAGGACGTCGTACGCGTCCGCCTCCCGGCCGCGCCCGGTGGCCCGGGCCATCTGGGCCATGAGCCGGGTGACATATCCGTAGTAGACGTCGCTGATCAGCTGGGTGCCGGTGCTCTGCGGGGCGAGCCAGTCGGCGAAGAGGGCGCCCTGGCCGGCGTGGCTGTCGCCGCCTGTGCGCCGGATCCAGCCCAGGTAGCGGGTCATCGCGTCCCAGCTGCGGTCGACGATCGTCCGGTCGCCGCTCATCTGCCACACCGTCCAGGGCACGATCACCCCGCAGTCCGCCCAGCCGCTCACCGGGGCGGCGGCGTTGTAGCGGTTGCCGGGCGAGACGGCGGTGAACTGGGCGCCGTCGAGGCCGTAGCCGCGCTGCGAGTCGATCAGGTTCTCCTCGAAGTGGCTGAGGAACGCGACGGCGTCGGCGTTGTACAGCCCGGTGTTGCAGAACAGCTGGGTGTCGCCGGTCCAGCCGAGCCGCTCGTCGCGCTGCGGGCAGTCGGTGGGCACCCACAGGTAGTTGCCGCGCTGGCCCCAGCGGACGTTGGAGATCAGCTGGTTGACCTGGTCGTCGTCGGTGCCGACGGAGCCGATGTCGCGGATCGCGGAGGTGGCGACCCGGCCGGTCAGGGCGGTGACGGTGACCCGGTCCGTCGCGGTCACGGAGACATAGCGGAAGCCGTAGAAGGTCAGGGAGTCCTGGTGGGTCTCGGCCCGGCCGCCGCCCCGCAGGATGTAGGTGCTGGTGGCCTTCGCGCCGCGCAGGTTGGCCCGGTAGACGGAGCCGGCCGGGCCGTCGGCGCCCGCGCTGTCGTCGTTGAGCATCTCACCGAAGCGGAAGGCGACTTGGGTGCCCTCGGGGCCGCGCAGGGTGTAGCGGGGGACGCCGACCAGGTTCTGGCCGAGGTCGAAGACCGCCGTCTCGCCCGGGCCGATGGTCACCTCGGCGGTGGCGGCCCGCTCCGGGTCGGTGACCGTGCGGGCCGGGTCGACGACGACGCGGCCCCTGCCGTTGCGGCTGCCGGCCTCGCCGGTGACGCCCGTGACGACGGCGACCGAGCGGGGTCTGCGGTCCCACTCGGGCATCAGGCGGGCGCTGTCGCCCGGGTAGGCGACGAGTTTCGCGGCGGGGAACGCGGCGGCGAAGCCGTGCTCCTCGACCGCGGCCCAGCCGGCGGCGGCAAAGCCGTTCGCGTTCCAGCCGGGCAGCTCCCTGCGGGCGTCGTAGGTCTGCCCGTCGTAGATGTCGTCGGCGCGGTACGGGCCCTGGTCCGTGGCGCGCCAGGCGTCGCCGGCTTCGGTGACGACGGTCTGGGTGGTGCCGTCGGCGTACCGGACGAGCAGCTTGGCCTTGAGGGCGAGCGGATTACCGGCCGGCGCGTAGTAGATGCTGCCCTCGGAGACACGGGAGTTGTACCAGCCGTTGCCGAGCACCGCGGCGAGCGTGACCTGCCGTTCGCCCGCCACCCGTGCGGTGACGTCGTAGGTCAGATAGCTGATCCGGCTGTCGTAGTTCGTCCAGCCCGGGGCGAGCAGTTCGTCCGTGGCGCCGGCGCCCTGGGGCACCGTGACCCGGTGGCCGTTGACGTAGGCGTCGTACACGCCGAGGGCCGACACGTACAGACGGGCCTCGCGCACCCGGCGGCCGGTGAGGGCCGTCTGCCGGCGCAGCAGCGGCGCGCCCGCGCTGTTGGGCCGCTTGCCCGCCATGGTGATCCACTGGGCGCCGTCCCAGCCCGTGACGCCGTCGGTGCCGAGCAGGCCGGTCTCGAAGCGGGCGGGCGGGGCGGTGGCGGAGCGGCCGTCCTCGTGCCAGACCGTCACCGTCCAGTGGTAGCGGGTGGCGGCGCGCAGCGGCGGGCCGCCGTAGGGCACCGCGACCGAGTCGGCCGAGGCGACCCTGCCGCTGTCCCAGACGTCCGGGCGGCCGCCGGTCAGCCGGTCGGGGGCGGAGGCCACCCGGATGCGGTAGCCGAGCTGGCGGCGGCCCCGGACCGCCGAGTCGGTGCGCCAGCCGAACCGGGGCCGCTCGGCGTCGACGCCGAGCGGATCGGTGCGGTGCTCCACCGTCAGACCGGTCACCTCGCTGCGGTCCGTGCCGAGCGCGGCCCATCCGGTGTCCGCGCCGCCGAGGCCGCCCGCCATGGCTATCGGTACGGCCCCCAGAGCCGTGGTCAGAACCGTCCTTCGTCGCACTCCGTCAGTCACGCCGTCATCCCTTCGGCCGGTCGGAGTTGCATCGATTCAATTCGGTCGACGGTTGAAGCTAGTGACGGGAGTGAGGGGTGTCCAGGACTCCGACAGGATGAAAATTCCACAGGTTCCATCAGACCGGGCCGCACAGGCCGGGCATCGTGGAGATCGGTTTGAAACTTTTCAAAAGCGGAGCCGGGCGTGCCGCAAACGGCGCGGCTAACGTGGGGGAATGATCCGGTTCGAGCAGGTCACCAAGCGGTATCCGGACGGTACGACGGCCGTGGACGGCCTCTCCTTCGAGGTGTCCGAGGGTGAACTCGTCACCCTCGTGGGCCCGTCCGGCTGTGGCAAGACCACGACCATGATGATGGTCAACCGGCTCATCGAGCCGACCTCCGGGCGCATCCTCGTGAGCGGCGAGGACATCGCCACGGTCGACCCGGTGCGGCTGCGCCGCCGGATCGGGTACGTCATCCAGCAGGTGGGCCTGTTCCCGCACCGCACGATCCTCGACAACACCGCGACCGTCCTGGCCCTGGTCGGCTGGAAGAAGGCGAAGGCGCGGGCGCGCGCCGCCGAACTGCTCGACCTGGTGGGGCTGGATCCGGCCACGTACGGGTCGCGTTATCCGGACCAGTTGTCGGGCGGGCAGCGGCAGCGGGTCGGCGTGGCGCGGGCGCTCGCGGCCGACCCGCCCGTGCTGCTCATGGACGAGCCGTTCGGCGCGGTCGACCCGGTGGTACGCGAACAGTTGCAGGACGAGTTCCTGCGGATGCAGGCCGCGGTGCGCAAGACGGTGCTGCTGGTCACGCACGACATCGAGGAGGCGGTGCGGCTCGGCGACCGGATCGCGGTGTACGGGCAGGGCCGGATCGAGCAGTTCGACACGCCGGGGGCGGTGCTCGGCACGCCCGCGACGGACTACGTGGCCTCGTTCGTGGGCAGCGACCGGGGGCTGAAGCGGCTGTCGGTCACCGCGATCGAGCCGGACGACCTGGAGCAGCCGCCGGTGGCCCGTCTCGACGAGCCCGCCGAACGCGCCCGGGAGCGGCTGCGGGCCGAGGGCGCCCGGTGGGCCGTCGTCCTGGACGCCCACGGCGATCTGCACGGCTGGGTCGGCATCGACGATCTCGGGGCGGGCGGCCGGGTCGGCCGGCTCGCGCACCGGATGACGGCGTGGGTGCCGGTGGGGGCACCGCTGAAGCAGGCGTTCGGGGTGATGCTCCAGTACGACGCCGGGTGGGTCGCGGTGCTCGACGGCGCGCGTTTCCTCGGGGTGCTGACCCCGGCGAAGCTGCACGAGGCGCTGCGGCGCTCGGTGGACGCGGACGCGCTCGGTGTGCCGCGTGGTCAGGTGCCGTTCGACTCGGTGGCGGACGCCTGAGCGGGCCGCGGACCCGGAGTGCGGGTGCGGCGCGCGGTCACTTCAGCAGGCCCTTGTCCTCGAGATAGGTCCGGGCCACGTCCGCGGGCAGCCGGCGCCAGCTGTCCACCTGCTCGTTCAGGGCGGCCAGGTCCGCCGTGGTGAGGACGTCGTTGAGCCGGCCGAGCGCCGTGGTGACGCCCTCGCCGCCGGCCCGGGAGCGGTTGACGACGGGGACGACGTAGTCGGCGTTCTGCAGCTGCTTGTCGTCGGCGAGCAGGACCAGGCCGAACTGGTCGAGGGTGGCGTCCGTGGTGGTGGTGAGCACCATCTGGTCCCGGCCGCTCTGCACGGCCCGCTTGGCCTGGGTGGTGCCGACGCCCTTGGGGTCGACACCGCTGATGTCGATGCCGTAGGTCTTCCTCAACCCGGGTTCGCAGTACGGCCGTTGCACGCACTCGTCACCCGCGGCGAGCCGCACCCGCAGCCCCGAAGCGCCGAGGTCGCTGAGGGTCCTGAGCCCGTGCTCGCGGGCGAACGACCGGGCCACCGCGAAGGCGTTCTGGTTCACCGCACGCCCGGGGTCCAGAACGGTGAGGCCGCGGGGCGTGGCGAGCCTGCGCAGGGCGGTCATGGTGGTGGCCAGGTCGGGCGAGCCGACCGGGGGTGCCTGCGGCCCGTTCACCTTGGCGTTGAGCCAGTCGGCGAAGGTGGCCGCGTACTCCGGCACGACGTCGATCTGGCCCGATTCCAGGGCGGGTTCGTACAGCTCGCGGTTGGCGACCGTGAGGAGGGACGTCTTGTAGCCGGCCCGGTTCAGCAGCAGCGCGTACATCTGCGCGAGCAGATCGCTCTCGGTGAAGCCGGCCGATCCGACGATCAGCCGCCGGCTGTCACCGGGCGAGGCGGTGACCGTGCCGCGGTTCTCCAGCGAGGGCCCGGTGACACACCCGACGAGCAGGAGCAGCGCGACTGCCAGGAGGGCCGCACCGGCCCAGGCCGTCCTCCCCCGCCGCGCACCGCCCGGACGCCGGCCGGCCCCGGCCCGCCGGCGGCCCCACGGCCGTCCGAGGCCGTGGACACCCAGCCGCCCGTGCGACCGCCGACGGACGGTGGCCGCGGGCGGGCGGTGGGGCGCGGGGGCGCGGGCCGGCCGGTCCCGTCGGCCGGACGGGACCGGAGGCCACAGATCCGGCCCGCCCTGTTCCCGCACCGCACGCCACCGATCGGCGCCGCCCCGGCCGCCCTCAGGCCCTGTCATCGAACTCCCTCCCCCAGCCTCCGGCCGGGAGGTGCCCCCAGCCCCGCGACGCCCCGCACGCTCCCCCGAGCTCTCGGCTCCGCTCGACCAGGGAGGACCCCCACGACACCGCAGGACCCGCCCTCCGGGCGAACGACGGGAGTCTGACGACAGGACCTGGCACGCCATCGGCCGGTGGCCCCCTGCCCCCGCGCGGCGGGCGACCCGTCGGTCACGCCCCGCTCCCCCGCCGCACGCGACCGATCCGCCGCGCCCGGGTCTCCCGCCGGGCGGCGGATCGGGGGCGGCCGGGGGTCGGTCCTGTCGTGGCGGGTCATCGGGACGGCCTCGTCCGGCGCGGGATCAGGCGTTCGGCGGTTTCGAAGAGGGCCTCGACGATCAGGGCGAAGACGGCCACGAGCACCGCTCCGGCCACCACCTGGGGTGTGCTCGCGAGGTTGAATCCCGCCGTGATGATGCGGCCGAGGCCGCCGCCGCCCGCCAGCGCGGCGATGGTCGCGGTGGCGACGAGCTGGACGGCGGCGATCCGCACGCCGTTGAGGACCATCGGCAGGGCGAGCGGCAGCTCCACCCGGAGCAGCAGCTGACGCCCGGTCATGCCCATCCCCCGCGCCGCCCGCACGACGCTGCGGTCGACCTCGCGCATGCCGACGTAGGCGTTGGTGAGCAGCGGCGGCACCGCGAACAGCACCAGGGCCACCACGGTGGGCCCCTCGCCCCAGCGGCCGACCGGGGTCAGCAGGAGCAGGACCAGCACGGCGAACGTGGGCACGGCCCGGCCGGCGTTGGAGATGTTGACCGCGAGCGCGCCGCCCTTGCCGAGGTGGCCGAGGACCAGGGCGACGGGCAGCGCGACGGCGCAGCTGACGACCAGACAGACGACGGTCAGCACGAGGTGTTGCAGCAGCCGGTGCCCGATCCCGTCGTCGCCCGTCCAGTGCGCCGGGTCGGCGAGCCAGTGCCAGGTGGCGGTGAGGGTGTTCACGCGCGGGCCGCCCGTATCCAGGGCGTGATCAGCCACTGCACACCGAGCAGCAGCAGATCGGCCGCGACCGCGATCAGCACGCACAGCACCGACGCCGTCAGCACCTGTGCCTTGAAGTAGGTGTTCATGCCCGCGTAGATGAGATTGCCGAGCCCCCCGAAGCCGACGATCGCGCCGAC
This sequence comes from Streptomyces shenzhenensis, assembly GCF_003688995.1. Classification (GTDB taxonomy): domain Bacteria; phylum Actinomycetota; class Actinomycetes; order Streptomycetales; family Streptomycetaceae; genus Streptomyces; species Streptomyces shenzhenensis_A. Next base: position 257,757 of record NZ_PENI01000005.1, on the reverse strand, counting down.
GGTCACCAGGGAGACCGCGGAGACGGTGGCGATGCGCAGCCCGGCCATGGCGGCGGGCAGGGCGAGCGGCAGTTCGACGGTGAGCAGCAGGCGGATCGGGCCGTACCCCATGCCGCGCGCGGCCTGCCGGGTCTCCTCCGGGACGGCCCGCAGCCCGGCCAGTATGTTGCGGACGAGCAGGGTGAGCGAGTAGAGCACGAGCCCGGCGACGACAAGGGTGGCGGAGAGCCCGTACAGGGGCAGGAGCAGGGAGAACATCGCCAGGGACGGGATCGTGTAGAGGATCGTCGTGACACCGAGGACGGGCCCCGCGGCCCAGCCCCAGCGGCGGGCGAGCACGGCCAGCGGGACGGCGACGGCGAGCCCGATCAGCACCGAGACGGAGGTCAGCTGCAGATGCTGGACCACCGCGTCGAGCAGGATGTGGCGCCGGGTGCTCAGATACGCGCCGCAGATCCATTCGTTGCGCGCGAGGCAGTCGTCCGGGGGCGCGATCACGCGTCCATTGGACCGCATGATCACGCGATCGGCACGTGGTGATGACCCGTACGGGGGGGGTGTCGCTGACTACACCCGCCGATACGGGTTCTGCGCCCCATGTGCTCCGGCCCCCTTCTCCGTAGCGTCGTCGACGGGCACAGGGAGTGCCGGACGGAGAGGGCTGACGATGTTGCGCACACCTTCGCGACGCACACACGACGCGGGACCCGCCGCCGAGGCGCTGCGGCTGGTCAAGGTCACCAAGACGCACGGCAGCGGGGACGGCGCCGTGACCGCGCTGGACGGGATCACGCTCAGCCTGGCGCGGGGCACGTTCACGGCGGTGATGGGGCCGTCCGGCTCGGGCAAGTCCACGCTGTTGCAGTGCGCGGCCGGTCTTGACCGGCCCGACAGCGGGATCGTACTGGTCGACGGCACGGAGCTGACGGGTTCCGGTGAGGCGGAGCTGACCCGGTTCCGGCGCAACCGGGTCGGGTTCGTCTTCCAGCAGTACAACCTGCTGGACACGCTCACGGTCGCGCAGAACACGGTGCTGCCGCTGCGGCTCGCGGGCCGGCGCGTCGACCGGAACCGGGCCCGGGAGGTCCTGACGGCCGTCGGGCTCGGCGACCGGCTCGGACAGCTGCCCGGCCGGCTCTCCGGTGGTCAGCGGCAGCGGGTGGCGATCGCCCGGGCGCTGGTCACCGAACCGCGGGTGATCTTCGCGGACGAGCCGACCGGCGCACTGGACACGCGCAGCGCGCGGGAGGTGCTGCGGCTGTTGCAGGGGGCGGTGCGGGTGCACGGCCGGACCGTGGTGATGGTGACGCACGACCCGGTCGCCGCCTCGTACGCCGATACGGTGCTGTTCCTGGCCGACGGCCGGCTCGCGGGCCGACTGCCGGCGCCGACGGCCGACGCGGTCGCCGAACGGCTCGCGCACCTGGGCGACGACGTGCCGGCGGGGGTGTGAGCGATGCTCGTACTGGCTCTGCGGTCGATCCGTACACGTCCCGGACGCTTTCTCGCGACGCTGCTGTCCGCCTTCCTCGGCGCGGCGCTCGTCATGGCCTTCAACTCGCTGCACGACACGGCCGGGCAGCCCGGCGTCGACGACGTGAGCACGGAGACGCTGACCACCACGGCGAGCGTCGTCGGCGGCTACGGCACCCTGCTGGTCTTCTTCGCGGTCGCCTCCACGCTGACCGTGAACGTGCGGCAGCGGTCGGCCGAGTTGGAGTTGCTGCGCTGCTCCGGGGCGACGCCCGGGCAGATCAAGCGGATGGTCGTGGGCGAGGCCGTCGTCGTGGCCCTGGTGGGCACGGTCCTGGCGCTCGGTCCTGCGGTGCTCGGCGGGCGGGCGCTGCTCGGCGCGTTCCGGGACAGCGGCCAGGTGGCCCGCTCCGTGGCACCCGCCTTCGGCCCGGTCGCGCTGCTGTCCGGGATCGGGGTCACGCTGCTCGCGTCGGCGGGCGCCGCGTTCCTCGCCGTGCGCCGGGCGACGCGCCGGGACGTGCGGCGCGGCCGGGGGCGGACCGTCCTCGCGTACGGCGCGCTGGTCGCCGGTGCGCTGTCGGCGGCGAGCACGTACGCGTTCTCGGCGACGGACTCGGCGCTGATGGCCGCGCCTGCGTACGGGGCGATCCTGCTGTCGGTGGGATGCGCACTGCTGGCGCCGCGGCTGCTCGGCCGGCTGCTCGGCGCGCTGCCGCTGGGCGGGGCGAGCGGCTGGCTGGCGGTGCGCAATCTGCGCCGCCGGGTGGACGAGCTGTCCGGGATCCTGATGTCGCTGGTCCTGTTCACCGCCATCAGCGCGGCGACGGTGACCATGCAGTCGGTGGAGTCCGACGCCGTCGCGGCCTCGGGGCTGCGGAAGTCGGTCGAAGCGAAGAACCTGGAGACGCTGAATCTGACGGTCGTCGGCGTCATCGCGGTGTTCGTCTGCGTCATGCTGGTCAACTCGCTGTACGCGGCGACGACTTACCGCGGTTCCGAGTTCGGCAGGCAGCGGCTGGCGGGCGCCACCCCGGGCCAGGTGCTGGGCACGGTGGGCGTCGAGTCCGCGGTGCTCACGGTGGTGGGGGTGCTGCTCGGCACGGTGGCCGCGCTCGCCGGGATCGTCCCGTTCACGATGGTCCGCACCGACGGCACGCTGCCGGGGCAGGCCCTCGGCATCTGGCTCGCGGTGTGCGCGGTGGCCGCGGCGGTGACGCTGGGGACGAGCCTGGGCACGGCACGCCGGGTGCTGCGGACCCCGGCGATCGGGGCGGTGGCCGCGGCGGTGTGACCGGTTCCGATGACAGGACGGGGGCCCGCTGCGGCGGGCCCCCGTCGTGCGCGCCGGTCAGGGACCCACCTCTGTCACGTCCGCATACCGGCCGCGTCCAGGAGCGCGGTCACCGTCGCCGTGGCGAGTCCGTCGTCCAGCCGCTCCACACGGGCGCCGGCGCGGGCGCTGGCCCCGTCGAAGACCAGCATCAGCTGGCGGGCCAGGAGGTCCGGGTCGCGGGCGCCGCCCTGCTCGGCCAGCGCCCGGAAGTCCGCCGCCAGGCGCTCCTTGACGCCACGCGCGACCGCGCTCGCCGGGTGCTCGGGGTCCTTCAGCTCCACCAGGACGGCGAGATACGGGCAGCCGCGGTAGCCGGGGTCGCCGGAGCGCTCGGCGAGCCGCTCGAAGACGTACAGGATCTGCCGGCGGGGCGACATGGCCTCCGGTTCGGCGGGCCTGAGCTGGGCCTCGTACCACGGGATCCGCCGCTCCAGGCTCGCGGCAAGCACCTCGTCCTTGCCGTCGAAGAGCTGGTACATCGAGCGCTTGGAGACACCGGCCGTCCGGCACAGCGCCTCCACGCCGATGGACACGCCGTCGCGGTAGAAGAGCCCGGCCGCCGCGTCGAGCAGCCGGTCTCGCGGGGACGCCTTCTCTGGGGTGGCCATACGGCGAGGTTACCGCGCCACACCCACGGGAAAACCGATCGGTATACCCCTGGTGCCGACGCTCGCGCAGTTCCCCGTGCCCCTTCGGGGCGCAGCCCAGCCACCGCGGGCTCAGCCGATGGTGACGACACGTGCCCAGGGCGGCGGGGTGTCCGGGACGTAGTCGGGATCCTCCTCGTCCGCGGCGCGGGCGGGACGGGGGAAGAGACCCACGACGGTACGGCAGGGCGGCTGCGCGGAGGGCCACGGCGTCTGGCCGTCCGTCAGGGCGACGATCACGTCCGGGCGGGGCCGGGAGCGCAGCGCCCGCGCGAACCCGGAGCGCAGATCGGTTCCCCCGCCGCCGACCAGCGCGATGCTCTCGGCGCGGCACAGCGGGACGGCGACCCCGGCCGCCGCGTCGCAGGAGATCACCGAGACCAGGTCGCGCCGCCCGCCCACCGCCCGCGAGATCGCCGCCACCTCCAGCAGCGCGCTGCCCAGTTCGGCGTCGCTCACCGACCCGGAGGTGTCGATCACGACGCAGACCCGGGGCGGCGTACGGCGCAGGCTCGGCAGCAGCACCCCGGGGACACCGGCCGAGCGCCGGGACGGGCGCCGGTAGCTGTGGTCCTCGCCCACCCCCGGCGCACCCGCCGCCGAGCGGACCGCTGCCCCCAGCAACTGCCGCCACGGCTGCGGCGGATGGAACGCCTCGTCCGCCCACCGGCGCCACCCCTCGGGCGCGTCGCCCGGCCGGCCCTTGATCCCCTCCGCGACCCGGAAGCGGACCGCGTCCCGCTGCCGCGCGGTCAGCCCGTGTGCCCCGGCGGGCCCCAGCTCCCACGGCCGGTGCAGCCCGTCGGCACCGCTGCCGCAGTCCAGCCAGGCCAGGTCCGCGGTGAGCCCGGACATCGACGCCGTCCGCAGGTACTCCTCCATCAGCAGCCCGTCGGGCAGCCGCAGCAGCGACGGCAGCACCGCCCCGGCGGGCATCGGCAGACCGTCGCCGTAGATGTCGTCGTTGATCTCGAAGTCGGCGGCGATGTTCCGCCGCAGCCTCGCCCAGCCTTCGGCCGGGCGCTCCCCCGTCTCGCTTCGCCCGCCCGGCCCGCACGCCTCGTGCTCCCGCGCATACCGCTCGCTCCGCCCGTGGTGGTCCCGCAGCAGATGGGAGACCTCGTGCACCCAGACGCCCGCCAGCTCCGCCACCGGGGTGCGGGCCACGAAGCCCGGGGAGACGTAGCAGCGCCAGTGCGCGTCCACCGCCATCGTCGGCACCGACCGGTCCTCCACCACGTGCAGCGCGAAGAGGGCGTCGGCCAGGTAGGGGCGGACCCGCACCGCGTGCAGCCGGGCGGCCAGCAGCTTCTCCCTGTCCAGCGGCAGTCCGGGGTGGTCGCCCGGACCGGCCGGCGGGCTCGGCACGGTGGCCCGCACCGGGCGCGGCGGCGCGGGCCGGGGCATCGGTCTCGGCAACGGGTGCGGCCCCGGGCGCCGCGCGGCCCCCGTCATCGCCGTACCTGCGCGGCGCTCCTGGCGCCGGCCGACGCCGCGACCCGGGCCACCGAGCGGTCCGCCCGGCGGGCGAGACCGACCACCCCTGCCAGCCGGTCCACCGCCTCCGGCACCTCCCAGTCGTCGCGCCGCAGCGCGGCCAGCGCCGTCGCCGGGGCGACCAGCAGGTCCGGGGCGCCGGTCTGCAGCGCCCGGACCAGCACCGCCCAGCCCGCCTCCCACCGCGCCCGTTCCGGCCGCGCGCCGACGGCGGCCACCACCGCATCGAGCGCCGCCTGCCGCAGATCGCCCCGCACCGGCAGTTCGGCGGCGGCCGGATCGGCCAGCAGCGACTCCGGGTCCGGCAGCTCCATCCGGTCCAGATGGGCGAGGAGTTCGAGTCCGGGCCCGTCCCCCACCGCGCCGCGCACCAGCAGGGCCAGCACTTCCCGGGAGACGGCCGCCGCCGTGCCGAAGGCCAGCAGGGTCAGCGCGGCCTCCCAGCTGCGGGGCGAGGGCCAGGCACCGCCGCGCCGCGCCTCGGTGCTCGGCAGCCGGTGGATCAGCGTCGGCCGGGCCGCAAGGAAGCCGCAGACCGCGTGCCGGGCGAAGGCCACCGCCTCCGGCAGCCGCTCCGGCGCCAGCCGGGGCAGCTGAGCCCGGGGCCAGACCCCGCCGAGCCCGCGCACCACCACCTCCCGGTCGTGCACCCAGTTCAGGTGCACGAACCGGTTGGCCAGCGGGGGGCTCAGCTCCCAGCCGTCCGCCGCCGACGCGGGCGGATTCGCGGCGGCCACGATCCGCACTCCCGGCGGCAGCCGCAGCGCGCCCACCCTGCGCTCCAGGACGACGCGGAGCAGCGCGGCCTGGACGGCCGGGGTGGCGGTGGAGAGTTCGTCCAGGAAGAGCAGCCCCCGCCCGGCCCGTACCAGTTCGACGGCCCACTGCGGCGGCGCCATCGGCACCCCCTGCGCCGCCGGGTCGTCGCCCACGATGGGCAGCCCGGAGAAGTCGGACGGCTCGTGGACGCTGGCGATCACGGTCGTCAGCGGCAGGCCGAGGGAGGCGGCGAGCTGTGTCAGGGCCGCGGTCTTGCCGATGCCCGGCTCGCCCCGGAGCAGCACGGGCAGGTCGGCCGAGACGGCCAGGGTGAGCGCGTCGAGCTGCTCGTCGGGGCGCGGCTCGGTGGTGGTCGTCCGCAGGAGGGTCAACAGGTCGTCGGCGAGGCCGAGTCGGGTGTCCGCTCCGGATACGTCGGCGGGGGCGGCCGGGTCGGGCAGGAGGGCGCTGGAAGTCATGGGCATCACCTGGGAAGGATCGGGGGAGCGGAACGTGCCGTCCCTGACGTCTGGGGTGTACGGCGCTGAACGCGCAGTGAGGTGTACGGCGCTGAACGCGCGGTCGGTGTGCGCGCTGAACGCGCTGCATGGGAAAGGGACTTCGGCCGGGCGGCCGGTCAGCTGGTCAGGCCGGTGCGGGGCCGGGCCCGGCTGCTCCGCTTGCGGCGCACGGCGGGTGGCGTACGACGGTCGAGCCGGGGACGGTGGCCCGCCTCCGCCTGCCCCTCGCCCGGGGTGTTGCCGCCCGCGGTCGCATCGGCGGCGGGGTGCACGGCGGCCAGTCCCGAGCGGAAGAGCCCGTGGTCGATGCGGCGGTCCGCGGCCGACTCCAGTTCCTCCCTGAGCGGCCCGTCACGCAGGACCGCACGGGGACCGAGCAGGCCCTCGACCACGGCCAGCGCCCCGGCGACATCGCCGTGGCCGAGCCGCTCCCGGACCGCGGGCAGTGCTGCCGGGCTGCGGTGCACCGCGTCGATCGCCCGCAGGCACGGCAGCGCCGGTCCGCCGAGCGCCACCAGCAGTTCCTCCCGGCGCAGTTGGGCCGGGTCGTGGTCGACCGCCGTCAGCGCTCCGTCCCGCAGCGCGATCCGGTGGATCTCGCCCCGGCACGGCACCCGGTGCGGATCGCCGGGTCCGGGGGCGGGGCCGGCCGGCGGTGCCGGAACGGACGCCGGCGCCGAGCCTGCCGCTGCCGGTGCCGGTGCCGGTGCCGGTGCCGGGCCGGGCGCCGCGAGTGCCGCGGCGACGAGCGGATGCAGCCGCTCGGCCGCGACCAGCCCCGCCCGCAGCAGCTCCAGATCGGGAAGGAGCCGAGCCGCGGCCTCCGGCAGCACCGGAAGCGCCGCGACCTCCTGCGGCGGCAGCGCCTCCCGCAGCGGCCGGCACGTCGGGGCGTGGCTGTCGTCGGGGGCGACGAGTTCGAGCACGGCACGGCTGCGCGCGCCGAGCCGCACGGTGAAGGCCCCGCGAGGGCGCCCCTCGGCCCGCAGCAGCACCTCCGCCTCGGCGGCCCAACGTCCCACCGCCCACGGGGAATCGAGAACGCTGAGCCGGTCGGGCCGATCCGGCAGGACCGGCGGGCCGGGTACGGGCGGTGCCGTGGACGGTGTCCCGCCCGCACCGCACCGTCGCGCCAACTCGCCGCTCCGCCCGGCGTCCCAGAGATGCCGGTGCAGGTCGAGCCGGAAACGCCGGTCGGGATGCGGGTGCGGGTGCGCATGGCGCCTTGGGGCGCCGTTCCCCGGCCCCTCCCACAGGGCCAGGGAGATCCGCTGCCCGGCGTCCGCCCAGGCCGGCGGCGTCCGCACCACCAGGTGCGGCGGCGTACCGCCGGAACTCCGGTAGCGGGCCAGGGAGATGGTCAGGCCGGGACGGAGCAGCCCGTCGGGGGCGATCCGGGGCAGGTGCCAGCGCAGCAGATCAGGCGCCAGCCGGCGCAGATCCGCACGCAGGCGGCTGACGAGTTCGGTGCCGTGGCGGTCGCGCACGGCGCGCAGATCGAGATCGACGTCGATCCGGGCGGCGGCGCAGGCCCCCGCCCAGTCACCGACCGCACGCCGTACGGTCGCGGTCTCGATCATGGACGGTGGCACGGCGTACGCACGTACGCGCTGCCACATCAACAGGCGGGGCGGAGTCTCGTTCGCGGTGTGATGTGCCATCAGCACTCACCTTGCGCGGACGATTCCCCCAATCCGTACGAGGAAAGATTCATCATCTCCGGCATCATAAGCACCCGGAGGACGATCTGTCAGTCCCCTTCCGGCCGCCCCGCCTGCCGCCGGACCGGTGGGATGCGGCGAACTAGACTCCGGGGTAGGTGAGTTCGATGTCGTGGTTCTCGATGTCGTCCCCGTCGACGCGCACCCCGGTGGCCCGGGGCGGGTAGCCGGTCGCGATGACCGAGTACGGGCCGGTGTCCAGGTCGGAGAAGGCGTACGCCCCGTCGATGCCGGTCGTGGTCGTGGCGACGACATTGCCCGCGGCGTCCACCAGGGTCACCCGGGCGTCGCTCAGCGGGGCTCCGGCGCCGCGTACCGTGCCGCGTACGTACGCCCCGGGCCGCAGTTCGATCTCCACACGGGTGACGCCGGTCCCGGCCATGTCGACGGGGAGCGCGAGCGGGCGGTGCTTGGGCGAGCTGACGGCGAGGGTCACCGTTCCGGGCACCAGGTCGGCGACACCGAACTCGCCGAGCGTGTCGGTCCCTTCGGTGGCCAGGACGTCGCCGCGCACGTCGGTCACGACGACGACCGCGCCCGCGACCGGCGCCCCGCTGTCCGCGGAGCGCACCACTCCGGTGAGCCCACCACCGCCGCTCAGCAGGATGTCGTAGGCCGGCGGGACCGCGCCGACCACGAGCGACGTGGCACGCGGCCGGCAGCCCGCGGCGGAGGCGATCAGGACGTACGTCCCCTCCCCCGGCGCGGTGAGCGCGTACGACCCGTCGGGCCGTGCGACCGCCCGGCCCAGCTGCCGTCCTTCGAGCGCGATCAGGGTGACCGCCGCGCCGGCCACGGGCCCGCCGTCGGCGCCCCGCACCCGTCCGCGCACCGGGATGCCGCGCTCTGCGGATCCGGCGGACACGACGGTCACCGCGGGCACCGCCGGCTCCGCGGACACGGCTTCCGGACCCGGTGTCCGCGCGGCCTCCGGCTCGGGCCGCGCGGGCGGCTGCGGGACGTCACCGGTCGCCGCGGCCTGCACGGTGGCCGGTCCCACCACGGGCGCGGCCTCGCGGCGGCGCGGGATGAAGGCGGCCACGAGGAGCGCGAGGACCGCGGCTCCGGAGCCGACGGCCATGACCACCTTGAAGCCGTTCTCGGAGGGCAGGGAGACGGCGCCGAAGGGGGTGGTCAGCTGTGCCAGGATCACGCCCGCGACGGCGCTGGCGGTGGAGGTGCCGATCGATCGCATCAGGGTGTTGAGGCTGTTCGCGGCGGCCGTCTCGGAGGGGTCCACGGCGCCCATGATGAGCGCGGGCATGGCGCCGTAGGCGAAGCCGATGCCGGCACCGATGACGCAGGAGCCCAGGACGAGCTGCCAGACGGCGTCCATCATCACGATGGTGAGGCCGTAGCCGACGGCCACGATCACGGCGCCGCACATGAGGGTCACCTTGGGCCCCCGTGCCCGGGAGACGGCCGCGGACACCGGCGCCATGGCCATCATGACCAGGCCGGTCGGCGCCATGACGAGTCCGGCGACCAGCAGCGACTTGCCCAGGCCGTAGCCGGTCGCCACGGGCAGTTGCAGCAGCTGCGGAAGCACCAGGGACATCGCGAACATGGAGAACCCGAAGGCGACCGAGGCGAGGTTGGTCACCAGCACCTGACGGCGGGCCGTGGCGCGCAGGTCCACCAGCGGTTGCGCGGAGCGCAGTTCGTACCCGCCCCACAGGAACAGCACCACGACCGCGGCGCCGAACAGGCCCAGGGTCGTGCCGCCGGTCCAGCCCCAGTCGGCGCCCTTGGAGATCGCCAGCAGCAGGCAGACGAGACCGGCCGCCATGCCGAGGGCGCCGGGCAGGTCGAACCGGCCGCCGGTGCGCACCCTGGACTCGGGGACGAGGAGCAGGACGAGCACGGCCGCGACACCGCCGAGCACGGCCGAGGTCCAGAACAGCATGTGCCAGTCGAAGTGGTCGGCGATGAGCGCGGCGGCGGGCAGCCCGAGGGCGCCGCCGACGCCCAGGGAGGCGCTCATCAGGGCGGTGGCGGAGCCGAGCCGCTCGGCGGGCAGTTCGTCGCGCATGATGCTGATGCCGAGCGGGATCACACCGGCGGCCAGCCCCTGCAACGCCCGCCCCACGATCATCGGGGCGAGGGTGTCGCTCAGCGCGGCGGTGACCGATCCGGCGACCAGCATGCCGAGGCTGGTCAGCAGCATGAGCCGCTTGCCGTACATGTCGCCGAGCCGGCCCATGACGGGCGTGGCGACGGCGGCCGCGAGGAGGGTGGCGGTGACCGCCCAGGCCGCGTCCGACGCCGGCGCGTCGAGCAGCTTCGGCAGCTCGGGCACGATCGGGATCACCAGGGTCTGCATCAGCGAGACCACGATGCCGCCGAAGGCCAGGACCGCGACGACGAGGTTCGTCCGCGGCGCGCCGGGCTGCTGCGGCCTCGTCTCCTGTGCGGGCCGGGGTTGTGCGTGGGCCATGGTCGGGTCTCCGTCCGGGCGCTCGGGGCTGCGCGACCCATCGACTTTAGGTCCGTTGATTGACTTAAGCAAGGAGAGTGGGATTCGGTGGACGTACGGTGAAGATCCCGCACACACCGGGCTCGGCGCCCGGCGGAACGGCCACGTCTTCACATCTCGGCAACCGGAACCGCCGGCCGCTAGGTTGTGCGCCATGAGCAACCTTGACCGCGCGCCCGTACCGGGCGTCTGCGGCGGCCGTGGATTCGTCGTCGCCGAGCCCGTCCGCGAGCTGCTGAGCCCCCGCCGGGTGCGGCTCGGCGAGTCGACCGAGGTGCGCCGGCTGCTGCCGAACCTCGGCCGGCGCATGATCGGCGCCTGGGCGTTCGTCGACCACTACGGGCCCGACGACATCGCCGACGAGCCGGGCATGCAGGTCCCGCCGCACCCGCACATGGGCCTGCAGACGGTCAGCTGGCTGCACGAGGGCGAGGTGCTGCACCGGGACTCGACCGGCAGCCTGCAGACCATCCGGCCGAAGGAGCTGGGCCTGATGACCTCGGGCCGGGCGATCAGCCACTCCGAGGAGAGCCCCCGCCCGCACGCCCGCCTCCTGCACGGCGCCCAGCTGTGGGTCGCGCTGCCGGACGCGCACCGCCACACCGAGCCGCGGTTCGAGCACCACCCCGAACTGCCCACGGTCACCGCGCCGGGCCTGACGGCGACCGTGATCCTCGGCGGCCTCGACGGCACCGCCTCGCCGGGCACGACGTACACACCGATCGTGGGCGCCGACCTCGCGCTGACGCACGGCGCCGACGTCCGCCTCCCGCTGGAGCCCGACTTCGAGTACGGCGTACTGGCGATGTCCGGCGAGGTGCAGGTCGACGGGGTGCCCGTGCTGCCGGGTTCGCTGCTCTACCTCGGCTGCGGCCGGGCCGAACTGCCGCTGCGCGCGAAGTCGGACGCGGACCTCATGCTGCTCGGCGGCGAGCCGTTCGAGGAGGAACTCCTCATGTGGTGGAACCTCATCGGCCGCACCCAGGAGGAGATCGAACAGGCCCGCGAGGAATGGATGACGGGCTCGCGGTTCGGTGCGGTGAAGGGGTACGACGGGGATCCACTGCCGGCGCCGGAGCTGCCACCGGCACCACTGAAGCCACGGGGCCGAGCACGCTGAGCTCCACGTCGAAGCACAAGTGTCGCCGGCCGCAGTCGGCTTCGGTCGGACTACTGCCGACCCAACGCCGACCTCGCTGGCAGTCAGTCAGGTATCTATGGGGACGCCGTTCGCACTTCCCGTACCCCCTCCCCCGGCGCCCAGTTGCGCTTCACCGACACCGACGGCATGCGCCTGCTTCGCCACCAACACCGAGAATGCTCAGAAACAGGACTTGGACGCATCTCCCGAGACCAGGCGGATGTGCCCGCTGAATGCCGTCGTCAGTCGGCCGTTGGGAGAGACGGGGCACGCCGGGGGGAGCCGGTTGCCCGTTCGACCCCGTAGGCCAGCCCCAGGAGGTCTGCTTCGCGATAGGGCAGTGCCATGAGTTCCAGTCCGACAGGAAGGCCATCGGTGGTGAACCCGGCGGGAACACTGATCGCGGGCATCCAGAGCTGGGAGGCGATCACGGTGTTGGTCGGGAACTCCAGACAGCTCCAGCGCGAGGCGAGGACATCGGAATGTGTCGGAGCAGCGATCCGCACGTCCGGGAAGCACAACGCGTCGAGATCGTTCTCGGCCATGATTCCGATGACAACGCGCTGGAACGTCTCGCGGGCCTCCATCCGCAGGTGGTACTCGGGGTCGCCCGTCGGTACGGCCGGACCAGCCGCGATCCCGGCGAGCAGGTCGAGGTTCGGGTGCGCATGGCCGTCGGCGTGCAGTTGCGCGATGGACGTGGCCTTGATGCCGGGCCGGCTCGCCAGGAAGGCGTCGATGTCGGCGCGGGACCGGGAAAAGTACACAGAGGTGTAAGCCACATAGTGGTCGAGGTCGGGAATGGTCACGTCGACAAGCTTCGCCCCGGTCGCGGCGATCTTGTCGAGCGCGGCACCGATGACGGTGTTGACCGCGGCGGCCGCGGGGTCGTGATCGTCGCCGAAGGCCTGGCGCAGCACACCGATCCGGGCCTGCGCCAGTGATCGCGGATCCAACTCGTCCGCGTAGCTGCCTTGCTGCCGTGAGATCGCCGCGGTGGCGGTGTAGGGGTCGGCCGGATCGAATCCGGCGAGCACGTCGAGCAGCAGCGCGGCGTCCGTCACGGTCCTCGTCATGGGGCCCGGGGTGTCCTGCATCTTCACGAGCGGCGAGAGGCCGTTGCGGCTGATCAGTCCCGGAGTCGCCCGCAGGCCGACGAGGTTGCAGAAGGACGCCGGCAGGCGAATGGAACCACCCGTGTCCTCGCCGATGCCCACCGTCGCGAGGTTCGCGGCGACGGCGGCTGCCGTGCCGCCGCTGGAGCCACCGGGGTCACGGTCCAGCGCATAAGGGTTGCGGGTCAGGCCACTGACCGAGGAAGTGGAGTGCCAGGAGGTCGCAAAGTCCGGCATGGTCGTCTTGGCCAGAATGATCGCGCCCGCCTGCCTGAGCCTGCTGACGATCGTCGCGTCATGCTCGGGCACATAGTCCGCCGCGGTCTGGGAACCGAAGGTGGTGGTCAGCCCGGCAGTCTCGATCTGGTCCTTGAGGACAACAGGAATTCCATGCAATGGGCCGACGAACTCACCTGTGGAGCGCAGGTGTTCGTCGAGCATGTCGGCATCGGTCAACGCACGGGTGTCGATGGCCAGGATGGAATTGAGCCGTGCACCTCCGGCATCGATGGTCGCGATCCGTTCCAGATACGCCTGCACGAGTGCGCGTGCGGTGAGCGTCCCCGCCCGATAGGCGGCGTGCACGTCGGCGATGGTGGCTTCGTCGAGGGTGAAGCGGTCGTTCATGGTTACTCCTGGTGCTTCGAGGCGGCGTTGGATACGTCAGGCGCAGTGGCTGAGTGCTCGGACGCTCACGTCGTGCACGGCCAGGGCATCGCGCACAGCCCGGGCGGTTTCCACGGCGTTCGGGGCGTCACTGTGCAGGCACAAAGTGCGGGCGTGGACGGGGATTTCGGAGCGGTCACTCGTCTCGACGAGGCCCTCGGTCGCCATGCGCACCGCACGCTGTGCCACCTGCCGCGGCGGCCACGACTGTTTGGCGCGTTCGAGGACGAGTTGCCCATCAGGCGTGTACGCCATGTCGGGGAAGCCTTCCGGCTCCACTCGGATGCCGTGCTCGGCAGCGATCAGGTCGGCGAACCGCCCGTCGAGCAGAAACAGCCGCAGCGAGTGGTCGAAGGCCGCCGTGGCACGGGCGATTGCCTCCGCGATGCTTGCGTCGGCGCTGGCCATGGCGTACAGCGCGCCATGGGGTTTGACATGGGTCAGCCTGGTTCCTGCCGCTCGGGCGAATCCTGCTACTGCGCCGATCTGGTAGAGCGAGATGTCATGTGCCTCCTGCGCCGACAGGTCCATGCGGCGGCGGCCGAATCCGACCAGATCGGGTAGCGCGACATGTACTCCGATGTCCAGGCCGCGGCCCGCGGCCTGATCGATCGTGGCGCGGATGGTGGCTGGGTCGCCTGCGTGGAATCCTGCGGCGACGCTGACGGTACTCACGAGATCCATGAGCTCGGTGTCGGCGGGCATCTGCCATCGGCCGAAGCCCTCGCCGATGTCGCAATTCAGATCTATCCGGGTGCTCATCGGAGGTGATGTCTGCCTGTTCGTCTCAGGGGCCAGAGAGCCCGTCCGGGGATTGCGACGTCCGGTGTCGGCCGGGACGCCCCCGCAAAGGGTGGGGAACCGATGTAACCTCAGGGGGGCACTTAGTCCGACATCCAATGTCCGACATTGGACACAGGTGTTCTGGCGACCGTCAAGGGTGTCTGCGGGTAACAATCAAGTTTCGAAGGAGCGAGCCATGGGGGAAGCGGACGGAACCGCGTTCAAACCTGAGGCTCTGACCCGGCGTGACGCCTCGGGTCAGATCGCCAAGCAACTGCGCGAGGCAATCGTCCGTGGCCAGTGGAAGCCCGGAGATCGGCTGCCCACGGAGCAGGAACTCGCCACCATCTTCGATGTCGCCCGAGGGACCGCTCGTGAGGCCCTCAAGCACCTTGTGGCGAGCGGCATGGTCAGCTCCGCCCGGGGCAGTGGCGGCGGAACCTACGTGGTGGTCCCCGCAGCCGAGGATGTCGCCTCACGCCTCAGCGAAGCGATCATGTTGTGGTTCCGGGCCGGAGACGTGTCCGTGGGAGAGGTCGATGAAGCGCGCATGGCTCTGGAAATGCAATGTGTCGCTCTGGCCGCCGAGCGCCGAACCGAAGCAGATCTCGAAGCGATGACGGCCACCCTCGCCCGCGCCCAGGATCCCGGAATCGACATGACCGCGTGGCTGGCCGCCGACCTGGAGTTCCATACCGCCATCACGCGTGCAGCCGGCAATCGCATCCTCGAACTGGCGATGACCTCGGTGCACCTCGTACGACCGCTGACCAACACCGTCTTCGTCGATCTCCTCGATCGCGGCCTCATCCAGGCCCAGCACACAGCCATCTTCGAGGCCATCCGCGACCAGGACCCCGCCCGTGCCCGTGCCCGGCTGCTCGACCATGTGAGCCACCTCGCCGAAGTCCGGGCACAGGCGCTGGCCGATCGCGCCGCGGACGAGGTACCGATCTCCAGCCTGCTCTCACCGGGTGGGACGACCGATACCTGACCGGAGGAGTTGCGAAGATCTTCGAGTGCGCTGAACCGGGGCTTTCCACCCGGCGCACACATAGCCGGGCGAGGTGCAACGCACCCCGCCCGGTTCGCTCCACGTCGAAGCACAAGTGTCGCCGGCCGCAACTACTACCGCACATGAGCCCGGACGGGCTGCGCGGCTGGGTCAAGCGTGAGCGGGTCGACCGCGGCGAGAGTGGGAGTACGTTCAGCTGAAGGTGACCCTTGGTGGGGTCTCCAGTCGATCGGCCACTGTGGTCCACGTTTCGGCGAACGGTCCATAGGCGGTCTTGATCTCGACGCCGACGGGTAGTTCGGGGCACTCGTTCTCGCCGTTCGTGCCCCAGTTCACCCAGCCGGACTGGCGGCGCTGAACTATCTGGAATGCCCCTGGGGCCTGGGAGGTCCACCAGATCATCGCCCGGCCGTGCCGGGGGTGGTACTCGACGGTCTTGGTCGCCGGGCCGACGAAGACCGTCTCGTCCGGCGCCGCGGACACATCGACGCCGTCGCGGGCGAACATCCAGGGCCGGTCGTTCAGATCGGCCCGGACGTGGGACGCGGTCATGACCTCGTCGAGGCACTCTCTGATGTCGGCGTCCGGCAGAGCGTCCTCCCAGGTGCTGAACAATCGCCAGTACAGATCCCAGTGCGCGGTTTCGAGGCCGTCGGTGAGCAGGGACTTGAACGCCTCGAACTTCTTGGTCGGCGAGGTCTGGGAAGCCAACAGTCTGCCGACGGCTGACTTCAGCTCCTCGGCGTAGGGGTCACCGGCGCGGTAGCGCGTTCCGTCGTACGCCTCGAAGCGGGTGAAGACGACGTCACCGGTACCGCTTTCGAATTCGTCACCCACTGTGATCTTGTTGATCACGGAGCGCCCGTTGATCACTGTCCGGAAGTCGTCGACCCGATAGGTACGGGTGAAAAAGGGCGTGCCGTAGGTGAATTTCCAGTCGATGGAGAACTTCTTGCCCCGGAGCTCGTGCAGCAGGCCGTCCGGGACTGTGCCGTGCATGCGGTAGTGGTGCAGTACCGGCCCCTGCTCGATGACCTCGATGTCGACGGTGGTGTGCTCGGGCGGGTTGATGAGTCCGTTCTCCGGGGTGAAGAACGGCCCGTAGAAGCCGCCGATGGCATTGTCACCCGAGGGCAGGAGGTCCACGCCTTCGGCCAGGGCGCCGAAGTGGCGCAGCCCCCATTTGGAGGCGCCGGTGCCCCGGGCGGTTCCGGTACACATCTCCAGGTCGAAGTAGCCGGTGTCCAGGCGGACGAAGGCGTCCTGTTCCCGGGGTTCGCGCCTGCGGATACCGCCGTGGGCGCTCTCGACGGGTGCTGTCAGGGTGAGTTCGGCCCGTTGTTCGAAGGAGACGACCGCCACGAAGGTGGTGTGCTCCGGAGCAGCCGGGACGGTCAGCCGCTGGCAGAGCACCTCGTCGCCCGTGTCGGTGCGGGCGGTCCACAGGTCTCCTTCGAGAGCGGCGTCGACGGTGAAGGTGAGGGGTTCGTTGATGCGGTACCCCGGCAAGGGGTCTGTGATGACGACAGTGGGCAGAGCCACGGTCGCTCCTTTCGTCCCGTGGGGCGGCGGCTTGGGCCGGAAAGGGGCTCAGTTCTGCTGCGCGGTGACGGTTCCGGACGGCGTTGGGCGGCGTAGTCGCAGGGGACGCCGCTTGAGGCTGTCGATGGCCACAGCGAGGATGATGACGACGCCTTTGATCAGCAGCTGGGTGAAGAACTGGACGTTCATCAGGATGAGTCCCGTGCTCAGCACACCGAGGATGACCGAGCCGATCAGGGTACCGATGAGGCGTCCGCGCCCGCCCATGAGACTGGTCCCGCCGAGAACGACCGCGGCGATGGCGTCAAGTTCGTAACCGGTTCCGGCGGTGGGCTGAGCGGATACCACCCGTGCGGCAAAGATGACGCCCGCCAGCCCGGCGCAGGCACCGGCGATGGCGTACACGGACGTGGTGACCCGCCGCACGTTGATACCGGCGAGGCGGGCGGCCTCGCCATTGCCGCCGACGGCGTAGACATGCTTGCCGTAACGGGTGCGTTCGAGGGTGAACCAGGCGATGAGATAGACGACGGCCATGATCACTACGGGCACGGGGATCCCGGCGAGGTAACCGTTGCCGATGTCACGGAAGTTCAGGACGTTCGAGACGACGGGCTGACCGTCGGTCATCGTGTAGCCGAGGCCGCGCAGGAACGTCATCGTGCCCAGCGTCACGATGAACGCGGCGAGCGAGAGGTACGCGATCAGTAGCCCGTTGACGAGCCCTGCGGCGGCGCCGGCGAGCACACCGAGGATCACAGCGACCGGCGAGGGCATGCCGGACGTGGCGGTGAGCACGGCAACGATGCCGGAGACGGCCACGATCGAGCCCACGGAGAGATCGATTCCGGCGGTGAGGATCACGAAGGTCATGCCCGCCGCGAGGATGGCGTTGATGGAGATCGACCGCGCGATGTTGAGCAGGTTCCCGACAGTGGCGAAGTTGGGCGCGACAGCAGCCATCAAGGCGGTGAGTACGACCAGGACGACGAGGATGCCCACCCGGTCCCACCAGGTGGCGAAGTCGAAGCCCGGCTTGGGTGCAGGCCCGCCGCCCCGTTCCGGTGCCGCCTTGTCCCGAGGGCCGAGGGAATGGTCAGTCATTGTCGTCTCCATGGGCGTGTGCCGCCATCCCGGTGGCATGGAACATCACGTCTTCCTCAGTGGCATGGTGCGAGAGAAGCTCATGCACGATCCGGCCGGCGCGCATCACCAGGATGCGGTCGCTGATGCCGATCGCCTCGGGCAGGTCGGAGGAGATGACCAGAATGGCCGTGCCCGCGGCGGCCAGTTCGTCGATGGCCTCGTAGATCTCGCTCCTGGCTCCGACATCGACGCCGCGGGTCGGCTCGTCGAGAATCAGGACATCGCACCTGCGCATCAGCCAGCGCGCGAGGACGGCCTTCTGCTGATTGCCGCCGGACAACGCGCCGGCCGGGAGGCGCAGCGCGCTGCGGCGCAGCCGCAGCCGGTGCATCTGGCCCTCGACGGCGCCACGGATCCGCTCGCGCCGGAGGACACCGGAGCGGACGTGGGTATGCAGCGAACTGATCGCGATGTTGTCCTCCACCGAGTGATCGAGGAAGAGCGCCTGCTTCTTGCGGTCCTCGGGGACCATGCCGATGCCTGCGGCCATCGCCCGGCCGCAACTGGTGGCGGTGGCCGGCTTGCCGCGGACGGTGACCGTGCCTCCGGAGGGTTTGTCCGCGCCGAAGACCAACCGGGCCACCTCGGTCCGTCCGGCACCGATCAGCCCCGCCAGGCAGACGACTTCGCCGGCCCGCACCTGAAAACTGACCGGGCCGGTACCGTCGGCGCCACACAGCCCGCTGACGTCAAGGACGATGTCGCCGGCGCTGCGCCGCCGGTGGTGGTACAGGTCGTCCAATGGGCGGCCCACCATCATCCGCACCACATCCGGGGGGCTGATCCGATCCTTCTCACGCGTGCCGATGAAGGCGCCGTCGCGAAAGACCGTGACGCGGTCGGCCAGCTGCCAGACCTCTTCCATCCGGTGGCTGATGTAGATGAGGCCGCTGCCCGCTGCCCGCATCTCTTCGATGACGTCGTACAGATGGAGGGCCTCGGCGCGCGAGAGGGCCGCGGTCGGCTCGTCGAGCACGAGGATCCTGGCGCGCTCGCTGACCACCCGGGCAATTTCCACCATCTGCTGCAGTCCCACGCTGAGTTCGCCGAGTTCGCGGCGCGGGTCGATGTCCGCGCCGATGCGGGCCAGCTTCCGCCGGGCCGAGGCGAGCATTGCGCTCCGGTCGAGCATGCCGTACCGGTTGCGCGGTTCTTGGCCGAGCGCGAGGTTCTCGGCGACCGTCATGGCCGGGACGGCATTGAACTCCTGATGGATGACGGCGATGCCGTGGGCGGCGGCGTCGGCGGGCGAGCGGACGTCGATCTCCTCGCCGTCCAGCAGGATCCGTCCGGCATCCCGCTGCACATTGCCCGCGAGGATCTTCATGAGGGTGGACTTCCCGGCGCCGTTCTCACCCATCAGGGCGTGGACCTCGCCCGCACGCAGGTCGAAGTCCACCGCGTTCAGGGCTTGGGTGGGGCCGAAGTTCTTCGTGACGGCTTCGAGCCGGAGCAGGGGCTGGGACTGCAGCATTGTCATGGGTGTGCCTTCCGCTGGTCAGGCGGTGCGGACGGGAGTTCAAGGGCGCCCGCACCGTGTGGCCGTGGAGCTCTCACCAGCCTTTGTACTGGGCGACGTTGTCCCGGGTGACCAACTCGCTGGGGATGAGAACCGTCTTCTTCTTCGGCGGCTTGTCGCGGAGGATGTCCTGGGCGACCTGCACGGCACGCCGAACCATCTCGGCCGGGTTCTGTGTGCTGGTGCCGATGAACGGAGAGCCCGGACGCTTGAGCTCAGCGACCCCCTCGGGGCTTCCGTCGACTCCGGTGACCTTCACCTGACCGGTCTTGTGGGCCTGGGTGACCGCCAGCACCGCGCCGAGGGCAGAGGGGTCGTTCATACCGAAGATGCCCTGGACATCGGGGGTGGCGGTGAGCATGTCCGTGGTGACGGCCAGGCCCGACGCACGGTCGTTCTTGGAGGACTGGTGCCCGACGACCTTGATCTCGGGGAAGTGCCGCATGGCCTGCCTGCAGCCGGTGATGCGGTCGCGGATCGTCTGGATCGGCGTGCCGTCGACGAGCAGGATGTTGCCCTTGCCGCCCATTTCCTTGAACAGATAGGTGCAGGACTTTTCACCGGCCTGCACGGCGTCCGTCATGATGACGGCGTCGGCGCCCTCGGCGGGTGTGTCGACCGCGATGACGATGATGCCCGCCTGCCTGGCGCGATCGATCGCCGGCCGTATGCCGCTCCCGTCGACGGCGCTGATGATGATCAGGTTCACGCCCTGCTGAATGAAGGTGTCGATCTGGTTGTTCTGGTTGGCCAGGTCGAGTTGGGCGTCCTGGGTGTTCTCCGTGGCCCCGATCTTGACCGCTGCCTGCTTGGCACCTTTGTTCATGGCTGAGAAGAACGGGTTGGACATGTCCTGGACCAGCAGGCCGATTTTCTCGATCTTCTGGGGTTTGGCGCCGGACTGGCTGTCGCCGGACGTACAGCCGGCCGCCAGGCTCAGTGCCGTCAGGGCGGTCATGGCGATGATGAAGCGCTGTCTGGTGATTGACTTCATTCTGTGTTCCTTCGGGGTGCTCGTCTGCGACCCCACAGAGGCGGACACGTGGCGGTACGGATGACGGCCGGACCGATGTGGGAACGGAGGGCCGGTGTCGGTGCGGGCCGGGGGGCACCGGCGCAGATCCGAGGGGGGATCATCCGGCCGGCCCGGTCAGCAGCCGCAGGACTTCCTGATGATGAGTTCGGCCGGCATCTCCTGGCGATACTCGGGTCGGTACACCGGCGTGGGCGGCTTGCCCAGGCGTTCGGCCTCCACCTGTTCGTCGATGATCCGGGCAAGGGTCTGTGCGGCCAGCACGCCGATGGTCTCGCTGTCCTCGTTCAGGACGGTCAGCGGAGGATCGAGCAGCGGGGCCCACGGGAATTCGTCGAAGGCCACGATCGCGGCCTCGCTCGGCACTGTGACGCCGCGGTCCCGCAGGACACGCAGGGCACCGTGCACCATCGGGTTGTTGCCGGCGATGATCACGCGCGGCAGGGAACGGCCGGGGACGGCCAGGTAGCCGCTCAGCGCGGCGTAGGCCGACGCCGTGTCGTTCTCGCTCTCCAGCACCTCCAGCGTGGCACCGTACGCGGCCGCTGCTTCACGCAGTCCGCGCTCGCGCTGTGCGCGGGTCGACCAGCGCGCCGGGTAGGCCAGGAAGAGCCAGTCGGTGTAGCCGTGGTCGCCCAGATGGGCACCGACCTTCATGCTGGCGCCGATATTGTCCGTGGTGATACTCGGCACCCGGTCCGCGCCCTTGGGCGGCGCCGAGTCCACGAAGACCACGGGAATCTCCCACTTTTCAAACAACTGTATGCTTTGCGGGCTCAGGGTGAGAGTCGCGATCACCCCGGCGGTCCGTGACTGGATGAGGTCGTTCACCAGGGACTCCTCCACTGCGCGGGTGTAGACGCCTTCCGCGGCGACATCGGCCACGATCGCGGTACGGTCCGAAAGCCGCAGGGTGCGCTGGATCCCGGTCATCAGGTCCAGGTAGTAGTAGTTGGAGGTGCTGGCGGTGATGACGGCGACCGAGCTGCGTGTGTTCCGCCGCAGTTCCTGAGCAGCCCGGTTCGGCACGTACCCCAGTTCGCGGGCCGCTTGCAGCACCCGCTCTCTGCTCGCCGCCGACACTCCGTCGCGGTTGCTCAGGGCTCGCGAGACCGTGTAGACGGACAGGCCGACGGCCCGGCTCACATCGTGCAGCGTGGGCTTCTTGATCATCTCTGACATCATCCTCCTAAACGATTAGGTGGATCATTGCATGCCGTCACCGAGCTCTCCTAAACGATTAGGCGAGACGGTATGCCGCACTCCCAGGCCCGTCAAGGGCTCTCACACCGGTTTCGGGTCGGCTGCCGAGTCGTGTCCAAGGGCAGACGGGGCAACCGCGAGAGATGATGCAGGTATGGCAGGCATTCCCTTGCTCTCGTTGCGTGGGATCTCCAAGCAGTTCGGTGCTGTACAGGCTCTCAGCGGTGTTGACCTCGAGGTCGACGCGGGTGAGGTCATCGCTCTGGTCGGGGAGAACGGCGCCGGTAAGTCCACCCTGGCAAGGGTGATCACCGGTGCGGGCCCAGCGGACGCCGGCGTCGTGGAGTGGGAGGGACTTCCCGTCGACATCCGCAAGCCGCGCGATGCCCAGGACCTCGGTATCGCCAGCGTCTATCAGAGTTTTCCGCTCTGCGACAACCTCGATGTCGTGGACAACCTCTTCCTCGGCCGGATGATCCGCAGATTCGGCATGCTCAACAGGGCCGAGATGGAGCGGCGCTCCCGCGAGCTGCTGGACCGCCTGTCCATTCGGATTCCCTGTACGCGCACCCCGATCTCCTCGCTCACCGGTGGCCAGCGCCAGATGCTGGCGATCGCCCGCTCGCTGCTCGGTGAGCCGAGGCTGGTGATCCTGGACGAGCCCTCCACAGCCCTTGGCGTCGAACAGACCGGCCAGGTCCTGAACGTGATCGGCCGTCTCCGTGATCAGAATCTCGGCGTGATTCTGATCAGCCACAACCTGGAGGAGGTACGCGCGGTCGCGGACCGGGTGGCGGTGCTGCGCCTCGGCCGCAACAACGGCTTCTTCGAAATGAAGTACGCCACTCAGGAGCAGATCGTATCCGCGATCACCGGTGACCACGCCATGGGCGTGACCTTGCAGCACAGCCTGCTTCCCCGGGGCCTGCCCGAGCAGCGAGCACTGGAAGTGGCCTACTGCTACTTGCCCGCCAAGGGCGGTGTGGGCGGTGACTGGTTCGACATCATTCCGCTGCCCGGCGCCCGCGTGGCGCTGATCGTGGGAGATGTCGTGGGCCACGGCCTGCACGCCGCCGCCACGATGGGCCGCCTGCGGACCGCGGTCCACAACTTCTCCAGCCTGGATCTGTCCCCCGACGAGTTGCTTGGCCACCTCGACGACCTGGTCACCCGGATCGACCAGGAGGACCTGAGCGCAACCCACTATGAGGAAATCACCGGAGCCAGCTGCCTCTACGCGATCTACGATCCCGTCGCGGGCCATTGCAGCCTGGCCTGCGCCGGCCACCCCCCGCCTGTGCTCGTCCGCCCCGACGGCACCGCGTACTACCCTGATCTGCCGGTGGGGCCACCCCTCGGTCTCGGCGGGCTGCCCTTCGAGACAGCCGAACTGCAAGTGCCCGAGGGAAGCCAGATCGTGCTGTACACCGACGGGCTGATCGAGAAGCGTGAGCTGGACATCGATGTCGGCCTTGAACTGCTGCGAGCCACCCTGGCCTGCCGTGACCGGCCTCCGCAGGAGACCTGCCGGGCTGTGCTCGACGCCCTGCTTCCCGATCGTCCGGTTGACGATGTGGCTCTGCTGGTCGCGCGTACGCATGTCCTGGCAGCGGACCGGGTCGCTGACTGGGATGTGGCCTGTGATCCCGAAGCGGTCTCCGGCATCCGCACTGATGTCGGCCGGCGACTTGAGACGTGGGACATGTCGCCTGAGGTCGGGTTCGCCACCGAACTGATCCTCAGTGAGTTGGTCACCAACGCGATCCGCTACGGAAGCCCCCCGATCCACGTTCGACTGCTATGCGACGACGGCGCCCTGACCTGCGAGGTCTCCGACGGCAGCAGCACTTCTCCGCATCTGCGTCACGCGGCGACCACGGACGAGGGCGGACGTGGGCTGTTCCTCGTGGCCCAACTCACCAAACGCTGGGGTACCCGGTACACGAACAGCGGCAAGGTCATCTGGGCGGAACAGTCGTTGCCCGATGCCACGGCGGACACCTCACACCCCGCGTAGGCATGCGCCGACGCCGAGCCGGGCCGAACACACGCCCTTCGGGCCACTGGCCGACGCCCTGGCTCGCCGCCACTGGTTGCCCCTCCCCCAATGCGGATACGGCTTGCGGAAATCGGCGGACTGGCGCAGCGGACAGCCGTCGACCGTGCCGTGCTTCCCGGCGTACCACTCGATCGTCTCGTGGTTGAGCGGCCCGTACTATGCGCGGCGTGTATGGCGGCCGCCGCAACAACGCCCACTAGGTTGAGGCACTCACCGCCCGCTGCGATGAGCCGTTCGACGAGGTCACGGAGCCGGGTGGCGGTGACGGCGGTGGCTTCCTCCGTCCGGCCACGCGCCCCGGCCCTTGCGATCCGGCTCCGCCCGGTCCTCATCTCACAGCGCGGATACGTCGGTTCGCCGGCGGTCCGGCTTGAAGGGCAGCGCGGTCACGGTCGCCCTGACCTCACGCTGTGCTGTCCCGGGCCTGCCCCACAGCACCACCACGTCCGTTCCCGGTGCCGCATGGCTCTCGTCGATCACGCAGAGAGAGATCGTCGACCGCAGGTTCACGCTGACGGTCCGTCCGGTGGAGACACCCACCGGACGTCCGCCGACGAGAACCTGGTCGAAGACGGGGCCACGGCCACGCGGGAGCTCCATGGGGTCGGGCAGGTCGCCTTCACCCAGAGACGCGGTGAGGATGCCGACGACGTCCGCGGCGTTCCACCGCAACCCCATGAGGGTCCGCCGCGGCTCCCCCTTCGCTGCGTCCGCGGCCAGCGCGTCCCGGCCCAGGAAGTCCCGGCCGGGTATGCCCTTGCGGAAGCCCCAGCCGAGCTCGCCGGGCTTGCGGAAGTAGTCCGCGATGCCGTCCTCCGGCACATAGCTGCCGCCCGGCCTGCCCCTCCTGAACTGCGTCGGCGCACCGGCGGTGAGGATCGAGGCGGGAAGATAGTCGAGACCGTTCGTGGCGATGCCCGCCTCGATGTGCTGCACCGGCTGGGATCTGAGGCCCAGTTGGCAGATCCCGGACTCCCGGCCGGTCTCGACGGCGGCCGACCAGATCGCGTTGGCCCGTTCGGCGGGACCGTGGATCTCGTAACCGAGCTCGCCCGAGATTCCCGTGCGCAGGACCCGCACGGGGACTCCGCCGAGCCGCGTCATCCGGCTCCGGCTGAAGGCGATGTCACGGAGGCTCCCGCCCGTCAGCTTCTCCAGCGTCGCCAGGGACGCCGGCCCCTGGACACCGAAGATGAACCGCTCGGGGCTGACATCCTCGGCCTCGGCGTCCCAGCCGCCTTGACTCAGCTGCCACATCAGCCAGTCCCCGCTGCCGGCCGTGTACAGGAACTCCTCCTCGGCCAAGCGGCACAGAACTCCTTCGGAGGCCACCCAGCCGTTCTCGTCGAGCTGGACGTGATGTTTGATCTGCCCGTGCTCGAAGCGGGACAGGCCCCGCATCCCCAGCCAGGCCAGGAAGTCCAGCGCCTCCCGCCCACGGACGACCACCTTGTGCAGGCTGGACCAGTCACCGATGTAGCAGGCGCTCACATGGGCACCACTCTCCTCGGCCCAGTTCGTGTACTCCAGGGGCACCAGAGTCTGCGCGAACTCACCCAAGTCTCCCCTGGAGTTGCTCTCGTCCTGGGCCGCCGCGGCGGGGCTGAAATACGCCGGCCGCTGGGTGATGAAGGGAGCGCCCTTCAGCCGCTGGACCGTGTCGTACGTGCTGCGCTGCGTGCCGACCATGCCCATGGGATCCTCCTGCTCGTGGGCGCTTCTGACGTTCGGTGGCCCAGCCCGGTTCATGCCGGCCATGGCGGGCGGGCAGCACGGAACAGCCCGTCGGCGGGCAGGTGGGGCAAGGTGCGGAACAGCCGAAACCGCCTGAATCATGCGTGCCTTCTTCGTCCGTCCATGACAAAGAAGCAACTAGATCGATTAAGTGGGACCGTAGCAGACGATTTCGCCGACGGCGACGAGCACACCGCGAGATCACACCTGACCGGCAGGACACATCCCGTCGGATGCATGCATTGCTTTCGCCGATTGCAGGAGTCGACGTCCTCCCAGCAGCAGTCACCCGTTGTTACGGTCCGCACGGTGCGCCCAGCGAGGCGTGCCCCTTCCAGGACCGGCACAGTTGGAGGTCTGAACGTGCTTCAGGAAACGCGGAAACCGTGGACAGCGCCGCCGATGCCGGTGCGCTCCTCCTGGACGCCGGCGACTGCACGGCGCCAAGTCCTCGCGACCGCCGGCGCTCTGGGTGCCGCGGCTGCGCTGCTCCCTGCCCGGGCAGCGGCGTCCACGCGAACCGCACCGCGTACGGACGGCCTCCCCCGGCGCGGCACTTCGGTGGTGCTTCTCGGCACGCAGGGCGGACCGCCTCCGGATGCGAACCGCGCCGGCATCTCCTCGGCTCTGGTCGTCGACGGGGCCACGTATCTGGTCGACGTCGGCCGCAAGGCGGTGTCGCAGTATGCGGAGGCCGGTCTGGCGTGGGCCGGCCTGCGGGCAGTGTTCGTGACCCACCTGCACGCGGACCACGTGGCCGAGTTGTTCCAGGTCTTCCTCCTCGGCGGCTTCCGGCTGCCCGCACAGGGAGACACACTGGCCGGGCCGATCCCGGTGTACGGTCCGGGGCCCGCCGGCGGGCTGCCCCCGGCATACGGGGGCGGCCCGTCACCGACGACCAACCCGAGCGACCCGACACCGGGACTCGCGGGTTTCTTCGACCATGCCAACGCCGCGTTCGCCTACAGCACCAATCTCTTCATGCGCGACTCAGGCGTACGGGAGACCCGGGGTCTGGCCGACGTGCGCGAGATCGCCCTGCCGGTCAAGGCCGGTTTCCGGCAGACGGCACCGGACATGACGCCGTTCGTGGTGATGGAGGACGACCGCGTGCGCGTGACGGCGGTGCTGGTGCCGCACGGCCCGGTCTTCCCCGCCTTCGCCTACCGGTTCGACACCGACCACGGATCTGTCACTTTCTCCGGCGACACGACCCACCATCGCAATATGATCTCGCTGGCCCGAGGCTCGGACGTGCTGATCCACGAGGCGATCAACGTCCGTGGCTGGGCGGGGCCCGCCGCGGTCGCCGACCACCTGCTGCAGGGGCATGTCGAGGTCCAGAACGTCGGCACCGTCGCCCAGAGCGCGGACGTGGGTCGACTGGTGCTCAGCCATATCGGGGACATGGCCGAGCAGACGCTCGACCCCCGCAAGTGGCGGCGCTGGGCGCAGCGCGGGTACGACGGGCAGGTCCTGGTGGGCAGCGATCTGGATGTCGTCCGCGTGTGCTGAGCGCAACCATCACCCTCTGCGGACGGGCCAGGCCGACGTCATCGGACCTTGGGCTCCGTCGATCCCGACGGTGACCTTGCGGAGCAGTTCGATCAGCTGAGCGGTCTCGGCAGCCGAGAGATCGGCCGTGACGCCGGCGTTCGTCGCGGCCATCGCCTGACGGCCACGAGCGACACCGGCCAGTCCTGTGGCGGTGAGTTCGTAGAGCACGACCCGGCCGTGGACCGGGTGGGTACGACGACGCACCCAATCGGCCTTCTCCAGACGATTGAGTGCCGTGCCGACGCTCTGGGGGGCGATGTGAAACCCCCTGGACAGGTCCGCGGCCGACAAGGGCCCCAACTGATCGAGGTGGACGGCCAAACCGAGCTGGGTCGCTGTGACGCCGAGCTCGTCGAGGGCCTCCTGGACCCGTCGGTGCACGGCGTTCTGAGCGCGCCACAGCACATGGGTGAACGCGTCGTCCCACGACGTCACGGCATCACTCACGAGCGAACTCCTTCGAACGGGCTTGTTATCAGACATCTTCTATGTTGCCATACGTATGTCATTCGAGCGGCTTGCACGGTGCGAGTCCGGACGAGAGGAACGTGCAATGGCATCACCCAGCCTGCAGGACGGCATCGATGAGGCCGGCTCGGCGGTACGGCTCCGCTGGACGGACAAGCCGCAGGTGTGGACCCCGCCGGTGGTCAAGCCGGAGTATTCCGGCTGGCGTGAGGAGCAGGCCGCCTGGCAGAACGGCGTCGCGCTCCTGAACCTCTCTTACCACATGTGGGACACCTTCGCGACCGGCCCCGATGCCACGCGGATGCTCAGCGAGCTGAGCGCCAACAACTACGAGAACTTCGCCATCGACCAGGCCAAGCAGCTCGTCGTGGTCAATGAGAACGGATTCCTGATCGGTGACGCCATCCTGCTCCGGCGCGCCGAGCAGGACTACGTCATCACCGGTCGCCCGACCGTGCAGAACTGGATCACCTACCAAGCGCAGCAGCGGGGTTACGACGTCAGCCTGAGCAGCGACCCCGACTGCTCGCGTGACGCCGGTCATGTCCCTCCGTTCTTCCGCTATCAGATCCAGGGTCCGTACGCGCAACAGCTGATCGAGGCGGCCTTCGACGGCCCGCTGCCGGAGACGAAGTTCTTCCACGCTTCGCATGTCACGCTCGGCGGCAAGAGGTTCCGCGCCCTCCGCCACGGGATGGCCGGCCAGCCCGGCTACGAGTTCATCGGTGACCACGCCGACCACGCCCCGGTCAAGGAAGCGCTGATGAAGGCCGGAGAGCGGTTCGGGCTCGAACTCGTCGGCTCGCTGGCCTATCCGACGGCCCAGGCCGAGGGCGGCTGGGTGCCCGCGCCGATCCCGGCGATCTATGACGACAGCGTTTCCCAGACGGCGTACCGCTCCTGGCTGCCGCTCCACACCCCGGACGGCATGCAGCCGCTGCACGGCAGCTTCTACTCGCCGGAGATCGCCGACTACTACGTCACGCCGTACGAGCTCGGCTACGGTCGCTCCATCTCCTTCCGTCACGACTTCCTCGGACGCGACGCACTGCGTGCGCTGAAGGATGCCGAGCGGCGCCACAAGGTGACTCTCGTGATGCGGGCCGATGATGTGGCATCGGTCCTGGGGGCGGGCCACGGCATCGTCAACACGCTGGCGAAGCAGCGGGTCGAGAGCGGCGACGGCGGGCTGGTGGGCAAGACCGAGTACACCGCGTTCAGCGATCCGTACGGAACAATGCTCAGCCTCGCTCTCGTCTCGCAGGACATGGCCGAGCCGGGTACCGAGGTGACCGTCGTGTGGGGCGACCACCCGGGCGGCGATGTGGCGCAGGACGCCGAGCTGAGCCTGCCCCGCATACGCGCGACCGTGCGGCCCTGCCCCTACAACGAATTCGCGCGGGCCGGTTACCGCCAGGACTGAACATCGGTGCGGGCGCCGGGGAAAGCAGTCGACTCGTGAGAGCTTGCACGATCCGGTGCCGGCGCTCACCATGGCCGTGCAATCGAGTACGGCGGTTCGTGGAGGCACATGACGATGGATCGACTGCTGGTCATGCGCAGCCTGGTCGCCGTCGCCGACACGGAGAGCTTCGCCGGCGCCGCCGAACTCGTACGCACCTCCGCCTCGTCGGTCTCGCGGCACGTCGCCGCCCTCGAGAAGCACCTCGGGGTGCGGCTGATCAACCGGACCGCTCGCGCGGTGACCCTGACGGAGAACGGGGTGCGGTACACCGTCTTCGCCCGCCGCGTTCTGGACGAGATCGAGCGGGAGGAACGAAGCCTGACGGAGGCCAACGCCGGCCTCACCGGGACGCTCTCGGTCATCTGCCCCAAATGGCTGGGAAGTCTCGACCTCGGGGACGCGATCGCCGACTTCTCCGTCCGCCACCCCGAGGTCGAGGTACGGCTCGCGCTCGGTGGCGTCCAGGACCGGGCCTACGCGTTCCTGGACAACGGGTTCGACGTCTCCTTCCACACACGTCCGCTGCGGGACTCGCTCATGAATCTGCGCCGTATCGCCACGCTGCCCTTCGTGTTGTGCGCCTCGCCGGCCTACCTGGACGAGCGGGGCCGGCCGCGCGAGGTCCACGAGCTGGCCCGCCACGACTGCCTCACCCACGATCATAAGCTCTGCTGGCGTCTGAAGGAGGCGGGCAAGGAGCAGGTGCACAGGATCGCCCGCAGCTCGTTCGCGGCGAACTCGTACCTCGCGCTGCAGAAGGCGGCTGTCCGCGGGAGGGGCATCGCCCTCCTGCCGCTGCGGTCGGCTCACCCGTCGATCGCGACGGGCGAGTTGGAGGTGCTGTTCCACGGCCGGGAGCGCTCGCTGTGCGCTGTGCACGGTTCGGGAGCGGCGACACCGAGGAAGGTCAGTGCCCTGCTCGACTTCGTCAGCCAGTGGTTCGCGGAGAACCCGTCGCCCCGGGGAGGTCAGCCGACAGTTGTCGGCTGACCTCCCCGGGGCGACGGTGGCCGGGTGCGACGTCCGCCTCACCACTGGGGCAGGGGCCGGGTCAGTGCTTCACGTACGCCTGCGGCGGATACCAGGCTTGGGTCCGGAGCGGACTGTCGGTCTCCGGCCGGTTGGAGGTCAGCCGGCGGTTCAGGTGCTCACCGTAGTGCCCGTGCCGTGCGTAGTGGTCCAGCAGAAGGTCGTGTCCGAGGTCGTTGTTCAGGTCGCGCCACACCGTGTGCATGTGCTGGCCCGCGGCAACCGCGTTGTCGGCTTCGACCAGCAGACCGGAGGTCGAGATGCGGTAGTAGTGCGCGGTGTCGGGCTCGGTGCCGCCGGCCCACGCGAAATGCAGCGTGGCCGGATCCTCGCGGAACACCTCGTCCCGGTACTGGGCGGTGATCTCCTCCGGGCCGGTCTCGACGTAGCGCAACAGGAGTTCCCGGACGGCGGTCAGCTCACCGCGGCTGAGGTCGGCGCCATTGACTCCCGAGGGAGCCTCCTTGGTGAAGCGGAGCTTGCGGCGGTCTTCATCGGTGGTGGTGTAGCCGACGATGCCGAGGTCGACGGGGTCCGGCCACTCCTCGACACCGACCCGGGGCACCTGGCGCGTCACGAAGTCGGCGGGTGCCACGTCGTGGATGACCGCCTGGGCACGAAGGTCGGGCGACAGCGAGCGCAGGATGTCGAACGCCATGCGCCCGTGCTCGCCCAGCGGGTCGAGGGCCCCGGCGGGGACAGGCATGGCCCCCATGGCCAGCGGAGTGATGGTCAGATACCGCTGGGCGACGACGGTGAAGTTCAGCGAGAGGTGGTGGCCGATGACCCGCCACCCCCAGGTGTCCTCGAATCCGGGACGTCCGAAGATCGTGAACCAGTAGGCGTCAGGACTGCGGAAGTCGCCGGCGAAGACCCCGAACTGGCGGTCGATCACGTCGAGTTCGCGCAGGATGTTCTCGGTGGCCAGCACGGCCAGGGCCTGGCTGTAGCCGCGGAGACTGAGACCGGACTTCAACAGGGTGTGCGCCAGGGTCCGCTGGTGGCTGTCCAGCTTGGTGAGCGGCACGCCCGTGCGGTCGGGCTTGGGAATGAAGTCCCAGTCGTCGCGCCGCGGATCGCTCATCTCAGTGAGGTGCATCCGGTCCCGCAGTTCCGGAGTGAGCGAGTCCAGCAGCGCCCACGCCGAGAAGAGCATCCTCTTGACGGCGCGAGGTGCCTCGTAGTTCATGGAAGGGGGCTTCGACATGGTTCCTCCCGCGTCAGGCGGCCGGGTGTGGTGGTTCACATGCGGAGGTCTCGGGAAGCACGGCGAGGAGGTCGCAGTGCACCCGTGCCCCGCCGTCGAGTCGCGCGGCGACGGCCTGCCGTGCCGGCCGGTGCGCGGGGTCGGGGAACATGGCCAGCCACTCGCGGTTGAGCGCCGCACGATCGTGAGGGTCGGCAAGGTGGAAGGTCATCTTCAGTATGTCGTCCGTGCTGCCGCCCACTGCCTGCATGAGGGCCCGCACATGGCGGAAGACGTTGGCACACTGCTGGTCCAGTCCGCGCGGTATGTCGCAGGTCACCGGGTCGCGGCCGGTGATGGCGCCCGAGGCCAGGAAGGGACCGATCCGGCTGGCCACCGGGATCGGATTGGTGTGTCCAAAGCCCGGCAGCTCGATGCTGACCCGTTCGGACACGTCTCAGACTTCCGCGACGATGCGGTTCTCCAGGGCGCCGAGGCCCTGGATCTCGGCGCGTACGACGTCACCGACCCGCAGGAAGTTCTTGGTCGGGGCGCCGATGCCGGATGGCGTGCCGGTGGCGAGGATGTCGCCCGGCATGAGCGTGAAGACCTGCGACAGATAGGCGATCTGCTCGTATATGTCGTAGATCATGTCGCTCGTCGTCCAGTCCTGGCGCACCTCGCCGTTCACCGTCAGCGTCATCCGCAGCGCGAGCGGGTCGGGGATCTCGTCGTCCGTGGTGAGCCAGGGGCCGATGGGGCCGTGCGTGTCGAAGGACTTGCCGAGGGTGAACGTCGGTGAGCGCTTCTGCAGCCAGTCCCGGACCGACACGTCGTTCGCCACCAGGTAGCCGGCGATGACCGACCGGGCGTCCTCGGCCGTCACGTGCTTGCAGCGCCGGCCGATCACGACGCCCAGCTCGATCTCGTAGTCGAGTTCGTCGGAGAGGTCCGGCTTCATGACGTCGGCGTTCGGCCCGACAATGCAGGAGACCTGCTTGTTGAACCACATCTGGTTCGTGGGAACGGGGATGCCCGCCTGGCGTGCCTCCTCGGCGTGCTCGCGGTAGTTCATGCCGATGCCGAGGTACTTCTGGGGATCGTCGACCGGAGCGTCGAGCACGACATCGGCCAGGCGGTGTGTCTCTCCCCGCGCGTCGGCGATCTGTCCCGGCAGCGTGGCCAGGTCCGGCAGGATCGCCCGCAGGGAGGTTCCCACTTCCTCGGAGATGTCGGTGATCAGGTCACCGTCGACGCGGCCGAGCCGGACGGGACCGTCGACTACGTGGAAGCGCGCGAGTTTCATGCGGGTGAACCCTTCTGCTCGATCGTCGTGTCCGCGAGGCCGGCCCGCTCCGCTTCCGTGGCCGGCCACACATGCTCACCGTCCGGGGTCATCTGGAAGCTGACGAAGCGCCAGGCGTCGTCCTCGCAGCGGCGCAGCACCTGAATGACCTGACCCCGGACGACCCGCTCGGTTCCGTCGGGGCTGTCGAGCCGGTTGACGATGCGCCCGGTCATGATGGCCACGTCACCGATCAGCCGGATGGTGAGGGGGCCGCGCGTCATGTCGAGGTACGCCTGCCGGGTCGCCACGTGCTCCAGCAGCTGTGCCTTGTCGTGGGTCAGTCCCGGTGCGTGCGTGTGGATGAGCGTGTCGTCGTACAGGTCGTCCAGGGTGGCGAGATCGACGGCGAGGAGGGCGGTGCGCCGGCGTTCCTCCACCGCGAGGATCTCCGCCCGGATGTCGTCGTCGGCGTGGACGACGGGGTGTGGCTGGTGGGAGTTCATGTCAGTCCTTCGTACGATCTGCCATCGAGCCGCGGGGCCGGCCCGCACAGCGCGGCCGGCCCGGGCCCCGCGGAGAGCCGCTGACGGCCGCGGTCGTCAGCGGTCGGCGTCCTTGGTACGGAATCCGGTGGTGTCGCCGGCACCGTGCCCCGGCCGGGGCTGGCCCACGAGCGCGTGGTACTTGCTGAAGATGGCGTCGGCCTCGGCGAGGGGCAGCACGTCCTCGATGTCGGTGAACCGCTCGCCGCCCGTGCGCTCCTCGACCATCCGGCGGATCACCTCGTAACCCTCGCCGCGGTGGGCCATGACAATCCCGTTGACGGCCTGGAGGCGCTGGTCCTCAAACGCCTTCAGGGCCGCGGGGACATCCGCGATGGTCGCCAGCTTCTCGGCGAGCGCGCCGCCGTCGACGATCGCCTGGCAGGCGCCGTTGCCGCCTCGCGGGTACATCGCGTGCGCGGCGTCACCGATCAGGACCACACGGCCGTCGATCCAGGTGTCGAGCGGGTCGTGCCGGATGAGCGGGAACAGGTAGACCTCACGGGCGTTGCGCATCATCTCCTGCACGTCGAGGTGCACGATGTCGCACTCGTCGTAGTAGGGCATGATCTCGTCGACGCTGCCGAGCTGGTTCCAGTCCTCGACGGACTCCTCGCGGGTGGCCTCGACGACCCAGTTCACGAGTACTTTCCCGGTGCCCTCGAAGTCGTCGGCGATCGGGTACACGATCATGCTGGAGGTCTGGGGCGCGCCGATGTGCAGGATCGTGCCCCCGCTGCCGGAGGGCTCCATGAGGGTCGTGCCGCGCCACATGGTGATCCCGGAATACACCGGCTCGGACGCGTGGGGATGCATCTGCCGGCGGATCGCGGACTTGATGCCGTCCGCCGCGATCGCGAGGTCCGCCGTCACCTGCGAGGTCCTGCCCTCGTGGTCCACCAGATCGAGCTTCACCCGGTCCTCGTGGTTGGTGTAGCCGGTACACCGCACACCCAGCACGACCGCGTCCTCGCCGAGCCGGTCGAGGACGGTGCGGTGGAGCAGCATCTGGAGGCGGCCACGGTGCACGAATCGCTGCTCGTACAGGTAGCCCATGTGAACACCGCAGAGTTCGGCGTAGATCTCCTGGCCGTACTTGTTGTAGAAGATCGAGTCCCGCGCGTCGACGGATATCGCCCGGAACTCCTCGAGCAGGTCCAGCTCGTCCAACTCCTTGGAGCCGTAGACCTTGACGTCGATGCCCACCCCGAGCGGCTTGAGTTCGGGGACGGTCTCGTAGATCCGGGGCCTGAAGCCCCGCTGGTGCAGGCGCAGTGCGGCGGCCAGGCCCGCCGGGCCGGCGCCGATGATGACAATGTCGAGAGAGCTGCTGGTCATGAGGGTCCTCGGGTCGGTGCGGCGCCACGGCCGCCGCCTGGGAGCAGGGGCCGGGCGCGATGGCCGGGTGGTCAGGCGTTCAGCCGCGAACCGTCGATCTCGTCCAGGAATCCGAGAGTCGCGGCCCAGGCCCGGGCGGTGCTCCGCGCGCTGTACGCGACGACATCGGGCCTCGGCGAGGACTTCGCCAGGGGGCTGGTGAAAGCGTGAACGGTGTTGCCGTAGACATGCATCTGCCAGTCGGTGTCCGCCCGGCTCAGCGCGGACGCGAGGTTCGCGCGCAGATCGGCCGTGGCCATCGGGTCGTCGGCGCCGGTGCACACCAGCACGGGGGCGTCCCCCGCCGCTGACCAGTCGAACTCGATGATGTCGAGGCCGCCGTGGACGCTGATCGCACCGGACACCTCGGCGCCCGTACGCGCGTACTCCAGCGCGGACGAGCCGCCGAAGCAGTACCCGAGGGGTACGACAGCCGTAGCCTCGATCTCCGGCTGCTCCAGGAGTGCGGCATGCGCCGCGCGCACCCGCCCCAGCCAGCGCTCACGATCGTGTGCCATGGCGCCGATGAGCGGTCCGAACTCGGCTTGGTCGACCGGCAGGAGCCGGTTGCCCCACAGGTCGGCGACGAGGACGGCGTGGCCTCGGTCCGCCAGACGCCCGGCGATGCCGATCATGTGCTCGGTGACTCCGTAGGCATCGGGGAGCAGCAGAACTGCCGTCCCGGTACGCCCGGCGCCGGGCAGGCACACGTGGCCGAGCAGCCGGGTTGCATCGTGCCAGTACTCGACGTCGTACGCGGTCACGTCGCTCATCTGCGGAAAGGTCCCTTCTCTTCGGCCCCACCCCGCATCCGGGGCGCGGCGGCAGCGGCGTCCGTGAGTCATGGGAGCGACGCCACACAGGACCGTAAACGAGATCGTGTACGATTTCAATTACGAAATCACTTGCGATGTTCCCGGGAGCGGACTACCTTCCGTATCGCATTTCGTACACGATTTGATCTGTGATGCGGCAGGGCGCCACCGGCGAGATGGTGAGCGCGAGGACGTCAGAAGGCCGCTGGAACCGACGACGTACGACGAGAGGGATCTCCCCCATGACCGTGGTCGACATCAACATCCACCACTTGCCCGAGGACCTGTTCTCGAACCCGAAGATCCTCAACGGCTTCCTCGACAGCGCCCCGCGCGGCTTCGGTGAGATCGCCCGGGTCGCCGAGCTGGAGGACGGCCGCAAGCAGCTGATCCTGGAGAAGCCGGCAGGCTTCCAGAACCTGAACTACGTCGACGGCGACTACAGCGCCGAGGCCAAGCTCGCCGCCATGGACGAGGCCGGCGTCGACTACGGGATCATGCGCGTGCCGGTATGGCAGGAGTGGCTCCCCCTGGAGACCTGCCGAGAGGTCAACGACAACGCCCACGAGATCGTCAAGCGGTCCGACGGCCGCCTCTTCGCGACCGCGTGCGTCCCCCCGTGGGGCGGCAAGGAGAACATCTACGAGCTGGAGCGGTGCGTCAAGGAGCTCGGCGTCGTGGGGGTGCAACTCGCGTGCCACTACGGGCAGCTCTACCTGGACGACCCGGTGTTCGAGCCCTACCTGAAGGTCATCGAGAAGCTCGGCATCCCGGTCATCGTGCACCACACCCCGTTGCCTGTGGAGTGGCGCTCGGTCATCGACTACACCAACCTGCGACGCGAGTTCGGCCGCATCGTGGACCAGGCCACCGCAGTCGGCCGCGAACTGTTCAGCGGGATGTTCGACCGCATGCCCGACCTGCGCTTCGTGCACACGATGCTCGGCGGCAACTGGTTCGCCAACACAGCGCTGCTGACTCCGCACAAGTCGAACAAGAAGGAGGCCATCGACCGGCTCGACCCGACCGGTGGCGACAAGATCCAGCGCTACCTGCGCGACAACATCTTCTTCGACCTGACCCACCCGCACTCATGGGGCAAGGAGCAGGTCGAGTGCGCGCTCAAGGTCAACGGCGCCGACCACTACATGTTCGGCTCGTCCTTCCCGGTCTTCTACGGCTGGATGAGCCAGGGCGTGGAGTTCATCAAGGACACGGTCGAGGTGAGCGACGAGGAACGCGAGCTGGTGCTGTCGGGCAACGCCAAGCGGCTCTTCCGGCTCCCGATCTGATCCGCGCCCGAGGAGCCCGAGAAGGGGAGACGCCCGTGAGCCCGAACAACGGCCAGGACGGCAAGGACAGCGAAGGCAGCCAGGCCGACCAGGCCGACCAGGCCGACCAGAACATCGACGGCTTCTTCTCGACCGCACGCGTCGCCGCACGGCGCGAATCGGTCGAGCTGCCCACCGACAGCTACACCCACTATCTCTTCGACCTCGACGAGCCAAAACTCGCGGACGTCCGGGGCATGGGCTACGAGGAGTTCTCGCAGGACCGCTACCAGGCGCCGTTCCTCCAGGACCTCCTGGCGTCCTGGCGCTCGCTGTACGACGAGCCGTTCACCGGCATCACGTCCGACGGCGTGATGCGCCGGGGGCTGTACGACCTGCCGGAGCGCCCGAGCACCGATCCGGCCCCGCAGCGGGCGGCGGAGCAGCTGCTGGCCGCCCTCACCGACGAGGAGAGGGAGTCGGTCGGCCATCCGGTCACGGCGCAGGAGTGGCGGGCGTGGAGCAATCCGGAGTTCGTCGTGCACCGGGTCGGTCTGCGCCTGGAGAACCTCACCGCCGAAAAGGCGGAAGCCGTCCTCGCGGTGGTGCGGGCCTCGCTCAGCCCCGAAGGCTACGAGCGCGTCACCGGGGCGATGCAGCTGAACGGAGTGCTGGGCGAGCTGGTGGACCTGCCGACGGTGATGAACGACCGCAGCTACTGGTTCTCGCTCTTCGGACAGCCGGGCCCGCTCGCGCCCTGGGGATGGCAGCTCTTCGGGCATCACGTGGCCGTCAACTTCGTCTCCGTCGGGGGCCGGCACGTCGTCGCGCCGGTCTTTCTCGGCGCCGAACCCGCCCTGACCGAGGAACACCCGCCGCTCTTCGCCGCCCGCGAGGAGGCCGCGCTCGAACTAGCCGGCTCGCTCAGCGCGGAGCAGCGCGCGAGCGCGATCGTCTACGACTCCGTTCTCGACCCGGCGATGCCCGAAGGCCGACTGCACCCGGCCGACGAACGCCATGTGGCGGGCGCCTTCCAGGACAACCGGGTGATCCCCTACGAGGGAATCCGGGGCTCCGATCTCACCGAACGGCAGCGCACGCTGCTGCGCACGGTGGCCGCGGACTTCCTGCTGCTTCTCAAAGCGGCCCAGCGCGAGGCGACATTGGCGCAGTACGACGCCCACGTGGACGACACCTGGTTCGCCTGGTACGGCGCCACCGACGGCTCCCAGCCGTTCTACCTGCGGATACAGAGCCCGGTGATCATCGCCGAACTCGACCATCACGCGGGTGTGTGGCTGGCCAACCGGCTGCCGGCCCGCTTCCACGTGCACACCACCCTGCGGCACCCGAACGGCAACGACTACGGCCGTGCGCTGATCGCCCGCTGGCGCGAGCGCGAGGAGTGATCAGCGATGACCGTAGCCGTTCGGGCCGTGGGGAAGCCCGGCCTCGTAGCGGGTCACCGCGTCCACGGTCCGCAGCTCGTGCTGTCTGGCGGCGGTCTCGATGGTCTCGGGGTCGGCCGCGGCCTCGATGATCGCGATGAGTTCGTCGTGCTCGGCCAAGGACGCCTCGGCCCGGCCGGGCGCGTACCAGAAAGCCGATTTGCGGATCACCTCCAGCCGCGCCCACTCGTTGCGGACCATGGTGACGAGCCGGTCGTCCCCGGCGCGCGAGGCGAGCAGTTCGTGGAACTCACGGTTGAGACGGCCGAATTGGGCCGGGTCGAACGCGGCGAGAGCCTCGCCCATCCGCCGGTTGAGGAGGCGCGCGGCAGCCAGGTCGTCCTTCGTCAGATGCGGCGCAGACAGAGCGGTCGCGTAGCCGCCGACGCGGGCGAGCAGGCTCAGCCCCTGCTGCCAGGCGTCGGTGTCGAAAGTACGCACCAGCGCCCCGACGTTCGGAACGATCTCCACCCAGCCCTCGGCCTCCAGCCGGCGCAAGGACTCGCGCCACGGCACGGAGCTGATGCCGTACTCACGCACGAGTTGATTGATGACCAAGCGGTGGCCAGGCCCGTACGTGCCATCCATGATCCGCTCCTTGAGGATCTGGAAGGACTGCTCGGCTTTGCTCTGCATGCGGCGAATTCTACTGAGAGGAGCACACGGTGACCGGACTCGGGAGGCCGGAGCACCCCGGAGTGCGGCGCCCGGGGAAGATCATCGCGGTCCACACCAGCTATGCCTCGCGCGCCGCCGAGGGCGGCGGCCGGCCCGCGCACCCGTCGTACTTCCTCAAGCCGCCCAGTTCGGTGGCGGCTTCCGGCGGTGAGGTGGAGCGCCCGTTCGGCACCGCACACCTGACCTGCGAGGGTGAGATCGCCCTCGTCATCGGTGCGACGGCGCGGCATGTCAGCCGCGAGGAGGCGTGGACACATGTGGGCTGGGTGTCTGCGGCCAACGACCTCGGTGTCGGGGAGCTGCGGGCCCAGGACCACGGGTCCAACCTGCGGGCCAAGGGCGGTGACGGCTTCACACCGCTCGGTCCCGAGCTGATCGACGCGCGAACTGTCGACCCGGCAGGACTGCGGGTCCGCACCTGGGTCAACGGGGAGCTCGTCCAGGACGATACGAGCGCAGGAATGCTCTTCCCACCGGAGCAGATCGTCGCCGACCTCTCCCAGCACCTGACGCTCGAACCCGGCGACGTCATCCTCACCGGCACGCCGGCGGGCTCACGGGTGCTGTCCCCCGGCGATGTCGTGGAAGTCGAGGTGGACGCTCCCGGCGCGCCCGCAACGCCGACCTCGCGCCGGCTGCGCACCACCGTCGTCCCCGGGCACGTCCCCTTCGATGCCGGGCTCGGGGCGCTGCCGGACCCTGTCACCGCGCGCGGCGTCCTGACCCCCGAGTTGCGCGACAAGCTCACGCGCACTCCGGTGGCCGGCCTGTCGGCGCAGCTGCGCAAACGGGGGCTCGACAATGTGTCGATCGACGGCCTGCATGCGCTGGTACCCGGCGTCAAGATCGTCGGAAGCGCCCGGACCCTCCGGTTCGTGCCCAACCGTGAGGACCTGTTCGCGTCGCACGGCGGTGGCTACAACGCGCAGAAGCGGGCCTTCGACGCCGTGGCTCCCGGTGAGGTGCTCGTGATCGAGGCCCGGGGTGAGCCGGGGGCGGCGACACTCGGCGATGTCCTGGCCCTCAGAGCGCACGTCCGCGGGGCTGCCGGGATCGTGACCGACGGCGGGGTGCGCGACGCCGACGCGGTCGCGGCCGTCGGCATCCCGGTCTTCAGCGCCGGCAGGCATCCCGCCGTTCTGGGCCGCAGGCACGTCCCGTGGGATCACGACCTGACCGTCGCCTGCGGTGGCGCCACGGTCCAGCCCGGCGACGTGATCGTCGCCGACGCGGACGGCGTCGTCGTGATCCCTCCGGCGCTGGCAGAGGACGTCGCCGACGCCGCCATCGCCCAGGAGGACGAGGACGCCTGGATCGCCGAGCAGGTGAAGGCCGGCCACCCGGTGGACGGGCTGTTCCCGATGAACGCGGCCTGGCGGGCCCGGTACGCCGAGTGGCGGGCGCGGCAGTGAGCGCACCGAGTCAGGAGAGCAAGTCGCAGGTGGCCTACCGCTGGATCCGGGAGCGCATCGCCGCAGGGGTCTTCGGCCCGGGCTACCGTCTGGTGCTGAGCTCGCTCGCGACCGAGCTCGCCATGAGCGTCGTACCGGTCCGCGAGGCCGTGCGCGCGCTCACCGCCGAGGGCCTGGTGACCTTCGAGCGGAACGTCGGCGCGCGGGTGGCCGCCGTCGACGGCGCCCAGTACCGCTTCACGATGCAAACGATCAGCGTGCTGGAGAGCGCGGCGACGACCCTCGCCGCTCCCTTCCTGACCTGGGACGACATCGCGCGGGCACGCGGGCTCAACGATGTCGTACGCCGTGGCCTGCCCGATCTCGACCCGCGGGTCTTCCGGGAGGTCAACCAGGAACTCCACCGCACCCTCTACGCGAAGTGCCCCAATCCGCGCCTGCTCGACATCATCCGTGCCGAGTGGGTGCGGCTCGGGCACCTGCACGGCTCGGCCTTCGGTATCGCGCCGGGCCGCGCGGCGGCAGCGGTGCTGGAACACGAGGCCCTGATCGATCTCGTCGAGAGCGGCGCGCCTGCCGAGGAGATCGAACGCGCCGCCCGCCGTCACCGCGCCGGCTCCCTCACCGCCGATCTGGCCGCCCGCCACCCCGAGATGAACTTCTGCGATCTCCCTGTCCCCGAAGGAGCGTGAATGCTGCCGCCCGAGACCATCAACGGCCTGGCCGCCGAGTTGTCCGAGGCCCACCGGCAGCGGTCACTGGTGCCCCGGATCACCGCCCGGTACCCCGAGGCGACGGTCGAGGACTCCTATGCCGTCCAGAGCGCCTGGAGCGAAAGACAGCTGGCGGCGGGGCGTCGCCCGGTGGGCCGCAAGATCGGGCTGACCTCGAAGGCCATGCAGTCGGCCACCGGCATCACCGAACCCGACTACGGTGTCATCTTCGACGACACCGTGTGGGAGAACGGCGCGGTCGTTCCCTTCGACGACTTCTCCAACGTGCGGATCGAAGTCGAACTCGCGTTCCTGCTCGCGGACCCCTTGGAAGGTCCGCACTGCACGCTCTTCGACGTGCTGAGCGCGACCCGGTACGTCGTACCGGCACTGGAGATCCTCAACTCCCACATCGAGCTCCAGGGACGCACGATCGTCGACACCATCGCCGACAACGCCGCGTACGGGGGAATCGTGGTCGGCGGCAACCCGGTCCGGCCCGACACGGTCGACCTGCGCTGGATCTCCGCTCTCCTCTACCGCAACGAGACCATCGAGGAGAGCGGGGTCGCGGCCGCGGTGCTCAACCATCCGGCCCGCGGAGTCGCGTGGCTCGCCAACAAGCTGCACCGGCACGGCGGACGACTCGAAGCCGGGGAACTCGTTCTCGCCGGCTC
Organism: Streptomyces shenzhenensis; assembly: GCF_003688995.1. Taxonomy (GTDB): domain Bacteria; phylum Actinomycetota; class Actinomycetes; order Streptomycetales; family Streptomycetaceae; genus Streptomyces; species Streptomyces shenzhenensis_A. Next base: position 216,445 of record NZ_PENI01000005.1, on the reverse strand, counting down.
CTTCACCAGGCCGATGTGGGTGTCACGGGGCGATGTCGTCCTGTGCGACTACGGACCGATGGGGACGATCTCATGCCGATTCGAGTGACGCCGACCTTGCGGGACAGGCTGGCATCGGCGACCCGGCCGCTCGCGGGGATGTGGGTGTGCAGCGGCAGCCCGTTGGTCGCCGAGATCTGCGCGGGGGGAGGGCTCGACTGGTTGCTCATCGACATGGAGCACGCTCCCAACGGGCTGGAATCGGTGCTCGCTCAGCTGCAGGCGGTCGCGGCCTACCCGGTCGACGCGGTCGTGCGGGTCCCCAGCGGTGACCCGGTCGTCATCAAGCAGGTCCTCGATCTCGGGGCGCGCACGATTCTGGTGCCGATGGTGTCCTCGGCGGCGCAGGCGCGGGAGGTGGTCGCGGCCGCTCATTACCCGCCCCGAGGGCGGCGGGGGGTGGGTTCGGCGCTGTCCCGGTCGGCCTTGTGGAACCGTGTCGACGACTACCTGACCCAGGCGTCCGCGTATGTGTCGGTGCTGGTGCAGGTGGAGACCGCCGAGGCCGTGGCGGCCGCGGCCGAGATCGCGGCCGTGGACGGAATCGACGGGGTGTTCGTCGGCCCGTCCGACCTGGCCGCGTCGATGGGTCTGATCGGGCAGCAGACCCATCCCGAGGTGATGGCCGCGGTGCGCAGCGCGCTCGCCGGCATCCTCGCCGCCGGCACCCCGGCCGGGGTCAACGCCTTCGACCCCGTGGTCGCCGACGCCTACCTTGCGGCGGGTGCGTCGTTCGTGCTCGTCGGAGCCGACGTCGCGGTGCTCGCCCGCGCCGCCGAGTCCTTCGCCGCACGCTTCACCACCGGCGACGACACCGCCCGCACCAGCTACTGAGCCGAGGGGTGGGACCGCGGGCCTGCGAGGCCCCGCCGCCGGTCAGACCGACTGGCGGACGACGATCCGTGCGGGCGGCGGGCGCAGGCCGCCGGTGTCGAGGTCCAGGGCGAGGCGGGCACTGAGCCGGCCATGGGCCTCGGCGTCGACGTTGACGGTGGTCAGCGCGGGAGTGGTGTACACGCCGTAGCCGTTGTCGTCGAAGCCGATGACGGCCACGTCGTCCGGCACCCGACGGCCGAGGTCGTGCAGGGCCATCAGCACGCGCAGGGCGACATCGTCGCTGAATCCCGCGATCGCGGTCACCTGAGGCGCGCGGGTGAGGTACGCCGCGACCGCTTCGGCGCAGGCGGACCGCTCCAGCGGAACGACGAAGGAGTCGGGAACGCGGATGCCCAGGCTCCGCGCGGCGTGCCCGGTGAACTTCAGCCGTGTCGCGGCGAGGGGGGACTCGCTGTCGGGCAGCGCCACGACGATGCCGGTGTGGCCGTGCTCCACCAAGTGACGCAGTTGGAGCGCCGAGTGGGCGGCGAGGCCGTCGCGCCACCCGCCACCGAGGTCGTCGAGTTCCCGGCCGGCGAGGTACGTCTCGCCGAAGCGGATGACGGCGCGGGGCGCGATGACGTCGAGAACCTGCTGGGTGGTCTGCGGGGTGTGGTGACCGTGCCGCACGAGCAGGACGTACTCGTGGGCGGCGAGTTCGGCGTCGAGGCCGTCGATGTAGCTGCGCGAGTAGTGGCCTTCCAGACCCGCCTCGATGGTCAGGACGACGACGCGGGACGTGCCCTCCCGGAGCGCTCGGGCGACCCCGTGCGGTACGTAGCCGAGATCGCGGGCGGTCTGCTTGACCCGGTCGCGGGTGGCGGCCGAGATCGTCTGATGGGGATCGTCGTTGAGGACGAAGCTGACGGTGGCGCGGGACACCCCGCTGGCCGCCGCCACGTCGTTCAGCGTGACTCTTCGGGAAGTGCCCATCACCCCTGCTCCGCCGCGGTCCGCGCACCGAACCCCCGGGCGGGACGGTGCACGCCCATTCTAGAGACCATGGCCGACGGCACGGATACGGCAACCGGACTCCACGGTCCGGCCGGTCCGGCTCCGGCTTCCCGGTCGGCGCGGCGCGGAACTTTCCGGCCCCGGGAGGACCGGTTGTGTCGGATTCGGCCTCCGGAGCGCTCCTGGTTCGCCAGGGCCGCCGACCGGATCCCATAGTTCCCAGGTCAAGGACGAGCGAGCCCCGCTCGCGGTCACGGAGGAGCCTGGAGTGAGTGCAGCAGTGGTCAAGGAGCGGCCGGACCGCCGTACGGCGACGCTGGTCATGGCCTGTCTGGGGGTGTTCGTCGGCTACTTCCCGGTGACGACGGTCTCGGTGAGTCTGCCGGTGATCCAGCGGGCCCTGGACGCGTCGACCGCCGATCTGTCGTGGGTGTCCGACGCGTTCGTCCTGCCGGTGGCCGCGCTGATCCTGACCGCCGGGGTGTTCGGTGACGTGCACGGGCGGAAGAAGGTCTTCCAGGCCGGTCTGGGCTTCTGTGTGCTGGGCTCCGCGGTCGCTCTGTCCGCGCAGTCCGTCGCACAGGTGTGGGCCGGCCAGGCCCTGCTGGGGATGGGGGCCGCGGCGCTGCTGCCGATGACGCTGGCGCTCATCAGCCACGCCGTGCCCGACCCGCGCGAACGCGGCAAGTACATCGGTCTGTGGACGACGTCGATGATGGGCTCCCTGACCGTCGGCCCGCTCGTCGCCGGCGTCATCGTGGAGCATGCCGCCTGGCGCTGGATCTACCTGCTGCCCATCCCCCTGTCCCTGGTCACGATGGTGATCGCGGCCTTCGTCCTGACGGAGTCGAGGTCCCCGGTGCAGCGCGCGCTGGACTGGCCGGGCCAGCTCACCGCCGCATCGGCGATCGTCGCCCTGGTGTACGGCTTCATCGAAGGCGGGGCCGGTTCCTTCGGCGACGTCCAGGTGATCGTCGCCCTGGCAGTCGCGGTCTGTTCCGGCGTGGCGTTCGTCCTGCTGGAGCGGCGCAGCCCGAGCCCGATGCTGGACCTGACGCTGTTCCGCAGTGCGGCGTTCACCGGGTCGGCGCTGGTCGTCATGATCAGCTTCCTGGCCCTGATCGGCTTCTTCTTCCTCCTCAGCCTCTACCTGGGCATGGTGCAGCAGCTCAGCACCCTGGACGCCGGGCTGCGCCTGCTCGTGATCACCGTGCCGCCGATGGTCCTGGGGGCCGTCGTGGGCCGGCTGACGCGGTTCCTGTCACCTCGCGCGCTGATCACCGGCGGCCTGGTCATCACGGCGGTGGCCCTCTTCACCCTGACGAACATCGGGACCGACACGTCCTTCGGCTCACTGGCCTGGCGCCTGGCTCTGGTGGGTCTCGGACTCGGTCTGGCCTTCCCGTGCATGACCGCCACCGCCGTCTCCTCGGTGCCGCACCACCAGGCGGGCATGGCGGCGGCGGGCAACAATGCCTTCCGGCAGGTCGGCGGCGCCCTGGGCCCCGCCATCCTGGGCGCGCTGCTGACCGGCCGGGCGGTCGGCACACTGCCCGACCACCTGGCCGCCGCCGGTCTGCCGGCCTCGACCAGCAGCCGGGTTCTGGACGCTGTCGATGCCGGCGGCCTCGGGGCCGTTGCCGGCCTGCCGCTGGGCCGTGCCACCGGGCCGGCTCTGCGGGCTCTGTCCCAGTCGTTCCTGGACGGACTCCAGCTGTGCCTGCTGGTCTCGGCCGTTGTCGTGCTGTTCGGCGCCGCGGTGGCTGCCTGGCTGCTGCGGCCCACGAGCGGCAGCCGTTCCGCCGCGCCGGTCACCGCCGGAGGCACCCGGCCCGTCGAGACCGGGCGGCGTCCGGACACCGCTGCGGCGGCCGGCCCGAAGTAACGCCACCGTCTTCGCGGGCCTGCGGAACGGCGTGCGGCGTACGCCCTGCGCCGCACGCCGTAGGCTCGCGGACCGTCGCCCCGCGGCAGCGGAGCAGCGGGGCGGCGCCGGGCCTTCCCGTGGGGACGGGGACGGCACCGGCCGCGGGTGTCCCCGGCCCGCACCACGCGGGGCCGGGGACGCAGCCGCGCATGCCGTGCCGGGCATGAGGCCCTCAGGCCCTGTCGTCACATTCCCTCCCCCAGCCTCCGGCCGGGAGGTGCCCCCGGCCCCGCGACGCCCCGCACGCTCCCCCGGGACGACGGGAGTTTGACGACAGGACCTGGCACTGTGCGAGGCTCCGCCGCACGACAGGTGTTCCGGAGGAGAGGCAGCCCGCATGTACCGACCCGATGCACTCGACCTGTGCCTGCTCCAGGCCCTGCAACTGGATGGCCGTGCGCCCTTCAGCCGGATCGCGGAAGTCCTCGGTGTGTCCGACCAGACGGTCGCCCGCCGCTACCGCAGGCTGCGGACCGAGGCACGGCTCAGTGTGATCGGCACGGCCGACCACAGCCGGCTGGGACGCACCAACTGGATCGTGCGGCTGCGCTGTACCCCGGACGCCGCCGAGCCACTGGCCGACGCCCTCGCCCGCCGACCGGACACTTCCTACATCGGGCTGATGTCCGGCGGTACCGAGGTGATGTGCGCGATGAAACCGCGCAGCCGCCGAGACCGTGACGAACTGCTCCTGGACCGGATCCCGCGCACCCGACGCGTCACCTCGGCCGACGCCTGCTGCGTCCTGTACCACTTCTACGGCGGGCCGTCCGGCTGGCTCAACAAGATCGACGCGCTGGAACCGGCGCAGGAAGCGGCCCTGCGGCCGGACCCGCCCGAGACGATGGACGCCCCCGTGGCCCTGGACCCGTCGGACGAGGCTCTGCTGGAGCTGCTGCGTCACGACGGACGGGCCACGGTCGCCGACCTCGCGGCCGCGACCGGTCAGACGGAGTCCGGGGCCAAGCGGCGGGTGACAAGACTGCGCAGGGCGGGGGTTCTCTACTTCCAGGTCGAGTACGACCACGAGCCGTTGGGATACGGCGCCGAGGCGGTGCTGTGGCTGAAGGTGGCGCCTCCCCGGCTGCGCTCGGTCGGGCAGGCTCTCGCCGGCCACCGCGAGGTACGGTTCGCCGCGGCCGTCAGCGGCCGGGCGAACATCATGGCCTCGGTGCTGTGTCGTACGACGGAGGAGTTGTTCGCGTACCTGGCCGACCGGGTGGGCTCGATACAGGGTGTGCAGGCCGTCGAAGCCGTCCCCACGCTCCGCGAGATCAAGACCCTCACCTACGACCCCAGACGTTGACGAACTGCGCAACGACAGGGGCTAGATCGATTTAGTGATTGCTTGTAACCTGGTCGGCATATCGATTTAGCTTTCCAGTGCCCGGGCCGGCGGCCCGGGCGCGGAGGAGGTCTCTCCTGCCATGATCGACATGAGGCACCGCACTCTCTCGGGGTGGTCTCCCCCACTTCCCGGCGGTCTCCCCCAGCCCGGCAGATGCCTGGTGATGGGCATCCTCAACGTCACTCCCGACTCGTTCTCCGACGGCGGTCTCCACTCCGAGACCGAGCGGGCCGTCCGGCACGGGTTGCGGTTGGCCGAGGACGGCGCGGACCTCGTCGACGTGGGCGGGGAGTCCACGCGACCCGGGGCTCGGCCCGTCCCCTTGGACGAGGAGCTCGTCCGGGTGGTGCCCGTGGTGCGCGAACTGGCCCGGGCCGGGGTGCCCGTCAGCGTGGACACGATGCACGCGGAGGTCGCGCGCGCCGCGGTGGAAGCCGGGGCGTCCGTGATCAACGACGTCAGCGGCGGCCTGGCCGACCCGGCCATGGCGGCCGCCGTCGCCGCGGCGCGCGTGCCGTACATCGTCACGCACTGGCGTGCCCCGAGCCGGGAGATGGACCGTCACGCCGTCTACGGCGATGTTGTGGCCGAGGTCGTCTCCGAACTCCTCGGCCGTGTGGAAAGGCTCGTCGCGGCCGGCGTGAATCCTGAACATGTCATCCTCGATCCCGGTCTCGGCTTCGCCAAGCACGCCGGCCATGACTGGCAACTTCTCGCGCATCTGGACGCCTTGCGGGAAACGGGCTTCCCGGTGCTCGTCGGAGCCTCACGGAAGCGGCTGATCGGCGCCGCCCTGAGGGGCCGCGCTTCCGCACCCGCCGAACGGGACGCCGCGACGGCCGCCGTGTCCGCTCTGGCGGCGGCCTCGGGAGCGGCGTGCGTGCGTGTGCACGACGTCCGTTCCAGTCTCCATGCCGTGTGCATGGCGGCGGCCTGGGCCGACGGCGGCCGGATGCTCTCGGCCGTCTGACCTTTCCCCAGGGGCGCTCCGAAGAAGGCGCCGCACGGGTCTCGCCGACGGCACATCTCCTCTGCTAGCTTCCGCTAGATCGATTAAGTGCCACCTGATCCGCACGCTTCCCGACTGAGCCGCAATCGGCCGGCCAACAGAACTAGATCGATTTAGTTCACGGGGGTCGACCCACCTCGAAAGAAGGAATCCCATGACAACTCCCAGCCTCCAGGACGGCATCGACAAGGCCGGTTCGCCCGTCGGCCTGCTGTGGCGGCCGGGCGCTGAGCCGTGGACACCCGAGGTGGTGGACCGCGAGTTCGCCGGCTGGCGCATCGAGCAGCGCGCCTGGCACGAGGGCGTGGCGCTGCTGAACCTGTCGCACCACATGTACGACATGTGGATCGAGGGCCCCGACGCCACCCGCGTTCTGGCGGACTACGGTGCCAACAACTTCGAGAAGTTCGCCATCGGCCAGGCCAAGCAGTACGTGCCGGTCACCCGCCACGGCCACATCGTCACCGACGGCATCCTCTCCCGGGAGGCCGAGGACACCTACCTGCTCAGCGGCGTCCCTGCCGCTCAGCACTGGGTGCAGTACCACGCCGAGCAGGGCGGCTACGACGTCTCCTTCTCCACCGACCCGTCCTCCGCGTTCCGCCCCGGCGGCGGCGACCCGAGGCTCTTCCGCTACCAGATCCAGGGTCCACTGGCCGTCGAACTGGTCGAGCAGGTCTTCGGTGCCCCCATACCGGAGACGAAGTTCTTCCACTCGACGCCGGTCACGCTCGACGGCCGTGCCTTCAAGGCGCTGCGCCACGGGATGGCCGGACAGGCCGGCTACGAGTTCATCGGCCCCTGGGAGCACGCAGCGTACGTGCACGAAGCGTTCCTGACGGCGGGTGAACCGCTCGGTCTGGTCCAGGTCGGCGCCCTCGCGTACACCACGCCGAGCGTGGAGAGCGGCTGGATCCCCTCGCCGGTGCCCGGCATCTACTCCGACTCCGAACTCGCGGAGTACCGGGCGTGGCTCCCCCTGTTCGGCATCGAGGGCGCGCGCCCGCTCTACGGCAGCTTCTTCTCGGAGAGCATCGAGGACTACTACATCTCCCCGTACGAGCTGGGTTACGGAAAGGTGATCCACTTCGGTCATGATTTCCACGGCCGGGACGCTCTGCTCAGGGCCAAGGAGGACACGAGCCTGCGCACGAAGGTGACCCTGGTCTTCGACCCCGACGACGTGCGCCGCGTGATCGGCGGCGGAGCTGACCCGGGCTTCGTGGTCAGCTACGCCCGCCACCGGGTGGAGACCTCCGCGGGCCTGGTCGGTCTCACCATGCAGACCGCTTCCATCGACCCGGTCGGCACCGTCCTGTCCCAGACGCTGATCGACCCCTCCCACGCCGAACCCGGCACCGAGGTGACCGTGGTGTGGGGCGACCATCCGGGCTCCGGTACCGGCCCCGAGGCGGACCTCGGGTTCCCGCGCATCCGCGCCACCGTTCAGCCCAGCCCGTTCGACCGGCACGCCCGCACCGAGTACCGCCGCGACGCATGACCCGCACGGCACCGCGCACTTGGGCAGGCCTCCCACCGGAGTGACCGGCACTCCCCGCCCGCCCTCGGCACCGTGCGATGCCGCCCCAGAGGCCGTCCCGCGCCGTTCGGCCGTGGGCCCGGCCGGGCGGGCGGCCGAGCGACCAGGCCGGAAAGGACAGGGCCCCGCCCCCCGTTAGGAGCACGATGAACCCCCTCAGATCAGCCTCCCCGGCGGTCAGTACCTCACTGCTGGAGGACTTCTCTCTGGAGATGACCGGCAAGGACGTGCCCAAGCTGGAGGAGGCCGCCGGCCTCATCCCGCAGGGCACCCGGATCAACGTCACCTTCCTCGGAAACGAGGACGTTCGGATGCGGCTGGACGCGGCCCGGGCCGTCAAACGCCTCGGCTTCCGGCCGGTGCCGCACATCTCCGCCCGGCGCCTGGGCTCCCAGGCCGAGTTCGAGCATTTCCTCGCCGGGCTGCGGGCCGACGCCACCGGCGCCGAGGTCTTCACCGTCGGCGGCGACCCCACCCGCCCCGAGGGGCCCTACGCGGACTCCCTCTCCCTGATCGAGTCCGGTCTGCTGTCCGAGTACGGTGCCCGGCACGTCGGCATCAGCGGCTACCCGGAAGGCCATCCGGCCATCCCCGGAGACGTGCTGTGGACCGCACTGCGGGAGAAGAGCGCCGCCATTGCCGCCCAGGGCCTCGACGGCAGCGTCATCACCCAGTTCGGCTTCGACGTCGATCCCGTGCTGGCCTGGATCGAACGGGTCCGGGGCGAGGGCATCACACTCCCGGTCCGTATCGGCGTCCCCGGACCGGCCGGTGTGCGGCGGCTGATGACCTACGCCACCCGCTTCGGCGTGGGCACCAGCGCCTCCATCGCCAAGAAGTACGGCCTGTCCCTCACGAACCTCATGGGCACCGCGGGTCCGGACAAGTTCCTGCGCGCCCTGGCCGACGGCCACGACCCGGCACAGCACGGCGAAGTGAAGATCCACTTCTATACGTTCGGCGGTCTCAAAGCCACCTCCGAATGGATCGCCCAGTTCAGGAAGGAAGCTCTCGCATGACGGTCACCCAGGCCGCACCGGCCCGCGCCGCCAAGAGGAGCGGGGGGACGGACCACCAGGCGTCGCTGATCGTCCAGGGCGCCGACGCCACCGGCATCGTCGCAGCCGTCACCTCGGTGCTCAGCCGGCGCGGTGCCAACATCGTCGCTCTCGACCAGTACTCGGACAACCCGCAAGGCGGCGCCTTCTTCCAGCGCACCGTCTTCTCCCTCGACGGCCTCCAGGCCTCCCTGCCCGCGCTGCGCGCCGACTTCGACGAAGAACTGGTCGACAAGTACGGCCTGACCTACACCCTGCGCGATCTGTCGGTGCCCAAGCGCGTGGCGGTCTTCGCCTCCAGGTCCGACCACTGCCTGCTCGACCTGCTCTGGCGCCACCGCCAGGGCCAACTGCCCATCAGCATCCCCATGGTGATCTCCAACCACCCGGATGTCGCCGAGGAGGTACGCAGCTTCGGCATTCCCTTCTTCCACGTCCCGTCCATGGGCCCGGACAAGTCCGCCGCCGAGGCCGAACACCTGCGCCTGCTCAAGGACAACGTCGACTTCGTCGTCCTCGCCCGCTACATGCAGATCCTCTCCGCCGACTTCATCGAGAAGGCCGGCGTGCCGATCATCAACATCCACCACTCCTTCCTCCCCGCCTTCATCGGTGCCGGCCCCTACGCCAAGGCCAAGGAACGCGGTGTGAAGCTGGTGGGCGCCACCGCACACTACGTCACCGAGAACCTCGACGAGGGCCCGATCATCGAGCAGGACGTCGTCCGCGTCACCCACGCCGACACCGCCGGCGACCTCACACGCCGTGGCGCGGACGTCGAGCGGGCCGTCCTCTCCCGCGCGGTGCTGTGGCACGCCGAGGACCGGGTCATCCGCAACGGCAACCACACCATCGTCTTCGCCTGACTCACCGTCCATCCACACAACCCGACAGGGAAACCGCCCGGAACAGGGACAGGTGGTCTTGTCGCGCGCCGGAACAGACCACCGGGGCGGCGGGCACGGCGGATCCCATCCGGATCCGCTCCGGTGCTCACCGCCGCCCCGGTCCCCGACGCCGTACACCGCGGCCGCGCACCGGCCGCGGTCCCCGCACGCAGTCCTCTTCACCGGGCGAATCGTTCGCCGAGAGAAAGCGGTTCGCCACCATGACACGCACGATCAAGGGCGCGGAGATCGCCCGGCACATCCGGGCCCGAGTCGCCGAACGAGTGGCCGAGACCACGGCCACCGGCCGGGTACCCGGCCTCGCGACCATCCTGGTGGGCGACGACCCGGCCAGCGCCGTCTACGTCGCCGCCAAACGCCGCGCCATCCGCGAGGCCGGGATGCGCGACGTCCACCGCCGCCTGCCCCACCACGCCACCCAGACCGAGGTCGCGGCTGTCATCGACGAGCTGGCCGCAGCCCCGGACGTCCACGGCATCCTTCTGCAACTTCCGCTGCCCGCACAGCTCGACGCCCCACCACTGATCGACCGCATTCCTGTCACCAAGGACGTCGACGGCCTGACCACCGCCAGCGCCGGCCGCCTGGCCCGCGGTGAACGCGGACTGCGCCCCTGCACGCCCAGCGGCGTCATCGAACTCCTCGACGCCGAGGGCATCGAACTGAAGGGCGCCTGCGTCGCCGTCGTCGGCTGGGGCGAACTCGTCGGCCGCCCCCTGGCCCAACTCCTTCTGCGGCGGGGGGCAACCGTGACCGTCGCGCACGAATTCACCGCCGACCTCACCGCCGTGACCCGCCCCGCCGATGTCGTCGTGGTCGCCACCGGCGTCCGCGGCCTCATCGGACCCGAACACATCAAGCCGGGCGCGACCGTCATCGACGTCGGTATCCACCGCACCCCTGAGGGCCTGACCGGCGACGTCCGCGCCGCCGAACTGGACGGCATCGCCGGCCGCATCACCCCCGTCCCCGGCGGCGTGGGCCCGATGACCATCGCCATGCTCCTCGTCAACACCCTCCAGGCCGCCGAGTGGGAAGCCGAACGCGAGACCGTCCCCGCGTAGCCGTCCCCCGCCGTCCGCGCGCCACGGAAAGAGGCCGGACATGACACACGACACTCCCCTGGCCCTGTTCCGTGGCCGCGCGGCGAGCGGTCTCCTCGACATCACCCACGATCCCGAGGCCCTCGACTCCGAGGGCTTCTGGGCCGTCGTGGCCGACTTCGAGGGCCGCCTCACCTGCGCCCGCTTCCGCGATCTCCGGCCCCTCCCCCAGCGCCCGCAGAGCGGCGCCCCATGGCGTGGCCCCGGACCTGACCGATGGACCAGCTCGCTCGACCGGGCCGCCTACATCGCCGGCGTGCAACGCATCCGCGAGCACATCGCCGCAGGCGAGGTCTACCAGGCCAACCTGTGCCGGATCCTGTCCGCCCCGGTCCGCGCCGACGCGGACATCAAGGCCCTGGCCGACCGGCTGGCCGCACGCCATCAAGCACCGTACGCCGGAATGGTCAGACTGCCGGACCAGGGAATCGAGGTGGCCTCCGCCTCTCCGGAGCTGTTCCTCCACCGCGACGGCCGGGTGATCCGCTCCGGCCCCATCAAAGGAACCGGTCGCACCGAGGCCGACCTCCTGGACAAGGACCATGCCGAGAACGTCATGATCGTCGACCTGGTCCGAAACGACCTCGGGCGCGTCTGCGAGGCCGGCAGCGTCATCGTCCCCGAGCTGTGCGCGATCGAAAGGCACCCGGGGCTCGTCCACCTGGTCTCCACCGTCCGCGGAGTGCTGCGCAAGGGTGTCGGCTGGGGGGAACTGCTGGCAGCGGCCTTCCCACCGGGATCCGTCACCGGCGCCCCCAAAGAGAGTGCCCTGGGCATCATCCGCGCGCTGGAGACCGTACCCCGCGGACCCTACTGCGGCGGCGTCGGCTGGGTCGACGCCGATCGCCGCAGTGGCGAACTGGCGGTGGGCATACGCACGTTCTGGATCGACCGCGCCGAGGGGTGTCTCAACTTCGGTACCGGGGCGGGCATCACCTGGGGATCGGATCCTGAGCGGGAGTGGAAGGAGACGGAGCTCAAGGCGGCCCGGCTCCTGACGATCGCGTCCAACGGCCCGGAGGGGGACGGCGCAAAGGGGCACGACCGCGTGACCCCGCCGAAGGCTGCCGAGGCCGGCCTATGACGTCATGACGGCATGCCCTGTCGCTGGTCAACGGGTGATGAGGTTCGCGGAACGGGCCTTTCCCTGAACCACACGGTGAGGAAATCCAGGAAGACACTGACTTTGCGGGGGACGGTGTCGCCGGGACCGTAGATCGCGTAGAGAGGCCGTTCGGGAACGCCGAGTTCGGGGAGCAGGGCTCTGAGCGTGCCCGACCGCAGATCGTCATGTGCCGACCGCTGAGGGAGCAGCGCGATGCCACGGCCGTGCACGGCCGCTTTCTGCAGAGCCAGGTAGGAGTTGGACGAGTAGGCCGCCTTGCGCATCTTGAGCGGTGTGCAGGTGCGGCCGTGGCCGAGTCGCCAGACGGGCTCGTTGCTGTGGACGATGCAGTCGTGCTCCCAGAGATCGTCGGGGTCGGCCGGCGCCCCACGCCGTTCGATGTACTCCTTCGACGCGCACAGGACGAAGGGAAGCGAGGTGATCTTCTTGAGGCGGACGCTCGAGTCTCGGAGATTCCGGGTGTGCAGGGCGACGTCGAAGCCGCTGTCGAGGAAGTCGTACGTGCGGTGGGACAAGCCGCCCAGTTCGAACCGAACGGAGATCTTCGGATGCGCCATGGAGAAGGCGGCCATGGCGTCACCGAGGTCGAGGCTGCCGATCCATTTGGGCGCGATGACGCTCAAGGCTCCTTCCGCCCGGTCGTGCAGCCGGGAGATGCTGGCGTCCTCCGCCGCTACCTCCTTGAGAATGCGGGCGGCGAACTCGGCGTAGCGGAGACCGGGTTCCGTGAGGCTGACCGAGCGGGCCGTGCGGTTGACGAGCCGGACGCCGAGCTGCCGCTCCAGCTCGGCAACGTGCCGTGAGACGAGAGAGCCCGAGAAATTCAGCGTCTTCGCGGCCCCGCTGAAACTGCCGATCCTCGCGACAGCGACAAAGCTGTGCATGAGAGACATGCGGTCCATGGAGTTCCTCCCGTCGTCCATGGCACCGGTGTCCCTCCGAGCCCTGGACGAGTATGGGCTGATGCGCGGCACGGTCGCCCCGCAGGCCGTTGCCTCACCAGGCGGGGCGGAGGCGGCGGACTCATCGGCTAGAACGATCTAGTTCACGCTAGCAGAACCCATGCTGCCCGTCACGGCGGCGACTCGAACGGTTGATGCCCCTGTCCGCGCTCGCCGTTCTGGTGGACAGGGTGGACAGGTAGGTCGTCGCACCGACCGCCGGCGCCCGGGCGGCTCACCGGGCTCTCGGCCCTCGTCGGCCGGTACGACCGGTACGACCGGTACGACCGGTACGACCGGTACGACCGGTACGACCGTTGCGGCCGTTGCGGCCGGTCATGCGGTCGCGGGCTCGGGCGTCGCGTCGTGGGGGGACCGGTTGCGGACCCCGATCAAGACGAGTGCGACCGCCGCCGCGACCAACATGCCGATGCCGCTGACGAGGGCACACATGTGCAGCGCGTCGGTGAAGCTCGCCCCGTACGCCGAGAGCGCCCTCTCGGTCGCGGTCGGCGTGTCGAGCCGCAGGAACGCTCCGGCCTGGATACCCACGTGTGCCACCACGCCACCCACCTGGCCTTGGTCGGCTGGATTCAGACCGGACTCGGCAAGGTGTGCCGGAAGGGTGGCCAGGGTGCGGTCGGTGAGAACGGCGCCGAAGACGGCGGGGCCGAGTGCGCTGCCTATCTGGCGGAGCGCGCTGTTCGCCGCACCTGCCGTGCCGGCGAGCCGGCGGGGGAGACTGTTCATCGCGATGGTGGTGATCGGAGCCATGGCAAGGGCGATGCCGACACCCAGGACGGCGATCACCAGGGCAGCTGTCCCCGTATCGGTCGACGCGTGAAAGAAGCACACACACAGCGCTCCGATGCCGCTGATGACGAGCCCTGTGACCAGGAGAAGACCCGGGCCGGTCCGGTTCATCAGCCGCCCGACCAGGGGGCCGAGGAGCACGGTGAAGCCGTTGAGGGCGAGGAGGCGTATTCCGATGTCCAGGGTCGAAGCGTGATGCACGAGCCCGAAGTACTCACTCAGTGCGAACACGAGGCCGACCTGAGCGAAGAGAGTGACCGTCATGACGAACGCGGCACCGGAGAACGCCCGGGAACCGAAGAGGCGCATGTCCAGCATGGGGCACGGTGATCGCAGTTCAACCACGACGAACGCCACGAATGCGGCGCCTGCCACGAGGAAGGCGGCGATGACCGCGGGGGAAGCCCAGCCGGCGCTGCCGCCCTCGATGACGCCGTAGACCAGCCCGGTGATGGCGACGATGGCAAGAAGCTGGCCCGGCACATCCAGGTGCGGATCGCGCGAGGCCCGGCTCTCCTTCAGGAAGGCCATGCCGACGACCACGATCATCACGCCGATGACCAGGGACGGCAGGAAGATCCACCGCCAGCTCAGGTGCTCGACGATCACACCGTTGACGACGGGGCCGAGCGTGAGACCGAGACCGAGGGAGGCGGTCCACAACGCGATGGCGCGAGCGCGCTTGCGGCGATCCGGGCAGACATGACTGATCAATGCCAGCGTGGAGGGGAGCAGTGCCGCGGCTCCGACACCCGCGAGTGCCTGGCCGACACAGACGAGAACGATGCCCGGCGCGGTCAGGCACACCAGGGAACCGGCGCAGAAGAGGGTCAGGCCCGCGAGGTAGACCTTCTTGCGTCCGTACAACTCGCCGAGCATGCCGCAGGTGAGGAGCAGTGCCGCGGTCGGCAGGATGAAGGCGTCGGTCACCCACTGGAGCCCGGCGGTGGAGGCGTCGAGTGCCTGCTGAATGACCGGCAGGGCGACCGCGACACCGACGACCGGCAGGTAGGAGGCGAATACCCCTAGGCAGGCCAGCAGGATCGTCACGTTCGTATTCCGGGTCGTGCCGGGTGACGAGGACGGCTGCGGTGAAGTTGACGAAGCGATGGCCGACATGGCACCTCAAGACAGGGTCGCGGGAACTGGCCGGACTGCTCTGGCTGACGCAGACCGTTCATGAAGAGGGGGTTTCCGGGGACCGTATACCGGGCCTGCCGCCGTCGAGATGACGTCGGACGCGCAAGATAAGGTGAACCGTTCTGCACGCAAGGACGGATCGCGGGCGATGTCCCGGGCTTCCGCCTACGCCCCGCTCTGAGTTGCCGCACCGTCCATCGCTGCGGCTCAGTCGTCGTTCCGGTTGATCTCGATCCGCCGAAGCGAGGGCACCAGTAACGGGACCAGCATCGCCACTGCTGCCACCCCTCCGCCGGTGACGGCGACCGCCGCTGTCCCAAATGCTGCGGCGAGGAAGGGCGTGGACAGTTGGCCGACCGGGATGGGTACGAAGGACCAGAACTCGTCGTGGGCGCCGACCCGGGAGAGCAGCCGCTCCGGGACGTAGGTGTTATGGGCGGTCTCCCACACGACGGTGAAGAACTCGGAGGCCGCTCCCGCCGCCAATGCCGCTGCAGCCAGCCAGAATGTGTTCGCGCCGGTCCCCAGCAGGATCAGCGGAACGGCACCCAGCGTCATCAAGGACAGCGCCGGCACCATCGGCCGGCGCACCGTCAGCTTCACCATCACCACGCTGGCAAGCAAGGCCCCGACACCGCGGGCGCTCAGCACCAGTCCCCACCCCTCCGCGCCGATCGTGTCGTTCGCGATCACCGGGCCCAGGATCTGCCAGACGCCCATGTTGACGGCGTTGAAGACGGCGAAGGCCGCCGTCACTGTCCAGATCCACGGCTGGGAGCCGAAGTAGCTCCAGCCCTCCCGCAGTTCGCCGACCATCGTCAAGCCGTCCTCGGTGCGCGGGGGCAGGCCGGGCAGCGACATCCGGGCGAAGAACGCAGCTGCCAGGAGGAAGGACGCGGCGTCCGCGGCGATCGCCCAGCCGCCTCCGACTGACGCGGTCAGCAGGCCGGCTGTGGTCGGGCCGGTGATCCGAGTGGCGTTCCTGACGGACGCCAGCAGGGAGCTCGCCTGTTGCAGTCCGCGTCCCGCCGCCAGATTCGAGACGATGCCGCGCAACGCGGGCTTGGTCAGCCCCTGAAAGACGCCGTTGAGAGCGGCTAGCGGGAGCAGGAACGCCGGGGGCTGGTGCGTCAGCAGGAGGAAGGCGACGCCGGACTGGGTGATGCCGGCGCCCAGGCTGGTGAGGCACAGCACAGTGTCGCGCCGGTAGCGGTCGGCGACACCGCCGCCGAGGAGGAGCGTCGCGACCATCGGGACCAAGGCCGCAGTGGTGACCGCGGACAGCCATGCCGCACTGTCGGTGACCTCCAGAACGCCGAAGGCCAGCGCGACAGGCGCCATGACGCTGCCGGCCATGGAGATCGACTGACCCGCCAGAAACCACCGGAAGGCGGCAGAGCGGAGCGGCCGGCCGGAGGCGAGGCCAGTACTGGATGCCGGTGCCGTGTCCCTTTCCGGTGGTTCACGATCTCGGTTCTCCGGCACGTCTGTTGCAGGCACAAGGGGCCACCGTGCCAGCACGTACAGGACGCCTCAAGTGGTTTTCGCAGTGCAGCCGCACCACCCCCGAGGCGCGGCTGCCAGAGCGGCCACCGCTGCGCTCCTCCGGGTGCAAAGCCACATCCGCCACGGCGACGCAGCTGAAGGAAGCCCTGAGCCCATCCCCGCAGGCGCGGAAATGCCCCCGCGCCCACCTGTCCCGGAGCGCCGGCCGCGGCGTCAGCTCAGCGTGAGCCACCGAATGCGGCCTGCGGGGTCAGCCATGGCTCGCGCCGTAGTGCTTCGGCCAGGTCCAGGCCGTGGACGGCGACCTCCACCACCCGGGTGACCAGGAACTGCGACAGGAGCATCGCATCCCCGTGACGGGTACGTGCGACACGGCCCTCGGGCTCGGCGCGGCACAGCCGGTCGGCCCGTTGCCAGGTCGCGGTGAAGTCGTCGGCGAGCGCGGCACCGCTCCCGTGCCCGGCCGCATGGTCCCGGGCCGAGGCGATGCGGGCCGTGTTCGTCTGTGGGGCGAAACGGTCGTCGGGCCGGTAGTACTCCACGGCGGACACCTCGGCCTTGTCCGGTGGCGGAGCAGCCAGCATGCCCGGCAGCCATGCGATCACCACTCGGACCTGCCCCAACACCTCTCGCACCGACCATGGTTCACACCGCGTCGGACGGTCCCACTCCGCCTCCGGCAGCCCCGCAACCGCCCGGGAGAGCTCCCCGGCATCGAGGCAAAACGCTTCCAGCACCCGGCCCTGACCCATGCGACACCGCCGACCGTCGACTTCGTGAACCTGCTCCCGAAGGAAGCACCTGCTCCCTGGCAACACGGAACACCCCACCGCACCCGGGGTCGGTGAGGCGTCCGTCAGACCGGACTCAGTGGGTCTGCCACGAGGGTGGGTTCCAGATGCCTGAGCGGTGTAGTGACTGCGGGCAGTGGCGGTAGATCTCGTCGATCTCCAGGACCAGGGCGAGCACGGGCCGGCGGTCGCCCTCGGTCATGGCGTCGAAGAACGGGGCGTCGGTGAGGATGCGGGCCCGTCCGTTGACGCGCAGGATCTCCCTGCCACCGGGGATCAGATACAGCAGGCCGGCGTGCGGGTTGTCGAGGATGTTGTGGAAGCTGTCGCCGCGCCGGTTGCCCGGCCGGTCGGGCAGGGCGAGCGTGCCGGAGTCGACGACGTGAGTGAATCCCGGCGCGCCCCCACGCGGGGAGACATCGCAGTTGCCCCGGGAATCCGAGGTGGCCAGCAGACAGAACGGCGCACGGGCCAGGATGGCCAGGTCCTTGTCGGTGAGCCGGTCGTGGACCTTCTCGATCACCACGGCCGCGGGCTCGCCCAGCAGTGCGCGCAGTTCGGCGCGTGAGCCCAGTTCGGCCCAGCCCTCCTCGGCCATGGCGTCCGGCCTGTCCCCGGCGGTGTCGATCGTCTGTGGCAAGGCCGACTCCCATGGTGTGCGTCGGGCGGGTAGGTGCACAGAGAACCTTATCTAATGTTAGGTTTGCCTTACCTTATGAACCGGAAGCTGTCGATCCGGTGAGTTCGTCTGCCGTTCTACCCGTCTCGAGGAACCCGTACATGCGCCCCCTTCCCGCCCGGCAGCGCCCGATCCGGCGCGCAACCCGCCGGTGAACGCGCCCGCCGCCGCACGGGAGGACCGGGCTTCGGGAACACATGTCGGCCCCCGGCACCGCGGGTCGGCCCTCACAGCGGGCCTCTGCCTCCTGGCCGTCCTGCTCCTCGCGGCCACCGCGCTCAGCCTCGCCGTCGGGTCGGGCGACGTCTCCCTGCACGACGTCGTCCACGGCGTCCTGGACCCGGACCGCTCCGTACGCGGCCAACTCGTCGTCCAGGAAGTCCGGATACCCCGCACCCTGGCAGGTCTGCTGGCCGGCGCCGCCCTCGGTCTCGCCGGCACCGTCATGCAGGGCGTGACCCGCAACCCGCTGGCCGATCCCGGGCTGCTCGGCATCAACGCGGGCGCGGCGGTCGCCGTCGTCTTCGCGATGAGCGTGCTGTCCCTCACCGAACCCGCCCAGTACATCTGGTTCGGCTTCCTCGGCGCCTGCCTGGCGGCCGGACTCGTCTACGGCATCGCCGGCCTCGGGCGCGAAGGGGCGACGCCGGTCAAACTCGCCCTCGCCGGCGCCGCCGCCACCGCGCTGCTCGTCTCCGCCACCGACACCATGCTGCTGTCCGACAGCCAGACCTACGACCAGTACCGCTTCTGGCAGGTCGGCGCCCTCGACGGCCGCGATCTGGACGTGCTCCTGCAGGCGGTGCCCTTCGTGGTCGTCGGCAGTGTGCTCGCCCTCGCGCTCGGGCCGCGGCTCAACGGCCTGGCCCTCGGTGACGACATCGCGCGCGCCCTGGGCCAACGGGTCGCCGTGGCACGCCTCGTCGGCGCGGCGAGCGTCGTGCTGCTGTGCGGGGCGTCGACCGCCGTCGCGGGGCCCATCGGGTTCGTCGGCCTGGCGGTCCCGCACGCGGTGCGGATGATCACCGGCCCCGACCACCGCTGGATCCTGCCCTACAGCGTGCTGCTCGCCCCCGTCCTGCTGCTGGTCGCCGACGTCGTCGGACGCGTGGTCGCCCGCCCCGGCGAGATCCAGGTGGGCGTGGTCACCGCGGCCGTGGGCTGCGTGCCCTTCATCGTCCTGGTCCGCCGCCGCGGGAAGGCCGACCTGTGAACGCGTCGACTGCCCAAGCCGCCGAAGCCGCCGCACGGCTCGGGCGGCTCCGCCGCGCCGGCCGCATCCGCTTCGGTGCCGTCTGCCTCGCCCTGGCGCTCACCGCGCTGGCCGCGCTGCTGCTGTCGCTCATGGTCGGCGACATCGATGTCCCCCCGGCCGACGTGCTGGCCGTCCTCACCGGCGGCGGCGACCCGGGCAGCCGCTTCGTGGTGCACGAACTCCGGCTGCCACGCGCCCTGTTGGCTCTCGTCGTCGGCTGCTGCTTCGGTCTGTCGGGCGCCGTGTTCCAGGCGCTGCTGCGCAACCCGCTGGCCAGCCCCGACGTCATCGGCGTCAGTGCCGGCGCGAGCGCCGCGGCCGTCCTGGCGTCCATGGCGTTCGGGCTCAGCGGCCTGGCCCTGTCCGGCGGTGCCCTGGCGGGCGCCCTGCTGGCCGGAACCGCGATCTACCTGCTGGCCTGGCGGAGCGGGGTCAGCGGCGGGAAGTTCGTGCTCATCGGCATCGGCGTCGGCACCGGGCTGATCAGCCTGCGCTCCTATCTGATGACACGGGCGGAGGTCACCGAGGCCCAGAACGCGTTCGTATGGCTCACCGGCAGTCTCAACGGCCGCTCGTGGCCCCATTTCTGGCCGCTGCTCGGCTGTGCCGTGCTCCTGGTCCCGCTCACCCTCCTCGCCTCCCGCGGGCTGGCGGCACTGCAGCTCGGCGACGAGGCGGCCGGCGGGCTCGGTGCCCGGGTCGAACGCAGCCGCCTCGCCCTGCTGGCCAGTGCCACCGCCCTCGTGGGCGTCGCCACGGCGGCGGCGGGCCCCATCGGCTTCGTCGCCTTCGTCAGCCCGCCGATCGCGCGCCGGCTGCTGCCCGGCCGGGGTGCGGCACTGGTGCCCTCCGCGCTGACCGGTGCCGCGCTGGTGTGCACCGCCGACTTCGCCGCCCAGCATCTGCTGCCGCACACGCAGCTGCCGGTGGGCATCGTGACCAGCGTCGTCGGCGCCCCGTACCTGCTGTGGCTGCTCGCCCGCGCCAACCGGGTGGGCCGGGGCGGCTGACCGTGTCCCGTCCGCCCCACCCCCACCCCATCTGCCGCAAGGAGAGCAGCACGGTGACCCGCAAGGAGAGCACGGTGTCGTCCCCGCACACCCTCGAAACCCGCGGCCTGGGCCTCGGTTACGGGGAGCGAGAGATCATCTCCGGTCTCGACGTCGTACTGCCGCCGGGACGTTTCACCGTCGTCGTCGGCCCGAACGCCTGCGGCAAGTCCACGCTGCTGCGCGCCATGGCGCGGCTGCTGACCCCGACCGCCGGCACCGTCCTCCTGGACGGCCACGACATCCACACCACGTCCACGAAACAGGTGGCCGCCTGCCTCGGCATGCTGCCGCAGAGTCCGGTGGCCCCCGATGCCATCACCGTCGCCGACCTGGTCGGCCGCGGCCGCTACCCGCACCAGGGCTGGTTCCGCCGCTGGACGAAGGCGGACGACGAGGGCGTCGCCGCGGCCATGCTCGCCACCGACGTCATGGAACTCGCGGACCGGTCGGTGGACGAGCTCTCCGGCGGGCAGCGCCAGCGCGTCTGGATCGCCATGGCGCTCGCCCAGGAGACCGGCATCCTCCTGCTCGACGAGCCCACCACCTACCTCGACATCAGTCACCAGCTGGATGTGCTGGACCTGCTCACCGACCTCAACCGGGAGCGCGGCGTCACCCTCGCCGTCGTCCTGCACGACCTGAACCTGGCCTGTCGCTACGCCGATCACCTGATCGCCATGAAGGACGGCCGCGTCGTCGCCGAGGGCGCGCCCTCCGCCATCGTGACCGAGTCCCTCGTACGCGAGGTGTTCGGGCTGCGTTCCACCGTGATCCCCGACCCCGGCTCCGGCACACCGATGGTCGTGCCACTGGGCCGCCACCACATCAGCGCCGCCCCCACCGGGCAGTGAACCGCACACAGAAAGAACCCTCATGCCTCGCACGTCCTCGCACCCGACCGCCCGTACCGGGCGCGGCCTGTGGCGCCTGCTCGCTTCTCTCCTGGCCGTCGCGCTGCTCGGTGCCCTCGCCGCCTGCGGCTCCTCCTCGGACGACTCCGGCTCCGACGCCTCCGGCACCGCCGACCCGAAGACGTCCGGTGCCTTCCCCGCCGAGGTGACCACCAAGTTCGGTACCGTCACCGTCAAGTCCCAGCCCAAGAGGGTCGTCGCGCTCGGCTGGGGTGACGCCGAGACCGCCCTCGCCCTCGGCGTGCAGCCGGTCGGCCAGAGCGACTGGCTCGCCTTCGGCGGCGACGGCGTCGGCCCGTGGGCCACGGGCCGGTACGACCAGAGCCCCGAGAAGATCGGCACGCTGGAGCCGGAGTACGAGAAGATCGCCGCGCTCAAGCCGGACCTGATTCTCGACGTCAAGTCCAGTGGTGACCAGACCCGGTACGACACCCTGAGCAAGATCGCACCGACGCTCGGTGTGCCCAAGGGCGGCGACCAGTACAAGATCTCCTGGCAGCAGCAGACCACGATGATCTCGACCGCTCTCGGCCTCGCCGACCAGGGCGAGAAGCTCATCTCCGACACCCAGGAGAAGTTCACCGCCGCCGCGAAGGCGCACCCCGAGTTCAAGGGCAGGACGATCACCCTCGGTTCCCGTACCTCGGTCGGCTGGGGCGCCTATGTGAAGGGCACGGACCGGGTCAACTTCGTGCAGCAGCTGGGCTTCACCAACAACCCGAAGGTCGACGCCAAGGCCGGTTCCTCGTTCTCGGTGTCCGTGTCGGAGGAGAACCTGCAGATGCTGGACGCCGACCTCGTCGTGATGGCGCCCATCGGCATCGAGGCGTCCAAGATCTCGTCGGACCCGCTCTACAAGTCCCTGCCGGCGGTGGAGAAGGGCCACTCCATCGTCTTCGACGACAAGGACATCAGCCAGTCCTTCGCCACCAACTCCGTCCTCTCGGTCGGCTACGCCATCGACAAGGTGGTGCCGCTGTTCGCCGACGCGGTGAAGTGACGGCAGGAAGAAGGCCGTCCGAGCCGTGAGCTGCGCCGCGCATCGAAGGATGCGCGGCGCAGAGTGCGTACTTGGGCGGTGACCGGCGCACGGAGCCTGGCCGACACCCGCGTCCTCGCCCCGCCCGCGTCCAGGAAGGCCGCGGGTCGGCGCCGGTTTCATTCGGTGCTGCCCAGTGCGGTCATGGGAGTGACGCGGGTCGCGCGGCGGGCGGGCAGGAGGCCGGCGAGGGCGGTGAGGGCCGCCAGGCCGGTGAAGACCAGCAGCAGTTGTCCCGCGGGCAGTCGCAGGGGTACGCCGGCGACGACGACGCGCATGAGCAGCCAGGCGTAGGGGACGCCGAGGGCCAGGCCGAGGACGCCGCCGAGGACGCCGTACAGACCGGCTTCCACGGTGATGGTCCCGCGCAGTGCGCCGCCGCCCAGCCCCAGAGCGCGCAGCAGTCCGAACTCACGGGTGCGTTCGACCGCGGTCAGGCCGGTGGTGGCGGTGACGCCGACGACCGCGATGAGGACGGTGAGGGCGACGAGCCCGAGCGCGGTGGTGCCCATGGCCCGGATCGTGTCCCGGTCGCTGTCCCGGCTCGCCGCCAGAACGCTCACGCCGACGTCGTCGGGGTCCGGGACGTGTGCGCGGATCGCGGTCTCCAGCGCCCGGTGGGCTTCGCCGCGGGCGGCGAGACCCTCGGTGGCGGCGTCGGCGAGGATGCCGCTCGCGTTCCGGGGGGCGCCCATCCGGTCAAGGTCGGATGGTGCGACGAGTACGTTCGCCTGGAGCGGGCCCTGACCTGGCAGTGTGGCGGCGACGGTCAGCCGGACGGCGCCGTGGTCGGCCGGGAGGGTGAAGGTGTCGCCCGCCCGCACGCCGAGGAGGTCGGCCGTGTCGGAGGCGACGACCGCGTTGCCCGGGCCCAGGTCGTCGAGGGAGCCGCTGGCCGTGTCGACGTACTTGCCGGTGGGCAGCGCCGCCGGATCCAGGTCCGACACCTCGATCTCCTTGTGGCCGACGGACGTCACGAGGGTGCGGTAGGAGGTGACATGAGCGAGCCGGGGTGACGCGGCGAACTGTCGTACCAGCGCGGCGTCCAGCCCCTGACCGTCGGCAACGACCCGGAAGTCGGCGGGGGCTTGGACGGCTGCGGTGCGTTCCATGTATCCGCTCAGACAGGCGACGCTGACGAGGGCGCCGGAGACCAGGGCGACGCCGAGGGCGACGACGACGGAGACGGCCGCGGCACGGCGCGGTGTGCCGCCGACCCCGTTGACGGCCAGCCTGCCGGTGGTGCCCAGCCGGCGCAGCGGCCATCCGGCCACGGCCAGCACGGGGCGGACCAGGAGCGGGCCCAGGGTGACGAGCGCCAGGAAGGCGAAGCCCGCCGAGGCGACGGTGGCCATCAGGGCGGCGTCGCGGTCGTAGTCCGCCCGGCCCGGCTCGGGGAGGTCTGCGAGGAGCAGGGCGGCGAGCCCCGTGGCCGCGGCGGCGAGAAGGATTCCGGTGGCGAGCCGGACGGGTCGGATACGGCGTTCGCCCGTGACGGTGCCGGCATTGCGCAGCGCCTGGAGCGGTGACACCCCGGCCGCCGACACGGCGGGGGCGAGGACCGCGCAGACCGTCACCAGCACGGTTCCCACGACCACCCACACGGCCTGCGCCACGGGGAAGCCCGGTGCGGACAGCTCCTGTCCCGCGAGAAGACGGGCGGCCTGCGGGGCGAGATGCCCGGCGCCCAGCGCCGTCAGCACCCCGATCGCACCCGCGACCACGCCGACCAGGGCGCCCTCGACGGCGAGTGCCGTCACCAGCCGGGCCTGGGGGGCTCCGATGGCACGCAGGAGCGCCAACTGCCGTAGCCGTTGCGCGAAGACGATACGGAACGTCGAGGTGGCGACCAGGGCCGCGGCCCCCACCGCCACGGCCAGGAACACGGCGATGAGCCGGAAGATCTCACGGACGTCCCCGTGCACGGCCTCGCGCGCTTCCTGAGCCCGTACGGCACTGCCGGACGTGAGCGACGCGCCGGCGGACGTCTGGTCGAGCACGGCGCGCACCTGCCGGGACAGCTCGCCGTGCGGGACACCGTGCTCGGCGCGGATGTCCACGCGCGGATAGCCCGGCGCCCCGGCGAGCCGGGCGAGGTGCGTGTCGGTGGCGTAACCGCTGGTCTGCTGTACGGCGGTCGCGGTGCTCCGCACCACGCCGGTGACGGTGACGGTGACCTTGAGGGTCTTCGCCCCGTCCGCGTCCCCGGGGTCGGGGAGGAGCAGGGTCGTGCGGGTGCCGGGCGCGAGCTGCAGTTCCTCGGCGGCCCGACGGTCGACCGCGATCTGGCCGGCGCCGTCGGGATAGCTTCCCTCGACCAGCTCGACCTGGGACAGCGGTCCTGTGCCGGGGTCGGCGTAGAGCTGCAGATAGCGCTCGAACGGCCCGGCGATGGGAGCGCCGACGTCCACGCGGCCGACGGCCTCGGCGACACCGGGCAGCGCGCGGATCCGTTCCAGCGCGGCCTCGCCGATGGTGCTCGACGACGCGTCGCGGGCGGTCGCGATCAGGGTGACGGCCTCGGGGGTGCCACGGAAGCGGTCGACGGTGGTGTGGGTGGTGATCTGCTGGGCCATGACGGTGGCGAACACCACGAAGGCGGCCGCCAGGACCGACAGGCCGGTGGTCAGCAGCCGGCCGGGGCGCCGGAACAGCTCGGTCAGCTGCGATCCCAGGACGCTCGCGCGCCAGGACGGCGCCCAGGGGGCCGAGGGGGTCATCGGGTCCTCCCCACGCCGGTCAGGGCCCGGGTGACATCGGCGCCGGCCGCCGCGTCGATGTCGTCGACGATGCGTCCGTCGGCGAGGACGAGCACCCGGTCGGCACAGGCGGCGGCACGTGGGTCGTGGGTCACCATGACCACGGTCTGACCGAGGTCGTGCACGGAGCGGCGCAGGAAGTCGAGTACGTCCGTACCCGACCGCGAGTCCAGGTTGCCGGTGGGCTCGTCGGCGAAGACCACGGCGGGCCGGGCCACCAGGGCCCGGGCCAGTGCCACCCGCTGCTGCTGGCCGCCGGAGAGTTCGCCGGGACGGTGGGCCATCCGGTCGCCGATGCCGAGCACACCGGCCAGGTGGCCGAGCAGGTCCTGGTCCAGACGCCGGCCGGACAGGGTGACCGGCAGCGCGATGTTCTCCAGGGCGGTCAGCTGGGGCAGCAGGTTGAACGACTGGAAGACGAAGCCGACCTTGTCCCGCCGTACGCGGGTCAGCGTCCGGTCGGACAGCCCGCTCAACTCCGTGCCGTCCAGCACCACCTGGCCCGAGGTGGGCGAGTCGAGGCCCGCCAGGCAGTGCATCAGTGTCGACTTGCCCGAGCCCGACGGGCCCGCGATGGCCGTGAATTGTCCCCGGACGAAGCCGACCGTCACTCCGTCCAGGGCCCTGATCCGCGCCTGCCCCTGCTGATAGATCTTCACCAGATCCACGGCCGCCGCGATGTGCTCACCCGCGGCCGCGGACATGTCCGTTCCCTGAGTGACAGCCATGAGATGAATTCCCTTGTGCCGCGGCTTTTCAGGAGGCGATCGCAGGAAGCGTGAGCGTGACGCCCGCGTCCTCGCAGTGGCGGTTGGCCCGGTCCGCCAGCTCCTTCACTTCCTTGTCGGCCGGGGGCGTGCCCTCCCCCTTCGCCTTGAGGGCCGCCCAGACCTCGTACTGGGCGATCCGGAAGCCGAGGTATCCGTCCTTCATCCGCGACCTGCGCAACTGCGCCGTGCTCTGCTCCCATTCACCGACTGCTGCCTTGTCGTGGGAGAGTTCCTGCGCCCCGTCGACGATCCGCTGCGCCAGTACGCAGTCGGCCTCGGACGCCTGGCTGGGCCGCGCGCGCTCGTACAGCCGGTATCCGGCGGCAGCCGACAGCGCCACGAGAAACGCCGCCGCGACGACACCGAGAATTGTCGCCTTCTTGTTCCGGCTGAATACGGAAACCGTCATGATGCCCTCCGAGGATTTCTTCCGACGCTGTATGTCGATCAGCACGGAACATTCTCGAAGAACGGGTGTCGCGGAACATCGGATCAGAACCTGATCTCCGCACCACCCGACTGCGACCGGGAGGGGAGGGCGGGACTACGACCGCAGTCGCAGTCCCGTGGTGGGACCCGCCGGCGGACGGTCAGCCGGCGGGGCTGACGAGGCCCGCGTCGTAGGCGAAGATGACGGCCTGCACACGGTCACGCAGGTCCAGCTTGGTCAGGATCTTCCCGAAGTGGGTCTTCACGGTTGCCTCGGCGATGAACAGGCGGGCGGCGATCTCGCTGTTGGACAGGCCCTCGGCGATCAGCCCGAGCACGTCCTGTTCGCGCGCGGTCAGCAGGTCCAGCCGCTCGTCATGGCGGGGCGACGGCGCCAGCTTGCCCGCGAACCGGTCCAGCAACTGGCGGGTGACGCGGGGGGCCACGACGGATTCGCCGGCCGCCACGACCCGGATCGCCGTCACGACCTCCTCGGGAGGGGTGTTCTTCAGCAGGAAGCCGCTCGCTCCGGCCTGCAGCGCGGCGAAGGCGTCCTCGTCGGTGTCGAAGGTGGTGAGCACCAGCACCCGGGGCGCGCCGCGGAGCCGGCCCAGCTGTGCGGTCGCCTCGACGCCGTCCATGACGGGCATGCGGATGTCCATGATGACGACATCGGCCTCCGTGCCGGCCAGCAACGTCAGCGCGTCCGCGCCGTTCTCCGCCTCGCCCACGACCTCGATGTCGCTCTGCGCGGCCAGCACCATCGCGAACCCCGCCCGGATCAGCGGCTGGTCGTCCACCACGACGACCCGGATCGGCGCGCTCGCGTCCCTCGTCCCGGCGGCTGTCCCGCCGGTCGTCCCGTCATTCATCCCGTCGTCCTCACCGAAGGCTCCTGCACCGGAAGCTCCGCGTCGACCTGCCATCCCGCGCCCAGGCGCGGCCCGGCGGTGAAACTGCCGCCGGACACCTCCACCCGCTCGCGCATGCCCACCAGCCCGTTCCCGCCGCTGCCCCGCACCGACGCGGTTCGGGGGCCGGCCGGCCTGCCGCCTCCGTCATCGACCACGCGAACTCGTACGGCATCCTTGTCGAACCGCAGCGTGATCGTCACCTCCGCACCGGGCCCGGCATGCCGCAGCACATTGGTCAGGCTCTCCTGGACGATCCGCAGCACGGTCAGTTCATCCGCCGTCGACAGCCGGCCCCGTACGCCCTCGGTCTCCAGGGCCACCGTCAGCCCCGCGTCGCGGGCACGCTCGGCCACCGTCTCCAGGTCGTCCAGCGAGACCCGGCGGCGACCGGCGACCGCGTCCGCCGACTCACCCTGGCCGGGGGCCCGGCCGCCGCGCAGCACCCGCACGATCCGGTGCATGTCCTCCAGTGCGTCACGGCCGGTGTCGGCAATCGCCTTCAGCGCCGAACCGGCCCTGTCCGGATCCGACTTGAGGGCGTAGCCCGCCCCGTCGGCCTGCAGAATCATCACCGCCAGGCTGTGGGCCACCACATCGTGCAGTTCCCTGGCGATCTCCGCGCGCTCCTCGGCCGCCGCGAGCCGCACCAGGTGTTCACGCTCCCGTTCGGCCGTGGCGGCCCGCGCTTCCAGACTGGCCACGTAGAGCCGGCGTGTCCGCAGCACCATGGCGGTCAGCCACACGGCGGCACAGACACCGCCGATCGCGACGATGTCGCCGAGGCTCTCGCCCGACTCCTCGCCGAACGGAAGGAACCCGCCGAACGCCGCCACCACGCCCAGCAGCACGATCGCACCCGCCGTGCAGGCATGCCGCATCGACCGGGCATGGGTGACCACCGAAACCATCGCGACGAGCAGCGCCACGTCGTACATGGCCGGGACGGTCGCCAACGGGGGCTGGAGCAACGCAAGCCCCGAGACCAGCCCCATCACCAGCATCGGCCGGTACCGGCGGAACAACAGCACCAGGGCCATCGCCCCACCGATGAACGGGTCGAGCCCCTGGTCGTAGGACGCGGTCAGGCAGCCCACCAGCACCGCGAGAGCGACGTCGTACGCCGTGTGGATCCACGGCAGAGCCAGTAAGCGCTGCACCATGGCCGCCAGGCTACGACACCACCTGCCGGCCCCACCGGTGCGTGGTGTCACCTGACGGTGAGTGAAGGCCGGTGCCCCCGGCCTCAAGCACGCCCTCGGCTCGTTCAGTTGCTGTCCGCACACACGTGATCAACTCCCGGTCACAGTTCGACTTGCGCTTCAGCCCTGGTCAGAAACTTAATCTCCGCTGGTCATCTCGCGTCTGCCCGGCTTCGGCCGGTTCCCCATAGCCTCATTTCGTTTGGTGCATCCACCCCGGAAGGACCCCTATGTGCACCCATAGTGACCAGTCGTCACCTGACACGGCCGGACACAATCGCCGTGGTTTTCTGCGCAACGCGGCGCTGGCCGGTGCGGGAGCCGCAGTCGTAGGAGCCACCGCGTCCCCGCTCGGCGCGGCGCCCGCATTCGCCGCGGACACCGCCAGGACCGGTAAGACCGGCCCATGGAGACCGGATTCGACCTCCCTCCAGTTCACCCTGGCCGTCATGCCGGACACCCAGTTCCTGTACTGGGGCAGCCAGGACAGCGTCAACCGGACGCCGATGGAGGAATCGTTCCGCTACATCATCGACAACAGCGGGAACGACGAGAACAACATCGTGTTCATGGCGCACCTCGGTGACCTGACACAGGACGCCGACCCGTCGTCGTTCCAGCAGATCGACAAGGCGTTCGCGCTGCTGGACGCGCACGGCGCCGCGTACAGCGTGGTGGCCGGCAACCACGACGTGTCCGGCGACGACAGCCGTGGCGATTCGTCGTACCTGCAGACCCTGGGCCCGAAGCGGTTCAAGCGCTCGAAGACGTTCGCCGGCGCCGACGCGACCGGCTACAACACCGCGCACATCTTCCAGGCCGCCGGCCGCTCGTGGCTGGTGCTGGCCCTGGACTGGCGGACCACCGACCAGGGCTTCGCGTGGGCCAACGACGTCATCAAGGCCCACCCCAAGATGCCGGTGATTCTCACGGCGCACGACATTGTCTACTCGGACTACGATGACAACGTTTTCCCGTACGAGTCCGGCGACCCGGAGAACAATGCCGCGCTCTCCGGATACGGCGAGACGATCTGGGACAAGCTGGTCAAGGAGAACGACCAGATCTTCCTGACCATCAACGGCCACTACTGGCCGTCCGGGCGCACCACCAAGAAGAACGCCGCCGGCAACGACGTGCACATGCACATCACGAACTACCAGAACCGGTACTTCGGTGGTGGCGGCATGATCCGGCTGTACCACTTCGACCTGGCCCGCAACACGATCGACGTCGAGACGATCAACCCGTGGATCCTGGCCCAGGACCCGAAGTCGCGCAACGAGTTGGCCGCCGAGCACGCCCGGATCACCGGCCCGGTCGACGACTTCTCGATCGCGATCGACTTCGAGAAGCGGTTCTCCAGCTTCATCCCGGTTCCGGTCCGGCCCGCCCGGCCGGCCGGCAAGGAACTGGTGAAGGGCACGGTGGCGTACTGGCGCTTCGACGGGCAGGGCGCGCCCGGCACCCCGCTCAGCGCGGGCCAGACCATCCGCGACCTGTCCGGCAGGGGCAACGACCTGACGGCGGTGACCGTGCCGGGCACGGCCGCCGACGCGCTGACCTGGTCGGCCGATCACCACCCCGACCAGCCCGGACACGCCAGCCTGAAGTTCGCCGGTGGCAGGAACCCGCTGCACGGCACGTACCTGACCACGGGGCCGAAGGCGCCGCTGAACACCGAGACGTTCAGGTCCGGGTACACCATCGAGACGTTTGTGATGATGCCGCTGGACTGGGACGCCGGCAAGAACGGCTGGTCCGCGATACTCACCCGCCGGGGTACCGCCGGGGCCGCCGGCAAGCACGGCAAGAACACCAACCCGAACGAGCCCCTGGTCCAGCTCGCCATCACGAACAACGGCCGCGAGCCGCAGTTCAACCACTACCCGCTGAACACCACCTACCCGACGACCAACTGGGGTCACGGCTTGGTGGAGCTCAGGTGGTGGCACCTCGCGGTGGTCAACGACGGCCGTTACACCAGGCTGTACGTCGAGGGCGCCCCGGTCGTCGACAACCCGAAGCGGGTGTCGGTCGGCCTCACCTCGCTCGGGCAGCCCTGGCTGCTGGGCGGCCACGAGGGCGCGGGCGCCATCGACATCGTCTTCCACGGCAACGTCGGTGACACCCGCATCGTGAACCGCCCCTTGCCCGTCGACAAGTTCCTGATCGCCGAATAAGGCGGATCCTCCCCCTTTTTCTGCTGTACCTCGTGTCCCTCCCGTCTCCGGGCGTCCACCGACCGGAGACAGGAGGGACGCGCCACAGACACCAGGTCGTCGCCCCTGGAACTCCACCGGGACGCCGGCCCGGCTCAGCCGCCGTGCGTAGGTGAGGTCCTCGTCGCGGAAGATGTCCAGCCGGCCGACCTCGATGTACGCCGCGGGCAGCCCCGCCGGATCCGCCACCCGCGCCGGCACGTCGGGGCCGGCGACGGCATCGCCGAGCAGCGCACCCCGGCCGGTGCGGTTGTCGTCCCAGGACCAGGCCACGAACGGCACCGGATGCGGGTCGGTGGTGAGGTTGCGGTCATCGAACATCGGCATGAGCAGGATCTGCTGGGCGATCCCGGGGCCCTGGCGGTCCCGCGCCAGGACGGACACCGCTGCGGCGATCCCGCCGCCGGCACTGTCGCCGAACACCGCATCAGGTGTGCCCTGCTTGGTGTACCAGCGCGGCAGGATCTGCTCATCGTCGTCCGTCAGCAGGTGGTGATCGGTGACCGTGACGTCGGCCGACGCCGCCATCGGCGCGAGGATCTCGGCGACCTGGGGGTCGAGAGCGAATGCCATGAGCCTCCGCCAACTTGAAAACGCAGGTCAGTTGGCAGGTGTGACCGGTTCTCGGGTTGCTCACGCTGGTCACTGGCGACGGTCTGAGCAGTAGATCGTCCGTCAGGCTGTGTTCTACGGCTGGCACCAACGGCCCGGAGTGGCAATCTCCGTGCCTACTGCGGCAGGTTGGCCTCGTCCGCCTTGCGGAAGACGTCTCCGCACGTGGGGGAAGGCACCGACTCGCGCGCTGCAAGGACGCTCAGCGTATGGCGCACTTCCGTGCTCAGCCGAAGGAGCTGGAGACTGGTCTGGTCGCCCTTATAGGCGTACAGGCGGATGACTTTGACCGCGATTTCGTCGCGGTCGTCAGCGAAGGTGTCTGGGAGCCCGGCGAGTAGTTCGAAGTCTTGCTTGTCGGTCGCCGCGTCGGCTACGGCGCTGAGGGGCAGGGTCTCGAACTCTGCTGCGGACAAGGAAGTGTCCACCGCGACAGCGTGTGCGGCCAAGGCCGCGAAGACCTCAATGAGTCGTTCCCCCACCGCCACGTCAATGCCCCAGGAATGCAGCCGTTCTCGGCGGCGACCCTGGCGCCATGGCTCCTGGTCCAGCAGTGGCAGCAGGACGCGACCCAGGTACGCGCAGCGACGCCACAGCGTGTCGTGGTTCGAGGTCATGACCGGTCCTCTCTGCAGTTGGGGAGCCTGCCGCCCGAGCGGCGCAGGGCCCCAACTTCCCACTACACGCAGGCTAGTTGTACCAGCGGTTGACTTCGAGATTTGTCAGGACGAGCAGGGCACGTAGGAGGCGCGTGACGCGAGCGGGGTCGGTACGGAGCTTGGTGAGGATCCGCCAGTTCTTGAGGGGCGAAGCCGTGTTCGACCGGTGCGCGTCCGACGGCGAGGCTGACGAGCGAGCAGCGGCGAAGTGCCGCGGCCGCAAACAGGCCCAGTTGACGGTGTGACACGCCATCCGCCGACTACGCTCCGGACGATGCTT
Organism: Streptomyces shenzhenensis; assembly: GCF_003688995.1. Taxonomy (GTDB): domain Bacteria; phylum Actinomycetota; class Actinomycetes; order Streptomycetales; family Streptomycetaceae; genus Streptomyces; species Streptomyces shenzhenensis_A. Next base: position 184,586 of record NZ_PENI01000005.1, on the reverse strand, counting down.
CTGACCAGGCCGGATTGCGAAACGCTGCTGGAGTACTCAACGGCCACCCGTGCCGCTCCCACCCCGCAACCGAGCGTTGAGTCCGTCGGTGTTGACCTTCGAGTTGGTCGAAGCTCGACGATAGCGGGGTGCCGAACTCTGAGCTGATGCCGATCGGGGTCTTTGCCCGGCGCACTGGTCTGACCTCCAGTGCGTTGCGGTTCTACGCCGACTCCGGGCCGCTGCCCCCTGCCGAGACCGACCCGGTCTCGGGCTACCGCTACTACTCCGCTGACCAGGTGGCGCGGGCCGTCGCGCTGCGTCAGCTGCGCGAGCTGGCCATGCCCCTCACTGCTGTCTCGGCGGTCCTCGATGCCGAGCCCGAGGAAGCGTCCCGGCTGATCGACGAGCATGTCGCAAAGGTCCGGGGGGACGCGGAAGCGGTGCAGCAGAAGGCCGCTCTGATCAAGTCGTCACTGACCGACGTGCCGAGCCTGCCGATTGCCGGGCTGAAGGGTCCCGTACTGGCCGACGCGATCGAGCAGGTCCTGACCGCGACAGCACGCGATCCGGGGATGCCGGTCCTCGGGGGACTGCGGGTCGAGGCGAGCCAGGAAGCGGTCACGCTGACCGCGACTGACCGCTACCGGCTCTCGACACGGACCCTGGTTCCTGCTGAACCTGCCGCCACGGCCTGGGCGGCCACGATCAACGGTGCCGAGTTGCGGGCCGCGGTCGGCGAGCTCCGCCGCAGCATGCTGGTGCGAGTCGAAGCGACGCCGCACGGTATCTGGCTCCGCATGGCGGACCGGGACGACCAGCACTGCCGGCTGATGTCGGACGAGTTCCCCGACCACCGGCTGATGCTCGCGTCGCTGCCCGAGGTCACGACCCGTGTGACCGTGCCGAAGAACCTGCTCCTGCGAGCCCTGGAAGAACATTCCGGTGAGCAGCTTTCGCTGTGCGTGAACCACCGCGGTACGAAGATTCTGGCGGCCGACGACAAGCACCCCGATTTCCCGCTACCTGCCGTCGTGACGGGACGCGCCTTCCAGATCTCTTTCGAGCTGACCACGCTCTATCCAGCCATCAGCACCGCAATCGGCCCCGACGTGCTGCTCGAGCTGCGAGGACCCGACCAACCCGGCACGATCCGCTCCGCCGACCGCGGCGATCTCACCACTTTGGCCATGCCTGTCAGTCCCAGCCACTCCGCCTGAGCAGGAAGGAAGAGGACCGCTCTCATGACCACCACTCCCACCGGCCCCGACTCGACCATGGAAGCCATCGGCCAGGCCGTCACCGAAGGACGAGCCGGAGACATGGCCACCGCCCGCCAGACACTCCTGGACCTCTGGTCCACGATCGGCGTCACCGGCGACCCCCTGCACCGCTGCACCCTCGCGCACTACATGGCGGACCTCTACGAAGACCCCGCCCAGGCCCTGGCCTGGGACATCCGGGCCCTGGACGCCGCCGACGCCCTGACCGATCAGCGCGTTCAGGAGCATCACGCCAGTCTTCGGATCGCCGGCTTCTACCCGTCCCTGCACCTCAACCTCGCTGACAACTACCGCCGGCTCGGGTCCTTCGACGCTGCCACCGAGCACATCAACACGGCCCAGGAACATGCCTCGAACCTGCCCCAGGACGCTTACGGTGCCTTGTTGCGTAGCGCTATCGAGCAGGTTGGCGCGGCCATCACCCGGCAGGACACCGCCGAACGTTCCTGCGCCCCGGGTCGTCGCAGCTGATCTGGAGTCCTTCGATCTCTTCGGGCCGGACTACGAAGTGATCAGCGTCGTGTGCTGTGCGTTCGGTCCGACCATCCGCGTCGAGTCAGATCGCGTTGATTGCCGCGGGCGCTCGCTCCGTTCGGGTCAGCGCCCTCAGCAACGCGGCTTGGCCGTGCCGGCGGGCCGCGAGCCGGGTCAGCAGTACGAGCACCGGTTCGAAGGCGGCCTCCGGGAGGTCCTGGACGGCCAGTCCCACGCTGACGGCGAGATCGTCCCTGTGCACGGTGAGCTCCAGCATCCGGGTGACCAGAAAATCGTCGAGACGCAGCGCCCACCCTGTCTGCGGCATGAACACGGCCTGGTCGCCCGAACACTCCGCGAGCTTGGTCCGCTGCTCGGCGAACGCGGTGCGGGCAAGCTCTGTCAACAACAACGTCCCCTGGGCCGCGATGCCCTCGCTCTTCGCCCGAATGCCGGCGTTGACCTCCCCGTCGAGCGGCGCATCGATCCAGGCGGCTCGGGCGTAATGGTCCAGCAGGGGGATCGGCGCCTCGTGGGGCGGGGACTCCTGCAGGGCGGAGTCGACACACACCTGCAGGGCTGCGCTGACACTCAAGATCTGGTAAGCGAGGTGGCCGGCCAGCCCGCCGACCGTCATCTTGGGCAACGCACTGGGCTGCTCCCACGCCGTGGCGACTTCCGGAGCCTCCAGCAGTGCCACTGCCTGTCCCGCGGCACCCAGGTAGGCGTCTTTGACGTTCATCAAGTCCTCCGTGATCTGAGATCCCCGACGTTAATAGGTCGGCTCCGTGGACCCCGAGGAGTTCGGAGCCATGCTTCGTACGTCGATCAACTCGTGGCTGGCAGCCGGTCGTTGGTGTCGCGGTGCCGGCCGAGGGGGACCACGCAAACGACCGGCCAGGCATGTGGTGGAATTTTCAATCATCGGGTTCCGTTGTGGGCGGCAGAGGAGGTCACGAGTGGAGACGACGTACTACGACCACGGAACCGCGGCCGAGCGCTGGGAGCGCGGGCGGCAGTTCTTCGATGCGCAGGACTACGCGGGCGCGGCGCGCGTGCTGGCCCGGCTGGTCGATGAGGTGCCGGAGCAGACCGGCCCCCGGCTGCTGCTGGCCCGCGCCTACTACCACTCGGCCCAACTGAGCCGCGCCGAGGCCGAGTTGCGGGTGATCGTGGAGCGCGACCCGGTGGAGCACTACGCCCGGCTGATGCTGGGCCGCACGCTCCAGCGGCAGGCGCGGCACGACGAGGCGGAGACGCATCTGCGGATCGCCTCGGCACTCGCGGGCGACTTCGCGGACGACCGGGACGACTGACCGTCCCGTGCCCCGGGCCCGGTTCCGGCAGGAACCGGGCCCTCGCCATGCGGCGCGGGTCCCGCCGCGGCCAGGGCCGCGAGCGTCGGCGCCGCCAGCAGGGAGCGCCGCACCTGTTCGTCGCCGGGCGCCAGGACGGCCTCGCGGTCCCGTTCGCCGTCGAGGAGGCGGCGCAGCGAGGCGCGCCACGCCGGCGGCCGGGGTCCATGCGAAGGAGCGGCCGGGTCGGGACCACGCTGATCGGCGCCGGTTCCGCTGCCTCAGGCGCGCCGCTCGCGGCGGTGGGCTATCTCGCCGAGCACGATGTCCACGGCGATGAACGCGGCCAGCGGGATGCCGAGCAGCGGAACGAAGTAGCCGAGCACGGCCGTCACCGCGAGCGCGGGGACCAGGACGTACGGGGACACCTGCGCCCAGGCGCCGCGCGGTATGGGCCGGCCGAAGGCGGAGCCGCGACCGCGCTGCCACCACATGCGGTAGCCCCACAGGATGAGCAGCACCAGGGCGAGCGCGAGCAGTGCCAGGGCGATCTGGTTGACGATCCCGAACAGGCTGCCGCTGTGCAGGTCGATGCCCCAGCGGGAGAGCTTGGCGAGCACCGGGTAGTCGTCGAACCGCAGGACGTCGGTGACCTGTCCGGTGGCCGGGTCGACGGCGACCGCGTCCTGTTTCTCGGGCCAGCTACGCTGGATCTGCTTGACGACGTACGCCGAGTCGGCGTCGGCGGGCGGGACGATCTCCACGGGGTCGCTCAGGTCCTGCGCCCGGGCCGCCGCGAGCACCGTGTCCAGGCCGACACCGTGCCCGGCGTCCCCGCCGGTGCCGGCCGCCGCGCCGTGGCCCGTGTGCTCGCCGCCGGCCGCTGCCGCCGACACCTCCGGGGTGGCCTGGCCGAGCGTGGTGCGCAGTTCGGCGATGTTCGCACCGGCGTACGTCGACCAGGTCAGGCCGGTCGCCGACAGGAAGACGAAGCCGGCCGCGGCCCAGACGCCGATGCTGCCGTGCAGGCCGAGGGTGCGGCGCCGCCCGCTGGTCCCCCGTACCTTGCGCAGGGCGCGCCGCCGGGAGAACCACAGCACGAGCCCGCCGCCCGCGATCACCCACAGCCAGCTGGCGGCCAGTTCGCTGTAGAGCCGGCCGGGGTCGCCGAGGTGCAGATCGCGATGGAACTCGTCGATCCAGGTGCGCAGGGGCAGCGCGCCGCTCGTGCCGTACTGCTCCAGCGCGCCGCGCACGGTCCCGGTGTACGGGTCGACGAAGACGGCGAGGGTGTGGCCCGGGTCGACGCCGGGGACGCCGGTGAGCAGCACCCGGGTGGTGGCGTCGGGCGCCGGGGCGGGGCGCACGGCGGAGACGGTGCCCTCGGGGTGTGCCTTGCGGGCGGCGGCCACCTGCTCGGAGACGGGCACCTCGGTCGGCCCGACCGGGACGGTCAGTTCGTGGGAGTAGAGCAGCTTCTCCGCCTGGTACGAGCAGGCGTACAGGAATCCGGTCGCGGCGGCGATCAGCAGGAACGGGGCGACGAGCAGGCCGGCGTAGAAGTGCAGGCGCAGCACCAGGGGGCGCAGCGGGGCCCAGCGGCTCGGGGAGGGCGCCGGGGCGGGGGGCCGGGGGGCCTCGTCCGTGGTGGTCGGGGGAGCGGTGGACATCGGCGGCTTCTCCGGGGACTCGATCCTCAAGGATGACGATCCAGTGGTCGGAGCGCCGGGCGGTCGAGTTCCCGGGAATCGAGGTGATGTGCGTCACATGGCCTGCGGAGGCCGCCGTGTCATGCTGGCGCGATGGCACCTCCCACTGATCGCACGCCCCTCGCCGAGCGGGTCGAGGAACTCCTCGCCGGCGACGGCCCGTTGCCCATCGTGGCGGCCGGCGACCCCGTGCTGCGCCGCCCCGCCGAACCGTTCGACGGGCAGCTGGAGCCCGCGCTGCTGGCCCGCTTCGTCGAGGCCCTGCGCGACACCATGCACGCGGCGCCGGGCGTCGGGCTCGCCGCACCGCAGGTCGGGGTGGGGCTGCGGATCGCGGTCGTCGAGGACCCGGCGACGGTGCCGGACGAGGTGCGGCTGGCCCGCGGCCGGGTGCCGCAGCCCTTCCGGGTGCTGGTGAACCCGTCGTACGCGCCGGTGGGCGGCGGCCGGGCCGCCTTCTTCGAGGGCTGCCTGAGCGTGCCGGGCTGGCAGGCGGTGGTGGCCCGGCACGCCGAGGTGCGGCTGCGCGGCGCGGACGAGCACGGCCGCGCCCTGGACGAGGTGGTCACCGGGTGGCCCGCCCGGATCGTGCAGCACGAGACGGACCACTTGGCCGGGACCTTGTATCTCGACCGCGCCGAACTGCGTTCCCTGTCCTCGAACACGGCGATGACGGAGCAGTGGACCCAGCCGACGCCCGAGGCCGCCGCCGCGGCCCTGGGCTTCGAACTGCCGTGAAACGGCGGGCGGGCCGGCGCGGTCAGCCCCGGTAGGCCTCCAGCAGGCGCAGCCACACCTCGCTGATCGTCGGATACGACGGGACGGCGTGCCACAGGCGGCTGACCGGGACCCGTCCGGCGACGGCGACGGTCGCCGAGTGGATCAGCTCGCCGACGCCGGGCCCGACGAAGGTGACCCCGCGCAGGATCTCGTCCTCCAGGTCGACGACCATGCGGGCGCGGCCCTTGTAGCCGTCGCCGTACAGGCCCGCGCCGGCCACCGAGGAGAACTCGACGTCGACGGCCCGCACCCGGTGGCCGGCCTGCTCCGCCTCCGCCAGGGAGAGCCCGACGGCGGCGGCCTCGGGGTCGGTGAAGACGACCTGGGGTACGGCGTGGTGGTCGGCGGTGGCCGTGTACGCGTTCCAGGGTTCGGCCGCGACGGGGTCGCCCGCGGCCCGGGCACCGATGGCGGCGCCCGCGATCCGGGCCTGGTACTTGCCCTGGTGGGTGAGGAGCGCGCGGTGGTTGACGTCGCCGACCGCGTACAGCCAGTCGGTTCCGGTGACCCGGAGGCTGTCGTCGACCGGCAGCCAGGACCCGGGTTCCAGGCCGACGGTGCCGAGCCCGATGTCGTCGGTGTGCGGGACGCGGCCGGTGGCGAAGAGGATCTCGTCGCCCTCGACGCGGTCGCCGGCCGCGGTCAGCGCGACGACGGTGCCGTTCTCCCGTGCCACCGACGCGACGGAGGTGCCGGTGCGGACCTCGGCGCCGGCGTCCGCGAGCGCCTCGGCGACCAGTTCGCCGGCGAAGGGCTCCATCCGGGGGAGCAGTCCCTTGCCCCGGACCAGCATGGTGACCTGGGAGCCGAGAGCCTGCCAGGCGGTGGCCATCTCGGTGGCGACCACCCCGCCGCCCACCACGATCAGCCGGCCGGGCACGGACTTCGAGCTGGTCGCCTCCCGGCTGGTCCACGGCTGCACGTCGGCGAGTCCGGGCAGGTCGGGCAGCAGGGCGCGGGTGCCGGTGCAGACGGCCACGGCGTGCCGGGCGGTGAGGGTCCGCACGGCGCCGTCGGGGCCGGTCACGGTGACCGTGCGGGGACCGGCCAGGCGGCCGTGGCCGCGGTACAGGTCGGCGCCGATGCCCTCGACCCACCCGGCCTGCCCGTCGTCCTTCCAGTGCGAGGTGTACTCGTCCCGCCGGGCGAGCACCGCGGGTGCGTCGAGGGGGCCCTGTACGGCCTGGCTCAGGCCCGGAAGGCGGCGGGCGTCGGCGCGGGCGATGACCGGGCGCAGCAGGGCCTTGCTGGGCATGCACGCCCAGTAGGAGCACTCGCCGCCGACCAGTTCGCTCTCCACGATCGCGGTGGACAGGCCGGCCGCCCGGGTGCGGTCGGCCACGTTCTCGCCCACCGGCCCGGCCCCGAGCACCACGACGTCGTAAGCGATGGATTCCGTTTCCGTCATGGGGACAAGTCTGGTGGGTGGTGTGCCGGGAGGCCACACGGGGTGTGCCCGGCGGCCACCCGGGTACGTGGCCGGAATACCTACGCGGGCGGCCGTGTTCCGCAGACGGCTTCGCCCCCATACACAGGAAGAGGGAATCACGCATGAGCAGCACCGTGGAGCTCACCAAGGAGAACTTCGACCAGACGGTCACGGAGAACGAGTTCGTCCTGATCGACTTCTGGGCGTCCTGGTGCGGCCCGTGCCGTCAGTTCGCGCCGGTGTACGACAAGGCGGCCGAGGAGAACCCGGATCTGGTGTTCGGCAAGGTGGACACCGAGGCACAGCCGGAGCTGGCCGCGGCCTTCAACATCCAGTCGATCCCGACGCTGATGATCGTCCGCGATCAGGTCGCCGTCTTCGCCCAGCCGGGCGCGCTGCCCGAGGCCGCCCTGACGGACGTCATCGGGCAGGCCCGCAAGCTGGACATGGACGAGGTCCGCAAGAGCATCGCCGCGCAGCAGTCGAGCGCCCCGGGCGAGTGAGCCCGGGGACACCCTGAGGAGCGCCGGACCCGCCGGGCGGAGGACGGCGTGCCGGACCGGCCGGGGCCGGTGCGCGGCCCCGGTCAGCTGGACTCGCGGCGTACCACGGACGCTCCGAGCACCTGGTGCGCCTCGGGCGCGAGACCGGGGTCGCGCACGGCGCGGTCGACGAGGTCGGCGAGGTCGCGCCCGGCCGGCAGCTCGATGTGGATGGTACTGAGCCGGGGCCGCAGCAGCCGGCCCAGCATCAGGTCGTCGGCGCCGAGCACGGCGGTGTCGTCGGGGATGCGCACCCCCTCGTCCTGCAGGGCGCGCATCAGCAGCATGGCGTACTCGTCGTTGTACGCGAACACCGCGTCCAGGCCGAACCGGCGCCAGCTCGCGGCGAGTTCGGCGGCGGCCCGCTCCTCGTAGGCGAGCGGCAGCTCGGTCACCTCGGCGTCCGTGCCGCGCAGCGCCGCGCGCACGCCCGCGAGCCGCGGCCGGGAGAAGGGTTCGAGTCCGGGCTCCGCGGGGACGACGACGCCGATGCGGCGCCGGCCGCGGGCGTACAGGTGGGCGCCGGCGCAGTGTCCGACGCCGTCGTGGTCCAACAGCACGGCGTGCGCCCCCTCGACGCGCTCGGGGCCCACCGTGACCACGGCCCGGGCGCCGGCCCGTCTGAGCAGCGCGACGCCCCGGGGGCCGGGCCCGGAGCCCGGCACCAGCACCGCGACGGGCCGCAACTCGGCCCAGGCGCGGGCGGCTTCGTCGCCGTGCAGCCCGACGCTGCCGTACTGGACGACCGTGTAGCCCAGGCGGCCGAGGGCCCACTGGAGTTCGCTGATGAACCGGCCGTACAGCGGGCCCACCGGGAAGGCCGGGGCGGGCATCAGCACCATCCGGCTGTGTCCGGCGCGTAGGCTGCGGGCGGCCGCGTGCGGCACGTAGCCGAGTTCCTCGGCGGCCTCGCGGACGCGGCGGCGCGTGGGCTCGCTGATCCGGGCCGCGCCGGTGTTGTTGAGGACGTAGGAGACGGTCGCGCGCGAGACGCCGGCCAGGCGGGCGACATCGGCGCTCGTGGGGACGGAGCGCGGTGCGGGCGACGCGGACGCGGGCGTGTTCGGTATCTGCACCATGACGTACCGCATCTTGGCAGAAGCCGGCGGTGGGGAGGGCCGCACCGTCGCGAACACGTTCGTTACGAACTTGTTCGCGCCGAACATGTTCGTTACGGTGTCTCCATGACAGCCCGCCCCGACTCCCCCCGCAGCCGCCGCGAACGCCCGGCCAAGCCCGCCCTGACCAGGGAGGGCATCGTCGCCGCCGCCGTCGCCGTACTGCGCGCCGAGGGACTGCAGAAGGTCACCATGCGGCGCCTGGCACAGGAACTCGACACCGGCCCGGCCTCGCTGTACGTGTACGTCCGCAACACCCACGAGCTGCACGCCGCCGTCCTCGACGAACTGCTCGGCACGGTCGGGCGGGCCCCGGCGCACGGCTCCTGGCGGGAGCGGCTGGCCGCGGTGCTCACCGCGTACACCGAGATGCTCCTCGGCCATCCGACGCTCGCCCGGTCCGCGCTGACCACCCGCCCGTCCGGCCCCCACTATCTGAACCTGATCGAGACGCTGCTGGCGCTGCTCGACGAGGGCGGGGTGCCGCCCGCGCAGGCCGCGTGGGGCGTGGACCTGCTGTTGCAGCACGCCACGGCGACGGCCGCCGAGCACGCCGGACAGGACGACTCCCCCGGTGCCCGCGAGGAGTGGGACGCGCTCGACCGGGCCGTGCGCGGGGCGTCCGAGCGTACCCACCCGCAGCTCGCCGCGACCGCCGGCCTGCTGGTCTCGGGGGCGCCCGAGGCGCGGCTGGCGTGGGCCTTCCACGCGCTGCTCAACGGCATCGAGCGGACCGCCGTACCCGACTGACCGACCCGTCGACCGACCCTCGGAGGAGACCGTGATGACCACCGCCCACCACCCGATCACCGTCGTCGGAGCCGGACTCGGCGGGCTCGCCCTCGCCCGCGTCCTGCATGTGCACGGCATCGAGGCGACCGTCCTCGACCTGGACGACTCCCCCGCCGCCCGCACCCAGGGCGGCATGCTCGACATCCACGAGGACTCCGGTCAGCAGGCCCTGCGCGCCGCCGGGCTGCACGACGCGTTCCGCACGCGCGTCCACCCGGGCGGCCAGGAGATGCGGATCCTCGACCGGAGCGCCGCGGTGCTCATGGCGCAGGTGGACGACGGCTCGGGCGGGCGCCCCGAGATCGACCGCGGCGACCTGCGCGACCTGCTGCTCGGCTCGCTGCCGCCGGGCACCGTCCGCTGGGGCGCGAAGGTCACGGCGGCGCGCCCGCTCGGCGGCGGCCGGCACGAGGTCGCGCTCGCCGACGGCCGCACCCTCACCACGGACCTGCTGGTCGGCGCCGACGGCGCCTGGTCGCGGGTCCGGCCGCTCCTCTCGGCGGCCCGACCCGCGTATACCGGCGTATCGTTCGTGGAGGCGGACCTGCGGGAGGCCGACGCGCGCCATCCGGTGGCCGCGGAGGTGGTCGGCGGCGGCATGCTGTTCGCGCTCGCACCGGGCCGGGGCTTCCTCGCGCATCGCGAGACCGACGGCAGCCTGCATGTGTACGCCGCCCTGGAGGTGGCCGAGGAGTGGCTGGACGGGATCGACTTCGGTGACGGCGACGCCGCCGAGGCGGCCGTGCTTGAGCACTTCGCGGACTGGGACAAGAGCCTGCGGACGCTGGTCGCGGACGCGGACGGCGCGCTGGTGCCGCGGCGGATCCACGCGCTGCCGGTCGGCCACCGCTGGGCGCGCGTCCCCGGCGTCACACTGCTCGGTGACGCCGCCCATCTGATGTCACCGTTCGCGGGCGAGGGCGCGAACCTGGCGCTGCTCGACGGGGCCGAACTGGGCCTCGCGCTCGCCGCGCACCCGGGCGACGCCGAGGCCGCCCTGTCCGCCTACGAGGAGCGGCTGTTCCCCCGCAGCGAGCGGTCCGCGGCCGAGTCCGCGCGCAGCGCCGCGCTGCTCTTCCGCGGCGACGCCCCGCAGGGGCTGCTGGACGAGTTCGCCGCGCACGGCTGAGCGGGGTTCAACAGCAGAAGTCCGTGCGGGTCACGCGGGCGACCAGGTCCAGCCAGCCGGCCTCGAGCCGCTCCAGCGGCATGCCGCACTGCCGGGTGAGGTGATGGACCAGGACAGGGCTCAGATAGCCCATCAGGGTCTGCGCCAGCAGCTCGCAGTCCGCCGCGGGCACGGCCTGCCGCAGCAGCAGCACCACATGGCCGTGCAGGACGCGGCGCGGCGCCGCCGAGAAGCGGCGCTCGGGGTGGGGTTCGGCCGCCAGTTGCAGTTCCAGTTCGTCGCCCGTGCGGCGCAGCAGGGCGACGCCGAACGCGCCCAGCCGCTCCACCGGCCCGGCGCCGGGCCCCAGCGGCGGGGGGCCGCTCATGAACGCGGCCTGGAACTTCTTCTCCGAGTGGTCCAGCAGGGCCGTCAGCAGGCCGGTGCGGTCGCCGAAGCGGCGGAAGACGGTGCCCTTGCCCACCGAGGCGGCCGCGGCCACCGCCTCCATCGTGAGATTCGCGGCGCCCTGCTCCCGCACCAGACAGGCCGCGGCCTCCAGCAGCCGGGCCCGGTTCCGGGCGGCGTCGGCACGCAGACAGGGCTCGTCGTCCGCCGAACCGAAGGCGAGCAGCGGCATGTCTACCGGCTCCGGGGGCGGCGTAAGGGGCGGCAGGGCGCTGGACATGAACACAGCGTAAAGCACTCAGCCGGAACTGGACCGCGGTCCGGTTAGCCTGGTACAAATTTAAGCGGACCTCGGTCCGGTTCGTAACGGCAATGTTTCAGCCCTCTCTGGAGTTCCCATGTCTGTTCGCATACTCGCCCTCGTCGGCAGCCTCCGCGCCGGTTCCACCAACCGTCAGCTGGCCGAGGCCGCCGTGCAGGTCGCTCCCGAGGGCGCCGACGTCACGGTGTTCGAGGGGCTGGCCGAGATCCCGTTCTACAACGAGGACATCGACGTCGAGGGCAGCGTCCCGGCCGCCGCCGCCAAGCTGCGCGAGACCGCCCAGGCCGCCGATGCGTTCCTGCTCTTCTCCCCCGAGTACAACGGCACCATCCCGGCCGTGCTGAAGAACGCCATCGACTGGCTGTCCCGCCCGTACGGGTCCAGCGGCTTCGGCGGCAAGCCGGTCGCCGTGATCGGCACCGCGTTCGGCCAGTACGGCGGCGTGTGGGCCCAGGACGAGGCCCGCAAGGCCGTGGGCATCGCCGGTGGCAAGGTCATCGAGGACATCAAGCTGTCCATTCCCAGCTCGGTGACCCGCTTCGCCGAGACCCACCCCTCCGACGACGCCGAGGTCGTCGCCCAGCTGACCGAGGTCGTCGCCCGGCTGCACGGCAACGTGGGCGCCGCGGCCTGATCCCCACACCCCACGGGGGCCGGAACCCACCCGGGTTCCGGCCCCCGCCGCGTTTCCGTGATCCGGTGGGATCAGCTCGGCCTCCCGGGCGGGCCCAGCACGTGTGCCGCGTACGCGGCCGGGTGGCGGTGTGCGTGCCGCCCGGGGCGGGCCTGCCGCGGGCGGCGCGTCGGGGTGCGCTCCGCGACTTGGCGGGACCGGCCTGGCCTCTTGGGCGGACCGCCGGTTCATCTCCTGGTGCGTCACGTGCCGCTGGAGCCTGGTGCGATGGGTTCGCCGGAGGAGCGGGGCGGATTGACCGAGGTGCGCGCGGCGTCCGGGATGGGGCCGCCGTGGCGGTCTTCGCGGGCGGCGTTTCGCCCGGCCGCTCGCGTGGCCTCGGCCCGCCGGGGATGGTCCCACCGTCTGGCGCACTGCCGGTCAAGTCCGCCGTGCCGCGCTCACCCCGGTCGGTCGACCCGCCCCGTTCCCCGGCGAACCAGCCGAATCCACGTCCCACTCGTACCCGGCGCCCCCCGAACCCCGGCCGCGCACACCGGGTCGGCCGACGCGGGACCCGCCTGCGCCGGGGAGCTGCCACCAACGTCCAGGAACACCGGAACTCACCCCTCGCCGCACCTCGGCCCACCCAGATCGGACAGGCCGACCCCGCTCCGGCACGGCGCCCACGGCAGACCCACCCCACGCGCCGCACACACCACCACCCGAATCCCGGCCGCGGCACGCTCAGGCCACCCGCCTCCCGGAACACCGGAATTCACTGATCGCCGTCAGACCGTGGCTTCCTCGGGGGCGGGGGTCTGGTTCGGGGTGTCCTCGGGGGTCAGGGTGGTGCGGGCGGCGGGGATGAACGCCGCGATCGCCGCGGAGATCAGGGCGAGGCCGCCGCCGACCAGCAGGGCGGTGCGGAAGCCCGCCTCGGAGGCGAAGGTGTGGCCGCCCATGGTGGTGGTCATCTGGGCCAGGATCACACCGATGACCGCGGCACCGATCGAGGTGCCGAGCGACCGCATGAGGGTGTTGAAGCCGTTCGCCGCCGCCGTCTCGGAGACCGGCACGGACCCCATGATCAGGGCGGGCATCGAACCGTAGGCGAGGCCCACGCCGCTGCTGGTGACGATGCCGACGAGCATCAGGCCCCAGGCCGTGCCCATCAGCGGCATGGACAGACCGTAGCCGGCGGCGATCACCAGCGCCCCGGCGACCAGGGTGAACTTGGGTCCGCGGGCGTTGGTGAGCTTGCCGCCGAGCGGAGAGACGATCATCATCATGATGCCGCCGGGGGCCATCCACAGGCCGGCCGCGAGCATCGACTGGCCGAGGCCGTAGCCGGTGGCCGCGGGGAACTGCAGCAGCTGCGGCATCACCAGCATGCTCGCGTACATGCCGAAGCCGACGAAGACGGAGGCGAGGTTGGTGAGCAGCACCCGGGGCCGGGCGGTGGTGCGCAGGTCGATCAGCGGGTCACCGGTGCGCAGCTCCCACCGGCCCCAGGCGGCGAGCACCACGACGGCGACGGCGAACAGGCCGAGAGTGGTCGCCGAACCCCAGCCCCAGTCGGCGCCCTTGGAGATCGCGAGCAGCAGAGAGACCAGGGCGATGCCGAGGCCGACCGCGCCGGGCAGGTCGAAGCGCTGCCCCTTGGCCGCGGCCGGGACGTCCGGGATCAGGAACCAGATCAGCACCGCGACGACGACGGCGAGCCCCGCGGAGCCCCAGAACAGCACGCGCCAGTCGGCGTACTGGGCGACCGCCGCGGCGAGCGGCAGGCCGAGGCCGCCGCCGATCCCCATCGACGCGCTGACCAGTGCGATCGAGGAGCTGAGCTTCTCCATGGGCACCACGTCGCGCAGCAGGGCTATGCCGAGGGGCAGCATGCCCATGCCCATGCCCTGCAGCCCACGCCCGATGATCATCGTGACGACGGAGGACGACAGGGCGCACACCACCGAGCCCGCGATCAGCGGCACGGCGCACACGAGCAGCATGCGCCGCTTGCCCACGAGGTCGCCGAGACGACCCACGACGGGGACGCAGACGGCGGCCACCAGCAAGGTGACGGTGATCACCCAGGCGGCGTTCGACGACGACGTGTGCAGAATCTGCGGCAGCTCCGCGATGAGCGGGGTGACCAGGGTCTGCATGATCGCTGCCGTGATGCCGGCGAGCGCAAGGGTCGCGACCACACCGCCTGCGCGGGCCGTCGGCTTGGGGGCGTCCATGTGTAGGGACTCCTCGACTTTCTGTCATGGGTGACGCGCGCCATGGAGGCGGGTGCCGGGTGAAGGATGTGCATCGTACATGCCGTATGTATCCAGCATGTGATGTGGCCCGTACACGCACATGTGCCAGGATGAAACGGCCGTACGCGGGGAGATACAGCGCGACGGCCGCACGGGCAGGGAGGCTCAGGCACATGATCAGGCCGACGCACGAGGTCGAGTACGAGCAGATGCTGCTCAGCCGCCACACGTTCATGAACCAGATGGGCGGGCGGCGCAAGGACAGCGTCCTGGAACGCAGCGCGTACATCCTGCTCAGCCGCATCCGCGTCCAGGGGCCGATGTCGATCGGGGAGCTGAGCGACGCCTTCGGGCTCGACGCCTCCACGCTCAACCGGCAGACCGCCGCGGCCATGCGCGCCGGTCTGGTGGAACGCATCCCCGACCCGGCCGGCGGCATGGCGCGCAAGTTCCGCATCACCGAGCAGGGGGCGCGCCTGCTGGACGAGGAGCGCGAGGGCATCGTGCGCAGCCTGGACCTGGTCATGGCGGACTGGTCGGCCGAGGACATCGCCGCCTTCGCCGGCTATCTCAAGCGTTTCAACTCCGGCATCGAACGCATCGGCGGCCGGCCCTGGCCCCGCCCGTAGCGCACCCCCGTAGCGCACCCCCGTAGCGCACGACCACGCCCGCGGCACGCAGACCCCGCCCGGGGCCTGACCGGCGTCACCGCCCAGGGGTGCGACCCTTGAGCGGAGCCGATCACCGGCGGGCCCGTCGGTGCCCTGTCGCGGGAGGAAAACGCACCTGAGTACCACCACCGTCGTCACCGAGACCGTCTCGGTGGTCCTGCTGCTGGGCGTGCTGGCCTTCGCCGTCGTACGGCCGCGCGGGCTCCCGGAAGCCACCGCGGCCGTCCCGGCGGCGGCCCTCGCCGTGGCGGTGGGCGCCGTGTCCGCCGCGGACGCCTGGCAGCAGACGCGCACCCTGCTGCCGGTGGTCGTGTTCCTCGCGCTGATCCTGATGCTCGCCCAACTGTGCGCGGACGAGGGCCTGTTCGAGGCGGCCGGGGCCGCCGTCGCGCGCTGGTGCGGCGGCAGCCCGCGGCGGCTGCTCACCGGAGTCTTCGCGGTCGCCGCCGCGATCACGGCCGTGCTCAGCCTGGACGCGACCGTCGTCCTGCTCACGCCCGTGGTGTTCGCCACCGCCGCCCGGGTCGGCGCGCGGGCCCGCCCGCAGGTGTACGCGACCGCGCACCTGGCCAACTCCGCCTCCCTGCTGCTGCCGGTGTCGAATCTGACGAACCTGCTGGCGTTCGCGGCCAGTGGGCTGTCCTTCACCCGGTTCGCGGCCCTGATGGCGCTGCCCTGGCTCGCCGCCGTCGCGGTCGAGTACGCCGTCTTCCGCCGCTTCTTCCGCGCCGACCTGGCCGTGGCCCCGGTGCCCGGCCCGGCGGCCGGCAGGGATCCGGGCGTGCCGGTGTTCACCCTGGTCGTGGTGGCCCTGACGCTGGGCGGCTTCGTGGTGACGTCGTTCGCGGGGCTCGCACCCGCGTGGGCGGCGCTCGCCGGGGTGCTGGTGCTCGGCGGGCGGGCGCTGGCGCAGCGCCGGACCGGGCCGCGCGCACTGGTCACCGCGGCGGCCCCGCTGTTCTGCCTGTTCGTGCTCGCCCTCGGCATCGTGGTGAAGGCCGTCGTCGACAACGGCCTGGACACCGGGCTCGGCCGGCTGCTGCCCGCCGGGACCTCGCTGCCCGCGCTCCTCGGTGTCGCGGCCGTGGCGGCGCTGCTCGCCAACGTGATCAACAATCTGCCCGCGGTGCTGGCGCTGCTGCCCCTCGTTCAGCCGGGCGGTGCAGGACCGGTCCTCGCGGTGCTGATCGGCGTCAACCTCGGCCCCAACCTCACCTATGTGGGCTCGCTCGCCACCCTGCTGTGGCGGCGCGTCCTGCACGCCCACGACACCCGGGCCGAACTCGGCTCCTTCACCCGGCTCGGCCTGGTGACCGTTCCGGCCACGCTGCTTGCCTCCACCCTGGCCCTGTGGGGGATGCTGCACCTCGTGGGGACCTGACCGGGCACCACCGCCACGGACCACCGCCGGAGCCGCCGATGAGCGTCATCGTCTGGATCGTCGAGGGCACCTGGCCCGCCTGCGTCGACGCGGCGCGCGCCCGTGCCGCCCCGGGCGAGGAGATCGCGCTGCTGTACGTCCGCGACGACGCCCTCGCCGAGACCGCGCACGGCGCGTTCGCCGGGCTGCTCGGCCGCGGGCGTCCCGAGCGCGACCCGGGCACCAGCCTGGAGCGGCTCGCCGCGGCCTCCGGGCGGGACCTGCTGCGGGCCGCCGCCGACCGGCTGGGGCGCCCGTGCACATGCGTGGAGCGCGGCGGCCGAGTGGAGCGGGAGGTCGTCGCCGCGGCGCGGGACGCCGGTCTGCTGGTCTGCGCCCGGGACGGCGACCCGGCACGGCTCGGCCCGCGGAGCCTCGGGCCGGCCACCCGGTTCGTCGTCGACCACGCCCCCTGCCCGGTCCTGCTGGTCTGGCCCGGCGAGGCCCCGCGCACCCCGCTCCCGCCACCCCCGCCGCACCCGGGCCACCGCCCCTGACGGACCCTCCCCGGCGGCCGTCAGCCCCACAGCGCCGCGGCGCAGGCGGCTCCGGTGAACGCCGCGCCCAGGCCGGCCACCACGCTGGCGACCGCGTTGGCGGCGGCCAGGAACCGCGCCCCGTCCTGCGCCAGGCGCAGCGTCTCGTACGAGAACGTCGAGTACGTCGTGAGCGCCCCGCACAGCCCGGTGCCCAGCGCCAGTTGCACCCGGTCCGAGGCGGCCCCGGCCGTCGCGGCCCCCGCCAGCAGTCCGAGGACCAGACAGCCGACGACGTTCACGGTCAAGGTGCCCCAGGGGAAGCCGGTGTCGTGCCGCCGCTGCACGGCCCGGTCGGTGAGGTACCGCAGCGGGGCACCGACCGTCCCGCCGGCCACGACCAGCAGCCAGTTCATGCCCGCGCCCGTCATCGCCGGCCCCGCCGTGCCGCCAGCGCGCGGCGGGTCGCCGTCGCCGCGAGCCACACCGCCGTGAGCGCCGCCGCCAACGTCGCGGCCAGATAGGCCAGGGCGGTGCCCGGACGTCCCTCGGTCACCAGCCGCTGGATGTCCACGGCGTAGGTGGAGAAGGTCGTGAAGCCGCCGAGCACGCCCGTGCCGAAGAACGGCCGCACCAGCGGGTGGACCGCACCGGCCTCGCCGATGAGCACCATGAACGCGCCGATCACCGCGCAGCCGGCCGTGTTGACCCACAGGACCGTCCACGGAAAGGCGTTCGGGGCGGTCGGCCATAGCAGGGCGGCGCCGTACCGTGCCGCCGCGCCGATCCCGCCGCCGACCGCCACCACCGCCACGACCGGCGCCTGTCCCGGTCCGGGCAGCCGTCGGGCGGGGGTGCGCGGTGCGCTGCCGGGACGCGGGAGCCGCGCCGCCGTCCTGGAGTCCGGGGCCGTCATGAGATGTGTCTCCTACTCGCCGGGGGCCCGCGCATGCGGGCAGACACCGTTGCAAGCAGGGACTGTTGGCGGCATCGGTGCCGCGGTTCGGGTACGGCGAGCCCCACCGCCGCGCTGGGCCGAGGCCGCAGCGAGCCTCCAGCATAGCGCGGCGCCGCCGGTCACTCGCGGTCGGGCGGCAGTCGCAGGGCACGGGCCCGCCGCCGGTCCCGGCGGACCAGCACGGCGGTGCGGAACGCCACGATGAGCACGGCTCCGGCGAGCGGCGTCAGGAAGGGGATCACGGCTGCTCCTTCGGCCCGGCGGCGTGCCGGGCCCGGGGGTCGGCGGGCGGGGTGACCGGGGCGACGGCGCGGGTGAGGGCGGCCTCGACGGCGGCCAGCCGGTCGGCGAGCAGCCCGAGCGCGGCCACGGCCCGGACCATGGGCTCCTCGGCGGGGCCGCCGAGCGCCTGCGAGCGCACGTAGGCGGCCGTCAACTCGGACCAGCGGGCGGCCTGTTCGGGGGTGAGCCGACCGCGCAGCCCGGCCAGCTTCAGCAGGTTCGCCTCAGCCTCGCCGGCGAGCGTCCGGGCCTCCGCGGTGAAGTGGTCGTCGATCACGGCGGCGAGTTCGGTGTCGTTCATGACGGGGCGGATGCGCTGGGCGATCCGGTTCATGGTGCGGTAGGAGCCCTGGAGCCTGAACGGCGGCTCGGTGCGGGTGGCGTCCGACCGGGCGGCCGAGGCGATGTAGGCCGCGTTGACTGCGAGGACCGTCTCGCGCACGGTGAGCAGGTGCCGCAGGACGGCCACGATCCGCTCCGCCTCGGCCGGTTCGTCGGCGTGCGCGAGCCGGCCCGGGCGGGCGCCGGGATCGGCGGCGAGCCGGACGAACGCGTCGAGGTCGTGGCGGTCCTGGGCGGCGAGCGGGGCGAGCACCGGGTTCGCGGTGAGCGCGTTCTCCAGGAAGCTGAGGGCGAACACGTCCTCCTTGCCGGTGAGGACGTCGCCCAGGTTCCACACGTCGGCGCGGTTGGCGAGCATGTCGGGGACGTGGAAGCGGGCGCCGGACGCGGTGTAGGGGTTGCCGGCCATGCAGACGGCGAACCGCTTGCCGCGCAGATCGTAGGTGCGCGGTTCGCCGTCCCGCACCCCGTCGACCCGGCGGGTGGCGTCGCACAACGGGATGAACTTCTCCAGCAGTTCGGGCGAGGTGTGCTGGATGTCGTCCAGGTACAGCAGGGTGTTGTTGCCCGCCGCCAGCGCGAAGTTGATCTTCTCGACCTCCCGGCGTGCGGTGGCGTTCGGGGCGTCGGCCGGGTCCAGCGAGGTGACGGCGTGGCCGAGCGCCGGGCCGCTCGCGGTCACCAGCATCAGGCCGAGGCGGTCGGCGACGTACTCGATCAGCGTGGTCTTTCCGTAGCCGGGCGGGGAGAGAAGCAGCAGCAGGCCGCCCGTGTCGGTGCGTCTCGTCTCGCCCGTGGTGCCGAGCTGCCGGGCCAGGCTGTCGCCGACGAGCGGCAGATACACCTCGTCGACGAGCCGGTTGCGCACGAACGCCGTCATGGCGCGCGGGCGGTACTCGTCCAGGCGCAGCCGGGCCCGCTCGGCGGCGACCAGGGCGGCGCGCCGCTGCCGGAAGGCGCGGTGGGCGGGCACGTCCCGCTCCGCGAACCGCCGGGTGCGGGCCAGGAACTCGTCGATCCGCAGCGGCAGGCGGCGGCCGGTGATGCGCGGATGGGTGCCGAGCAGGTCCTCGGCGGTGGCCGTGGGCGAGGCGTCGGACGGGTAGCGGGTCAGGTCCGGGCACAGCTCGGCGGCCACCGCCTCGGCCAGTTCGCCGGGGGTGACGTCCGCGCCGGTGGCCGAGAGGTAAGACGACAGCCAGGCCCCGGCCAGCTGGCGGCGGTCGGCGAGGTCGCCGAGCGCGGCCAGGTCCGCCGCGTAGGCCGAACCGTCCACCGTGCGGCGGAACTTGTCGAGGAGGGCCTGGGTGGCCGCGCCGATGACGAAGCCGTCGGGGCCGGTGGTCAGCTCCTCGAAGAGGTACGCGGCTGCCGCGGCGGCGTCCGGCGCGGTTCCCGGGGTCCAGGCGTCGAGCGCGGCGGCCAGTTCCGCCTCCAGTTCGCCGATCTCGGGCCCGGGGCCGAAGGTGTCGCGGGCCCGGGCCAGCGACACCGCGCGCCGCGTCCACCTGGTCCGGGCCTCGGCGCGGGTGCCGTGCGCCCAGAACAGCTGGGCGGCGGCGCGGGCCGCGGGCTCGTGACGCAGCGGCCCGGCCCGCTCGTACAGGGGCAGGAGCGCGCCGAGGATCACCGTGGCGTCATGGTCGTGGACACCGCGCTCGTAGCCCTCGTCGTGGGCCTCGGCCGCCGCCCGGGCGACCAGGTCGGGCAGCTCGGCCGCCGCCAGGGCGGCCGGGCCGTGCTCGCGCAGCATCCGGGCCGCGAGGTGTTCCGCCCGGTAGACCTCGGGCGACTCGGACGGCAGCGGACGGTCCCCGTGCGGCCGGGCGGCGGTGAACTCCGGGTCGGTGACCGGGGAGCGGTAGTCGGTGCCGGTGAGGGCGAGGGCCAGGCCGTCGCCGTGCGGGACCAGGGTGAGTTCGGCGGGCTGCGCGGTGACCGCGAAGCGGTGGCCGCCCAACCGGATGGTGCGGCCGCCGTCGCCGTACAGGTCGGTGCGGTCGCGCAGGGTGCGGGCCGCCTCCTGGCGTGCCGCCGCCAGCCGGCCGTCCAGTTCCTCGGCGCGCACCGGATCGCCGAGGGCGCGCAGGTCGTCGGCGGTCCGGCGGATCCTGGCGACCATCGGGTCGGAGGCGAAGAAGGTGCTGACCGCGTCGGCGTCGGCGAGCGTGGCGGCGCGGCGGGCGAGCGTCTCCAGGAGGCGGTCGGCGAGGACGGCGAGCCGTTCGGCGCGGCGGGCCCGGTCGTCCAGAAGTGTCTGCTTGCGGGCCGAGAACGCCTCGTACACCTCGGTGCGCCGGTCGGCGACCGCGGCGAGGTGCTCGTCGAACTCCGCGAACCGCGACTCCAGGTTCTCCAGCCGGACGAGGGTGCGGGCGAGTTGCTCGTCGCACTCCTCGGGGGTGCCGGCCACGGCGAGCGCGGCGGTGACCGCCTGGCCGAGCAGCGCGGTCTCGGCGGCGAACGCGGCGTGTGCCTCTCCGTCGCGCAGGGCGCGGCAGCGGGCGTCCAGCAGCGCCCGGGCCCGGTTGACGCCACCGAGTACCTCCGCGGCCCGCTCCAGCACCGAGGTCCGTACGGCGGGGTCGGCGACGTCGAGACCGGCGACGACCTCGGTGACCGTGCGCAGCCCGTCGGCGAGGGCGTCGAGCCGGTCGGCGACGGGCGCCGCCTGCGCGGTGGTGTCGATCGACTCGGCGTCGGCGGCGAGCCGTTCGACGTCCCGGTGGTGCTCGGCGAAGGCGTCCGCGCGGGCCAGGAAGGCGACGGCCCGCCTGCCGGACGCGGCGAGGTCCGCCTCCGCCTCGGCGGCGAGCGCGTCGAGGCGGGCGGTGTCCGTGTACCGCGTCTCCTTGAGGGTCAGCAAGTGACCCTGGGCTTGCCGCAGTTCGGTCAGCCGGGCGACCCAGGCGGCGGCGTCGCGGGGCGCCTCGCCGCGCAGCCGGCGCACCACGGCCGCGAGCCGGTCGGCGGCCTCGTCGAGCGCGTCGGCGGCCTGCCGGGTCAGGGTCCGCACGGCCCGGAACTCGGCCAGCACCTGTTCGGCCGTGTCCCGTACGGCGGCCAACGGGGTGTGCAGTCCACCGAGTTCGGGGTCGGCCAGCCAGTGGTGGGTGTCGGCCGCGCGGACGCAGTCGGCGAGCAGCGCCTGGTACATCTCGGTCGTCGGGGTGGTCCCGGCGGCCGTGCGGCCGATGGACAGGCAGTCGGAGATCCCGCGGACGAGGTCGGCGTTGCCGACGCGGCCGAGCGCGCCGCCGCCGGCGGGGGCGACACACGCGTCGGCGACGTAGGGGGAGGTCCAGATCTGGAGCGGGTGGACGCGGGCCGGTTCGGCGGCGGCGCCCGCCGGGTCGGCGCGCAGCACCATCAGGGTGCCGTCGTCGAAGGCGGCCCAGCCGTGGCAGGGCAGCGGGCTCGCGATCTCCTTGCGGATCATGTGGTACGACAGCAGCAGACTGCGCCCGGTGGCCTCGGCGTGAAACGCGAACAGGACGTCCTCCCCGTACGGGGAGCGCACCTCCCGCTCGAACTCCAGGCCGCTCGTGTCGAGTTCGTACGTCTTGTGGCTGCCGTCCGCCAGGCAGTAGCCGCCGGGGAAGACGATGCCCTGGTCCTCGGGCAGCCGGCGGCAGGCCCGCCCGATGCCGTCGAGGCGGACGACCGTCCTGGTCAGGGTGTTGAACACCAGGTAGCGGTGGGTGTCCTCCTTGTAGGGGCGGATCCGCAGCAGGATCAGCGCGCCGATGCGGGCGTGCGCGATGTCGGCGTCGGCGAGCGACTGCAGGGGCTCGGCCACCGGCTCGCTGTGGACCGGATCGCCGTCGGCGTCCTCCCCGGCCTCCGCCCGGACGGTGAGGGCGCCGCCCACGGTCGACACCTGGATCTCGCCGTGCACGGCGACATGCGGGTGACGGCCGGGCACCTGGTCCGCGCGGGTCGTCCCGGTCCAGGCGAAGTCGTGGGCGGGCGGCCGGACATGGTCCCGTTCACCGCGGGCGTCCAGGAACACGGCGCGTCCGTCGTCGGTGAGCGTCCAGCGCAGCACCCGGACGTCGTCGCCGCTTTCGCCGGTCCGGAAGACGGCCAGCAGTCTGCCCTCGACCCGGCGCAGCCGCAGCAGCCTGGCCTCCCGGTAGTAGCGGTGCAGCGCCGCGAACTCCCTGATGAAAGCGGGGTCGTCGAGCAGTCCTGGCACCGTGTGCGCGGGCAGCGGGTCGAGGTTGCGGTCGTACAGGGTGAGGACGTCGGCCACCCGCGGCTCGGGCCGGGCGGTGTGGTGGCCGAACAGCAGCCGGTCGCCGACGGCGACGACGTCCCGGGGCACGGTGGCGCCGTCGGTGCGCAGCCGGCCGGTGCCGGTGAGGTCGAGCCCGGTGGCGCCGAACTCCGCGACGCGGCGGGCGTCGAGGGCTTCGGCGCCGTGGGTGAGTTCGGCGGCCTGCGCGGTGAGCCGGTCGCGCAGCACCTCGTACGTTCCGGTGTCGACGGCGTCGTACGGACCCGTCTCCGGGACGGTTGCCATGGATCGTGCGTCCCTTCCAAGAGGTGCGGGCCCAAGCTGCCGTCCCCTGTGCGGCAGCTTGGGCACCGCGGTTCATCAGGCCCCGGCCGCACCGTTCAGTGCGGTGAGCGGGGTGTCGGCGAGGCCCAGTTCACCGGCCCGGTCGAGGAGTTGGCGCAGCTGTCCGGCGTGCGCGCCGTCGGCCTTCATCAGCTTCATCAGCAGGGCGGAGACGGTGAGGTGCTGCACGTCGGCGGCGGAGACCGAGCCGAGGACGCGGCTCAGGTCGTCGGCGAGGTTCGATGTGCCGTCCAGCCAGGGCCCGGCCAGGGCCTGCGCGGTCGCGGAGTGGGCGACGAAGCCGTCGACGCTCTTGCCGAGCCCGATGGCTGACATCAGCCGGTCGAAGAAGACGGACTCGCCGCCGACGATGTCGATGTCGGCGTGCTCAAGGCCGGTCGCGAGGACGGTGGCCTGCGCCTCGGCGACCTGCCGCTGCACGTCGAAACCGGCGAGCCGGATCTCCTTCTCGGCCTGAAGGCGCAGCCGGTACTCCTCATGCCCGCGGGACGCCTCGTCCAGCGCGGCCATGGCGCGGGCCTTCTCGGTCAGGCCCGCCGCCTCGGCCTTCAGCTTCTCGGCGACGGCCGTGGCCTCGGCCAGCGCCCTGGCCTGGGCGCCCTCCGCCTCCGCGCGGATGCGGGCCTCGGTGGCCACGGCCTCGGCGCGGCCGGTCTTCTCGATGACCTCGGCCTCCTTGTCGCGGACCTGGACGGCGGCGAGCCCTTCGGCCGCGGCCTCGGCCTGGACGGCCTCGGCCAGCCGCAACTTGGCCCGGGCATCCAGGTCGGCCTTCTTCAACCGGGCCTCGGCCAGGGTGAGTTCCTCGGCGGCGCGGTGTGTGGCGGCCTGCTCGGCGGCCTGCGCCGCCTTGATGTCCTTGACCAGCTGCTCCTGTGCCTCGGCCTCCGCGGCGATGATCACGGCCTGCCGCTCCCGCTCGGCCTCCTCGACCGCGCGCAGCTTCTTGATCGACTCCTCCTGCTCGGCGACCGTACGGTCCACGGCCACGCGCTCGCGGATGACCTCGGCGATGTCCCGCTTCTCCGCCTCGACCTCCTTCTCGGCGGCGATCCGGGTGAGCTGGGTCTCCCGCTCCCGGGCGATGACCTCGATGAGCCGGTCCTTCTCGATCCGCTCGTTCTCGATCGCGATGACCCGCTCGCGGTTCTTCGCGGCGACGGCGACCTCGCGGGCCTGGTTCTCGCGCTGCACGCCGAGCTGCTCCTCGGTGCGCAGGAACGCGCCCTGGGCGCGCAGCCGTTCCTCCTCCACCACCCGCGCGGTCTCGGCCTCCTCGCGGGCCCGGGTGGTCTCGATCTCCCGCCGCTGCTTGATCTCGGCGTCGGCCTGCCGGCGTTCGAGTTCCAGGATCGCCTCGCGGGCGTCGACGTTCTGCCGGGTGATCTCCTTCTCCTCGGTGCGCTGGGCCTCGTTGGTGCGTACGTGCTCGACCGCCGTCAACTCGGTGATCTTGCGGATGCCCTGGGCGTCGAGCACGTTGGCCGGGTCCAGCTGGGTCAGCGGCGTCTGCTCCAGATAGTCGATCGCCGCGTCCTCCAGGTGGTAGCCGTTGAGGTCGACGCCGATCAACTCGATGATCTGGAACCGGAGTTCCTCGCGCTTGGTGTACAGGTCGGTGAAGTCCATCTGCTTGCCGACGGTCTTCAGTGCCTCGGAGAACTTCGCGTGGAACAGCTCCTGCAGCGTGGTCCGGTCGCTGGCCCGGGCCGTGCCCACGGCCTGGGCGACCTTGATGACGTCCTGGACGGTCTTGTTGACCCGGACGAAGAAGGAGATGCGGATGTCGGCGCGGATGTTGTCCCGGCAGATCAGCCCCTCCCGTCCGGCACGGGTGATCTCGATGGTCTTCACCGAGATGTCCATCACCTCGGCCTTGTGCAGCACGGGCAGCACGACCTGCCCGGTGAAGGTCACGTCGACCTTGCGCATCTTCGAGACGATCAGGGCCTTGCCCTGCTCCACCTTGCGGAAGAGACGTGAGACGGCCAGGACCACGACGACGAGGAGGAGCAGACAGACGGCGATGAGCACGCCGATGACATCCATGGCATACGTCCTTCAGGCATGAGGCGGAGAACTCGGGGAAAGTCAGGCGGGGTTGCGCGCCGGCGGGGGCGGACGGCGGTCCGGGCGGCGCGCGGGTCAGCCGACGCCGTCGCGCGCCGCCGCACGGGCGGGCCCGGGTTCGTCGGGGAACAGGCGGTGCAACGGCCGTACGAACAGGCAGGTCACCCGCCAGGCGGCGAGCAGTGCGGCGGCCGACACCAGCACGTGCAGCGCCCCGGTCACCGCCCCCGTGGGCAGCAGCGCGGCGAGCAGCAGCGCGTGCGCGCCGACGCCGAAGAGCCAGGCGAGCGCCGTCAGCAGGGTCAGCGCGACCGCGACCGGTACCCCGCCCATCCCCCAGCGGCCGAGGTCGAGGTCGGCGTCGAAGCTGTTCGCGGCGGCGGCGCCGACGGCGACCAGCAGCCAGAAGCACCCGACCACGACGAGGGCGGCGGTGAACAGGATCGACAGCGGGCCGGTGGCGGCCTCCCAGAGCGTCCGCATCGTCCGACCCCCTCCCCGTCCTCGGCACGTCCGGACGGCGTGCTCGGGCGAGGCACGGGACATGCTCCGGACCCCGGACCGGGCACCTGCCGGTGCCCGGCACCGGAGCCGTCCTCAGTGCTCCCCCGGCGTCATGATGCCCGCCCGGCACCCGGATGCGCATTGCCGGAACCCGGCAGCGTTCCCCGGGGTCTGGATGCCGGTGAGCCGTCATCGGCGCATCAGGACCGCGGGGGAACACGGTTGAGGTTCGAGCGGTGCCCGGGCCGTTACGCCCGCATCCTGGCCGACGTCTCGGCCGGCCGCCGGGCACGGACTGCGCGAGCCGGTCGCGCCCCACGCGAGCCCGGGCCGCCGTGCGGCACCTGGCCGACACCTGCGCAAAGGGCTGCGAACGCGGGGCGCGCTGGGGACGACGGACCGGCTCGGCCTGGAGGGACCGGCGCTTGGGCGCCCCTTCGTCCAGGGTCCGGGCCGGCGCACGGTGCAGGTCGAGCCGGGCCGGGACCGGGCGGGGGCCTGCCGTGGGAGGCGGCCGGTGTCCGGCCCTGGGGGCAGCGCGATCAGCGGCCGGCGCGCGGGCCGGTCCGCGCGCCCGGCAGTCCGCGCGTGCCCGGCCTGCCGGGTCCCGGCAACCGGGCTCGCGCGGCGGGCGGGGCCGGTACGGGGCTTACGAAGCCGTGACGTGCCGGGCGCGGAGGCACGGCCCGGCCGGGGCGCGGTTCTAGCGTGGGCGCATGCGTGTACTGGTCACCGGCGGTGCCGGGTTCATCGGGTCCCATGTGGTCGAGGCGCTGGCGGAACGCGGGCACGAGCCGTCGGTGTTCGACGTACGAACGGAGGCGGGCGCGGACGTTCGAAACCCGGAGGCGGTCGGCCGCGCCCTCGCCGGGATCGACGCGGTCTGCCACCAGGCGGCCATGGTGGGGCTCGGCACCGGCTTCGCCGACGCCCCGGAGTACGTCTCCCGCAACGACCTCGGCACGGCCGTGCTGCTCGCCGCGATGGCCGAGGCGGGGGTGCGCCGCCTCGTGCTGGCCGGGTCGATGGTGGTGTACGGGGAGGGCCGCTACACGTGCCCCCGGCACGGGGTGGTGCGGCCGGGCCCGCGGGCCGTCGCCGATCTGGCCGCCGGGCGCTTCGAACCGCGCTGCCCGGTGTGCGGTGCGGAGGTGGCACCGGGGCTGGTCCGCGAGGACGCCCCGGCGGATCCGCGCAATGTGTACGCGGCGACCAAGCTGGCCCAGGAGCACCTGGCGGCGGCCTGGGCGCGGGCGACGGGCGGGGCGGCGGTGTCGCTGCGCTACCACAACGTGTACGGGCCCGGGATGCCCCGCGACACCCCGTACGCGGGGGTCGCCTCCTTCTTCCGGTCGGCGCTCGCCCGGGGCGAGTCGCCGCGGGTGTTCGAGGACGGCCGCCAGCGCCGGGACTTCGTGCATGTGCGGGATGTCGCGGCGGCCAACGCGCTGGCCCTGGAGGCCGGTTCGGCGCCGGGGGCGCTGACCGTCTACAACACGGGCAGCGGCGAGCCGCACACCGTCGGGGAGATGGCGGCCGAGCTGGCCGCGGCGCACGGCGGTCCGGCGCCGGTGGTGACCGGGGAGTACCGGCTGGGCGACGTGCGGCACATCACGGCGGACTCGGCGCGGCTGCGGGCCGAGCTGGGCTGGCGGCCGCGGGTCGGATTCCGGGCGGGGATGCGGCGGTTCGCGGACGAGCCGTTGCGCGCGGGGTGAGCGGCGGGGCCGGCCGGGGTCACCCCTCCGGGACGGGGAGCGTCACCTCGAAACGGCAGCCGCCGGGGATGTTGCGCACGCCGGCGTGCCCCTGGTGGGCCTCCACGATGCCGCGGACGATGGCGAGGCCGAGGCCCGCGCCCGCGGGCGGGGTCCGGGCGTGCGTGCCACGCCACCCGGTGTCGAAGACGCGCACCAGATCCTCCTCGGGGATGCCGCCGCAGCCGTCGGTCACGGACAGCACCACGCCGTCGGGCGAGCGTTCGGCGGCCACCGCGACCGTGCCGTCGGCGGGGGTGCGGCGGATCGCGTTGACGAGGAGGTTGCCGAGCACCCGGCTCATCTCCTTGCCGTCCACCTCGACCGGCACGGGTTCCACGCGGTCGCCGACGAGTCGTACGCCGTGCTCGCGGGCCAGCGGGTCCGCGCCCGCGAGGGCGTCGCCGACCAGGTCGTACACGGAGACACGGGACGTGGCCAGGGCGAGCGCGCCGGCCTGGATCCGGGAGAGTTCGAACAGGTCGCCCACCATGTCGTTGAGGCGCTCGACCTCGGTGCGGATCTGCCGCAGATAGCGGTCCGGGTCGGCGGCCACCCCGTCCTCCAGGGCCTCCGCCATGGCGCGCAGCCCGGCCAGCGGGGTGCGCAGATCGTGCGAGATCCAGGCGACCAGTTCACGGCGGGAGGACTCAAGGGCCCGCTCCCGCTCGCGGGACTGCGCGAGCCGGGCGCTGGTGGCCGCCAACTCGCGGCTGAGCTGGTCGAGTTCGGCGGTGGCCGGGCCCGCTGGGGCGGCGAAGTCGCCGTCGTCGCCGAAGGAGCGGGCGGCGCGGGCGAGCGCCCGGCTGCGGGCGACCACCCAGCGGCCCAGCAGCAGCGCGGTGGCCAGGGAGACCACAGCGGCCATCGCGACGACCGTGGTCACCACGCTCAGGTCGTGCGGCGACAGGAACATCGCCCAGGCGACGGCGAGCGTGCCCGCGAGCATCGCGACGACGGCCACGGCGGCGACCACGGCGAGCGACGCGGTGAGCGACCGCCGGCGGACGAGCCGCAGCACGCCCGCCCCGGCCAGCCCGGTCGCGGCGGCGCCGAAGAACGCGTACAGGGCGATGAGCAGGATGTCGGTCACGGCAGTTCGGCCTGTCCTTCGGGGTCGAACCGGTAGCCCATGCCCCACACGGTCCGGATCAGCCGCGGCCGGGCCGGGTCGTCCTCGACCTTGCCGCGCAGCCGGCGCACATGCACGGTGACGGTGGACAGGTCGCCGAAGTCCCAGCCCCACACCTCGCGCATCAGGTCCGCCCGGCTGAACACCCGTCCCGGATGGCGCAGGAAGAAGGCCAGCAGGTCGAACTCGCGCAGGGTGAGAGCGAGTTCGTCGCCGTCCTTGGCGGCGCGCCGGGCGGCCGGGTCGACGGTGAGGCCCGCCGCGGCCAGCGGCCGGAGGTCGGAGCGCGGCCGGGTGCGGCGCAGCACCGACTCGACGCGCAGGACGAGTTCGCGGGGGCTGAAGGGCTTGGTGACGTAGTCGTCGGCGCCGACCTCCAGGCCCAGGATGCGGTCGTCCTCGTCACCGCGCGCGGTGAGCATGATGACGGGCACGGGCGCACGGGCACGCAGCCGCCGGCAGACCTCGAGGCCGTCCATGCCGGGCAGCATCAGGTCGAGGACGACCAGGTCCGGCCAGTGGACGGCCGCCCGGCTCAGCGCCGTCGGGCCGTCCTCGACCCGGTCCACGGCGTGCCCGGCGCGGTCCAGATAGCGGGAGACGACCTCGGCGACGGTGGGGTCGTCCTCGACGACCAGGACCCGGGCGCCCCCGGGGCGGGGTGGCCCGGCGGGGGCGGCGTCCTCGGCTCGGTGCGGCTGCTGCATGTGCCCAGCCTCGCATCGGGCCCGCGTCCGCGTCGTCCCCGGGCCCGGCCGCCGGGCGCGACGTCCGTGTTTCGTAAGGAGCGCAAGCCCGGTATGTCCTTTTCGCGCTCGTAGGGTGAAGGCCGTGACGATCTCTCCCACGACCCCGGCGGTCGATGTGGTCCTCCCCTGCCTGGACGAGGTGGCGGCGCTGCCCTGGGTGCTCGGCCGGGTCCCGGCCGGCTGGCGCGCCCTCGTCGTCGACAACGGCTCCACCGACGGCTCCGCGGAGGTGGCCCGCGGGCTCGGCGCGACCGTCGTCCCCGAGCCGCGCCGCGGCTTCGGCGCCGCCTGCCACGCCGGACTGACCGCCGCCACCGCCGACATCGTGTGCTTCTGCGACTGCGACGGCTCGCTCGACCCCGCGCTGCTGGTGCCGTTCGTCCGCGAGGTCCGCGCGGACCGGGCCGACCTGGTGCTCGGCCGGCGCCGGCCGCGGGGCCGGAGCGCCTGGCCGGCCCATGCCCGCGCGGGCAACCTCGTCCTCGCCCGGCTGCTGCGCCGCCGCACCGGGCTGCGCCTGCACGACCTCGGGCCGCTGCGCGCCGCCCGGCGCGAGCCGCTGCTCGCCCTCGGCCTCACCGACCGGCGCAGCGGCTACCCGCTGGAGATGGTGGTGCGGGCGGCCGACGCGGGCTGGCGCGTCACCGAGCAGGACGTGCCGTATCTGCCGCGCACCGGCGCCTCGAAGGTGACCGGCACCTGGCGCGGCACCTGGCACGCGGTCCGGGACATGAGACAGGTGCTCGCCGCGCCTGTCGCGGGAGGTGGCGCACCCCGATGACCACGCTGCTCGTCATCGCCAAGGAGCCCCGGCCTGGCCGCGTCAAGACCCGGCTCACTCCCCCGTTCACGCCCCGGCAGGCGGCGGAGCTCGCCGAGGCCGCGCTCGCCGACACACTGGCCGCCGTGGCGGACGCGCCGGCCACCCGGCGCGTCCTCGTCCTGGACGGCTCCCCCGGCCCCTGGCTGCCGCCCGGTTTCGATGTCGTACCGCAGAGCGCGGGCGGCCTGGACGAGCGGCTCGCGGACGCCTTCGCCGGCTGTACGGGGCCTGCCCTGCTGATCGGCATGGACACGCCGCAGGTGACACCGGCGCTGCTCTCCGTGGAGTTCACCGGCTGCGACGCGTACTTCGGACCGGCCGAGGACGGCGGCTTCTGGGCGCTGGGGCTCGCGGTGCCCGCCCCGGAGCTGCTCAGGGGCGTGCCCATGTCGACGGCGGAGACCGGCGCGGTCCAGCGGGCCCGGCTCGTCGCGGCGAGCCTGCGGGTGTGCGATCTGCCCCGGCTGCGCGACGTGGACACCGCCGCCGACGCCCGCGCGGTCGCCGCGGCGGCCCCGCGCGGCCGGTTCGCCGCGCGGCTCGCCCGGCTCGGCGCGGGCACCGCCCGGTGAGCGGCGCACCCGGCGCCGCCCACCGGGTCGCCGCCCCGCCGTGGGGCGCAGGCGACCCCTACGCGGACGCGCTGCGCACCGGGCACGGCCCGCTGTTCCTGCGCCGCGGCGACGGCTGGCTGCTGCCGCTTGACGTGGAGCGCTGGTGTGCCGCCGCCGACCCGGTCGACCTGGAGGTGCTGGAGCGGTGCGAGGGCGCCGTGCTCGACGTGGGGTGCGGGCCCGGGCGGCTGGTGGCCGCGCTCGCCGCGCGGGGCCGGCCCGCGCTGGGCATCGACGTCAGCGAGGCCGCCGTCCGGCACACCGTGCGCAGGGGCGGCCAGGCGCTGTGCCGCTCGGTCTTCGAACGGGTCCCCGGCGCGGGCCGCTGGGACACGCTGCTGCTCATGGACGGCAACATCGGCATCGGCGGCGACCCGGGCACGCTGCTCCGGCGGCTGGCCCAACTGGCCGCACCGGCCGGGCTGCTGGTCGTCGAGACCGCGCCGCTGGACATCGACGAACGCGTCCGGGTCCAGGTCGTCCACACCGGCGGCCCCGGTGGCACGGCGGGCAGCCCGTTCCCCTGGGCGCGCATCGGCACGCCGGCCCTGCTCCGGTGCGCGCGGCGCACGGGCTGGCGCGCCGTCGGTCAGTGGGCGGCGGGCGGCCGGTGCTTCGCCGCCCTGCGCAGCCGCAGGGCCAGTACCGCAGCGGAGCCGGCGAACAGCAGGGCCGTCATCAGCAGCCAGCGGGCCAGATAGCCGTCGGTGGACTGCCCGGCCGCCAGCCGGTACGACCGGTCCACCGCCCCGGTGATCAGCGGGGCCCAGATCAGCAGGAGCAGCAGCGACAGGGCGGCCGGCACCCGGACGTACAGCAGCCGTTCGCGGCGGCCGACCGCCGCGCAGCCGCGCACCAGGGCGCGGTCGGCCGCCGAGTACAGCGGCAGCAGCACCAGATCGTGCAGCAGCGCCGCGCCCACGAACCACAGGGTCACGCCGAGCCAGTCGCCGGCCAGCAGCCGTACGGCCGCGTAGCCGGCGAGCGCGAACGAGCAGGCCAGCAGGAGGATCTGCAACGGGCTGCCGACGGGGATCCGCCGCTGCATCGCCCGCAGCCGGCTGCCGGCCGGGATCCGCCGCTTCACCGCAGGTCTCCGAAGGTCAGCCGGGCCACCCACTTGGTGTTGAGCACACCGGGTGCCGCGGGCACGATGACCCGCGCCGGGAAGCCGTGGTCGGGGTCGAGGTCCTCGCCGTTGACGTACAGGGCGAGCAGGGAGCGCTCGTCGCCGACCTGGTTGGCGCGCAGCGCGGCGTGCCGGAAGGCGCCGTGCCGCTGGAGCGACTCGACGTACACGTCGGTCGGACGGTCGTGGCCGACCAGCGCGGCCAGGTCCCGCAGCCGTACCCCACGCCACCATTGGTTGGAGGTCGACCAGCCCTCCACACAGGCGATCGGCAGCGCCGAGCTGTACAGCGGCAGCCGTGCCAGGTCGGCGCGGCTCAGCCGGAGGGTTCCGGTGCGGCCGGTGAGCACCAGCCGCCAGGCGTCCGCGGCGGTCTCGGCCGGGTCGATCCGGGCGTACGCGGCGGTCTTGTTGATCTGGAATCCGTTCGGGCCGCTGCCCGGTTCGGATCCCCCGTGCGGGGCGAGCACGGCGGTCTGCCGTGCCACCCCGTCGAAGCTGTGCCCCACGGTCGTGCCGAACAGCAGCAGCGAGCCGCCGCCGACCAGTCCCAGGGCGCCGCGCCGTGAGACGGTGGGCGGATCGGGCCGCGGGGCGTGGAGTTCACCGCGCTCCTCGCGCAGGCCCCGCACGTTGCGCAGGGCAGCCGGGAGTTTCAGGACGGCGTGCGCGACGAAGGCGGCGAAGAACACCCAGGCGCCGTAGAAGTGCAGCGGGTAGAAGGAGCCCGGGAAGACGTAGTCGAGCTGGATGTTGAGCACTCCGGTGACGAACTCGAACAGCCCGCCGCCGACCAGGAGCAGCAGCGAGATCCGCTCCAGGGCGTGGGCGAGCGAGCGGGCCGGCGGCAGGGTGAAGAGCTTCGGCACGACCGACCACAGCTTGGCCAGCAGCACCGGGATCAGGGTGATGCCCAGGGTGACGTGGACGCCCTGGTTGAGCCGGTACAGCCAGGCCGGTCTCGTCGGCCAGGAGAAGAGGTAGAAACCGAGGAGTCCCTTGTCCGGGGTCTGGTCGTTGACCGGCGACAGGTCCGGGTTGTAGGCGGCGTACGAGAGCAGTCCGGTCACGAACAGCACGGTGATGCCGGCGAGCAGGACGAGGCCGAGCACCGAGGTGAACCACGTGCCGCGCAGGGGGCTGCGCCAGAAATCCGGCGAGGTGGGGAGCCGTTGATCGCGCATGCTCCGACCGTAGGCCGCGACCGCCGCGGGAACGGGTGCGCGACCCATGACGAAACGCTGACGTCCGCCGTGTGCGCGGCCGGCCACGCCCTCTCGGCGCCTAGCGTTCCGCTGTGACCCGCTTGCCCCGTCCCCATCCTCGTCCCCGTCTCCGTCCCCGGCCTCGTCTCCGTCCCCGGCCTCGTCTCCCGCTGCGCGACCTGTGCGCCGCCGGAGCCGCCGCCCTGCTCGTCCTGGTGGCCGTGCTGGTCGGCCGGCACATCCAGGACACCCATCACACCCTGTTCGTCAACTGGCCGCCACTGTTCGCGGTGTGGGAGCCGCACCTGAGTCCGGGCACCCCGGCGGCCGTCGTCGTGGCGGCGGCCGTCGTGGGGTACGGGCCCGTGCTGGCGGCCCGGCTGCCGTGGCGGACGCTGCTCGGCTCGGCCTGGGTGGCGGCCATGGCCTGGATCTGGTCGCTCGCGCTGGTCGACGGCTGGCAGCGAGGCGTCGCCGGCCGGCTCACCACCCGTGAGGAGTATCTGCGGGTCATCGGCCGCTTCCACGACATCCCGGGCACCCTGCGGGACTTCACCCAGCACATCGTGGCCGGTTCCCCTGAGCCGTGGCCCGCCCATGTCGCCGGCCATCCCCCGGGCGCCACGCTCACCTTCGTACTGCTCGACCGGATCGGGCTGCGCGGTGGCGGCTGGGCGGGTGTGTGGTGCATCACGGTCGGTGCGACGGCGTGCGTGGCGGTGCTGGTCGCGGTGCGGGCGCTGGCCGATGAGCGGCTGGCGCGCCGGGCGGCACCGTTCCTGGTGCTGGCACCGGCCGCGGTGTGGCTCGGCACCTCGGCCGACGCGTACTTCGCCGCCGTCGCCGCCTGGGCCGTGGCGCTGCTCGCCCTCGCCGTCACGGGCGGGTCGCCCTGGGCTGCGGCAGGCTCCGGCCTGCTG
This sequence comes from Streptomyces shenzhenensis, assembly GCF_003688995.1. GTDB lineage: Bacteria > Actinomycetota > Actinomycetes > Streptomycetales > Streptomycetaceae > Streptomyces > Streptomyces shenzhenensis_A. The sequence continues at coordinate 150,833 of NZ_PENI01000005.1, read as the reverse complement.
TTCGGGCTGACCTGCTACCTCTCCTACGGGCTCACCCTGTTCGCGGTGATCGCGGCGGCGGTGCTGGTGCTCGGCCGGCACCGGGTCCGCGAGCGCCCCGCCCTGCTCGCGCCGCTGGCCGCCGGGCTGGCCGTGGTGCCTGCGGCGTTCACGCTCGCCGGGTTCGACTGGTGGGAGGCGTACCACCTGCTGGTCACCCGCTACTACCAGGGCGTGGGCGGTGTCCGTCCGTACGGCTACTGGGTGTGGGCCAACCTGGCCTGCACGGTGCTCTGTACGGGGCCGGCGACGGCGGCGGGCCTCGCACGGGCCGGCGGGACGCTCGCCCGGCGACGCGGCGCGGCCCTGTCCCGGCCGGACGCCACCGGCCGCCTCGCCCTGCTGGTCGCCGCGGCCCTGCTCGCCCTGCTGATCGCCGACGTGTCCGGCATGAGCAAGGCCGAGACGGAACGCATCTGGCTGCCCTTCGCGATGTGGCTGCTCGCGTCCTGCGCGCTCCTCCCCCGTCCCCGCACCTGGCTGACCGCCCAGGCGGCCCTCACCCTCCTCCTCAACCACCTGCTCCTGACCGGCTGGTAGCCGGGGGCTGTGGGGGCTTCGGGGGTGCGGTGCCGGGGAGTCGGAGGCGGAACGCCGCGCCGCCGGTGGGGGATTCGCCGACGGTGAGCGTTCCGCCGTGCCGGAGCACGACGTCGCGCGCAATGGCGAGGCCCAGTCCCGCGCCGCCGTCGTCCCGGCTGCGGGACTCGTCGAGGCGGACGAAACGTTCGAAGATCCGTTCCCGGTCGGCCGGTGCGATGCCCGCGCCGTCGTCCGCGACGGTGACCACGACGTCGTCGCCGTCCCGGGCCACGCCGACGGTGACGGAAGTCGCGGCGTGCCGCTGGGCGTTGTCGAGGAGGTTGCCGAGGACCCGCGAGAGCTGCCCCCGGCTGCCCCGGACCGCCAGGCCGGTGCCGGTCGTGGTCGCGGCGGTGGCGACCCGGTCGCCCGGCGCGCGCTCGGCCACCTCCTGGGACACCAGCGCGGCCAGGTCGACGGGGGCGTCGGCGGGCCGCTCCCCCGCGTCGAGCCGTGCGAGCAGCAGCAGGTCAGCGGCCAGGTGCTGGAGGCGTACCACGTCGTGCAGCAGATCGGCCGGGACCAGCAACCCGGGGTGCTGGGCGGCGACTTCGAGGTGGGTGCGGAGCGCCGCGATGGGACTGCGCAGCTCGTGCGAGGCGTCGGCGACGAAGCGGTGCTGGCGCTCCACGGACCGTTCCAGGGCGGTCAGCGTCTCGTTGGTGGTGCGGGCCAGCCGCGCGATCTCGTCCCGCGAGGCGGGCTCGGGCACCCGGCGGGCCAGATCGCCGCTGCGGGTGATCGCGGCCATCTCCGCGCGGATGCCCTCCACCGGTTTCAGGGCCCGCCGGGTGACGAGCCAGGTGACGGCCGCGACGACGACGAGGAGGAACGGCAGCCCGGCCAGCATCGACCGGGTGACCTGGTCGAGGGTGGCCTGCTCGTCCTCCAGGGAGGTGCCGGCGTAGACGGTGTAGGTACGGCCGTCGTACGTCGTCCCCTGGACGGCGGCGAAGGCGTAGGCGCGGGTCTCGTCCCCCACGGTGACGGTGAGGGTCCGCGGTTCGGCGTCCGTGCCGACCCTGCCGCGCGGCGGGGTGACGTCGTCGTCATCGTCGTCGCCGCGTCCGCCGTGGTGGTCGGACGGGGTGCTCGACGGGCCGGGGGCCGCGGGCGCGTAGCCGGCGAGCGCGGGCCGTCCGAGCAGTTCCTCACCTGCGGCGAGCACCGTGCTCGCGGAGTCGACGACCTGGACCGGGTGTTCCTCCTCGTCGGGCAGGTCGAGCCCGCCGAAGTCGCCGCTCAGCGCGGCCTGCGCGCCCGCCACGGTCCGGGCGGTGATCTCCGACTCCAGACCGGCCCGGCCGGTGAGGTTGTGCCGCAGTACGGCGACGACGGCGAGGCCCGCGACGACCAGGGCGACACAGACGACCACGGTGGCGGCAAGCGCGGCACGGGCCCGCACCGAGCCGAACGGCCTAGTCATGCCGGCCGCCGCCGGCTTCCAGCCGGTATCCGGCGCCGCGCACGGTCGTGATCGACCGCCGCCCGAACGGCACATCGATCTTGCGGCGCAGGGCGCTGATGTAGACCTCGACGATGTTCGGGTCCCCGTCGTAGGCGAAGTCCCACACGCCGGCCAGGATGTCCGCCTTCGACACGACCTGGCCGGCATGCCGGACGAGATGCTCCAGCACCGCGAACTCCTTGGCGGTGAGGGGCACTTCGGTGCCCGCCCGGTCGACACGGCGGGCGTCGGGGTCGACCGTCAGATCCCCGACGCGCAAGGTCGGTGCGCCGCCCCGGGTGCGGCGGCGCAGCAGGGCGCGGATGCGCGCCTGGAGCACGACGTACGAGAACGGCTTGGTGAGGTAGTCGTCCGCGCCGGTGTCCAGCCCCTCCGCCTCGTCGTACTCACCGTCCTTCGCGGTGAGCATCAGGATCGGGGTGTCGTCGCCGGCGCCCCGCAGCTGTGCGCAGACCCGGTAGCCGTTCAGGCCGGGCAGCATGATGTCGAGCACGATCAGGTCGTAGCGGCCCTCCCGCGCCAGATGGAGGCCGTTGACGCCGTCGTGCGCGACGTCCACGGCGAAGCCCTCGGCGGCCAGGCCCCGGGACAGGGCGGCGGCGAGGCGTCGTTCGTCCTCCACGATCAGCAGGCGCATGGGCACAGCGTCTCAGACCGCACCTGAAGCGATCTTCAGGATGCTTCAGCGTGCGTTCAGGATCGCTGTCGCAGGGTGGGTCGTGTCAGGCCGAGACTTCGGCGCTCCGCCGCGGCCGGTCCGCGGCACTCAGGAAAGGACCGTCCCACGATGAACGCCCTCAAGCGCCACCTGCCGACCGGTCGTCGGCGCACCGTCGCCGCCGTGCTCGCCGCGGCCGCGCTGCTCGGCAGCCGCGACGACAGCGCCCGCGCCGGCACGACCGCCGTCGATCCGCAGCAGGCGGCGGACGCCGCCACGACATCCGTCGCGGGTACGGTCACCGCGATCGAACAGGAGGGGGAGCACGGCAGGACCGTGTGGAAGGTCGACGTGGTCGACTCCCGGGGCACCGGGCACGAGGTCACCGTCGACCCGGGTGACGGCAAGGTGACCGCGAGCACGACCGGCACGCGTGAGGACCGGGAGGACGGGGACGATCGCGACGACGCCGCCGAGGCCGCCGCGGTCAAGAGCGCCGGGACCGATCTGGGCCGGGCGCTGAAGGCCGCGCTCGCCGCCGTGAACGGCACCGTGACATCCGTCGAGATCGACGACGCCGCGGACGGGACGGCCGTCTGGGAGATCGACGTGGTCGACGCCGGGGGCACGGCGCACGAGGTCGTCGTCGACGCCGCGACCGGCCGCGTCACGGCCGCCCGCGCCGACGACCACGCGCGGCACGGCGCGCACGAGGACGACGACCACGGCGCCGACGACTGACGCACCGGCGGCTCGGGGTCGCGCTCGGGGTCGCGCCGCGGCGGGGCGTCAGCCGGTGGTGAGCACCATCCGGAAGCGCGCGCCTCCGGAGAGCATCTTCCGGTACGCCTCGTCGGCCCGGTCCAGCGGCACGATCTCGGTCATCGGCCGGATCCCGTGCAGGACGCTGAACGCCATGGTGTCCGCCACGTCCTGCGCGGTGCCGGACGGGTGACCGCGGACCACCTTGGCGGTCGACAGCAGCTGGACCGGGCTGATCCCGAGCGGTTCGTCCGACGACCCGATGACGACCAGTTCGCCGCGGGGCGTGAGCCCGTCCACGGTCTGGGTGATCGCGGCGGAGTCACCGGCGGTGGCGAGCAGGACCTTGACACCGCCGAGCGAGCGCAGGGCGTCCGCGACGGGCGTGCCCGACGTGCTGTCGATGTAGTGGTGGGCGCCGAGCTGCTTGGCGAGGTCGGCCTTCTCGGCCCCGCGGGCGATGGCCACGGTCTCGAAGCCCATGGCGACGGCGTACCGCACCGCGAGGTGACCGAGGCCGCCGATGCCGAGCACGGCGACCACGTCACCGGGCCGGGCGGAGCTGCGCCGCAGCCCGTTGAACGTGGTCACGCCGGCGCAGGCCAGGGGCCCCGCGTCGCTCGCGGCCAGGCCGTCGGGGATCCGGGCCAGGGCGTCGACCGGGGCGATCACCGTCTCGGCGAAGCCCCCGTCGTAGGCCCACCCGGGGACCTTGAGGTTCTCGCACACGATGAAGTCGCCCTGCCGGCAGGGTGTGCAGTGGCCGCAGCTGCCGCCGAACCAGCCCACCGCGACCCGGTCGCCGACCCGCCAGCCCTTGTCCCGCGTGCCCTCGCCCAGTTCCTCGATCCGCCCGGCGATCTCGTGCCCGGGCACCACGGGGAACCGCACGCCGGGCACGGCGGCGTTCACGAAGAAGGCATCGCTGTGGCAGACGCCGCAGGCCTCCACGGCGATCCGGACATGTCCGGGGCCCGGGTGCGGCCGCTCCCGCTCGACGATCTCGAACGATCCGCCCGCGGCGGGCACCTGCGCGACTGTGTACGTACTCATGTGACGCTCCGGGAACGAGTGCGACGGCCCCGAGAACCAGCACACCAGCTCCGTGCCGATCGCGCGCGTCGAGCGGACGTGCCGCGCGGGCGGTTCAGCCCCGCGGCCGCACGATGACGGCCGTCCGGGGAACGCCGAAGCGGTCCGTGTGCCGACGGCCCGCCGGGGGCGCCGCGGACCAGCCGACGACGCCCCGGCGCTGCCTCCGGGCTACGCCTTGATGCCCACGCCCGCCCAGAGGCTGACCTGGGCGTCCGTGGGCAGCTCGGCCCCGTCCGCGGCGGGCCGCCAGCGGTGGCCGACGGTGACGCCCGGGTCGATCAGGTCGAGCCCGTCGAAGAATTGGACGACGTCCTTCTGGGCGCGGAACTGCACCGGGGTCCCCGCGCTGGTGTAGACCTCGGTGACCTTCTCCCAGGTGGGCGGGTCGAAGTCGGGCGTGCAGTGGCTCAGGGCCAGCGCACTGCCGACGGGAAGGGCGTCGAGGAAGCGGTTCACGATGCCGTACGGGTCCTGCGCGTCGGTGATGAAGTGCATCAGCGCGTTCAGGGACAGCGCGACCGGCTGCTCGAAGTCGATCACCTCGGCCAGTTCCACGGCCGCGAGCAGGGACTCGGGGTCGTTGACGTCCGCCTCGATGTACGTCGTGCGGCCCTGCGGGGTGCTGCGCATCAGGCGCTCGGCGTACTTGAGGACGAGCGGGTCGTTGTCGGCGTAGACCACCCGGGCGTCGGGGACCACGGACTGGGCGACCTGGTGCAGGTTCGGCTCGGTCGGGATGCCCGTGCCGATGTCGAGCCACTGCCGGATGCCGTACTCCTGGGCCAGGACCCGGGTGGCCCGGTGCATGAAGGCCCGGTTCTCCCGGGCGCACACGAAGATCCCGGGGTAGGCGTCCGCGACGGCCTCGGCGGCCCGCTTGTCGACCTCGAAGTGGTCCTTGCCGCCCAGGTAGTAGTCGTACATGCGGGCCGAGTGCGGCCTGCTCGTGTCCAGGTCCCGGCCGGCGTGGCTGTTGTTCATCCTGTCCCTTTCGGAGTGTGCGTCGGCGTACCGGCAGGCCGGTTCAGCCGACCGTGAGGTGGTCGGCCATGCCTTGTTTGACCCCGCGCACGAAGGCACTGATCTCCTCGGGCGAGTAGATCAGCGCCGGTCCGGCCGGGTCGGTCGACTGGCGGACGGCGACCCTGCCGTCCGCGAGCTGCTTCGTCTCGACGCACTGACCGCCGTTGGGCCCGCTCCACGGGCGCTCCCAACCCTGCTCGCCGAGCTCGGAGGCCGGCATCCCGTTGTAGACAGTGTTGACGGTGGTGGTCATGAGTACTCCTTGCGCATGCGGTTCAAGAGCACCCTGCTGTCCTCGGACGAGGTCAGCAGAGACATGCGGGTGTGCGCCTCCAGATGGGCAACCACGTCCTCGCGCTCGTCCAGGTACATGGAGGCGGACAGGATCTCGCTGTAGACGATGTCAGGCAGTTCCGGTTCCTCGAACCGGAAGTAGGTGAAGGGCGCGCACGCACCGACGTGGGCGCCGGCGGAGAACGGGACGATGTCGATGCTGACGTGGTCGAGTTCGGAGGCTTCCAGGAGCCGGTCGATCTGCTCGCGCATCACCTGGGGGCCGCCGACCGCCCGGTGCAGTACTGCCTCCTCCATGACCACCCACAGGGTGGGCGCGTCCGGCCTCTGCAACAGGCTCTGGCGGCGCAGCCGCAGGTCGACGCGGCGCTCCAACTCCTCGTCGCTGCCGTTGGGGATGCCGCCGTGCAGGACGCCGCGCGCGTAGGCGGGCGTCTGGAGCAGGCCCGTGACGTAGTGGGGTTCGTAGGTGCGCAGGGTCTTGGCGCCGGTCTCCAGACTCACGTACGCCGTGAACCAGTTGGGCAGCACATCACGGTAGGCGTGCCACCAGCCGGGCTCATTGGCCCGCTCGGCCATGGCGACGAACTCGTCGATCTCCTGCCGGCCCGCTCCGTAGGTCTCCAGGAGCTTCTCGACGTACAGGGGTTTGAGGGCGACCTCGGCCTTCTCCAGGCGCCGGATCGTCAGCGGCTTGACGCGCAGCGCCTTGGCCGCGTCCTCCAGCGAGGCACCCGCCTGCTGCCGCATGTCCTGCAGACGACGGCCGAGGATCATGCGCAGGACCGTGGGTGCGCTGGTGCCGGAGCCGGACCTGCTGTCGCTCACGCCCTACCTCCTGAGGAACTGTCACCCATACGAGTCTGACAGTGACTTGGAGAGAACGCCAGACCGATACCGTCTTGCTGAAATTATCAGGGAGTCGGTTGCAGCATGAAGTGAACGCCAAGCATAGTTGACCGTGTGAGCGAACTCGCCGCAGCTGTGGTGCGTCGTCAACTTCTGCTGACCAGGCGGAAGTTGACGCCCCGGGGCGTTCGGACGACAACGGGTCACCCCCTGAACGCGCCCCTCCCTCATGGGGGTTTCCCGTAGCTGCCGGCCCCGCCCGCGCCCGACCCCCTTGGAAGGCGATCTCCGTGACCCCCCACACGACCTCAACCGTTCACCTCCTCGCGGCCCATCCGCCCCACCGCGAACACTGGTTCGGCCTCCCGGCACTGCGCACCAGCGTGAAAGCGGCGCGCGACACCGTGCGCGAGCGGCTGTGCGCGTGGCGGGTGCCGGGCGATCTGTGCTGCGACGCCGTGCTGCTCGTCTCCGAGCTGACCACCAACGCCGTCATCCACACGAGCAGCACCCGCTTCCTGTGCGGCATCGCGCTGACCGGCGACGAGCGCCTGCGCATCGAGGTGCACGACGACGACCGCACCGCGCGCCGCCCGACCGGGCGCCGGCCCGGCCCCCGCGACGAGGGCGGACGGGGGCTGCTGCTGGTCCACCAGCTCGCCACCGCCTGGGGAGCCGACCGGTCGACCCGGACCGAGGGCACGGTGGTCTGGGCGGATCTGCGGGCCGACGCCTGACCGCCCGGCCGGGCCCGAGGGGGGGACCGGCCGAGTTGTCAGGCGTCGGGGAGGATGGGAGCCGGCCGCAGTACCGTGCCCTCGCCGTCGGCCGAGAGCGCCGGGCAGCCGTCGGGGGTGACGGCGGCCGGCGAAGAGGCTAGGCGCACCGGGCACGCCGCCCGCGAACAGCACGGGCCCACCGGCAGGTTCTCGGCGTCCAGGCGGATCACCGGCAGCCTGCGCTGCGCGCGTTCCACGACGAACAGCTCCCCGCCCGGCACGGCGAGACCCTCCGGTGCGCCGAGCCCGTCGGCGACGCCGGCCACCGTCCCGTCGTCTTCGCGGAACACCGCGCCCAGCCGGTCATGGGTCACACGGCAGTGCCCCTGCGCGCCGAAGGCGACGTCCAGCGGTCCTGCGAGCCCGTCGGCGCACGGTGAGCATGTCGTCGCCGATCGCCACGACCCGGTCGGCATCCGCCCCGGCGACCACGAGCGAGCCGTCCGGCGCCACGGCGATGCCCAGGGGCGCTCGAGCCGCATGGCCCGCGCCCGGGGGGTCCGGTCCAGGTGTCATGGGTGCCCGCGGCGCCGTGCTGCGAGGCGCAGTGCGGCAGCGCACCGGCGGGCGGACCGCCGAACCCGCCGCCCACGACGAGCACTTCGACCCGGTCGTGGTGGGGTTCTCGGGTGAACTCCGGGTCGGCGTACGGGTCCCCGTCGAAGGACCCGTACGCGCCGATGGTGCGCCGGAGACCGGGCGGCTCAGGCGTCCGGTTCCTCGGTCACCGTGATGGCGGCCGCCGGGCAGACGGCCGCTGCCTCGCGCACCGACGCGTGCCGGTCCGGCGCGGGCCGCTCGTCGAGCAGGACGACGACGCCGTCGTCGTCGCGCTGGTCGAACACCTCGGGCGCGGTCAGCACGCACTGGCCCGCGCCGCAGCAACGGTCCTGATCCACACTGACCTTCACCGGACGGTCCTCTCCTCGGGGGTGCGGTCCGGTCACCAGGTCACCGGTACCGCGCTCAGGCCACCCACCAGGAGGCCCTGGACTCGCGGCAGTTCCTCGGCGGGCACGGCCAGCCGGAGGGTGGGCAGCTTGCGCAGCAGTACCTCCAGGGCGACCTGGAGCTCCGTACGGGCCAGTGCCTGCCCCAGGCAGGAGTGCGGCCCGGCACCGAAGGTCAGGTGCGGGTTCGGGGACCGGGTGAGATCCATCCGGTCGGCGTCGGCGAAGGCCCGCTCGTCGCGGTTGGCGGCGGGCATGCTGCACACCACGGTGGTGCCGCTCGGCAGCAGTTCGCCGTCGATCTCGACGTCCTCGGTGAGGTAACGCCGCATGCCGAAGCCGAGGTTGGCGTCGAACCGCAGCGACTCCTCCACCGCGGTGCGCACCAGCGAGGGGTCGGCCAGCAGCCCCTCCCACCGGCCGCGGTCGGCGAGCAGCAGGGAGACCATCTTGCCGATCATGTTCGCGGTGGTCTCGTGGCCCGCGACCAGCAGTCCCATGCCGGTGGCGATGAGTTCCTGGTCGGACAGCCCCTCGCCGTCCGTCTCGCGCTCCTTGACCAGCATGCCGAGCAGGTCGTCTCCGGGCCGTGCCCGGATCGCCTCGATGTGCGCGGACATGTACGCGACGAACTCGTCGTGGGCCGCCCTGGTGTGCTCGCCGGAGAAGCGGGTGACGTTCAGGAAGGCGTCGGACCAGTGGGAGAAACGGTCCCGGTCCTCGGCGGGCACGCCCAGGATGTCGCAGATGACGTAGACGGGCAGCGGGAAGCCGAGACCGGCCTTGAGGTCGCCGGGCCGGCCGCGCCGGATCATCTCGTCCACCAGGTGTTCGGCGGTCCGCACCATGCCGGGGCGCAGCGCCGTCATGCGCTTGGCGGTGAAGTACTTGCCGACCTGGCGCCGCCACCGCTGATGGGGCTCGCCGCGGTCCGGCAGGGTCAGCGCGCCGTCGCCGTCGGCCGCGGGGCCGCCCACGCCCTCGGGGGCGATGCGGGCGGCGCCGTCCCCGGCCTTCGGGCGGGTGAAGCGGGCGTCGGTGAGCAGTGCCTTGACGTGGTCGTAGCGGGTCAGGAAGGCCGCCCGGTCCCCGCTGGGGAGTTCGACGGTGGCCACCGGGCACTGCCTGCGCAGCCGCTCCCATTCGGCGGGCGGCTCCAGGGGGCTGTCGGTGGGCAGGGGCAGACGAAGGGCCTGGTCGTCGGGGCGCATCTGGTTCTCCTCGTGGGGGGTGGGAGATTCATGGCGGGGGTGTGGTGGGGGTGTGGCGCACAGACGCGGACGCGGTCACGAACGGGACGCTACTGTCATTGTGCATCGTGCATCAAGTGTGCATGATGCACTTCTGCTCGCATGGCGTGTTTTCACCGTAGGGTGAGCCCACGGTCACGGGGGACGGAGGACGCGGGGTGGATGCCCGAGAGGCAGCAGAAGGCATCGAGCGGGAGCTGCTGATACTGACGCGCCACCGGGACCTGCCGTCACCCCGCGGCGTGCACGGCGGCGACGAGCTGGACCGCAGCGGCTATGTGCTGCTCAGCAGGCTGGAGGCACAGGGGCCGATGTCCGTGCCGGAGTTCGTCGAGGCCTTCGGGCTCGCCGCGTCGACGTTCACCCGGCAGACCTCGGCCCTGCTGCGCCAGGGGCTGGTGGAGCGGACGCTCGACCCGGCCGGCGGGGTGGCCCGCAAGTACCGGATCACCGAGGAGGGCCTGCGGCGTCTTGCCGTACAGCGCACGGCCATGACCGACGGCCTCGCCGAGGTCGTCGCCGACTGGCCACCCGAGCGCCGGCGCCGCTTCATCGCGGACCTGCGGCAGTTCAACTCGGACATCGAACGGCTCACCCACCGTCCCTGGCCCAGAACCGACTCCCCCCGCCCCTGCCCCGTCGCCGTCCCCGACGAACTGTCCTGACCAGGGCCCCGAACGGGACTTCGCCCGCCGGGGACGTATCCGCGGCACCCCGGCCGCTGCGGTTCGGCAGCGCACCGAAGGGGCGCGGGGAACTGCGCGACCAGCCACGACGGTGCCGCGGACGACCGACAGCACATCGCGGCATTTCCAGCGGAGCGCTTAGGGTTCCCCCGTGACTGCCTTTACCGATGAAGACATCCCGGGCCGCTACGGCCCCACCGCCACCGCCGAGGCCGACCCCCGCGAGGTGGGCCGGGTGCGCACCGAGTACGCGCCCGCGCACGACGGCGACCCCGATCCCGGGGAGATCGTGTGGACCTGGGTGCCGTTCGAGGAGAACGACGGACGCGGCAAGGACCGGCCGGTGCTGGTCGTGGCCCGCGAGGCGGCCGGCACCCTGCTGGCGGTGCAACTGTCGAGCAAGCAGCACGACGGTGACCGGGAGTGGGTGCCGATCGGCAGCGGGCCGTGGGACCGCTCGGGGCGTGACTCCTGGGTGGACGTGGACCGGGTGCTGCGGCTGCACGAGCAGGGCATGCGCCGGGAGGCGTGCGCTCTGGACCGGATGCGGTTCAACCTGGTGGTGCACCGGCTGCGGGAGCGCTACGGCTGGCGCTGAGGCGCACCGAACGCCCGCACGAATGCGGCCCGCACCACGGCTCCCGGCGTCCGGGCCAGCACCCCGAACACCACATGTTCGAATGACTGCGCGAATCGCCCGCCGGGGCCGAGCAGGGCGCTGAAGGCGCGCGCCACCTGGGCCGGGTCGTTCTGGAACACACCGCAGCCCCAGGCGCCCAGCACGAGGCGCCGGTAGCCGTGCGCCGCGGCGGTCTCCAGGACCCGCTCGGCGCGCACGGCGAGGGCCCGCGGCAGTTCGCCCGCGCGCTCCGGCGCCGCACGCCTGACGACCCCGGCGTTCGGCGCCGCGGCCGTGAGGAATCCGGCCGTGAACGGCTCGTCGAGCAGGGCGCCCCGGTCGTCCCGGAAGACGGGCACGGCCGGCGAGTGGATGACCCGGTCGGTGTAGAACGGATCGCGGTGGGCACGGTGGTGCGCGTAGAACTCCGGGGCCCGCAGCAGACAGGTGTGCAGCGCGGAGGCACGGCACAGGGCCTCCTCCTGGGCCTGGGCGCCGTTGAGGTATCCGCCACCCGGGTTACGCGCGGAGGCGAAATTCAGCACGGCGACCGGAGCGGCGGCCAGCCGGGCCGCGGCCTCCAGGCTGCTCTCGCCCGTGACCTCGAAGAACGTGTCCGCGGGCGGGGCCTGTGACACCTGAACCGGCCCCGGTCCGTGCATCCGCGTGCCGCCACGCGCGGCCTCGATCGCGGCGGCCAGCGCGACCTCGTGCCCGCCGGGTGCGCGATAGGCCCCGGCCGCCACGATCTGCTCCGTCTGCCGTGCCGTCGCACGCAGCCGCGCGCTCACTCCGCCACCCCCGTGGGCGTCCTGAACGCGCGCCGTGCGCTCTCCCCCGTCGTGCTCATACCCGCATCGTGGGTGATGCTGGTGCAGCGGTGCAACGGAGTTTTCCCGGCCCCGGAACGCGCTGGAAACGCGCACGGAAACGGAGGTGACGGATCCGGAACGTCCCGTTGCGCACCCTTGTGCGCATCGCTCCCAGGGTCTTGGGTGGGACGAGTGCCCGCCCGGCTCCACCGGAATCCGGGCCGGTGGCATGGTGGAATCTCAGGAGGATCCCGACATGTCGGATGCATCTACCGCGTCGGCGAGCGACTGTACGGCACCCCGTACCGCCCTCACCGAAGCAGAGGTCGAGGCGCTCGTCCGCGGCATCTGCTTCAAGACGGGCCCGCCCCGCACCATCGGCGTGGAAGTGGAATGGCTCGTCCATGAGCTGCGCACACCGCAGCTCCCCGTGACACCCGAACGACTCGAAGCGGCCTACGCCGCACTGCGGTCCGTGCCCCTGAGGTCGGCGCTCACCGTCGAGCCCGGCGGCCAGCTGGAGCTGAGTTCGCCGCCCGCCGCCTCGCTGATGGAGTGCATAGGCACCGTCTCCGCCGATCTCGACGCCGTCCGCGCGACCCTGCGCCAGAACGGCCTCCGTCCGGTCGGCCTCGGCCACGACCCCTGGCACCCGCCCCGCCGGTTCCTGCGCGAGCCCCGGTACGCGGCGATGGAGACCTGTCTCGACCGTACGGGCCCGGCCGGCCGGCACATGATGTGCACCTCGGCCTCCGTCCAGGTGTCCTTGGACGCCGGCTACGAGGAGCCGGGACCGCTCGGCCACGGGCGGCGCTGGTGGCTCGCGCACCAGCTGGGCCCGGTCCTGGTGGCCGCGTTCGCCAACTCCCCGATGAGCGGGCGGCGGCCCACCGGCTGGCTCTCCACGCGGCAGCTGCTGTGGATGGAGATCGGGCCGGGGCGGGCCGGGGCGCCCCCGCTGAACGGTGATCCGCGCGCCGCGTGGGCCCGGCACGTCATGGACGCGCCGGTGATGTGCGTACGCCGGGACGGCGGCCCGTGGGAGGTCCCCGACGGGCTCAGCTTCCGCGACTGGACCCGGTCCCGCACCCGCCGGGCGCCCACCCGAGAAGACCTCGACTACCATCTGACGACCCTGTTCCCGCCGGTCAGACCGCGCGGTCACCTGGAGCTGCGCATGATCGACGCGCAGCCCGGCGAGGACGGCTGGATCGTGCCGCTCGCGGTGACGGCCGCGCTCTTCGACGACCCGCAGGCCGCCGAGACCGCCTACCGGGCCGTGAAACCCCTGACCGAACGCTCGCTCGCGCTGCCCGCGCCGCACAACCCGCTGTGGCTGGACGCGGCACGCTCCGGCCTCGGCGACCCCGAGCTGCACGAGGCGGCGATCGGCTGTTTCACGGCGGCCCTGGAGGCCCTGCCCAGGCTCGGCGCCACCACCGAGGTCACGGACGCCGTCGCGGCGTACCACGACCGCTACGTCCGCCGGGGCCGCTGCCCCGCCGACGACCTGCTCGACGAACTGCGCGCCCCGGACGGGCGGAACCGGCTCCGTCCGATGGGGGCGCACCCCGCTCATGGGAAGGACTTCCCCGCATGACCGCCCCCGAGATGGACGGCGAGGCCGTCCGCGACCGCGCGCTGGCCTCGCTCACCCGGGCCCGGGCCCGCACCACCCTGCTGACCAGCTGTGTCGAGGAGCCCGACCTCGTCGCGCAGCACTCGCCGCTGATGTCACCGCTGGTGTGGGACCTCGCCCACATCGGCAACCAGGAGGAGCTGTGGCTGCTGCGGGCGGTCGGCGGGCGTGAGGCGATGCGCCCGGAGATAGACAGCCTGTACGACGCCTTCGAGCACCCGCGCGCCGAGCGTCCCACGCTGCCGCTGCTGCCGCCCGACGAGGCCCGCCGCTACGCGGCCGAGGTGCGCGGCCGCGCCCTCGACCTGCTGGAGAGCGCCGCGTTCCACGGGAGCCGGCTGACCGAGGCGGGCTTCGCCTTCGGGATGATCGCGCAGCACGAACAGCAGCACGACGAGACGATGCTGATCACCCATCAGCTCCGCACGGGCCCGCGGGCCCTGTCCGCGCCCGACCCGGCCCCGGCGCCGCCGTTCGACGGTCCGGCCGAAGTCCTGGTCCCCGGGGGCCCGTTCACGATGGGCACGGCCACCGAGCCCTGGGCGCTGGACAACGAACGCCCCGCGCACCGGCGTGAGGTGGCGCCCTTCCACATCGACACCGCCCCGGTGACGAACGCCGCGTACCAGGCGTTCATCGAGGACGGCGGCTACACCGACGAACGCTGGTGGGCCCCGGCCGGCTGGGCACACATCCGCCGGCACGGCATCTCCGCGCCGCTGTTCTGGCGCCGCGACGGCGGACAGTGGCTGCGCCGGCACTTCGGGGTCACCGAGGTCGTACCGCCCGACGAGCCGGTGCTGCACGTGTGCTGGTACGAGGCGGACGCGTACGCGCGCTGGGCCGGGCGGCGGCTGCCCACCGAGGCGGAGTGGGAAAAGGCCGCCCGGCACGATCCCGTCCAGGACCGCTCGACGCGCTACCCGTGGGGCGACGCCGACCCCACGCCCGACCACGCCAACCTGGGCCAGCGCCATCTGCGCCCGGCCCCGGCCGGCAGCTATCCGGCCGGTGCCTCGCCGCTGGGTGTACGGCAGTTGATCGGCGACGTCTGGGAGTGGACGGCGAGCGACTTCCTGCCCTACCCGGGCTTCACCGCGTTCCCGTACCAGGAGTACTCGGAGGTGTTCTTCGGGTCCGACCACAAGGTGCTGCGCGGTGGTTCGTTCGCGGTGGACCCGGTGGCCTGCCGGGGCACGTTCCGCAACTGGGACTACCCGATCCGGCGGCAGATCTTCTCCGGGTTCCGCACCGCGCGCTCGGGAGCCGTCTGATGTGCCGGCACCTGGCCTATCTGGGGCCCGAGGAGCCGCTCGGCCGGCTCCTGGTGGACCCGCCGCACGGCCTGTACCGGCAGTCGTGGGCACCGCGGCGGCAGCGGCACGGGACGGTCAACGCCGACGGCTTCGGGGTGGGCTGGTACGCGCCGGGCGACCCGGTGCCCGCGCGCTACCGGCGGTCCGGGCCGATCTGGGCCGATCCGTCCTTCGCCGACCTGGCCCGGGTGGTGCGCAGCGGCGCCGTGCTGGCCGCGGTGCGGGACGCGACCCTGCCCGGCGCGGACGGGGCCGCCGCGGCAGCTCCGTTCGCCGGGGACCGCTGGCTGTTCAGCCACAACGGCGCCGTGGCCGGGTGGCCCGCGGCGGCGGCGCCGCTGGTCCCCGCGCTGCCGCCGGTCGAGATGCTCTCGCTGGAGGCGCGCACCGACTCCGCGTTCGTCTGGGCGCTGCTGCTGCACCGGCTGCGCGCGGGCGAGGATCCCGGCCGGGCGCTGGCCGGCACGGTCCGTGAGCTGGCCGAGGCGGCCCCGGCCTCCCGGCTCAACCTGCTGCTGACCGACGGCACCGCCGTTCTGGCCACCGCCTGGGGCGACACCCTCTGGTACCGCACCGGGCCGGGCGGCGGCACCGTCGTCGCCTCCGAACCGTACGACGACGATCCGCGCTGGCAGGAGGTCCCCGACCGCAGCCTGCTCAGGGCGGACCGCGCCGAGGTCCGGCTCAGCTCGCTCAAGGACCCGGCACCCGCACCGTAAGGAGCCTTGCACGTGACTCCCCTGCACGTCACCCGCACCCTCCCGGAGGACGCCACGGACGCGGCACTGCGCGCCGACGTCCGCCGCGGCCTCACCGCAACCCCCAAGACGCTGCCGCCGAAGTGGTTCTACGACGCACGGGGCAGCGAACTGTTCGACCGGATCACCGAACTGCCCGAGTACTACCCGACGCGCGCCGAGCGGGAGATCCTCCTCGCGCGGGCGGACGAGATCGCCGCCGCGAGCCGGGCGCACACCCTGGTGGAGCTGGGCTCCGGTTCCTCGGAGAAGACCCGGCATCTGATCGACGCCCTCACCGATCTGCGCGTCTACGTCCCGGTGGACGTCAGCGAGAGCGCGCTCGTCCAGGCCGGTCAGGCTCTCATCGCGGAGCGTCCTGGGCTCACCGTGCACGCCCTGATCGCGGACTTCACGGCCGGCCTGACCCTGCCGCAGACGCCCGGCCCGAGGCTGCTGGCCTTCCTCGGCGGCACGATCGGCAATCTGCTGCCCGCCGAACGGACCGCCTTCCTGGCCTCGGTACGGCGTCTGCTGTCCCCGGGCGACGCCCTGCTGCTCGGCACGGACCTGGTCAAGGACGAGCGGACGCTGGTCCGGGCGTACGACGACGCGGCCGGGGTGACGGCGGACTTCGACAAGAACGTGCTGGCCGTCGTCAACCGCGAGCTGGGCGCCGACTTCGATCCGGACGCGTTCGACCATGTGGCGCTGTGGGACGCGGAGAACGAGTGGATCGAGATGCGGCTGCGCTCCCGCACGGCCCAGACGGTGAAGGTGCCGGTGCTCGACCTCGCCGTGCACTTCGCGGCGGGCGAGGAACTGCGCACCGAGGTGTCGGCGAAGTTCCGCAGGGACGGGGTGACCGCGGAACTGACCGCCGCCGGACTGGAGCCGGCCCACTGGTGGACCGACAGGGCGAAGCGCTTCGCCCTGTCTCTGAGCACGGCCCGGTGAGGCACCGTCACCCAAGACTCGGCGCAAGCGCCTCCGTGATCCGTTCGGAGGCGCGGCGGGCCTCGGTCTGCGGATCCGCGCCGCCGAGCACCCGGGTCATGTACTCCTTGATCGGGTTGTCGGCCTCGACCGCGGTCCACTGAGGCGTGTTGGGGGTCGCCCGGCCGTGTGCGGCACCGGCCGCCATGGCGGCGACCCCCTCCGCGCCGTCGACGGCGCTCGCCAGAGTGGTCTTGTTGGGCACGTAGTTCATGGTGCGGGCCAGTTCGGTGTTCCACTTGGCGCCGGTGAGCGCGGCGACGACGGCCACGGCCCCGTCCGGGTCGTCGGTGTTCTGCGGCACGACCAGGTCGGAGCCGCCGGTGAACACGGACCCGGGCCGGCCCGTGGTCCGGCCGGGCACCGGGAAGTAGCCCAGTTTGCCCTTGAGTTCGGGATTCTGCTGGAGGACGGACTGGGTGAGCCCGGGTACCGCCACGATCTGCGCCACCTTGCCGTCCGCGAACACCCCGGCCTGCGGCGGGTGTTCCTCGTCCGCGCCGACGGGGCCCGCGCCGAGCGCCTGCAGCCGGCGGTAGAAGTCCATGCCGCGCAGCGCGGCCGGGGTGTCCAGGGTGCCCTGCCACAGGCCGTCCGTCTCGTCGGCGAGTTCCCCGCCCTCGTCCCAGATGAACCCGGAGAGCGTGTACCAGTCCTGGCCGGCCAGGTAAATACCCTGGTTGCCGCCCGAGTTGAGCTTCTCGGTGTCGGCGAGCCACTCGTCGCGGGTCCTCGGCGGCCGGTTGATGCCGGCCTGCTCGAACAGGTCCTTGCGATAGATGACGACGCGGTTGGCGGCGTACCAGGGGATGCCGAACTGGCGGGAGCCCGACTGGCCGGGCTCGGCGAGGCCCGGCAGCCAGGTGCGCTTGCCCCAGTCGCGCATCGACTCCAGCGTCAGGTCGGTGAGCTTGCCGCCCTCGACGTACTGCGAGACCTGGGTGTTGCCGACCTCGATGACGTCGGGGCCGGTCCCGGAGCCCGCCCTGAGCGTCTTGTGCACCTTGTCGACGATTCCGGTCCATTCCTGGATGCGGAATTCGAGGCGGATGTCCTGGTGGCCGCGCTCGAAGTCCTCGGTGAAGCGGTCCAGGAAGTCCTGCGAGGCGCTGCCCTTCATCAGCCACACGGTGACCGTGTGGCGCTCGCTGCCGCCCGGCAGCATGCCGCAGCCGGCGGCGAGGAAGGCGGACGCACAGCAGAGGGCGAGCAGACGGCGTCGCACCGGAACCTGTCTCACGTGGGGTCCTGTTCTGTCTGACGGACAGGGGGAAGGGGCCCGACGTGGGGGGACGAGCCGTGACTCGTACGGGTGTGCTGATTTTGGTATGGACCAATGCGGGGGTCAAGTACTACCCGGCGGTACGGGTGCGACGCCTCGCGTTCCGCCATGGCATACGGCACGGTGGAGTGACGCGTGCCACACCGGGCGCGGGGGACGCGTCGCGCCGTCAGGGCCGAGAGGAGCACGCATGTCCCACCACACCTACCGGGTCACCGAGATCGTCGGCACCTCGCACGAGGGCGTCGACCAGGCCATCCGCAACGGCATCGCCCGCGCCGGACAGACGCTGCGCAACCTGGACTGGTTCGAGGTGACGCAGGTCAGGGGCCAGATCGAGAACGGGCGCATCGAGCACTACCAGGTCGGCCTGAAGGTGGGTTTCCGCATCGAGGACGAGTCCTGAGGCGGCGGTCCGGTCAGGTTCGGCCCTCGTGGTTCTGGGCCTCCGTCAGCGCGGCGGACCGGCTCACCCAGCGGGCGCGTACGGCGGTGAAACCGGCCCGCTCGGCGTCGTCGCACACCAGTTCGTCGTCGTCCACGAGGACGCGGATCTCACGGTCCCGGGCCAGCCGGCGGAGGATCTCCAGCTTGGTGTACCGGGCGGGCCTGCGGTCGGCATCGGCCCGCATGAGGAGGCGGCCCTGCGGCAAGCCCTGGGCGGCGAGCCAGTCCAGCGTGTCGCGCCGGCAGCGCTCGGGCCGCCCGGTCAGATAGACGATGTCGCACTCCCGCGCGCTCTCCTCGACCAGCGCCACGCCCTCGGCGATCGGCGGGTCCTGCGGCGCGGCGGCGAAGAATCCGGCCCAGTCGCGCGGCCTGCCCCGGAGAAACCGCTGCCGGTGCCCGGTGTCGGCGAGGGTGTTGTCGAGATCGAACACGGCGATCGGACGCCCGCTGCTGCCTGTCATCCGGCCCACCCTAGCCAACCGGCAGAACGGCTGGGCCTGGCGCGCACCGGGCCCCTGGCGGGAATCCCGGGGCCGCCACGGCGTTGACACCCGTGTGAGCTCGCTGATCCACAGAACCCGGTTCTCCGTCCTCGACCGCTCCCGCACCCGTGAGGGACGCCCGCACGCCGAGGCGCTGCGCGACACCGTCGCGCTGGCCCGGGAGCTGGAGGCACTCGGCTACCACCGGATCTGGGTGTCCGAGCACCACGGCGTGCCCGGCGTCGCGGGCTCCGCGCCGACGGTGCTGGCCGCGGCCGTGGCCGCCGCGACCCGCACGATCCGGGTCGGCACCGGCGGGGTGATGCTGCCCAACCACCAACCCCTGGTCGTGGCCGAGCAGTTCGGCGTCCTGGAGGCGCTGTATCCGGGGCGGATCGACATGGGCCTCGGCCGTTCCGTGGGCTTCACCGACGGGGTGCGCAAGGCCCTCGGGCGCGACAAGGGCGCCGCCGAGGACTTCGCGGCGCACCTCGACGAGCTGCTGGGCTGGTTCCGCGGCGGCTCCCCGACCGGCGTGCACGCCCGCCCGGCGGAGGGGCTGCGCGTGCCGCCGTTCGTGCTCGCCATGGGCGAGGGCGCCGGCATCGCGGCCCGCATGGGGCTGCCCCTGGTCATCGGCGATCTGCGCGGCCGGGAGCGGATGCTGCGCGGTATCGACGCGTACCGGACCCGTTTCCGGCCCTCGCCGTGGGCGTCGCAGCCCTACGTCGTGATCTCCGGCACGATCGCGGTGGCCGGCACCGAGGCGGCGGCGCGCCGGCTCCTCGTCCCGGAGGCCTGGTCCATGGCGTACTCCCGCACGCACGGCACCTTCCCGCCGCTGCCCCCGGCCGAGGCGGTGGAGACCCGCGCCATGACCGCGAAGGAACGGGGCTTCTACGAGTCCGGCCTGACCGGCCATGTCGCCGGCACCGAGGACCGGGTCGGGCACGAGCTGGAAACGGTGCTCGAGGAGACCGGGGCCGACGAGGTCCTGGTCACGACCAGCACCCACGACCGGGCGGCCCTGCTCGACTCCTACCGGCGCCTTGCCCGGATCGTGCGCCCCGCGACCGCCGCCGCGTGACCGCCGGGGGCGGCCGTCAGTCCGCCACGCCCGCCGGCTTGTCGGCGCGGATCGTCACCGAGCCCTCGGCCGCGTCCACCACGGCACGGTCGCCCGCGGACAGCCGGCCGGACAGCAGCAGGTCGGCGAGCCGGTCGTCGACCTCGCGCTGGATGGTGCGGCGCAGCGGGCGGGCCCCGAAGTCCGGCTGATATCCGATGTTCGCGAGCAGCGCGGCGGCCTCGTCGGTGACCTCCAGGCCGACCTCCTGGGCGTGCAGCCGGCGCCGGGTGTGCTCCAGCAGCAGGTCGACGATCTGCCGCAGCTGGGCGCGGTCAAGACCGCGGAAGACGATGATCTCGTCGATGCGGTTGAGGAACTCCGGCCGGAAGCGCTGGTGCAGGACCGGCATCACCGACTCGCGGACCTTCGTGTAGTCCTCGACGCCGGCGGCCAGGATCCGGTCGGCGCCGATGTTCGACGTCATGATGACGACCGTGTTCTTGAAGTCGACCGTGCGCCCCTGGGAGTCGGTCAGCCGGCCGTCGTCCAGCAGCTGCAACAGCGTGTTGAAGACGTCCGGGTGCGCCTTCTCCACCTCGTCCAGCAGCAGCACGGCGTACGGCTGCCTGCGCACCGCCTCGGTGAGCTGGCCGGCCTCCTCGTGGCCGATGTAGCCGGGCGGGGCACCGACCAGCCGGGAGACGGTGTGCCGTTCCTGGAACTCGCTCATGTCCAGCCGGATCATGCGGCTGTCGTCGCCGAAGAGGGCGGCGGCCAGGGCGCGTGCCAGCTCGGTCTTGCCGACGCCGGTCGGGCCGAGGAACAGGAAGCTGCCCACGGGCCGGTTCGGGTCGCTCATGCCCGCACGGGCCCGCCGGACGGCGCGCGCGACGGCGGTGATCGCCTCGTCCTGGCCGACGACCCGCTCATGGAGGTGCTCCTCCAGCTTCATCAGCCGCTCCCGCTCCTCCTCGGTGAGCTGGGCGACGGGGATGCCGGTGGTGCGGGAGACCACCTCGGCGATGTCCTCGGCGGTGACCTCGGGGGTCCGCTTCTCCTCCTTGGCCGCCTCGGCCAGCCGGGTCTCGGCCTCCTTGATCCGGTCGCGCAGCTCCTTGGCGCGTTCGTACTCCTCGTCGGCGACCGCCTGGTCCTTCTCCCGGTTGAGCGCGGCGATCCGGTCCTCGACGTCCCGGGTGTCGGCGAGCGGGGTCTTCGCGCGCAGCCGCACCCGCGCGGCGGCCTGGTCCATCAGGTCGATCGCCTTGTCGGGCAGGAAGCGCGAGGTGATGTAGCGGTCGGACAGCTCGGCCGCGGCGACGACCGCCTCGTCGGTGATGCGGACCTGGTGGTGGGCCTCGTAGCGGTCGCGCAGGCCGTGCAGGATCGCGATGGTGTCGTCGACGGTGGGCTCACCGACCAGGATCGGCGCGAAGCGGCGCTCCAGGGCTGCGTCCTTCTCGATGTGCTTGCGGTACTCGTCCACGGTGGTCGCGCCGATGAGGTGCAGCTCGCCGCGGGCCAGGGCGGGCTTGAGCATGTTGCCCGCGTCCAGGGCGCCCTCACCGCCCCCGCCGGCCCCGACGACGGTGTGCAACTCGTCGAGGAACAGCACGAGTTCGTCGCCGTGCTCGCCGACCTCGTCGAGCAGCTTCTTCAGCCGCTCCTCGAACTCGCCGCGGTACTTGGTCCCGGCCACCAGGCCGGCCAGGTCCAGGGAGACCAGCCGCTTGTCCTTGAGGGTCTGGGGCACGTCCCCGGCGGTGATGCGCTGGGCGATCCCCTCCACGATGGCGGTCTTGCCGACGCCGGGGTCGCCGATGAGGACCGGGTTGTTCTTGCTGCGCCGCGACAGCACCTCGATGGTCTGCTCGACCTCGTCGTCACGGCCGATCACCGGGTCGAGGCGGCCGGCCCGGGCGTCCTCGGTAAGATCGCGGCCGTACTCGTCCAGCGTCGGCGTGCTGCTGGGCCTGCGCCGCTCGGCGGCGGTCTCCGTGGGCATCCGGGTCGGTTCCCAGCCGCTCTCCGCCAGCACCCGGCCGGCCGCCGACTCCGGGTTCGCGGCGAGCGCCCGCAGCAGGTGCTCGGGGCCGATGTACGAGGCTCCCTCGGCACGCGAGAGCTGGTAGGCGTCGAGCAGGGCGCGCTTGGCGGCCGGGGTCAGGGTGGCGGGCTCGGTCTTCGCACCGCTGCCCGCGGCGGTGCCGAGCCGTTCCCGGATGCCGTCGGGGTCCGCGCCGGCCTCGCTGATCAGGCGCCGGGTCGAGTCGTGCTCGGTGGCGGCGGCCAGCAGCTGCCGGGCGTCGAGGTCCTCGCTGCCCTCCGCGGCGGCGATGTCCCGTGCCTCCGCGACCAGCTCGCGGCCCCGCTCCGACAGCAGGCTGCCGATGTCGACCCGCTGGATCCGCCGGGCGGGCGCCGCCTGACCGGTCCCGCCGAAGAAGCGGGACATCAACTCGTCGAACTCCTCGAACGGGCTGCGTCCGAATCCGAAACCGGGAGTAGTCATCCTCGCGGGCCTTTCTGCGGCGGCAGACATACCTAGGGTACAAACTGGCACATAGGGGTCACTCATGCATCCGTATGTCCGCGCCCGCCGAGATGCGAACCCGCGGCCCAGCCGGTATGTCTGGGGAGGAAGAGCCTCTAGATATCACCTAGGAGGGTTGTCATGTCCCTCATGGACAAACTCAAGGGCATGCTCAAGGGCCACGAGGATCAGGCGAGCAAGGGGGTCGACAAGGCCGGCGACTACGTCGACGAGCGGACCGGTAACAAGTACCAGTCCCAGGTCGACACGGCCCAGCAGAAGATGAAGGACGAGCTGGGCGGCCAGGACAGGGACGTTCCTCCGCACCCGTAGCGGCTCGGTCACAGGGAACGGCATCGGGTGAGGCGGCGGGTCAGATCCACGGGATGTCTCCCGGCCCGCTCCGCACGGAGCTCCCCGATGCGCACCCTCGTACGTCCACGTCCACGACGCCCGCGAGCACCACCTCAAGGGCGTCGACGTGGACACCCCTCTCCTTGGCGGCGAGAGGTCAGAAGCGGAGCAGGTCGGTCGAGACGGTCCAGAGGCGCTTGGCGGTGGCGGGGTCGAGCGCCCATTCCTTGACACCATGCGGGTGCTGCGCGAGGTCGGCGTCGTTCGGCACGCTGTAGGCCTCTTGTGCATCGTCGAGATAGTGGCCTCCGGAGTGAGCGAACTCGGGGGCGACGGCCGCGACGATACTGGTGGCGGCGCCCTGCGCGACCGTTTTGTACGTGAAGACTCCGGCAGCCTCGGCCGCGTCGAGCGACGCCTTCTGCTCCGGCGTGAAGTTCCGCTGCAGTCCCGTCGCGACGCCGCCGGGATTCACCGCATTGGCGACGATGCCGTCGGACGCCCACCGGCGGGTCGCCTCGACGGCGAAGAGGGAGTTCGCCGTCTTGGACTGGGCGTAGGCGATCTGCGGGTGGTAGCTGCGGCGCTCGAAGTGGAGGTCGTCGAAGTCGATGCCGGACCGCATGTGCGCCGTCGAACTGACCGAGACGATCCGTGCTTCGTCGCGGTCGGCCGCTCCCCGGGCCAGGGCGTGGTGAAGGCCGGTGGCCAGCGCGAAGTGGCCGAGATGGTTCGTCGCGAATTGCAGCTCCCAGCCCTCATGCGTTCGTTCGAGGCCACCGGTGACCACGCCGGCGTTGTTGATGAGCAGGTGAAGCGGGCCGCCCCACGCGTCGACGAACCGGGTGACGGAGGCCCTGTCGGCGAGGTCGAGCCGGACGACGCGGGGCCGGATACCCCCGGTCGCCTTCTCGATCGTCGCGGCGACGGCGACACCCGCGGTCGTGTTCCGGACAGCGAGCGTCACTTCCGCCCCGGCAGCGGTCAGCGCACGAGCCGTCTCGATCCCGAGTCCGGAGGAGGCTCCCGTCACGATCGCGCGGACGCCGGCGAGGTCGATGTCCCGCAGTACCTCGTCCGCGGTGCTGGAGGACGTGAAGGGCGTGGAGACGGGTTCGCGAGCGCTCATGGCGCAACTATACGCACTAGACTTGATTTGTATAGTTCGGTTCTCGCTCGTATGCTCGCTCCATGAGCAGTCCCGACGCCGGCCACCCGCCGTCGACAGTCGCTGATTCCGACCGTCGAACCATGGTTCTGGAGTCCGCCATGGCCACGTTCGCGCGATTCGGTTACCGGAAGACCTCGATGGAGGAGGTGGCGCGGGCGGCGCACATCTCCCGGCCCGGGCTCTACTTCCTCTTCTCCTCGAAGGAGACTCTGTTCCGTGCCGCGGTCACCCAGGCCCTGGACCGCGACATCACCGCGGTCGAACAGGTCCTGGCCGACAGCGGCCGCCCCCTTTCAGAGCGCCTCGTCGAAGCGTTCGACCAGTGGGCGGGCCGCTACATCGGCCCGCTGACGCGCGATGTCGCGACGGTTGTCGAGAACAATCCCGACATCCTCGGAGAGATCGTCGAGACCACGCCGCGTCGTTTCGAGGAACTGATCACAGACGCGATCGCCGTCGAGTCGGGACGCGAGAGGGCCATCCCCGTCGCACAGACGATGATCAGCGCATCGATCGGCCTCAAGCACCAGGTCGCATCACGGGAGTTCTACCTCGAACGGCTGGCGGTCGCCATCGGTCTCCTGGTGCGCTGAAGACGGTCAGGCCGCCTCGGCTGTCTGGGGGGTGCGGGCCGGTTCCAGGCGGGTGGTGCCGGCGACCAGGGCCGCGTGGGTCCAGTCGGGTTCGTGTGCCGCGGGCTCGGCGGCGTGGGCGAGGGAACGGCGGTCGGGATGGGTGCCCGCCGGGATCACCGGCCGGACCTCCACCTCGGCCACCAGCCCGCGCGACGTCGCCACCCGCCACATCGAGGCGAACAGCGTGTCCTCGCCGACGAAGGCCGGAGCCGTGCTCGCCGGGCCGTCCGCCACCCGGTAGTGCAGATGCACCGGCTGCACCGGGACACCCGCGTCGAGGGCAGCCTGGAAGACGGCCCGGTGGAAGCGGCCCTGCGCCCGCCCGCACCAGGTGCTGCCCTCGGGGAAGGCGACGACCGCGGCGCCGCCGCGCAGCGCCCGCGCGATACGGGCGACGGTGCCGGGCAGGGCGCGCAGCCGGTCGCGCTCGATGAACAGGACGCCGGCCCGGGCCGCCAGCGCCCCGGCCACGGGCCACTGGCGGATCTCCGTCTTGGCGAGCATCCGCGCCGGGCGCACGGCGGCCAGCAGCGGGATGTCCAGCCAGGAGATGTGGTTGGCCACCAGGAGCAGACCGCCGGTGGGCGCGGCGGTGCCGGTGACGCGGACCTGGACCCCGGCGGCCCGCACGATCGCCCGGCACCACCGCCCGACCAGCCCGGCGGGGATCCGCCCGCCGAGCGGGCACAGCACGGCCCCGGTCAGTACCAGGACCGCGACCCCGGCGATCCGCAGCACGGCGCGCGGTACGGCCGCGGCGGACCCCGTCGGCTCCACGCACGCCCCTGGGGTGCAGGGCGCGCTGGGCAGCCAGACGCTCATCAGGCCGGGACGAGCGAGAGGAAGTGCCGCAGATAGCGCGGGTTGACCCGGCGCATCGGCAGCAGCACGTACAGGTCGGCGACGCCGAAGTCCGGGTCGTGCGCGGGCTCGGCGCAGACCCAGGCGCCGAGCCGGAGGTAGCCGCGCAGCAGCGCCGGCAGCTCGGTCCGCTCGGTCGGGGCCTCGGCGCTCGGCACCCACGGCAGCAGGGGCCGTACCCGGAACTCCTCGGGGGCCAGGTGCTTGGCGCTGACCCGGTGCCAGGTGGCGGAGGCGAGGGCGCCGCCGTCGGCGAGCGGGATGGAGCAGCAGCCGGCCAGCCACTCGTGCCCGCGGTCCACCATGTAGCGGGCTATCCCGGCCCAGATCAGCCCGATGACGGCGCCGTCGCGGTGGTCGGGGTGCACACAGGAGCGGCCGACCTCGACCAGGCCGGGCCGGATACCGTCGAGCGCGGTCAGGTCGAACTCGCTCTCGGAGTAGAGTCGTCCGGCGACCGCGGCCCGGTCCGGCGGCAGCAGCCGGTAGGTGCCGACGACCTGCCCCGTCGTCTCCTCGCGCACCAGCAGGTGGTCGCAGTAGGCGTCGAAGGGGTCGATGTCGTAGCCCGGCTGCGGGGTGGACAGCAGGGCGCCCATCTCCCCCGCGAAGACCTCGTGCCGCAGCCGCTGGGCGGCACGCACGTCGGCCTCGTCGGCGGCGAGCGTGACGGTGTAGCGGGTGGGCGCTGCGGGCTGCGGGGGGCGGTCGAGGGTGGAAACGCCGGTCATGGCTCTCTCCTGGTCACGGGCCGGGTCGGCGGAGCGGGCGGCGGTCTGTGGCGTTCGACCGCCGCACCTGTTTTTCCGATGCCGACTGACCTCCGCGTGACGGGCGCAGAGAAAGCGGGTGTGAGGTTGTTGAACGGCTCGCTCAGCCCGCGGCGTTCACGTGGCCGCCACGCAGTGCTCCGGCCACGCTCGTGTGTTCGCCTCGTCCAGGACACGAGCGGGGGAGAGACCGCTCCCTCCCCGGGCGACTGAAGATCACGAGTGCAGCCTATCCGGGCCCCGGACGCGAGACGGGGCCGGGGAGCACCACTCCCGGCCC
Source organism: Streptomyces shenzhenensis (assembly GCF_003688995.1). GTDB lineage: Bacteria > Actinomycetota > Actinomycetes > Streptomycetales > Streptomycetaceae > Streptomyces > Streptomyces shenzhenensis_A. Next base: position 124,392 of record NZ_PENI01000005.1, on the reverse strand, counting down.
CGTCCGTCCGCCCTCGGCGAACGTCTTGGGCGCGCCCGAAAGGGCGCGGGCAACCGCGCGACCGCCACGAAGCGGCCGCGCCCGGCGCGGCGCTACCGCTTGCCGGCCTTGCGTGTGGCCCGCAGCCACTCCTTGTTCATGTTCGTGATGGACATCAGCGGGATGCCCTTCGGGCAGGCGGTGGCGCACTCACCGGTGAGCGTGCAGCCGCCGAAGCCCTCCTCGTCCATCTGCGCCACCATGTCCAGCACGCGCGTCTCCCGCTCGGGCGCGCCCTGCGGCAGCACGTTCAGATGGCTGACCTTGGCGGAAGTGAACAGCATGGCCGCGCCGTTGGGGCAGGCGGCGACGCACGCCCCGCATCCGATGCACTCCGCGTGCTCGAAGGCGAAGTCGGCGTCCGGCTTGGGCACGGGCGTCGCGTGGGCCTCGGGCGCTGCCCCGGTGGGCGCCGTGATGTAGCCGCCGGCCTGGATGATCCGGTCGAACGCCGACCGGTCCACCACCAGGTCCTTGATCACCGGGAACGCCGAGGCCCGCCACGGCTCGATGTCGATCGTGTCGCCGTCCTTGAAGGACCGCATGTGCAGTTGGCAGGTGGTGGTGCGCTCGGGTCCGTGCGCATCGCCGTTGATCACCAGGCTGCAGGCGCCGCAGATGCCCTCGCGGCAGTCGTGGTCGAAGGCGACCGGGTCCTCGCCGTTGAGGATGAGTTCCTCGTTGAGCGTGTCGAGCATCTCCAGGAAGGACATGTCGGAGGAGATGCCGTCCACCTCGTACGTGGACATGGCGCCTTCGGCGTCGGCGTTCCGCTGCCGCCAGACGCGCAGGGTGAGCTTCATGCGTAGCTCCGCTGAGTGGGGTGGACGTACTCGAAGACCAGGTCTTCCTTGTGCAGCACGGGTGCCTCGCCGGTGCCGGTGAACTCCCAGGCGGCGGCGTACGAGAACGCGTCGTCCCGGCGGGCCGCCTCGCCGTCGGGCGTCTGGGACTCCTCGCGGAAGTGGCCGCCGCAGGACTCGGCGCGGTGCAGCGCGTCGAGACACATCAGCTCGGCCAGTTCCAGGTAGTCGACGATGCGATTGGCCTTCTCCAGCGACTGGTTGAACTCCTCGCCGCTGCCGGGCACCTTGATGCGCCGCCAGAACTCCTCACGGATCTGCGGGATGCGCTCCAGCGCCTTGCGCAGCCCGGCGTCCGTGCGCGCCATGCCGCAGAACTCCCACATGAGTTCGCCGACTTCGCGGTGGAAGGAGTCGGGGGTGCGGTCGCCGTCGACGGCGAGCAGCCGCTCGATGCGCCCCTCGGTCTCGGCCATGACCTCCCGGACGGCGGGGTGTTCGGCGGTGACCTTCTCCTGGTGCGGGTTGCGGGCCAGGTAGTCGTTGATGGTGGCCGGCAGCACGAAGTAGCCGTCCGCGAGCCCCTGCATCAGCGCGGAGGCGCCGAGCCGGTTGGCGCCGTGGTCGGAGAAGTTGGCCTCGCCGATCGCGAACAGGCCGGGGATCGTGGTCTGCAGGTCGTAGTCGACCCACAGGCCGCCCATCGTGTAGTGCACGGCCGGGTAGATGCGCATCGGCACCTCGTACGGATCCTCGTCGGTGATCCGCTGGTACATGTCGAAGAGGTTGCCGTACTTCGCCTCGACGGCCTTGCGGCCCATCCGCTGGATCGCCTCGGCGAAGTCCAGGTACACGCCCTGCCCGCCGGGGCCGACTCCCCTGCCCTCGTCGCAGACGTTCTTGGCGGCGCGGGAGGCGATGTCGCGCGGGACCAGGTTGCCGAAGGACGGGTAGATGCGCTCCAGGTAGTAGTCGCGCTCGTCCTCGGGGATCCGGTTCGGCGGACGGGTGTCGCCCTTGGCCTTCGGCACCCAGATCCGGCCGTCGTTGCGCAGCGACTCGCTCATCAGGGTGAGCTTGGACTGGTGGTCGCCGGTGCGCGGGATGCAGGTGGGGTGGATCTGTGTGAAGCAGGGGTTCGCGAAGTACGCGCCACGCCGGTGCGCCCGCCAGATGGCGGTGGCGTTGGAGTTCATGGCGTTCGTCGACAGGTAGAAGACGTTGCCGTAGCCGCCGCTGGCGAGGACGACGGCGTCGGCGATGTAGATGTCGGTCTTCCCCGTGATCAGATCGCGTGCCACGATGCCGCGGGCCCGGCCGTCGATGACGATCAGGTCGAGCATCTCGGTGCGCGGGTGCATCTCCACGTTCCCGGCGGCGATCTGCCGGGACAGCGCCTGGTAGGCGCCGAGCAGCAGCTGCTGCCCCGTCTGGCCGCGGGCGTAGAAGGTGCGGGAGACCTGGACGCCGCCGAAGGAGCGGGTGTCGAGCAGGCCGCCGTACTCGCGCGCGAACGGCACGCCCTGTGCCACGCACTGGTCGATGATCTCCACGGAGATCTGGGCCAGCCGGCGCACGTTGGACTCGCGGGCGCGGAAGTCGCCGCCCTTGACGGTGTCGTAGAACAGCCGGTGGATCGAGTCGCCGTCGTTGCGGTAGTTCTTCGCGGCGTTGATGCCGCCCTGCGCGGCGATGGAGTGGGCGCGGCGCGGGGAGTCCTGGTAGCAGAACTGGACGACGTGGTAGCCCTGTTCGGCGAGTGTGGCACCCGCGGAGCCGCCGGCGAGGCCGGTGCCGACGACGATGACCGTGTGCTTGCGGCGGTTGGCGGGGTTGACCAGCTTGGCCTCGAAGCGGCGCGTGTCCCAGCGCTGCTCGATCGGTCCGGTCGGGGCCTTGGCGTCGACGACCGGCGCGCCGGTCGCGTAGTCCGTGTATGCGGCGGGGATGGTCATGTCAGCTCACCACTCCGGTCATGACGCCCACGGGTACGGCGATGAAGCCGGCCGTGAGCAGCAGCGCGAGGACGTTGGCGACGGTCTTCAGGGCGCGGTCGCGGGTGCGGCTGCCGACGCCGAGGGTCTGGGCGGCACTCCAGAAGCCGTGCCGCACGTGCAGGCCGACCGCGAGCATCGCGACGATGTAGATGACGTTGCCGTACCAGGTGGAGAAGGTGTCGACGACGTTCTGGTAGGGGCGGCCCTCCTGGAAGCCGCCGGGGTGCAGGGTGCCGGTGGTCAGGTCCAGGATGTGCCAGACGATGAACAGGGCGAGGATGATCCCGCCCCAGCGCATGGTGCGGGTCGCGTAGCTCGCCCGCGGCTTCTTGTGCACGTACTTGTTCGGGCGGGCCCGCAGGTCGCGGCGGCTGAGCTGGTACGCGGAGACGGCGTGCGCGACGACGGCGACGACGAGGACGACACGGATGACCCAGAGCGTCCACTCGTAGTGCATGACCGGCTCGCCGATGGTGCGCAGCCAGTGGGCGTAGTGGTTGAAGTCGCCCGCCCCGAAGAAGATCTTCAGGTTTCCGAACATGTGGACGACCAGGTACAGCAGCATGATCAGGCCGCTGACCGCCATCACGGTCTTCTTGCCGACGGAGCTGTCCCACATCGTGCGCGCCATGGACGGCCGTCGGTCCGTCCGCGTTGCCAGTGCCATGGCCTGCACGCTAGGGCCGAAGGGCCCTATCGGTCCAAGACATGGTCCACCTCGTTTCGATAGGCAGGGACTATGCTGTCGGGGTGCAGTTCCAGCAGCTCCAGTACTTCGTGGCGGTCGCCGAGACCCGGCACTTCACCCGGGCGGCGGAGCTGGTCCATGTCGCCCAGCCGTCGCTGTCCCAGCAGATCAGGGCGCTGGAGCGGGAGCTGGGGGCGGATCTGTTCCTGCGGGCCCGCGGCAACATCACGCTCACCGACGCCGGCGAGGCGCTGCTGCCGCTGGCCCGGCGGATCCTGGCCGACGCGGACACCGCCCGGCACGAGGTGCAGGAACTCATGCAGCTGCGCAGCGGGCGCGTCCGGCTGGGCGCCACCCCGAGCCTGTGCACCGGCCTGCTGCCGGACGTGCTGCGCGCCTTCCACGACCGCTATCCCGGCATCCGGCTGCTGATCGAGGAGGGCGGCTCGCACGACCTGGTACGGGAGCTGGCGCGCGGCGCGCTCGATCTGGCGCTGGTCGTCCTGCCGCTGCCGACGCCGTCGCCCGCGCTGACCACGGTGGAGCTGCTGCGCGAGGACCTGGTGGTGGTCTCCTCGCCGGAGGCCCCGGCGCCGGGCCGCGGCGGGCGCAGCCATGTGCGGATCGCCGACCTGGAGGGCGCGCGCCTGGTGATGTTCCGGCACGGGTACGACCTGCGGGAGCTGACGGTGGCCGCGTGCCGTGCCGAGGGGTTCGAGCCGGACTTCGCGGTGGAGGGCGGTGAGATGGACGCGGTGCTGGGGTTTGTCCGGGCCGGGCTGGGCGTGGCCGTCGTGCCGCGCATGGTCGCCACGCGGTCGGGGCGGGGCCTGCGGGTCACTCCGTTGGCTCGGCCGGGGTTGCATCGGACGATCGCGCTGGCGCACCGGAGCGATGTGGCTCCGCCACGGGCTGCTCGGGAGTTGCAGCGGATGCTACTCGAACACTGACGACTGCGCCGCTTCGGCGGTGATCTGGACGACGTCGACGCGGCGCTTGATCTCCCGGTTGACCTGCTCCAGGGGGTTGGTCAGGTCTACCTTCGCTTCCAGGAGCATCGCCCTGACCTTTGGGAACTACCGTCCGAGCATGTCGGCGACGGTGTCGAGCCGGGCGCGGACGGCGTCAGCGATGACCAGACGGACCCCGGTCAGGCCCCGCTCGCGCGGCGAGCGCAGGAACTCGCTCCAGAACACCTCGCTCTCGCTGTCGCCGGCCATCAGCCCGAGGACCTCGCGTCCGCCGTCCTCGGTGATACTCCCCCAGTGGCGATGACCACGGCCTGGGAGACGATCTGGTGGTTCACACGGGCCTTGCAGTACGTCGCGTCGAGGCAGACGTAGGGGACGCGGGTGTGGTCCAGAGGCCGGGTGCGGAACACGCGTCCAGCAGGCTGGGGAAGAAACTGCCGGTGCGGACCTTGGGGATCGCCAGGTCCAGATCCCCGGCCTGTGTGGTCACCACCTTCGCCCGGTGCCCGTTGCGCATCGTCGTGCGTGTCCCCGTGTGCTCGCCGGGCTCCGCGCCGATGTGGGCGGTGGCTTCCGCCTCGATGAGTTCCTGCAGGATCTGCCGGCCCACGACCCTGATCAACTCGATTCCCTCCGCCGTACGCAGTGACTCCATCAGCCTGAGTAAGTCATCCTGGGACAAGGCCATCGCGCGTCCTCTCGTGAGGCCTGGAAGGCGGCTCGGCTCGCTGTGTTGATAGAGTCCGACGCTGCCTCACCGCTGGCTGACGTGCCGAACTCCCTGCGCCACGCTGGCGTCTCCCCGGCCGGAGACGCACGCCGGGCCGGACACAGCATCGCGGTTCTGTTCCGGTTCTACGCCAAGGCGATTCACCGCAACCAGCGCCGATGTCGAATTTTCCAGATTCACACCAAATAGCAGCTTCAGAGCAAGAGAAGGGAGACACAGAGAAGTCCCACAGCTTCGATGGAAACCCCGCCCTACTTCTGGACCCCTTCGCTCAACCCTTGCTGATGCACGCATGATAAGCCGGGGCACCTCGTGGTGAGAGAAAGACATCATGATTGAAGCGTCGATCCGGGCCGTAGCGGACCTCATCCCTGTCTTTGTGGTGGCGTCGGTTCTCATTGCCCTGCCCGTAGCGCTGCTAGCTCGGGCAAAGAATTGGCCAGTGGTCACGACCACCTTGTGGTCTGTGTCACTGCTAGGGGTCTTGGCTGTGACGCTCCTGCCAGGCGGGATCGGGGACGCAGGGAAAGAAACCGTCTGCTACATAGGGCCCTCCCTGAGAGGCGTCCTGTCCACAACTCCAGGCCGACTGAACGTACTGCTTTTTGTTCCTGTCTGCTTCTTCGGGGTGTGCGCATTCCGCCGACCGATCGCCGTACTGGCGGGTGGAGTACTCCTGACGGGAAGCGTCGAGATGCTCCAAGCTCTGCTGCCCCTCGGTCGATCTTGCAGTTATTCCGACTTGGCGGCAAACACCATCGGCACGGTTGCTGGTGTGCTGTGCGGCATCGTCTGGCTGGCGCTCAGACGCCATCGTCCGCTGTTCACTCGGCGTGACGCCGGGACCAGCATGCGTCTTTTCGGTATCGGTGGCGCTGCGATCGCCGCCATGTTCTGGCTTGCGATCACGCCCGTATACGGCGGTCCTGAAGCTGTCGGCGCAACAAGCGAACAGGAAAAATGGGCTAAAAGCGTTGCGACCCAGGTCTACGGCGGGCAGGCCAAAATTGTTCAGGTGCAGCAACGAGAGCCAGTGCCCGGATTTCCCGGCAAGGTGGACGTCACCACCGACAAGGGAAACCTGACGCTCTTGTGGCCTGAGCGAAAAATCCAGAGCGCTTTCTCCGTAAATAACCAAGATGACGGAGGATCCCTAACACCGGATCAGTCCAAGGAATCCGCAGTGCGTTTTGCACAGAAGTGGTATCCGGACGAAATAAAGGGAAGCAAGATCACCTTTGACCCGCTGGCGAAGGGGAAGGCCCCGTACGTTCTGAGCTACCGCCGTTACGTGAACGACATCATGATGCCGATGCGTCTCGACATCACGGTCACATCTTCCGGTCGCATCATGGGAGTGACTGCCCGCCTGGTCGAGGACCCCAAGCTGCCGAAGCCGGAACTTGACAAGGCTGCGGCCGAGAAGCGCGCGGAGGAACTCACTGATCTCAAGGCGGGGAGCCCTGTTTTCCTGATCGCTCAAGAGGTCTCCGGGGAATGGCGCCCCGTATGGATCGTCAACATGATCCGTGACGGTGAATCCGGGCCTCAGGGCGCAGCCATCTACCTTGACGCGGTGTCAGGTCAGATGGTTCAGCGTCAGGACTGACCGCCGTGCGCAACAGCACTCCTCGCCGACCAAGGCTGGTCCACGCCTGGTCCGGATGCACTGACCAACAACGCGACAGGCCCGGATCAGGGTGAGACACCTCCCACGCAGAAGGGGCGCCCCTCATCGAGGGACGCCCCTTCTGACCAGCACGTCTCTGACCTGCGGAGGCGGTGGGATTCGAACCCACGGTGACGTTCTCACGCCACTACGGTTTTTTGCGCCGTTCCCCGCGCCCCTGGGCCTGCTAGGGGTGCGGTTAACTGCGTGGGCGACCTAGTTTGTTGCGTCTGCCAGGGCTAGGTGGTGGACTCGTTCTGGGGGGCCGGGGCGGGCGTAGTACCAGCCCTGGGCCGTGTCGCAGCCCAGTATGCGCAGTTGTTCGGCCTGGGCTCCGGTCTCCACGCCCTCCACGGTGACCGACAGGTCCAGGCTGTGGGCGAGCGAAACGATCCCCTCGACGATCTTGAGGTCGACGGGGTCGGCCGGGAACTGCTGCATGCTCTGGGTGAAGGAGCGATCCAGCTTGAGGATGCTCACCGGCAGACGGCGCAGATTGGCGAGGTTGGAGTAGCCGGTGCCGAAGTCGTCCAGGGCGATGTCCACGCCCATCTCGGCCAGCCGCCGCAGCGGCTTGAGCAGATCGTCGTCGGCGCCGATCAGCGCGGACTCCGTGACCTCAAGGCACAGCGCGTCCGGCGCGACACCGGTGCGCTCCAGGATCTCCACCGTGTCCTGGACCAGACCGGGATGACTGAGCTGGCAGGGCGAGAGGTTGACATTGATGCGCAGCGGGCCGGCCGGCGTCTGCTCGCCGTACCGCTCCCGCCACTCGCGCGCCTGCCGCACCGACTGCTCCAGCACCCAGCGCCCCAGCGGAACGATCAGCCCGGTGTCCTCGGCGAGCGGAATGAACCGGTCGGGGCCGAGCACGCCGTGCTGCGGATGCAGCCAGCGGACCAGCGCCTCCGCACCGCGGACGCTGCCGTCACCGAGGTGCACCAGCGGCTGGTACTCGATGAAGAACTCACCGCGCTCCAGGGCCGCCGGCAGCGCCGTGGTCAGCCCGTGCCGGGTGATGGCGCGGGCGTCGGCCTCCGGGTCGGCCAGCTCGGCGCGGTTGCCGCCCGCCGACTTGGCCCGGTACATGGTGATGTCGGCGCTGCGCAGCACCTCCGCCGCGGTGCGCTCGCCCGCCGGGCCCTCCACGATGCCGATGCTGCCGCGCACGAGCAGCTCACGGCCGTCGACGCTGACCGGGGTGACGAGCGCGTGCATGATGCGCTCCGCCAACTCGTCGACCTCCCGCTCGGTGTCGGGCCCGGTGGTCAGCGCCACGAACTCGTCGCCGCCGAGCCGGGCGATCATCTCGCCGGGCGCGGTGGCACAGGCCTGGAGCCGGTCGGCGACCTCGACCAGCAGCCGGTCGCCGGCCGCGTGGCCGAGGCTGTCGTTGATGGTCTTGAAGCCGTCCAGGTCCAGGTAGCACAGGCCGAAGCGCTGGCCCTCGCCCGCGCCGAGCGCCTTCTCCAGGCGTTCGAAGAACAGGGTCCGGTTGGGCAGTCCGGTGAGCGCGTCGTGCGTGGCCTCGTAGCGCAGCCGCAGATTGAGCAGCCGCCGCTCGGTGGTGTCCTCCATGAGGGCGAGCTGGTACTGCGGGTTGCCGTCCGCGTCACGCAGCAGCGAGACCGTGAGATTGGTCCACAGCACCGTTCCGTCGGTGCGGTTGAACGCCTTCTCCACGTGGTAGTGCTCGCGCTCGCCGCGCACGAGTTCCTCGTACAGCCGCCAGGTGTGCGGCGCGTCCTCGGGGTGCGTCCACTCCAGCACCCGACGGCCGCGCAGCGCCTGTTCGGAGAGCCCGAACATGCGCAGCAACGCCTCGTTGACCTGGAGCACCCGGCCCTCGAGGTCGGCGATGCCGATCCCTATGGCCGCGCCCTCGAACACCGCGCGGAAGCGGGCCTCGCTGGCGTGCAGGGCATCCGCCACCACCCCCTGGGCCTGCAACGCGGCCCGGGCGATGGCCTCCTGCTCGGCCAGCGTCCGCTCGCGCAGCGCCTGCGCGAACCCGCCCGCCATGGCGTGCTGCAACCGGGAGCAGCGCACGCGCAGTTCGTCCTGCGGTCCGTCCTCGCCGCAGTACAGCACCAGATAGGCGTCGATGCAGTCCAGGGTCCGGGTGAGCGCCTCCGGATCTGTGCAGTGCGCGTCGGTCAGCGCGGCGCCGACCGCCTTCGCCTCCTCCGCGTCGAAGCCGCGCTGCCGCAGTGCCCGGCTCAACCGGCGTGCGAGCGGCAGGAGTTGTTCCTCGAACTCCGGCCGAGTCAGCGACGTCGAGGCCACCGGGAACACGGCCCGGCTCCAGATGGTCGCGAACCGCCGCAGTCTGTCCTCCGGCCCGTCCGGCTCCGCGATCACGCCGTACGCCCCACGCCCGCGAACCCGGAGAACGCGAACGGGTCCTCGTCGTCCGGGTCCTCCGACTCCGGGCGCCAGCACGGCATCGCCACCAGTCCGGGTTCCACCATGTCGTACCCCTCGAAGAACCGCGCGACCTCGTCGCGCGAGCGCATGATCAGCGGGTTGCGAATGTCCTTGTATACGTCCACCACGCCTGCGGCCCGCTCGGGCGGCAGCGGGATTCCCTCGTACGAGGCATGGGTGAGGATCAGCAGGCTGCCCGGCGCGAATGCCTCGCGCAGCTCGGCCACCGCTCCACAGGGGTCGTCCGCGTCTTCCACGAAGTGAAGTATGGCAACGAGAAGCAGCGCCACCGGCCGATTCGGGTCGATCAGGTCCTGGACTTCGGGGCTCGACAGGATCTCCCGGGGCTTGCGGAGGTCCGCCGCGACGACCCGCACGCCCTCGTTGCCCGCCAGTACCGCCTGGGTGCGCGCCACCGCCACCGGGTCGTGGTCGACGTACACCACGCGGGCGTCCGGATGGGCCGCCTGGGCCACTTCATGGACGTTGCCGGACGTGGGGATGCCGGAGCCGATGTCGAGGAACTGCGTGATGCCCTCCGCGACCGCGAAGCGCACGGCGCGACGCATGAACGCCCGGTTCGCCCGCACGATCCTGGGCAGTCCCGGCAGGAACTCCATGGCCTTGCGGGCCGTCTCCCGGTCGACCTCGAAGTTGTACGAACCGCCCAGGTAGTAGTCATGGATACGCGCGACGCTCGGCACCGTGATGTCGATGCTCCGTGGGGCCCAGGCAGGACGCTCCATGTACCTCTCCAAGGCGTAGGCGATCCAGTGTTCGAGCTGAGGCTACTGATCGTCCGCCAACGGAGCGACCCGAAACGGAAATTGACCATCCGTTCCCGGTCACTGCCTCCGGCACGTGCCGGCACGACGCCGCAGCGTGACGGCCCCCTCGCACAGCGGTCCGCCCCCTCCGTGCGGTGCGGAGGGGGCGGACCCTTGGTCGCGCGCCTGTAGTCGTACGTCCGGCACTCGCTTGCCCTCGTCCCTCCCTTCCGCGGTGGTCCGACACTGACTTGGGCGGGGGGCGATCAACCCTGGGGAGGTGATCCCTACTTGGGCGCGCCGACCGGCTTGCCGTCGGGCGCGACGGCGTACCACGTGCCGCCGACGCCCTGACCGTTGGTGTCCCCCGGCGCCCTGTCACCGGCGAAGGTGTAGATCGGCGAGCAGTTCACGGTCATCTGCTTGCCGCCGTCGGACCGGGTGAAGCTCATCAGGCCCTTCTTCACCACGCCCTTGGTGTCGGCGGCCTCGACCGGGGCGACCGCCGGCCACTTCTCCAGGCAGTCCCCTGTGCAGTTCGAGACGGGCTTGGGCCATGCCTCGTCCTTCATGAAGCGGTAGACCGTCATGCCGTTCTTGTCGATGACGATCTCGCCCAGCTTGGGATCCTTGCGGGTGGACAGGCCGGGCAGGTCCGACTGGGCCGCCTTCTTGCCGTCGGGGGCGAGCGCGAACCACTTGCCGCCCACGCCCTGGCCGTTGACGTCACCGGAGTTGACGTCCTTGGCATAGCGGTAGGCGGGCCAGCCGCCCACGGTCAGCTGCTTGGTGCCGTCGGTGCGGGTCACCTCGCCGAGCAGGGCCTTGTCGATGCCGTCGCCGGCGGTCGCGTCGTCCGCGGGCACCGGGGGCCAGGTGGTCGCGCAGTCGCCGTCGCAGTTCGACTTGGGCGGCTCGGCGGTGTCCTGGTCGAAGCGGTAGAGGGTGAGGCCCGAGACATCGGTGAGGACCTTGCCCAGATCGGGGTTGGCGGCGACCGCGAGAGCACCCGCGGGCACGCCCGGGCTCGGGGAGCTGGAACTCTGGTTGCCGTCCGCGCCGTAGCCGTTGCCCGCGCCGGTCCCCGTGCCGGCGCCGCCGTAGCCGCCCGCCGCGGCGGTGGCCCCGACGTTCTGGGCCGAGGACGGAGTGGTGGCATTGTCCTGACCGCACGCCGTCGTCAGTGCCAGCACCGAAGCGGCGGTCGCCACCAGTGATGCGGTCCGCCAGGAGATCTTCATCGTCAACTCCCCATTATCGCCTGGAAATTGCAGCGCCTGCTGCGTCGCCGCACGACACTGGGTACGGACGGAACGGGCCACTGTGTTCAACCGTTCCGAAGATTTCTTTACGCCCTCTGTGCGTACGCGGGAGCGTGCGGCGCCGGGGCAACCGTCCGAAGACCGCTGTCCCCCCTTCGAGGCAATGCGCGGACTCTTCGGCGTGGCCGGGCTGCCGACACCCCAGGATCTCGGTCGTGCATGGACCTGAAGCGACTCGATTCCCGCCCGCCGCAAGGGTGTTCGCCCTGGTGGCACTGGTGTGGGCCTTCGTGGGCTGTCCGGCCGGCACGGCCGGGGCCGACGCCTGCGCCTATGCCTCGACGGGGCCGGACGGCACGGTGGCGGTGGCCGTCGCGGGCCGCTCCTGGCCGACTCCGCCGCGCTGCCCCATGCCCACGCCCCCACCCCCGCCCCGCCCGACGCCCACTCCGCCACCGCCACCGCAGCCCACGCCATCGAAAGCGACGCCCGAGCCGGCACCCCCGCAGAAACCGAAGCCGAAGCCGACGACGCCACCACCACGGGCCCTGCCGCCGGCCCCCGCGCCGGCCCCGCCACAGCCGGCCCCCGCTCCGACGCCGAAGCCCACGCCGACCCGCACCGCATCTCCCGCGCCCGAGCCGTCACCCGAGCCCAGCCGGCGGCCCTCCGCGCCCCCGGTCAGCTATCCGCGCCACCACCCCCGGCCGGCCGGCTCCCCGGCGCACCACCGGACCTCCCCGGTCACCTACGTCCTGCTCATCACCGTCCCCGCGGTCGTCGCCGTCGCCGCGCTGCGCCCCCGCTGACGCCGGAGCACGCCCGCACATCGATTCGCTCGTCCCTGGAGGCACCGTTGTCGGAATGGCTTGTTCTCGCCCTCGCGATGCTGGGCGCGTGCGCCGTGGTGGTCGCCGTCACCCTGGTACGGCACCGCACCGCCGCGGCGGACGACGACCCCAGCGAGACCCCCGACGTCATCGAGTACATGACGATGTGGATCGGCGTCGTCTACGCCATCGTCCTGGGCCTGGCCATCGCCGGGGTCTGGGAGGCACGCGGCGTCGCCCAGGACCAGGTGCGGGCGGAGGCCCAGGCGCTGCACGAGATCTCGGAACGGGTCCGGGTCTACCCGCCCGACGTCCGCGACGGCATCCGGGCCGATGTCAACGCGTATGCCGGACACGTCGTTCACACCGAGTGGAGGACGATGACGGATCACGGACGCCTCACCGACACCGGCGCCCGGCTGCTCGACCGCATCCGCAGCGACGTCACCGACTACCGGCCGCGGACGGACTTCGAGGCGCAGGCCTACCAGCCGCTCGTCGACCAGGTGACGGCGGTGGACCAGGCGCGCGGCGCCCGCGCCGAGTCCACGGGGGCGACGATGCCCGGCGTGGTGTGGTTCGGGCTGCTCTTCGGAGCGGTGATCACCGTCGGCATGGTGTTCGCGCTGCAGATCCGGCGCACCCCGCGGGAACTCGTCCTCGCCGGGCTGTTCTCGGCCACGATCGCGTTCATGCTCTTCCTGATCTGGGTCTTCGACGCCCCGTACAGCCGGGGCATGGACGCGACGGCACAGCCGTTCCTGGACCTCTTCCCGGGCATCGAGGGCTGACGGGTTTTCACCCGCGCGGCCGACCCGGATGACCCGATCGCCCTACTGGGTTCGCGCACGTGCGCGAACGTTCCTAGCGTTCTGGACAACGAGGTGCACGCACGGCGCAAGCGGCAGAGGATCCGCGGGCTGCTCCTCGGGGACCGGAGGACACACCATGCGCGCGATACGCGTCGCCTCGGCCGCACTGCTGGGCCCCGGCGCCCTCGTCCTGTGCGCGCCGGCCGCCGTGGCGGAGGACGGCGGCGGCAGCCGCACCGTCACACCGTTCGGCTTCGGGGTCGAGCCGTCCACCGTCACCGCGGGCAGCAAGGTCACCCTGCGCCTGGACCGCAACGACGGCTGCGCGGGCGGCGCCACGGTCACCTCGGACATCTTCGACACGGTCCGCATCCCGTCGGGACGGTCGTCGGCCACGACCACGGTCGGCGCGGACGTCAGGTCCGGCACCTCGTACCGGGTGACGTTCAACTGCGACGGGGCGAGCGGCTCGACCGACCTGAAGGGTGCGGACGGCGGCCGGGACTCCGGGGTGACCGCTGAGTCGCCCGAGGACGCCGACTCGTCGGGCACGCAAGTCCCGGGCGCGGTGCAGGCCGGCGACGGCGGCAGCATCGCCGGGTTCGACCTCGGGGAGATCGGCCTGGGCACGGTGCTGATCGCCGGGGCGATCGGCACGGCCTGGCGCCTGGCGCACGACGGCACCGGCGATGACACCTGACCGGGCAGCCCCGGCGCACGCTCCCGGACCCGCGCCCCGATCCGCCGCGGGATCCTGGGCGAAGGTCCGGCCGCGTGCGCTCCGCTCCGTGTGCGGCAGCCGCCCGGCAGGGTCGTCGCCGGGTCAGACGCGCTTCGCGTGCCGACGGCGCAGCCAGAACACGCCGCCGCCGATCACGGCCGTCGCCACCAGTCCGCCACCGATGGCCAGGTCCGCAGGGGCGGCCCCGGTGATGATGGAGCCTCCGAGACCGCCACGGACGGGCCCCGGCCTGACGACGTCGATCCCGGGCCGGATGCCCTCGCGGCCGATGCCTTCGCGGCCGATGCCCGGGCGCAAGCCGTTGTTGCCCGGGAAGACACCGCCCGGAAAGACACCGCCCGGGAAGACGACGCCCGGCCCGAATCCGCCGACCCCGCCTACTCCGCCGAATCCGCCCGGCCCGAACCCGCCGAATCCGCCGAAGCCCCCGACCCCACCGACCCCGCCAATCCCACCAATCCCACCGCCCGGGAAGACGCCTCCGCCCGGAAAGACGCCGCCACCCGGAAAATAGCCGCCGCCCGGAAAGACGCCGCCGCCCGGAACGACTCCGCCGCCGGGAAGAACGCCGCCCGGAGCGACTGCGCCGCCCGGGAGAACCCCGGTGCCGCTTACACCGCCTGTATTGCCCATGCCGTCCGCGACGGCCGTGGGGGCGGCGAGCCCTAGGGCGGCGACGGCGATGGCCGTGGCCGCCAGGGCGCGAGTGTTACCCATGTGATCCTCCGCGAGAGGCACCCCGGGTCCCGTCCCCGGTCGATCGGCGAATAAGCACCTCCGTGATCGACCCTCTGGCGTGCGGAACACGCCCGCATGTCGAGAATGGTCCGTCCCGGTGAGCGCGGACGCCGAACTAAAAGCGCACAATCGGATATTGCCGCAGGTCACGGACCGTCAGAAAAATTCCGCCGCGCCACGCCTCGGATGGCGCACCGATGGGCGTCCTGGTCACCCGTTCGCCGCCGCCCCCGTCGCCGGTCGCCCGCGCGGGACTTAGCGTTCTCGTATGCGCGAATGACGCGACGGCGGCCGTGTCGAGAGGGGATGGCGAATGTCTGCGTTCGACCTGTCCGAGCTCTCCGAAGAGGAGGAACGGCGGAAGAAGCGCGCCCCGTGGGGCGTGATAGCGCTTGTTCTGCTGACCGGTCTCGCGCTCATTCGGAACGGATCGGGTGAGTTCGACGTCGGACCGCCGCAGCCCGCGCAGAACGCGGCCGCCGACAGTCCGGTACCCGGCACCGCCGCCACGGGCGCGCCTGAGGCGCTGCCGTACTCCGCCGCGGAGCGGGTGACGATCCCGGCGATCCGGGTGGACGCCCCCATCGTGCCGGTCGGCCTGGACACCGACGGCTGGGTCGCCGCGCCGCCTCCGGAGGACCCGAATCTGGCCGGCTGGTACACGGGGGCCGTCTCGCCCGGTGAGAAGGGGACGTCCGTCGTCGTCGGCCATGTGGACAACGCGTCGGGCCCCGCCGTGTTCTACGGACTCGGGTCCCTGAAGAAGGGAAATGTCGTCGAGGTCCGGCGCAAGGACAAGAAGACAGCGGTGTTCGAGATCTACGGCATCGAGGTCTTCGCGAAGACCAATTTCCCCGGCGACCGGGTGTACGGCTCCAAAGGCACGCCCGAACTGCGGGTCATCACCTGCGGAGGCGGTTTCTCCAAGCAGAACGGTTACGACGGGAACGTCGTCGTCTTCGCCCGCCTGGTCGAGGTCCGCTGAACGGGTCCCGGCCGGGCGGGCGGCACGGCGCGCCCTTCAGGCGTAGGGCCGCCTGGGCACGGTCAGGTGGTAGCCGTCGTCGAGCAGGCGGGGCAGATAGCGGCGCAGGGCGCTGACGCTCTGCGAGCGGTCGCCTCCGGCGTCGTGGGAGAGCACCACGACACCGGGGGCGGCGCCGTGCTCGATCCGGTCGATGATGGTGCGGGTGCCCGGCTCGGTCCAGTCGAGGCTGTCCACCGTCCAGGCCAGCGGCTCCATGCCCATCTCGGAGCCCAGTTGGAAGACCGCCCGGTTCCAGGCGCCGTAGGGCGCGCGGAACCAGCGGGGGTGCTCGCCGTAGCCCTGCTCGATGGCCTCGCTGGTGCGTTCCATCTCGGCGCGGATCCGTGCCCGGCTCAGCTCGGTGAGCAGCGGATGGGACCAGGTGTGGTTGCCGACCACATGGCCCTCGTCGGCCATCCGGGCCAGCAGGTCGCGGTTGGCCCGGGCCATCTCGCCGCACACGAAGAACGTCGCGCGGACGCCGTACTTCGCGAGGGTGTCCAGGATGTGCGGGGTGTAGGCGCGGTCGGGGCCGTCGTCGAACGTCAGCAGCATGCGCCGCCCGGTGCCGGACATGCGCAGGATCGGCTCGACCCGTACGGGGGTCCTGGCGGGCACGGCACGCGGCGGTCCGTCGCCGGTCAGCGGCTGGAGGCGGAAGGTGGAGGACTTGACCGCGGCCCGTCCCCCGGGTCCGGCGGCGGGTGCGCCGGGCCGTGCGGGAGCCGTGTCCGTGCAGCCGGTCAGGAAGAGGCCGGCGGTGCCGGCCGCCCCCATGGCAGCGGCGCCGGTGAGCAGCACCCGGCGTGGCATAAACGTCTGATCCTTTTTCATGACTGATCAGTCGCCCGGCGGGGCATCGGCGGACTCCTCGCCCACCGGTACGGCGGCGTGATTCCACCCGCACGGCCGAGCGGTCCGCGCGCTCCCCCGGCCCGCACGGTCAGCGGCGGCGGACGAGCGGGAAGGGCAGCGTCTCCCGGATCGTCAGCCCGGTGAGGAACATGACGAGCCGGTCGACACCGAGGCCGAGGCCGCCGGTCGGCGGCATCGCGTACTCCAGGGCGTGCAGGAAGTCCTCGTCCAGCTCCATCGCCTCCGGGTCCGCTCCGGCGGCCCGCAGCGACTGCGCGGTCAGCCGGCGGCGCTGCTCGACGGGGTCGGTCAGCTCGGAGTAGGCGGTGCCCAGTTCGGTGCCGAAGGCGACGAGGTCCCAGCGCTCGGCGAGCCGCGGGTCGGTGCGGTGCCTGCGGGTCAGCGGGGAGACGTCCACGGGGAAGTCCTTGTAGAACGTGGGCAGTCGGGTCGGTTCCTCGACCAGCCGCTCGTACATCTCCAGAGCGACGTCGCCCGGACCGTCCGCGGCGGTGTATGGGACGCCCGCGCGGTCGCAGAGGCGGTGCAGGACGGCCAGCGGGGTGCCGGCGTCGACCTCCTCGCCGAGCGCCCGGGAGATCGCGCCGTACACGGTCCTGACCGGCCAGTGCCCGGAGATGTCGTGCTCCTCGCCCAACCTGCGGACGACGGCGCGGCCGAAGGCGGCGGTGGCGGCGCCCTGGATCAGCTCGCGGGTGAGGTCGAGCATCACGTCGTAGTCGGCGAACGCCTGGTAGGCCTCCAGCATCGTGAACTCGGGGTTGTGCTTGTGGGAGACGCCCTCGTTGCGGAACGAACGGCCCAGTTCGAAGACCTTCTCCAGGCCGCCGACGCAGAGCCGCTTCAGATACAGCTCGGGGGCGATGCGCAGCGAGAGGCCGAGGTCGTAGGCGTTGCTGTGGGTGATGAAGGGCCGGGCGTCGGCGCCGCCGTGGATCTGTTGCAGCACCGGGGTCTCGACCTCCACGAAGCCGCGGTCGAGGAGGCCCTGGCGCAGCCCCTGGACGGCGGCGGAGCGGGTCCGGATCACCCGGCGGGCGTCGGGGTTCGTCACCAGGTCCAGGTAGCGCATGCGGACCCGGGCCTCGGGGTCGGTCAGGCCGCGGCGCTTGTCGGGCAGCGGGCGCAGACACTTCCCGGTGAGCCGCCAGGAGGTGACGAACACGGTCGGTTCGCCCCGGTCGCTGAATCCGGCGCGCCCGGTCGCGGTGATGAGGTCGCCGATGTCGGTGTCGGCGGTGAACCGGTCGAGGGCCGGTCCGGTGCCGGCGCGGGTGAGGGCGAGCTGGCGGTCGCCTGACCAGTCGCGCAGCACCACGAAGACGATGCCGCCGAAGTCCCGGACCAGCATGATCCGGCCGGCGACCGTCACCTCCTCGCCGTCCCGGACGTCCGCGAGGGGGCGGGTCGGCGGCGGAACGCCCACCGGGTAGGGGTCGGTGCCGGCCGTACGCAGCCGGTCGAGCGTGCGACGGCGGACGCGGACCTGTTCGGGCAGGCCCGCCTCCGGCGCGGCGGGTCCGGTCCCGCGGCCGGTGCCGGGGCCGGGTGGCGCGAGCGGCAGCGCCTCGGCGGTCGCGAGCGGTCCGGTGCCCGGGTGCCGCTTCCCCCACAGCTTGTGCAGCGACGGTACGGCGACGAAGCCCTCGGCGATGCCGGAGGCCAGGCCGATGCGGGCGAGGGAGGCGGCCTCGCCGTAGCAGATGAACCGCGGGTACCACTCGGGGTGGTACTTGGCGTTGGAGCGGTACAGGGCCTCCAGCTGCCACCAGCGGGAGAAGAACAGCAGCAGGCGGCGCCACAGCCGCAGCACGGGCCCGGCGCCGATGCGGGCGCCCTCCTCGAAGACCGAGCGGAAGACGGCGAAGTTCAGGGAGATCCGGCGCACCCCGAGCCCCGGGGCCGCCGCGCACAGTTCGGCGGCCATGAACTCCATGACGCCGTTGGGGGCGCCGCGGTCCCGGCGCATCAGGTCGAGGGAGACGCCGTCGGTGCCCCAGGGCACGAAGGAGAGCAGGGCGAGGAGCCGGCCGTCCGCGCCGAGCGCCTCGACGAGCAGGCAGTCGCCGTCCGCCGGGTCGCCGAGCCGGTCCAGGGCCATGGAGAAGCCGCGCTCGGTCTCGGTGTCCCGCCAGGCGTCGGCCCTGTCGACGATCTCCTCCATCTCCGCCTCGGTCAGTGCCGAGTGCCGGCGGACGCGGCTGGTGGCCCCGGTGCGGCGGACCCGGTGCACGGCCTGGCGGGTGACGCGCATGTCGCGGCCGTCGAGGTCGAAGCCCGCCACGTGCAGGATCGCCTCGTCGCCGAGTTGGAGGGCGCCGAGCCCGGCGCGCGCATAGGCGGTGGCGCCGGCCTCGGAGGCGCCCATCACGGCGGGCGCCCAGGCGTGCCGGCGGGCCATGTCGAGCCAGGCGGCGATGGCGTGCGGCCAGGCCTCGCGGTCGCCGACGGGGTCGCCGCTGGCCAGGCAGACCCCGGCCTCGACGCGATAGGTGACGGCCGCCTTGCCGCTGGGTGAGAAGACGACGGCCTTGTCGCGCCGGGTGGCGAAGTAGCCGAGCGAGTCGTCCTCGCCGTAGGCCTTCAGGAGGGCGCGGATGCGGGCCTCCTCGTCGCCGTGCAGGGCCGCTTCGAGGCGCTGCGAACGGAACAGCGCGGCGGCGGCGTTGAGCAGGGCGAGCGCGCCGAACAGGCCCAGCAGGAAGGTGACCGGGCGGGGCGGGCGGCCGTCGAAGGCCGTGCTGGAGACCAGGCCGCCGCAGACCCGGACGGCGGCCCAGGCCAGGTGCTGCCCGGACGGCAGGGTGCCGGGGAACAGCGCGACCAGCCCCCAGCCGAGCAGGGTCGCCACGACGAGCCCGGCCAGCAGGACGCCGAGCGCCCGCCACACGGCACCGCGCCGGGAGGCGGCGTAGAACTCACCGCGGGCCGCCACCAGCAGGATCAGCGCGAGCCCGCACACCACCAGGGACGGGACCGACTCGGCGTACAGGCCGACCGCGAGGCCCAGCACGTCGGTGAGGACGACCAGGCCGAGGTAGACCACGACCAGCCACCAGGCGACCCGCTTGCGGGCGGCGGTCGCGGCGGCCAGCAGGAACAGGAAGACGGCGTACGCGAGGTTGGCGCTGACCGGCACGAACAGCAGGTCGAGGGCGCGGACCAGCGGGCGGAGCAGGGCGCGCAGCGGCGCGCTGAACGCCAGGAGCGCGCAGAGCAGGGCGAGGGCGCCGAAGAAGGCGGCGAAGCCCTCGGGCACCCGGCCGGGGAAGCGGCCCGCGGGCGGCGGTACCGGGCCCGTGGCGTCCTTCCCCTGGGCGGCCTCCGCGGTGGCACTCATGGTTCTGACTGTAGGAACCGCGCGGGCGGCTCGCCCGTCGGAGGCTCCCGAAGGGAGGCGGGAGCCGCGGACTCCGCTAAGGTCACGGCCGTGACGGAACAGCACGAACAGCATGCGCACAAGTTCGAGCGGGGCACGGACGGGCCGAAGGTCATCGTGGTCGGGGTGGACGGCTCCGAGTCCTCGCTGCGGGCCGCTGCCTATGCCGCCGGTCTGGCCCGGCGGCAGCATGCGCTGCTCGCCCTCGTCTATGTGCAGCCGGTGATGGCGGCGGGGGCCGCGCTGGGGGCGCCGGTGGCGGAGACGACGGACGAGATCGCCGAGGACCTCGTCACCCACATCCGTGAGGCGGCCGAGCAGGTCAAGGGGATATTCGACATGCGCTGGGAGTTCCACACGTTCCGTGGCGATCCCTACAACGGGCTGGTGAAGGCGGCCAACGAGCTCAAGGCGGACGCGGTCGTGGTGGGCGCGTCGGAGCAGGCCGGCCACCGGATCATCGGCTCGGTGGCGATCCGCCTGGTGAAGGCGGGCCGCTGGCCGGTGACGGTGGTCCCGTAGCCGGCCGGCAGACAGTGGCAGCCCGACGGCCCTGTGCGCCGCGCTGCTGTGTCCGCACCTGCTGCACGCCGTCGGCGGGGGGGGCGGTCACTCCCCCATGGTCAGGCCGTCCTTGGCGGCGCCGCGGGAGAGCACCACGTTCCGGATCCGGTCCCGCACGGTGGTCAGTTCGGCGCCGACGGCGATGGCCGCGTTGAGGTTGATCACGCGGCCCGCGTCGAGGTCGTACATCTGCGGGATGAACTCGGCCCGGGTCACCTCCCAGCGGGCGCCGGTCCTGGCGGGCGGGGCGAAGGTGAAGCGGGCCAGCGTGGACTGGTTGCCGCGCGGGTCCTGGAGGCCCTGCCGGTTGTACATCTCGCCGGCGATCTGGTCGCCCATGCCGTAGACGACCCAGGTCCCGTTGATCTTCTCGTACGCCTGTGGGACATGGGCGTGGGTGCCGACGATCAGGTCGAGGTCGGGGCGGCCGGCGGTCCGTGCGGCGGTGAGGCGCTTGGCGAGCGCGAGTTGCCGGTCGTCGGGGTCGTCCTGCCATTCGGTGCCCCAGTGCAGGGACACGACGACCACGTCGGCGCCCTGCTGCCGGGCGGCGCGGGCGTCGGCGATGATCCGGCCCTCGTCGATCAGGTTGACCGCCCAGGGCTGCTCGTCCGGCGGCGCGAAGCCGTTGGTGTCGGAGGTGTACGACAGATGCGCGACCCGCGCCGGGCCCGCCTCCAGGATCGTGGCCGTGCGGGACTCGTCCTCGGTGCGGGCCGTTCCGGAGTGCCGCAGGCCCACCCGGTCCATGGCGTCCAGGGTGCGGGCGACACCCCCCGTGCCGCCGTCCAGGGCGTGGTTGGAGGCGGTGGAGCAGCCGTGGTAGCCGACGGCGACGAGGCTGGGGGCGATCTCCGGCGGGGGCTTGAAGGCGGGGTAGCCCGCGTAGTCGCCGTCGGCGCCGTACGCGGTCTCCATGTGACACAGCGCCAGATCGGCGCGGGCGACGACGGGTTGGGCACCGGCCAGCATCGGGCGGAAGTCGTAGCCGACGCCGCCCGCGTCGAAGACGGCCCGCTCGAGCACGGAGTTGTGCTGCAGGATGTCGCCGGAGGCGACGAGGGTGAAGCCGCGGGCCGCCGCCGGCGCCGGCGCCGGATGCGCGGGCGCGGGCGGCTTCTTCCGGGCCTCGGCCTGGCAGGCGGCGGCCGCCGCGAGGAGTACGGTCAGGGCCAGGGCCACCTGGCGTCTGCGTGCGATCATCAGCTCACCCCGGATGTCGAGTCACCATCACACTTCGTATTTACAGACAAATGGGTACGAAGATGACGGCCGCCCCAAACGACCCAGGGGCTCTCTTTAACCCGTCCGGTGTCCGTGACGGGCCGTGACCGACCGTTCGCCGTACCGTTCGCCGACCCGATCGACCGTCCGTCGCAGATCCCTGTGCGCACCCTGTCCCGCCGACGGACCCTGCGCTGCCATATGGCCATGACGGCCGGAACCACCCTTCACCACGGGACGACGACCGCCGAGCACGAGCTGGCCGCGCTGCAGCGCGAGCACGGCCGTCCGCTCTTCGCGCTGCTGCTGCGGCTCTGCGACGGGGACCGGCAACGTGCCGAGGACCTCGTGCAGGAGACCTTCGTACGCGCCTGGCAGCACCCCGAGGTGCTGCGCGCCGACGCCTTCGACTCGGTGCGGCCCTGGCTGCTGACCGTGGGCCGGCGGCTCGCGATCGACGCGCGGCGGGCCCGGCAGGCGCGACCGCCGGAGGTCGGCGACGCGATCCTGGAGAACGCGCGCGTGTGCGCCGACCACGCCGAGAGGTCGGCCGCCACCCTGGATGTCCGCGAGGCTGTGAAGACTCTCACTCCGGAGCACCGTGACGTACTGGTACTCGTGTATTTCCAAGGGGCGAGTGTTGCGGAAGCCGCGGAAACACTGGGGATTCCAGCCGGTACGGTGAAGTCCCGCGCGTACTACGCGCTGCGCGCCCTGCGCCGGGTGCTGCCGGGATATGCACCCGACCTGCGCTGAAACCGGGGCCTGGGTCAAACCTCGGTAAAGCGCCTTGCTGTGGACCCTGTTGGAGCAATCAGCTGTCTTCATCCGTGTTCCGGACCGGGGCGGGGTTCGGGCGACGCGCACGTACCGGAGGAAGGCAGGACGGGATGCTGCACAGAGGTCACGAGAGCACGGACGGCACCGGCGGCGACGCGCTGACCGTCCCCATGGCCTGGTTCTACGCCGAGTACATCGCCGACGAACTGCTGCGGACCGGCGATCTGATGCCGCCCACGTCCTTCGAGTTCCGGGCCGGCCGGGACGCGCTGGCGCTGACCGTCTTCCTGTCCGACACCGACGGCGAACTCTCCGGCATCCGGGTCGTCTCCCAGCTGGAGACCTGGCTGTCGCTGACGGCGTACGACCAGCCGTGGCAGGACTGGGTGCGCGAGCGCATGGCCCAGCTCGCGGCCGCGGCGGTCGCCGTCGGCGCCCCCGCGCCGGACCTGGATCTCGCCGCGGACGCCTGGCGCTGGCTCCAGGAGACCGAGCTGCTCGCCCCCGACCTGGACGCGGTGCCGGGCGGCGGCCGGGTGGTCGGCGAGGAGGACGGCCCGAAGGTCTGGACCCCCGCCTGGCGGCTGGGGCTGCCCCTCGGCCACCTCGCCATCCATCTCTTCTGAGCCGTCTTCGGCGACCGACCAATCCGCGGGCCGGACCGCTCCGAATCCCCGGGTTGCGATTGTGGACATGGCTTGAGTGATTCGGCTGTCCGGTGCGTACCGGTGGGTGCACGGAGTCACCCCATCCGCACCCAACGGCACGAGGATTCTGCATGAGGTCCCTGGAACGGCATCGCGACGTCGGCGCCTACGCGCTCGGCGTGCTGGACGAAGCGGAGGCCTTCCGCTTCGAGGACCACCTCATGGAGTGCCCCAGCTGCACGGCACATGTGACCGAATTCGGCCCTGCCGCACGGCAGTTGATGCTGTATCGGCGGGCCACACCGCGCTTCGTGCACCCCCTGGCCCAGCCGGGCCCCCGGCTGCTGGACCGACTGCTCGGCGAGGTCACGGCACGGCACCGGGCGCGCCGCCGGCGTCTCCTGTACGGGCTGGCCGCCTCGGTGGTGTTCGCCGTCGCCGGTCCCGGGATCGCCGTGTACGCCGCGCACGGGACGGCGTCCGTACGGGTCACGGCGACGACCGACGCGGACTCCGGGGTGTGGGCGCAGGTGACGAGCGCGGACGAGGCCTACGGCACCGAGGTCGAGCTGAAGGTCAAGGACGGGGCGGGCCCGCGTTCCTGTCGCCTGATCGCCGTCGGCCAGGACGGCACCGAGCAGATCCTCACCAACTGGACCGTGCCCGGCCGTGACGCCGGGACGAACACGCTGCGGGGCGCCTCCGCGATGCACCCCGAGGAGATCGACCACTACGAGGTGCGCACCGGCGACGGAAAACACCTGGTGACACTGAAGGCCCACTGAGCTGCTCCCGGGGCTCCGAAGGGGCGCGGGGAACTGCGCGATCAGCCACAACGCTGCCGCGGACAAACGCGGACGAACGCAGACAAACACTGACGAACAACGACACGGACACGCCCCGCCCAGCGGAGCGTCACTTCAGCAGCCGGGACATCCTGCGGTCCGCCAGCGGCTTGCCGCCCGTCTGGCAGGTCGGGCAGTACTGCAGCGACGAATCGCTGAACGACACCTCGCGGATGGTGTCGCCGCAGACCGGACAGGGCTCGCCGGCGCGGCCGTGCACCCTCAGTCCGCTCTTCTTCTCCGCCTTGAGCCGGCCGGCGGCCAGGCCCCGGGAACGGTCGACCGCCTCCGTCAGGGTGTTGCGCAGCGCCTCGTACAGCCGCCGGTTCTCCTGCGGCGTCAGGGACGCGGCGAGCTTGAACGGGGACATCTTCGCGGCGTGCAGGATCTCGTCGCTGTAGGCGTTGCCCACCCCGGCGATCAGGCTCTGGTCCCGCAGCGCGCCCTTGAGCTGCCGCCGCTCGTCGGTCAGCAGCGCCGCGAGCCGGGCCTCGTCGAAGTCGTCGGCGAGCGGGTCGGGACCGAGCCGGGCCACGCCGGGCACCTCCCGCACATCCCGTACGACATACACCGCGAGCCGCTTCTGGGTGCCGGCCTCGGTCAGGTCGAAGCCCGCGCTGTCCGCCAGGGCGGCCCGCAGCGCGAGCGGGCCCTTGCCGGGGCGTGGCGGACCGTCCGGCAGCCGGTCCTTCCACTGCAGCCAGCCCGCGCGGGCCAGATGCGTCACGAAGTGCAGGCCCGTGTCCCCCACGATGTCGAGGAACTTGCCGTGCCGGTGCACGGCCGTGACCTCGCTGCCCTCGAACGCGGAGACCGGCGGGTCGTAGGTCTTCAGGACGCTGATCGCGACGGGCAGCACCCGGACGACCTCGCGGCCGACCAGTCGCTCCGTCAGGAAGTCCTTGAGCGCTTCCACCTCGGGGAGTTCCGGCATACGTCCAGAGTGCCACCCGGGACGCGTGTGGTCAGCCGCGCTCCGCCGTCCCGAACTCGCACCACACGCACTTGCCGCCGCCCCGCGCCTCCACACCCCACACGTCGGCGAGCCGGTCGACCAGCAGCAGGCCGCGCCCGGAGACCCCGGACTCCCCCGCGTCCCGGCGGCGCGGCAGGGCGCTGGAGGAGTCCTCGACCTCGACGCGCAACGTGCGCGCGCTGCCGCCGAGCACCCTGAGGGTCACGATCGCGGAGCCCTCGGTGTGCAGGAGCGCGTTGGTGATCAGTTCGTCGGCGGCCAGTTCGATCTCGTCGGCGCGGTCGCCGGCCCCCCAGGCGCGCACCGCGGCGCGGATCATGTGCCGGGCCAGGGCGAGGGCCTCCGGGTCGCCGGGGGCCACCTGCTGCTGGAGCCGGCCGCCCTGCGCCGTGTCGGCGCCGCGGCGGCGCAGCAGGAGCAGGGCCACGTCGTCGTCGCCGCCGCGCTCCTCGGCCACGTCGATGAGCCGGTCGGCGAGGTCGCGGACGTCCTCCGGGCCGGCCCCGATGAGCTCGGTAAGGGTCCGCACGCCGTCGTCGAGATCGGTGCCGGGCTGTTCGACGAGACCGTCGGTGCACAGCAGCAGCGTCTGGCCCGGGTCCAGTTCGAGGGTGGTGACCGGGTATTCGAGCCGGCCGAACTCGGCGGACAGGCCGAGCGGCAGCCCGCCCTCGACCGGCACCCGGCGGCAGCTGCCGTCCGTGTGTCGGATCAGCGGGTCGATGTGCCCGGCCCTGACCACCTGGACCACCCCGGTGACCAGGTCCGCCTCCGCGTACAGACAGGTGGCGAACCGGGCGGTGTCCAGCTCGTGCAGGAACACCGAGGCCCGGGCCATCACGGTGGCCGGGGTGTGCCCCTCGGCGGCGTAGGCGCGCAGCACGATGCGCAGCTGGCCCATGACGGCCGCCGCGTGCGTGTCGTGGCCCTGGACGTCGCCGATGACGGCACCGACCCGGCCGCCCGGCAGCGGGATGAGGTCGTACCAGTCGCCGCCGATGTCCCGGCTGAGGGAGCCCGCGGCGGAGCCGGCGCGGTAGCGGACGGCGACGTCGGCGCCGCGGACGCTCGGGATGGTGCGCGGCAGCATGGCCTGCTGGAGGCCCTGGGCGAGGTCCCGCTCCTGCTCGTAGAGCATGGCCCGTTGCAGGCTCTGCGCGATGCTGCTGCCGAGGGCGACCAGCACGGCCCGCTCCTCGGCGGAGAAGCCGCGCCGGTCGCTGTAGAGCAGGCCCATGGCGCCGATCGGGCGGGCCTGGGCGATGAGCGGCAGATAGGCGGCCGAGGTGATGTCCAGGTCGGTGATGTGCGGCCACAGGATCGGATAGCCCTCGGCGAACTCCTCCGGTGACTCGATGAAGCGGGGGCTGAGGATGCGGACGACCTCGCTCATCGGGTAGGGCTCGTCGATCCCGGTGACCCGGGTGCCGGGCACGAAGCTGCCCTCGGGCCCCTCGGCGACCAGCCGGATCCGGCCCGCCTCCACCAGGCCCATCACCAGGCTGGCCGCGCCCAGGTGCCGTACGCCGTCGGTGTCCTTGAGGACGTCGATGACGTCCTGGACGCTGCGGGCGTGCGAGAGGGCGGCGGTGATGACCTGTACGACGTTGCTCTGCCGCCGGAAGGCCGCGTCCTGGGCGGCCCGCAGGCTGCGCCCCTCGCTGTCCGCCAGTTCCTGGGTGGCGTCGCGGACGATGCCGATGACCCGGCGCGGCCTGCCGGTCTCGTCGCGGCGGATGTAGCCCTGGGTGTGCGTCCAGCGGTATCTGCCGTCGCGGCGGCGGATACGGAAGTAGGCCCCGTAGTTCTCGCTGCCGTCCTTGATCGCGCGGGAGATCACGGCGTCGATCCGGCTGGCCTCCGGCTGGGGCACCCGGACGCCGAGCGACTCCGGACGTCCGTCGAACTCCTCGGGAAGCAGGTCGTACACCTCGTGGGCCTGGGCGTCCATGTGGTAGAGACCGGTGTCCAGGTCCCAGTCGAAGGTGCCCATGCGGTTGAGCACCAGGAACGGATCCGGGTGGGCGGGCCAGTCGTCCGGGACTGACAGGGCGCTCGCTCCCCGATCACACATGGGGCCACCACCTTGCCAGGGTTCGTCCGGTTCTTCGACCGGGGTCGACCGCCACCGTGACGGGCCTTCAGCCGCCTAGGACGCCGGTGAGGCTGTCGAAGATGCTGTCGGTCACGGTGGTGTCGTCGAGGGTCAGGGCGCCGCCGTCGGGCAGGTCGGGCTCGTCCGGTTCGGTCTCGGGTCCGGCCTCGTCGGCGGTGAGTGCGGAGGTGCCCGGCTCCGCGGCGGGCGGTGCGGCCGAACGGGCGAGCGGGGTGCAGTCGGCGGGGCCCGGCGGCGCCGCGCCCGCGGAAGCCGCCGCGCCGATGTCCGAGCCGGCGTCCGATCCCGTCTCCGGGGCGGGCACGGCGGGGGACGCCGTGGCGGTCGCGCAGGCCGTCGCCGGGGTGCTCGGGACGCCGCCGGTGCCGCCGTCGTCCGGCTCCGGGAACGCGGAGCGCGGCGGCGGCTCCGGTTCGGCGGGCACGGCGGCGGGCACCGCCGCCTGCGCCGTCCGGTTGCCCCGGCCGCCTTCGGCGCCGCATCCGGCGAGCAGCGGCGCCGCCGAGAGCGCCGAGAGCACACTGACCGTGACGATGGTTCCGGTGGGTATCCGCACCGCGTTCTCCGACATCATTCAGGCCTGATTGGATCGAGACATTCGGAACCATTGTTTGCATCACCTGCCCGGATAACGCAAACGGAGCGATGCGGTACGAAGTGTGACGCGCCGGCCGGCGGGCGACACTGGAGGAGGGAGCGCACGGCCGTGGACTGGTTCACCGCATCCGAGTACTGGTTGAGCCGACTGGTGTTCCAGCGGGCTCTGGCCACCGTGTACCTGGTCGCGTTCCTGACGGCCGCCCTCCAGTTCCGCGCGCTGATCGGGGAGCGCGGAATGCTGCCGGTCCCCCGGTTCGTGGCGCGGGTGCCGTTCCGGCGCGCGCCGAGCCTGTTCCACCTGCACTACTCCGACCGGTTCTTCGCATCCTGCTGCTGGGCGGGCTGCGCCGTGTCGGCGGCGCTGCTCGCGGGCCTGGACTCCCTGCTCCCGACGGCCGGCGCGATGGCGCTGTGGCTGGTGCCCTGGGCGCTGTATCTGTCGGTCGTCAGCGTCGGCCAGACCTGGTACGCGTTCGGCTGGGAGTCACTGCTGCTGGAGGTCGGCTTCCTCGCCGTGTTCCTGGGCAACGACGAGGTCGCGCCGCCGGTGGTGGTGCTGTTCCTGCTGCGCTGGATCCTGTTCCGGCTGGAGTTCGGCGCGGGTCTGATCAAGATGCGCGGCGATCCGTGCTGGCGGAAGCTGACCTGTCTGTACTACCACCATGAGACCCAGCCGATGCCGGGCCCGCTGAGCTGGTTCTTCCACCGGCTGCCCGGGCCGCTGCACCGGGTGGAGGCGGCGGCTAACCATGTCACCCAACTCGTGGTGCCGGTGCTGCTGTTCACCCCGCAGCCGGTGGCGTCGGCCGCCGCGGCCCTGATGATCGTCACCCAGCTGTGGCTGGTGCTGTCCGGCAACTTCTCCTGGCTGAACTGGATCACCATCGTGCTGGCGCTGTCGGCGATCCGTTTCCCCGGTACGCCCCCGCCGGTGGCCGCGGCCCCGCTCTGGTACGTGTGCGTGGTGCTCGCCGCCGCCGCGCTGGTCCTGTTCCTCAGCTACCGCCCGGTGCTGAACATGGTCTCCCGCCGGCAGGTGATGAACCGCTCCTTCGACCCGCTGCACCTGGTGAACACCTACGGCGCGTTCGGCAGCATCAGCCGGGTCCGGTACGAGGTGGTGGTCGAGGGCACGCTGGATGCCGTACCGCGTGCGGACGCGGGGTGGCGGGAGTACGAGTTCAAGGGCAAGCCGGGTGATCCGCGGCACTGGCCGCGTCAGTTCGCCCCCTACCATCTGCGGCTGGACTGGCTGATGTGGTTCGCCGCGCTCTCGCCCGCGTACGCCGGGGAGTGGTTCGGCGCGCTGGTCGAGCGGCTCCTGGAGAACGACCGCGACACACTGCGGTTGCTGCGGCGTTCGCCGTTCCCGCCAGACCGGCCGCCGCGCTATGTCCGCGCCCGCCTGTTCCGCTACCGCTACACGACCTGGCGCGAGCTGCGGGAGACGGGGGCCTGCTGGGAGCGGACGTATGTGAGGGAGTTCTTGCCTCCCACCCGGTTGACGTAACGCTGCGCGCTGGCTGGGGCGGGGGGGTCGTTGTTCGTCTGCGGCCGCGTCGTGGCTGGCCGCGCAGTTCCCCGCGCCCCCCGACAGGGCGTGACAGGTCCTCGTTCGTCCGCGGCACCGTCGTCGCTGATCGCGCAGTTCCCCGCGCCCCTTTGGGGCGGTGCTCAAGCGGCTCGCTTTCGGGGCGCGGGGTGGTGGTCAGGGGCGGTGGAGGCGGAGGGTTTTCAGTTCGAATGGGCGTAGGCGTACGGAGATGCGGGTGCCGGCGCGGGCCGGGGGCGGTGCGTCGGGTAGGGGGCGTTCCAGCAGGTCGGTGACCGTGGCGTCCGTGATCTCGAAACCGGCCGTCAGGGTGGCGCGGGCGCGTCCCCCGTGGGCCTCGTGGAAGCGGACCACCACGTCCCCGCTGCCGTCGTCGGCCAGTTTGACGGCCGTGACGACGACCGCGTCGTCGTCCACCGTCACCAGCGGCGCGACCTCCCCCGCGCCCGCGACGCGGCGCTCCGGCACATTGATCCGCCAGCCCTCGCGCACCGCGTCACCGATCCCCGCGCCCGGCACCAGCCCGTGCCGGAACCGGTGCACACCCTGGTCGGTCTCCGGGTCGGGGAAGCGCGGCGCGCGCAGCAGGGAGACCCGGACCGTGGTGGTCGTACCCCGGTCGCCGTCGGTGCGGACCGTGCGGGTCACATCGTGCCCGTACGTGGAGTCGTTGACGACGGCGACACCCCAGCCCGGCTCCGCCAGCTGCACGAACCGGTGATTGCACGCTTCAAACTTGGCCGCCTCCCACGAGGTGTTGGTGTGGGTGGCCCGGTGGACATGCCCGAACTGGGTCTCCGACGCGTACCGTTCGGCGTGCACGTCGAGCGGGAAGGCCAGCTTGAGGAACTTCTCCGTCTCGTGCCAGTCGACCTCGGTGTCCACGACGAGACGCCGCTCCCCCGGCGGCAGGGACAGCACCTGCACGGCACGAGACGCGCCGAAGGACCGTTCGATCCGCACCGAGCCGCCGTCCTCGCCCGCCGTGACCGCGTCGACGCCGGTCAGATCGGTGACCGTGTTGCGGTAGAACTCGTCAATGTCCCAGGCGTCCCACATGTTCGGGAAGTCGGGATGCAGCTGGAGCAGGCCCGCGGCCCGGCCCGGCGCGATGCTCTCCCGGTCGGCCTCGATGTCGTACACGGACACCACCAGGCCCCGCTCGTCGATCCCCACCCGCAGCAGCCCGTTGTCGAGGACGTGCCCGCCCTCCGGCCGGGCCGTGAGCCGGGTGCCGCCCGCGCTCCGCGGGATACCCGCGCCGCCCGCCGGGATACCGGCACGGGCGTGCGGGGCCGCGTTGAAGACCAGCGGGACCGTGCCGTCGCCGGCCAGGGCGCGCTGGGCGGCGTCGATGATGC
The DNA here is from genome assembly GCF_003688995.1 of Streptomyces shenzhenensis. Taxonomy (GTDB): domain Bacteria; phylum Actinomycetota; class Actinomycetes; order Streptomycetales; family Streptomycetaceae; genus Streptomyces; species Streptomyces shenzhenensis_A. The sequence continues at coordinate 93,970 of NZ_PENI01000005.1, read as the reverse complement.
CGGTCAGCTCCCCGGCGAGCCGCTCATAGGTGGCCCGGGCCTCCCGGTGCACCCAGGCGATGGACGAGCCGGGCAGGATGTCGTGGAACTGGTGCAGCAGGACCGTCTTCCAGATCCGGTCCAACTCCTCGTACGGATAGCGGAATCCGGTGCGGACGGCGGCCGTGGCCGCCCACAGCTCGGCCTCCCGCAACAGGTGCTCGCTGCGCCGGTTGCCCTGCTTGGTCTGCGCCTGGCTGGTGAGGGTGGCACGGTGGAGCTCCAGATACAGCTCGCCGACCCAGACCGGCGGCTCCGGGTAGTCGGCCTCGGCCCGGTCGAAGAAGGCCCCCGGAGTCTCCCAGACGACCCGTGCCGAGCCTTCGAGGTCGCGCAGCCGGGCGGCCTTGGCGACCATCTCCCGGGTGGTGCCGCCGCCTCCGTCGCCCCAGCCGGTGGGGGCCAGCGAGTGCCGGGCGGCGCCCTTGTCCTTGAAGTTGCGGGCCGCGTGGGCGATCTCGCTGCCCTTCATGGAGCAGTTGTAGGTGTCGACCGGCGGGAAGTGGGTGAAGATCCGGGTGCCGTCGATGCCCTCCCACTGGAAGGTGTGGTGCGGAAACGTGTTCGTGCGCGACCAGGAGATCTTCTGCGTGAGCAGCCGCTTCGCGCCCGCGGCCCTGATGATCTGCGGCAGCCCGGCGGCGAAACCGAAGGTGTCGGGCAGCCAGGCCTCGTCGTTCTCGATGCCGAACTCGTCGAGGAAGAACCGCTTTCCGTGCACGAACTGACGGGCCATCGCCTCCGAGCCGGGCATATTGGTGTCGGACTCCACCCACATGCCGCCGGCCGGCACGAACCGCCCGTCGGCCACCGCCTTCTTCACCCGCGCCCACACCTCGGGCCGGTGCTCCTTGATCCATGCCCACTGCTGGGCCTGGGACATGGCGAAGACGAAGTCGGGTTCGTCCTCCAGCAGGGCGGTCATGTTGGCGGTGGTACGGGCCACCTTGCGCACCGTCTCGCGCAGCGGCCACAGCCACGCGGAGTCGATGTGGGCGTGGCCGACGGCGCTGATCCGGTGGGCGGAGGGCACGGCCGGGGCGGCGAGCACCTCGGTGAGCCGCTGCCGGGCGCGCGCCGCCGTGCCGCCCACGTCCTGGAGGTCGACCGCGTCCAGCGCCCGCTCCACCGCCCGCAGGATCTCCCAGCGGCGCGCCGAGTCCACGGGCAGCTCGGCCATCAGCTCGCCGAGCACCTCCAGGTCCATGACCAGCTGCCACACCGTCTCGTCGAACACGGCGAGGTCCATGCGGGTCAGCGTGTACTGCGGCTCGGTGCCCGCGGTCTCCTTGTCGCCGAGCCGGGTGGGCAGGAAGGGGCGGTAGTCGAGGATCACCGGGTTGGAGGCGGCCTCGATGTGCAGCCGCACCTGCTCGCCGCCCATGACGGGGGCGCCGACGCGGACCCACTGGTTGCGCGGGTTGAGGCCCTTCACCGGGGTGCCGTCGGGCCGGTAGACGAGGCCCTCGCACTGGAAGCCGGGCATGTTCTCGTCGAAGCCGAGGTCGAGCAGGGCCTCGACGGTGCGGCCGGCCCAGGCCTCGGGCACGGTCCCGGTCACCCGGAACCAGCTGGTGCCCCACGGAGCACCCCAGCGGGCGCCCACCTCGACCGGCTCGGGGGCGGCGGCGAGCCCTTCCTCGACCGGCACGGGTTCGCCGGGGGCGTGCCACACCGCCACGTCGAGCGGGACGGATTCGGGATACACGGCGGGGCGGATGCGCTCGTCGAGGACACGCCGGAGGCGGGCCTCGACCAGGCTGCGGTCGTCATGCATGCGGGTGCTCCGTAGGTCGTACGTCAGCGGGTGGTTACCAGGTGCGGGTGACGGCCACAGGGGCCGACGAGGTGTACAGCTCCCCCACCGCACACACTTCGAACCGCCCCTGCTGATCGGCGCCCCGCTGCACTCCGACGGCAAGCTGACCGTCGTCTCCCTCGCCGCGGAAGCCGGCCCGCGCCGCAACAAGCTGACCCACAAGGGAGCATGGCACGGCCGGACCACATCACGGCCTGCGACAATTGACGGTTACCGCGTTGCGGTGGCCAGTGCCGCGCGGATGGCGTCCTCGCCGACCGGCCGGCCCTTCTCGTTCGAGTACGGCCCGTACGGTGTTCCCCACACCGGCGTGCCCGTCGCCTGCCGCCAGCTGTCGGCCAGTGTTCCGGCGTCCACCACGCTGTAGCCGATGGAGTCGATGAATTCGGTCACCGCCGCCTTCGCCGGTGCCAAGTCCCCGGCGATCGGCAGGCAGGAGCGGTCGGCCGCCCCTGCCGGGCGGGCGAGTGACAGCAGGTGCTTGAAGAAGATGTTGTTGAACGCCTTTACGAGCAGGGCGTCCGGGACGTACCGCAGAAGCAGCTCACTCGAGGTGAGGGACTTGCTGTCGAGCTCGGGGATGTGCCCGTCACGCTCGGGGCCGTAGTTGCAGGTGTCGATGACCGTCTTCCCGGCCAGTGGCGCGGCGGGCATGTGAGGGAAGGCACTGACCGGCACCGTGACCACGACAATGTCACCGGCCGCCGCGGCCTCTTCGCTCGTCGCCGCGGACGCCCGCGGCCCCAGTTCCTCGGCCGTGTCCACGAGCGTTCCGGGACCGCGCGAGTTGCTGAGCACCACCTGGTGCCCGGCCCCGACAGCGAGTCGCGCGAGGGTCCTGCCGATGCTTCCGCTTCCGATGAATCCCACAGTCGTCATAATCTCAACGTCCTTCAGAGGAGCCGAACTTGCCGGTTTCCGGGCTCGTCACGATCCGGGTTCCCGCCGTCAGCCGGCGGGGAAATAATGGCCGTTGTCCAGATCGGCGAGCAGGCCGGGCCGGGCGGGTTCCCAGCCGAGGGTCCGGCGGGTGATGAGGTTGGACGCCGGGTAGCTCTGCGTGACGATAGGCGTGAGGAACCCGAAGTACCCCGGCGTCATCAGGGCATCATCGGGAACGCTCACGGCGGGCAGACCCAGGCGGCCGGCGATGGCCTCGGCGAGGTCGCGGAACGCGATGCCCCCGTCCTCGACCGCGTGCCAGTAGGTGCCGGCCGGCCCCTTCTCCAGCGCCAGGCGGAACAAGGTGGCGGCATCGCGGATGTGCACGGCGTTCCACAGGTTCGCGCCGTCGCCGTGGTAGCCGACGAAGCCCTTTTCCTTCGCGAGCGCGATCAGCGTCGGGAGGAAGCCGGCACGATCGGTCGTGCTGTGCGCGATGTTGGCGATCCGCACGACCGAAGACCGCACCCCCTGCCCGGCGAGGTCGACAACGGCCCTTTCCACGACATTGCGGACCCGCAGGGTGCCCTTGTGCTCCTCGCCGACGGGGAGGGCCGGGTCCTCCTCGGTGGCCGGCCGCTCCAGGTTCCCGGGCGAGCCCATGCTTCCCGCCGTGACCAGCGGCTTTCCGGTTCCCGCGAGCGCCTCGCCGTACGCGAGCATGATCGGGAGCTCCGCAGCGGCCACGGCGTCCATCCCGCCGTAGGGCAGCAGATCCTGCCTGTGGGCGACGTGGATGACGCCATCGGAGCCCGAGGCTGCCTCCTTGAGCCCGTCGAGATCCTGAAGATCGCCGCGACGCACCTTCGCGCCTAGCGCGGACAGGGCCGCCGCGGAAGCGTCCGACCGGGCCAGGCCGGTGACCTCGTGCCCGGCGGCGATGAGCTCTGGGATGATGTACGAACCGGAATGGCCGGTCCCCCCAGCGACGAATACGCGCATCTGACTGTCCTTGTGAGGGTAGGTGCAGGGTCTTCCCGTGCCGTAAGTGAACTGGCGTAATGCGGTGGCGTAATGCGGCACGAGAAGTAGTGGTAGGGGTGCGCTCAGCCGAGAAGGGTGATGCCGAGGGAGAAATTGGTGTGCTTGACGGAGTGGTTCATGAGGCCCAGCTCCAGCAGGCCGACGTTCTCCAGTGCCCGCGCCATGACCAGTTCCCCGGTGTCCCAGGGGCGCAGCCCCAGGCTCTCGACGAACGCCGACACACGCGCCTTCGCCTGCGCGTCGTCGCCGGCGATGAACACGTCCAGAGGGCGGCCCTCGGCCGGGCCGGCCGCCAGAACGTGGGAGAACACCGTGTTGAACGCCTTGACGACATGCGCGTCGTCGGGAGCCGCCTTGGCGATCTCCTGTGCGCCGGAACTGTCGTCGGGGACGACGAAGCCCTGCAGGTCGGGGGCTACGGGGTTGGTGATGTCAACGATGATCTTGCCGCGCAGCGCGTCCCCGTACTCCCTCACCACCGCGGCCGCGCCGGCATACGGCGCGGCGAGAATCACGATGTCCCCGGTCGGGGCGGCCCCGGCCGTCCCGACCGAGGCGCCGCCGAGCGTGGCGGCCAGTTCCTTGGCCTTGGCCTGGTCGCGGCCGATGACCTCGACGGCGTTACCACCGGCGAGCGCCCGGCCGGCCAAAGCACGGGCCATGTTTCCCAGTCCGATAATGCTGATGCTGCTCATCGATGTTCCTCTTTCCGGGCTTTTGCCCTGCTGTCAAATTCCGGTGTCGAATTCTTGTGCCGAATTCACTTCGGCGCCCTTAAGTGCCTGTTTTTCATGCTGCCATCGGGTCCGAGCGGCGTCCAAGACCTATTGAAGCCGCGGTGATACCCTGGAGGTATCACCGGCCTTGGGATTTTCTATGGATCTGGATCTGCGCAAACTGCGTTACTTCGTCACCGTGGCCGAACGACTGCATTTCGGCCGCGCCGCCGATGAGCTGCACATCGCACAGCCGGTGCTCAGCCGGCAGATCCGCGCGCTCGAGCAGGATCTCGGCGCCTCGCTGTTCATCAGGGATCGCCACGGCGTGGAGCTGACAGATGCGGGCCGGCAACTGCTGGCCGACGCCGGTCCGCTGCTCGCCTCAACCCACGCGGTCCGCCGCCGGGTGTCCGCGGCCGCCGGCGGCAAGCGGCGGCTGATGGTCGGTTTCCGGGCCGGCATCGCAGTCATCCCGGCGGCCCGTGCGTTCGAGGACCGGCACCCGGACGTGGTCGTGGACGTGCAGCGGATCGAAGGGGACAACCAGGCTGCGATGCTGCTCGACGGCCGCATCGACGTCGGGTATGTGCGGCTGCCCATCGACGAGACCGGCCTGCGCGTCACCCCGCTGTACACCGAGCCGCGGGTAGCGGTACTGCCCGCCGGACACCGGTTTGCCGGCAAGGGGGAGGTCACCGAGGCCGACCTGGCCGGCGAACCGCTGGTCTGGCACGGTGACCCGAGCACGCAGCCCACCAAGCGCCCGCTCCCCAATGCCGGGTACCCGGTGCGCGGGGTGGACGAGACGCTCGAGCTTGTCGCGGCCGGACGGGGCATCTCCTTCCTGGCCCGTTCGGCGTCCGTGTTCTACTCGCATCCGGACGTCGTCTATGTGCCCATCCCGGATCTGACGCCCGACCAGGTGTGCCTCGCGGTGGCGGCATCGCACACCTCACCGGTAGTGGATGACTTCGTCACTGCCGCTCAGTCGACGGCCGAGATCACGGCAGAATGCGGGAATTACGAGATGTGGCAGCTTGGAGGCGATGTCGCCTCAAGGCACGCTTGAGTATGTCGACCGACCCCCGTTCATCATGCGTGCTGCCCCGCGAGGAGAGCGCCGCGGTGGAGTGGATGAGCGGGGTGGCAAGTCTCCGGCTCGTAGAGGTTCTGAAGATGCGGGTGGCAGCGCGTCCAGCCCGGCCGCGGAGTGCCAAGTCAGCTCGGCACTTCCTCCCGTCGCCGGTCATCGCCGGCTGTGGCGGGGATGGCGTTGTCGATGAGGACGGCGGCGATGGCGGCGGCGGTGGGGAAGGCGTCGGCGTTGAGGACCCGGGTGCGGGCCGCGGCGCCGTCGATGAGCAGCGCGAGCTGCTCGCCGAGCTGTTCGGGGTCGGCGGCGCCGGCTTCACGGGCGGCGTCGGCGAGCCGCGCGGCGACGGCCTTCTTGTATTCGCGTGCGTACTGGGATGCGGGGTGCTCGGGGTCGTGGAGTTCGACGGCGGCGCCGATGTAGGGGCACAGGGGGGTGGTGGGGGGGATGTCGAAGGCGGCGAGGAGCCGTTCGCGGGGCGTGAGGTCGGTGCGGTCGAACACGCCGGACAGAACCGAGGGGTCGAACCCGCGCAGATACTCGGCGACGAGTTCGTCCTTGCCGGTGAAGTGCTGGTAGGCCGTGCGCTTGGACACCTGGGCCGCCGCGCAGAGCTGGTCCATGCCGGTGCGGTTGATGCCCTGCTCGCGGAACAGCTGCTGGGACGCGCTGAGGATGCGCTCGCGGGCGCCCCGGCCGCGGCGGCGGCCCTTGGGGCCCTTCTCCAACTCCGTCATCGCTCCATGCTACCCCAGCTGGGTAACGACCGGTGTACATAGCTTGCGCCCCGGCCACCCGCCCCGTACCGTAAGCAAACAGATCGGTGTACATAACGCCACCACCCCAGGTGCGCACGGCACCACCGGCCCAAAAGGAGCAACATGGGAAAGCTCGACGGCAAGGTAGCGGTCATCACCGGCGCCACCGCCGGCATGGCGCTGGCCGGCGCGAAGCTGTTCGTCGACGAGGGAGCACACGTCTTCATCACCGGCCGCCGCCAGGACGCCCTGGACGCGGCCGTGAAGCAGATCGGCCGCAACGTCACCGGCGTCCGGGGCGACGCCGCCGACCTGGACGACCTGGACCGCCTGTACGACACCGTCAAGCGGGAGAAGGGCAGCCTCGACGTGCTGTGGGCCAGCGCCGGCGGCGGCGAGCCCGCCCCGCTCGGCGAGATCACCGAGGCCCAGTTCGACACCTGGTTCGGGCTCAACGCCCGCGGCACCCTGTTCACCGTCCAGAAGGCCCTCCCGCTCTTCAACGACGGCGGCTCCATCCTCATGACCGGCTCCAACGCCTCCCTCGGCGCCTTCCCCGGCTGGAGCGTCTACGCCGGCAGCAAGGCCGTCCAGCAGGCCTGGGCCCGCGTCTGGCTCAACGAACTCAAGGACCGCCGCATCCGCGTCAACGTCCTGACCCCCGGCCAGGTCGCCACCGCCAAGCAGGCAGAACTCTTCGACGAGGCCACCAAGCGCCAGTTCGAGTCCCTCATCCCCCGCGGCCGGATGGGCCGCCCCGACGAAATCGCCACCGCCGCCCTCTTCCTCGCCTCCGACGACTCCAGCTACGTCAACGGCATGGAACTCGTCGCCGACGGCGGCACCACCGCCATCTGAACCGGACAACGCACACCCCGGGCAGGACATCTCATGAGCGACATCAGCATCATCGGCACCGGGAACATGGCCCGCACCATCGGCGCGCGGGCAATAGCGGGCGGCAACACCGTCGAGGTCATGGGCCGCGATCAGGCCAAGGCCGCTGACCTGGCCAAGGCTCTCGGCGGCGGCGCCACGACGGGAGAATGGGGCACCGCCCCGGCCGGGGACATCGTCATCGTGGCCCTGTTGTACGACGGTGTCGTGCCGGTCGTCGCCCAGTACGGAGACGCTCTCGCGGGCAAGGTCATCGTCGACATCAGCAATCCCTTCAATTCCACGTTCGACGGGCTGGCCCACCGCGAGGAGACCTCGATCGCGCAGGAAGTCGCCAAGGCGGCTCCGGCCGGCGCCGGCGTGGTGAAGGCGTTCAACACCGTCTTCCGCCATGTCCTGGAGAAGGGTCGGCCCGACATCTTCATCGCCGGCGACAACGCGCAGGCCAAGGCAAGTGTGGAGGCGTTCGTCGAGAGCCTCGGGCTGCGCCCGCTGGACGTCGGCGGCCTGAAAATGGCGCACTGGCTGGAAGGAGCGGGCGTGGTCACGGTGGGCCTCGCCAACCACGGGATGGGGAACCTGGACTTCGCCCTCGGCATCACCGAACTTCCCGTCCGAGCGAACGATTGACGGATCACCGGAGCCGTAGCTTCCGGGCTGGGGCGTCCAGTCCCCGGAAAGCCGTCAATGGCCCCTCAGGTGAGGGCAGTTGAGCCTTCGGTCGGATGACCGCAGGTCATGAGGGCTCTGACACACAATCCAAGAACGGGACACGGATGCCCAGGGCCCCGGGCTCTCGACGGTCTGGCCGAACTGCCCTTGGCGGGCGCGCCGTTGGCCATCAAGGACAACCGGGCCGTGCTCGGTGAACCGACCCGAACCGGCCCCGCCGCCACCCCCGGCCCGCCCGCCACCGAGGACCACGTCACCGTGGCAGGCCTACCCGGCCGTGACGCGGGCGGGCGAAGGCCTGCGGGACCGTGCAGAGGATCGCCGAAGCCGAGGGAGGTCCACAGGGCCACGGCCGGGTCGGTCTCGACGACGGCGTTGAAGACGATGGCGCGGTAGCCCTCCCGCGGATGCCTCGGCCAGGACGTGTTCGGCGAGGGCGCGGCCGATGCCGCGACCGCCCCGGTCGGGGGCGACCATGAAACCGGCGTTGGGGACCTGCGCGGCGGGCCCGCCGTGGTTCGGGGCCGGCCACGGCCCCCGCCGGGACCTCGGCGACGTAGACCCGCTTGGCCGGGCCCGCCCACAGGGCGCGGGCCCGTTCCTCGGGGGTGTCCGGGTCCCAGGTGTGCGTCTCGCCGGCGAAGACGATCACGCATGGGCGTGACTGTCGCACGCCCATGCGTCGGGCGACCGTGGCCGAGCGCCCCTCGGGTCAGTCCACGCTCGGCAGGATGTGGGGTTCGGCCAGGTCGTCCTCGTAACCCGCGAGGCGGATCGGGGCGGACCGGGCCCACACGTCGAGACTGCCGAGCTGTCCGGGCCTGCGGCCCAGCCGCTCCGGGCGTTCCTTGGGGCGCTCCTCGCGATTCGTCTTCTCCGGTGTCACCGCGCACTCCTTATGTGTCGGGTCACCCTCGGGGCGCGTTCCGGTGCTCGACGCCCGCTCGGGTCTGGATAAAAGGCCAGTTCGGACGCGGTGGCGCCGGTACTCGTGGCAGAGCCGGCCGTGATGGACCGGACGGCCCCCGGACGGACCGTGGGTGTGGGTGAGACCCATGCTGCTGTCCGCCTCCCTCCAGGGTAACCAAATGAGCGGGGGTCCGCTCGATCGGGAGTGCAAACAAGCTGTAACGTTCCCGCGTCACGCCGTGCTCCACCGACACCAATTTGTCCGAGTTTGTAGTGTAATGCGTCACTCGTCCTCACTCGCTCGGCGTAGCGGTCGAACACAGGAACCCGGCGCTGTGCAGTTCAAGTCCCGTTGGCCGAGTCGCAAGCTCTCCATGATCTGCTGACACAAGGCAACGGCTGTCTCGCGGGAGGACTGACGCATGGAGCTGCGCAGCGTCGAGGAGCTGATGGATCTGCTGTACGCCTGCCGGTACGAGCATGCGCTGCGCACCGCCGCGCTGCTGCGCCGCACGCGCCCCGCCGACAAGGAGCTCCAGGTCGCGGGGCTGGTGCACGGCGTCGGGCAGCTGCTGTGCCCGGGCGACCCGGCCGGCCAGGCGATACACGCCGCCGAGGCCGTACGGCCGCTGCTCGGCGAACGTGTATACGAACTGGTACGCCATCGCGGCCCGACCGCCGACGACGACCTGCAGCGCCTCCAGCACGCCGCCGAGGAGAGCCGGACCGTCACCTTCGACGCGGGCGTCCTGGAGGACTGGCGCACCGTACTCGAACTGGTCGCGGCCCGCCACTCCCGCCTCGGCGCCGTCGACTGACCCCGCACCGGCCGTGACGGAGGGGTGCCCGGGACCCCGACGAACGCCCCGGATCCCGTCCGCGACACGGACGCCGCCGGAGGACAACAGGCCAGAGCGCGTCTGACGCCGTCGGACCGCCGCCTGACCCGCGCGCCGGGCACGCCGACCCACCGGGCGGGCCGCTGTCACCACTTGCCCGGCGCGTAGTCCTTCAGGAAGACGCCGTACAGGTCCTCGCCGGCCTCGCCGCGCACGACCGGGTCGTAGACACGGGCGGCGCCGTCGATCAGGTCCAGCGGGGCGTGGAAGCCCGCCTCGGCGAGCCGGACCTTGTCGGGGTGCGGGCGCTCGTCGGTGATCCAGCCGGTGTCCACGGCCGTCATCAGGATGCGGTCCTTGTCGAACATCTCCTGGGCGCTGGTGCGGGTGAGCATGTTCAGCGCGGCCTTGGCCATGTTGGTGTGCGGGTGCCCTGCGCCCTTGTAGCCCCGGCTGAAGACGCCCTCCATGGCGGAGACGTTGACGACGTACGTACGCCGCGCCGGGGAGGCCGCCATGGCCGGGCGCAGCCGGCTGATCAGGATGAACGGGGCCGTCGAGTTGCACAGCTGGACCTCCAGCAGCTCCACCGGCGTGACCTCGTCCACCGACTGGATCCAGCTGTTGGTGTCGTGCAGGTCGGGGACCAGCCCGCCGGCGTCGATGGCCGTACCGGCCGCGATCCGCTCCAGGGAGGCCGAACCGGAGACGAGCGCAAGACCGGTCACGTCCTCCGCGGTCAGGGCGCCGCCGCCGGCCACCGGGAGCGCGGCGACCGCGCCCGAGCCGAAGGCGCCGATCACCTCGGCGGCCGGCAGCTCACCGGCCGGCAGCGGGGCGGACTCGGCGGCGACCAGCTCGCTGTAGGCCTGCGGGGAGCGGCGCACCGTCTGCGCCGCGTTGTTGATCAGGATGTCGAGCGGGCCCGCGGCGGTGACCGAGTCGGCGAGCGCCACCACCTGGGCGGGGTCGCGCAGATCGATGCCGACGATCTTCAGGCGGTGGATCCACTCGTCGCTGTCGGGCTGGGCCTTGAAGCGGCGCACCGCGTCGTTCGGGAACCGCGTCGTGATCGTGGTGTGCGCGCCGTCCCGCAGCAGCCTGAGCGCGATGTACATGCCGATCTTGGCCCGGCCGCCGGTGAGCAGCGCCCGCTTGCCGGTGAGGTCGGCGCGGGCCTCGCGGCGGGCCCGGTTCTCGGCGGCGCACGCCCGGCAGAGCTGGTGGTAGAAGTAGTCGACCTCGATGTAGCGCTGCTTGCAGATGTAGCAGGAGCGCGGGCGCTGGAGTATCCCCGCGATCCGGCCCGTCTCGGTCGCCGAGGAGGGCAGGATGCCCTCGGTCTCGTCGTCGATGCGCTGCGCGGAGCCGGTCGCGGTGGCCTCGGTGACCGTCTTGTCGTGGGCGGTCTTGGCGGCCCGGCGCTCCTGGCGGCGGCGCTGCTTGACCGTGCGGTAGATGTGCGAGGTGGCCCGGCGCACCCTGATCGCGTCGGGGTGGTCGACCTCGATCCGGTCGAGTTCCGCCAGCACGTCGAGGCACACGGCGAGGCGTTCGGGGTCGATGCCCGGCCCGTACGCCGCTTCGTCACCGGGCTGCCACGTCCCCTCGGGAGCCGTCGGACCGTCCTCTGTCACCGTCATCGCGCTGCCGTTTCCCTGATCACCGCACGGCGCTCCGGTCGCGCCCGCCGTCGAACGCGGAATCTTACGGAGCACCCGGCCGGACCGCCAAACCCGTGCGCCGCCCGGCTGCGGCGCCCCGGGCCGGGCGCCGCGGCGATCAGGGCCCGCCCGCCGCGCTCAGGCCTCGCAGACCATGATCAGGGCCGCCACCTCGTCCGCCACCGCCCGGGCCAGCCGGTCGAGGTCGGGCACGGCCCGCGCGTCGGCGACGAGTCCGTAGTGGACCCGGCCGCGGTACGTCGAGATCGCGACCGCCAGGGACTGGCCGGGGGCGAGCGGGGCGAACGGGTAGATCTCGGTCAGCTGGTGGCCGCCGAGCCGCAGGCCAAGGCCGGGCAGCGGCACGCTGGTGACCAGGATGTCGAACCAGAGCCGGGCGGCCTGGCCGACGAACGGTCCGCCGAGCCGGTGCCCCAGCGCGGGCACGTGGTCGGCGAGCAGCGCCACGGCGCCGGCGCCCCGGTTGGGTCCCGCGTCCTTCTTGCGGACCATCGCGGCACGGACCGTGCCGAGGCGGCGCAGCGGGTCGGACTCGCCCACGGGAAGCCGTATCAGGTACCCGGAGAGCCGGTTGCCCTGCGGGTGCGCGGTGCGCGGGCGGCGCTTGGAGACGGGGATCAGGGCGCGCGGCGCGACCCCCTCGCTGCCGTCGCCGCGCTCGTCGAGCCAGCGCCGCAGGGCGCCCGCGACGACGGCGATGAGGACGTCGTTGACGGTGCCGCCGACGGCCTTGCGGATGCGGTGCACGTCGTCGATGTCGAGGACGACGCCCGCGGTGCGGCGGGTGCCGCTGGGGGCGGAGGTGAGCGCGGCGGAGGAGCGCACGCGCAGGCCGGACAGGGCGACGGAGGCGCCGATGTCGAGGGCGCGGCCGAGGTCGGACAGGGCGCCGCGCAGCAGGCCGGGCAGCCTGCGCGGGTCGGGCACCGCGCGGCGCGGCGGCTCGGCGGGGCGGGGTCCGCGCTGCGGCAGCTCCACCGGGTCGAGCACGCCTGCGGCGAGCTTGAGCGCCCGCAGGCCGTCGGCCAGCGCATGGTGGAACTTGAACAGCACGGCGAAGGAGACACCGTCCGCGCCAGGCAGGACGTGCGCCTCCCAGGGCGGCCGGTCGCGTTCCAGCGGGCGCTGCATCAGCCGGCCCGCGACGGTGTGGAAGTCGTCGGTGGGGGCGTGCAGCCGCACATGGTTCAGGGGGTCGAAGCCGGGATCGGGTTCACGGGCCGCGCCGCCGAAGGCAAGCGGGAGGGTCAGCGGGGAGCCGGTGGGCTGCCACACGTCCCGGATGCGCATGCGCAGTCCGGGCACGGCGACGGCGCGGGCGGCGAGCAGATCGGCGGCGTGCGCGCCGGCGGTGGGCGAGTGCGTGGCGAAGACACCGAGCGCGCCCAGGTGCATCGGGTGCAGGTCGGACTCGATGTTCCAGAACGCCAGGTCGAGGGGGGCGAGCAGATGGGATGTCAATGGCTTGCCTCGCATCGGCGGAGGGTGGACAAGCAGTCAACCCCCCACCGACGATTACGGTCAAGTACGATCAGACTACGCACAGTTAGCGACAGTCTGATGTTCCGACCCGCCGAAAGGGGCGGGACACATGAGGCGCTTGAGGTCACGTCAGGGCAGGTGGGGCCGCCTGAGGTGCGGTACCCCACTCTGACGGGCGCGGGCCGACCGTGAACGCGAGCGCCCGCAGGGAGCGCAGCGCACCCGTCGTCAGATACGTCCGGCCGTACGGCACTCCGTCGGCGCGGACCGTCTGGACGTAGCGGTCGGCGGCCGAGGTGCCGGGCGCGGTCACGGTCAGCCCGCCGCTCGGCCAGTGGCGCCGGTCGAGGACCAGCTCGACCCGGTCGAAGACGGGCGTGGACAGGCCCCAGGTGCCGTAGCCGGGCTGGACCGGGAAGAGCCCGATCGAGGTGAGCACGTGCCAGGCGGACATGGTGCCGAGGTCGTCGTTGCCGGTGATGCCGGCCGGCGAGTCGGTGAACAGGGTGAGCGCCGCGTGCACCACATCGGTGGTCTTCCAGGGCTGACCGGTCGACAGATAGGTGTACGGGGCGATGAGGTCGGGCTCGTTCTGCGGGTTGTACTTGTCGGCGTTGCCTGCGTTGCCGGCGTCGTAGTAGTCGTACGGATCGCCGTGCATCCACACCTGACGGGCGGTGCCCGCCGGGTCGGCCAGCAGCCGCTCGTAGCCGAAGAACGCGTCCAGCCGGTCGTTCGCCGCCCGCTCGCCGCCGATCAGGCCGATCAGGCCGGGCAGATCCTGCGGGACCAGCCACTGGTACTGCCAGGCGGTGCCCTCGTGGAAGCCGACGCTGTGCGCCGGGTCGGCCGGTCCGGTGAAGGCGCCGGAGGCGTCCCGGGCCCGGAAGAACCCCGTCGAGGGGTCGAAGACATGGCGGTAGTTGCGGGACCGGGCCGCGTACCGGGCGGCGTCCCCGGTGTGGCCGAGGCCGCGCGCCAGCTGCGCCAGCATCGCGTCGGACAGCGCGTACTCCAGGGTCACCGAGCCGCCCTGGTGGAAGTCGGAGTCGCCGAGCTTGGCCCGCGGGCGGTCCTTGTCGTACGGGGCGAAGCCGTGCGCGATGTACTCCGCGTTGGCCTCCCGGCCCGCCATCGGCAGTCCGGCCGGCGGCACGCCGTCCGCGTTGCGCTTCAGCGCGCGGTACGCCCGCTCCTCGTACCCGGCGAGCAGGCCCTGCTGGTAGGCGTTGGTCAGGAACGGGGTGACCGGGTCGCCCGTCATGATGTTCGTCTCGACCGTGCCGTAGCCCCACTTGGGCAGCCAGCCGCCCTCCTCGCCGATCCTGAGCACCGAGACCGCCATGTCGCGGGCCTCGCGCGGCGCGAGCAGGCCGAGCAGCTGGCACTGGGTGCGATAGGTGTCCCACAGGGACCAGTTCTGGTAGTACGTGAAGCCCTGCGCGCGGTGCACCCGCAGGTCCCAGCCCCGGTAGCGGCGGTCCGCATCGCTGCCGACGTTCGGCGCGAGGAACGACCGGTACAGCGAGGAGTAGAACGTGCGCCGCCGTGTCTCGTCGCCGCCCGTGACGCGGACCGTGCCGAGCCGCTCCGCCCAGGCCCGCCGCGCCGCGTCGCGGACCGCGTCGAAGGAACGGCCGCCCTCCGCGCGCAGATTGACCGCCGCGCCGTGCGCGTCGACGTACGACAGGGCGGTGGTCGCCGTGACCGTGCGCTCCCGGGTCGTGTCGAAGCGGAGGTAGGCGCCCCCGGACCCGGTCCGCGCGCCGGGCGTGACGGTGGCGCCGTCCCAGGTGCCGTACGCCGTGAACGGCCGGTCGAAGCGGGTCAGCGTGTACACGGTGTAGGGCGGGGTGTCCCGGCAGAAGCCGCGGCCGGTGATCTCGGTGCGCACCGTCCGGTCGTCGAGGATCTCCACCGCGTTGGCGACCGGCTTGTGCAGCGACTGGGCCGCGTTCAGCAGCACGTTGGCCTTGTCGGTGGCGGGGAAGGTGTACCGCTGCACTCCGGTGCGGGCGGTGGCGGTCAGTTCGGTGCCGATCCCGGAGGACAGGCCCACCCGGTAGTAGCCGGGGCTCGCCCGCTCGTCCTCGTGCCGGAACCCGGCCGCGTACCGGGCGTAGTCCGTCCGCGTGACGTCCCCGGTGGTCGGCAGCGCGGGCAGGTCGCCGCCGATGCGGCAGCCGGCGCCCGAGAGATGGACCAGCGAGAAGCCGCGGATCCGGCGGTCGGCGTAGTCGTAGCCGGTACGGTGCCCGGTGTCCGGGGACAGTTGCACCATGCCGAAGGGCACGGCCGCGCCGGGAAAGGTGTTGCCCTCGTTCTGGGTCCCGATGAACGGGTCGACCAGGTCGGTGAGGTGGCCGACGGTCGGCTCGGCGGCCCGTGCGGCGGGGGTGGCGTACAGCGCGGACGCCGCCATCACCCCGGCCAGGCACAGTCGCGGACGCCGGGTCACTCTCATCTCGGATGACCTCCGGATCTCGACATCGATGTCTGCATCCTGAGGTCCGCGGGCCGGGAAGCCGGGGATCCCGCGGGCGGCGCCCGCGACACGTCGCCCACGCGGCGGTGCCGGGGCCGCGAGCGGCGGCGCTCCCGGCGGCCCGTCAGGTGACCGGTTGCCCCTTGCCGAGGGCGATCACCCCGCCCGCGGAGACCGTGTACAGCTCGGCGTCCCGCTCCGGGTTGACGCCGATGGTCGCGCCGGGCGGCACGTCGACGTTCTTGTCGAGGACGGCCCCACGGACCACCGCGCCCCGGCCGACATGGACGTTGTCGTGCAGCACCGAGCCCTGGACGACGGCGCCCGGGTCGACCACCACGCCCGGGGAGAGCACGGACCGGGTGACCTGACCGCGGATCAGACAGCCGGCGCTGATGATGGACTCGCTCGCCATGCCGCCGGCGTTGAAGCGGGCCGGCGAGAGCTGGCTGGGGTGGGTGTGGACGGGCCAGCCGCGGTTGAACAGGTTGAAGGCGGGACGCTCGGCGATCAGGTCCATGTGGGCGTCGTAGTACGCGTCCAGGGTGCCGACGTCCCGCCAGTAGCCCCGGTCCCGGCTGGTCTCGCCGGGCACATGGTTGTCGCCGAAGTCGTACAGCTGCGCCTCGCCGCGGCCGGTGAGCCGGGGCAGGATCGAACCGCCCATGTCGTGCGCCGAGGACTCGTCCTCGGCGTCCCGCCGGAGCGCCTCGATCAGCGCCTTGGTGGTGAAGAGGTAGTTGCCCATCGAGGCGAAGACGCGCTCCGGGTCGTCCGGCAGGCCGGGAGGATCGGCGGGCTTCTCCAGGAACCGCCGGATGCTCCGCCCGTCCGGGCCGGGGGTGATCACGCCGAACGCGGAGGACTCGGAGCGGGGGACGCGGATGCCCGCGACGGTCACGCCCGCGCCGCCCTCGATGTGCTGCCCGAGCATCTGCCGCGGGTCCATGCGGTAGACGTGGTCGGCGCCGAACACCGCCACGTAGTCGGGTTGTTCGTCGTGCACGAGGTTGAGGGACTGCAGGATCGCGTCGGCGCTGCCGAGGTACCAGCGCGGGCCGAGCCGCTGCTGCGCCGGGACGGGCGTCACATAGTTGCCGAGCAGGCTCGACATGCGCCAGGTGGTGGTGATGTGCCGGTCGAGCGAGTGCGACTTGTACTGGGTGAGCACGCAGATGCGCAGGATGTCGGCGTTGACGAGGTTGGAGAGCACGAAGTCCACCAGGCGGTAGGTGCCGCCGAAGGTGACCGCCGGTTTCGCCCGGTCCGCGGTCAGGGGCAGCAGCCGCTTGCCCTCGCCGCCCGCCAGGACGATCCCGAGAACCGAAGGCCCTCCACGACGCATGGCCGCTCCCCTCCCGCTGGTCCCCCCATGGTGCCCTCGCGCGGCGCGGGCTAAGCCTGCTTGCGGATCTCCGCGTACGGCCCGACCGCGCACCGGCCCTCACGCCCCGGCCGAACTCCCGCACGGCACGACCTGGGCCGCCCCGTCGATGTCCCGGACGGCGCGCAGCAGTTGGGGGCACACCCTCATCACACGTCCGGGGGGTACTGCCGGCTCGGCGGTCCCACGCGCACCCGCGACCCTCGTGCTCTCGCCGGCCGGTCCCCTCGTCGTCACTCGGAGGGGGCGCGCGGTGGCCGGGTGAAGCAGCAGTCGCCGCAGAGTCCGCCGCCGGGGGCCCGGTAGTACAGGCAGCAGCTGCGGCGCCGGAAAGCGGTTCCGGCGAAGGTGCCGGTGCGGCTCAGCAGGGGGTGGGCGAACAGTTCGGCGGTGAGCGCGCGGGCCCGGTCCGCGACCTCGCCGCGGCCGTTGCCGCGCGCCCACCGGTCCAGTTCCCGGGCCGCACCGGCGAGCGCCGAGCCGGCGTTCCCCCACAGCAGGCCCGCGGCGATCCCGTAGCGTGCGCGCAGCGCGTCGCCCAGGGGCCGCAGGTGCGCGTGCAGCACGGCGTCCGTGAGCACGGCGGCGGTCCCGGGCAGGGCGCGCACCTCGGTCAGCCACAGGTCGTCGGGGGCACGGGTGTCCGGGTCCCAGCGCAGCAGTCCCGGGTCGAGGTCGGGGACACGGCCGTACAGGGCGGCGCAGCCGAGCGCCGCCGACCACAGCCGGGCGGCGAGCCCCAGCTGGGCGATGGACGCGCTCACCCGCGGCTCGGGAGCGCGCAGCCGCCGCGCGACGACCTCCACACGGAACGTGAGCGGGGCTCCGTAGACATCCGACCTCGTGTCGGCGTAGGCGTCCGCGAGCGTCGGCAGCCGCCGGACCGGATCCGCCCCGGCGGCTCCGGTGGTGCGCAGGACGAAGAAGCCGCCGAGCGGGCGGAGCGCGGCGAGATCGGGGTCGAGGTCCACGAACAGGAGTAGTAGCAGGTCCGGTGGCGGCGCGGGGCGACCGGGTGTCCGCCCTGCCTCGCCCACCCGTGGGATGACGGGGATCGGACCGTACTCCATCGGCAGTAGGACCCATTGCCTGCTCAGGGACGACGACGGGAAGCCCTCGGACCGGCAGAGTGTTGGGCATGGAAGAAGATCGTTCGCCGCGCCGGGCCCCGGGCCCACACTTCACGCAGAGGAGCAGCTCATGAGTGCCCTCGCGGTGTCCGTGGTGCTCTCGATCGTCTCCGCCGTCGCCTACGCGGGCGGAGCGATCGTGCAGGAGCAGGTGGCGGTGTCCTCCTCCCCCGACGAACGGTACGCGCCGGTGCGCCGGCCGAGCTGGTGGGCGGCGATGGCGCTGAACGGACTCGGCGGGCTGCTGCACGTGGTGGCGCTTGCCTACGGCCCGCTCAGCCTGGTGCAGCCGCTGGGCGCCCTGACCATCGTGTTCGCGCTGCCCATGGCGGCGCTGTTCGTGGGGCGCAGGGCCGGGGGCACCGCCTGGCGCGGCGCGCTCATGGCCACGGTCGGCCTCGCGGGCCTGCTGTCCCTGGTCGGCACGTCCGACGCGCACGCGCCGGACGCCGCCGCGCAGATGGCGGCCGGGCTCGTCACCGGCGGCGCGGTCGTGGCCCTGATGATCGCGGGCCGGGTGGCGCACCGGCACCCCGCGGTGCGCAGCGTGCTGCTCGCGACCGCCTCCGGCATAGCGTTCGGCATGTCCTCCGTGTTCACCAAGACCGTCGCGGGCGACTGGACCAGCGGGGTCGCCCTGGCCGAACTGCCGTCGCTGGCCGTGATCGGGGTGTTCGCGGTCGGCGGCGTGCTGCTGTCGCAGGCCTCGTACCGCGGTGGCGGACTGGCCGCGCCGCTCGCCACGCTGACCGTGGTGAACCCGGTGCTGGCCGCCGCGGTCGGCATCACTCTGTTCGGCGAGACCTTCCGGTACGGCAGCACCGGCACCGTTCTCGCGCTGAGCTGCGGTGCGCTGGCGGCGGGCGGACTGGTGCTGCTGACGACCGAGCGCATCGGGCCCGCCCCGCACCCCGGCGAGCCGCTGCCGGCGACCGGCGCGGCCCCGCTGCCCGTCCCCGTGCTCGCCGGGCCGGTGGCGGGCGGGGAACCGCTGGTGGCGCTGCCGCAGCAGCGTGGCATAGCGGGCCGGGCGGAGCCGGGCCTCGGACCCGGGGCCGCGGAGCAGGTGTTCGGGGCGCCGCCGGGCGGTGCGCGCGGGGGCGACGGCGGAGGGCAGGCGTGGCACGGCGGGCAGGCGTGGGACACGTACCCGCTCTCCGCCCCTTACGGCCCGTTCCACAGCGGCGTCCATGTGCCGCTGCCGCTCCAGAACAGGTGCCGCACGCGGGTCAGATCCTGACGCCGCCGGCCCGGAGGTAGGCGACCGGGTCGATGTCCGTGCCGAATCCGGGCCCGGTCCGCACCTCGAAGTGCAGATGCGGACCCGTGGAGTTCCCGGTGGACCCCGAGCGGCCGATGCGCTGCCCCGCGGTGACCGTCTGGCCGGACTTCACGGAGATCGCCGACAGATGGGCGTACTGCGAGTAGCGGCCGTCGGCGTGCCGGATCACCACCTGGTAGCCGAAGGAGCCGCCCCAGCCTGCCGCGACCACCTGTCCGGCCGCGACCCCCTTGACGGAGGTGCCGGTGGGCACGGGGAAGTCGACGCCGGTGTGGTAGCCCTTCGACCAGTGCGCGCCCGAGGCGTGGTACGGCGTACCGGTGCCGGCGTGCACGGGCGCCACGAGGGCGTGGGCGCCTGCCGACGCATGGGTGCCGCCGGCCGCCTTCTTCGCCTCCGGCGCGGTCTTCTTGGTCTCCGGGGCCTTTTTCTCCTGCGTGGACCTCTTCGTCGGCGCGGACTTCTTCGCCTGCGGGGCCTTCCGCTCCGGTGTCCCGGTGCCGGAGCGGCTCGTGGTCGCCGGGGCCGAGGGGGCGCGCAGGTCGAGCCGCTGCCCGGGCAGGATCAGATCGGGGTCGGAGCCGACCGTGCTCCGGTTGGCCGAGTAGAGCCGCTGCCAGCCGCCCCGTACCCGGTGATCGTCGGCGATGCCGGAGAGCGTGTCGCCGTGCACCACCGTGTACATCCGCGCCGTACCCGCCCGGGACTGCGGCGTGGTCTGCGGCTGTACGTCGCGCACCGGGCTCCGGGCGGGCCGGGTCGTGGCGCTCGCTGTGTGCGTGCCGGGGGCTTCGCCGCCCCGGGTGAGCCCCGCCCGGGCCGAGCAGACCGGCCAGGCGCCGGGCCCCTGCCCGTCGAGCACCTGCTCCGCCACCGCGATCTGCTGGTCCCGGGTGGCCAGATCCGCGCGCGGCGCGTACGCCGTGCCGCCGTACGCCGCCCAGGTGGACTGGGTGAACTGCAGCCCGCCGTAGTACCCGTTGCCGGTGTTGATGCTCCAGTTGCCGCTCGACTCGCAGGCGGCGACCTTGTTCCAGGTGGCCGCGTCGGCCGCGTGGGCGGTTCCGGTGCCGATCAGCGGGATCGCGATGCCGACGCCGCCCGCGGTGGCCGTGAGCGAGGCGCGGTTGATCCTGTTCGGCTGATACCGGCGGTGCCGGCCGCGTACGGCCATGGAGATCCCCCTCGACATACGTCGGAGCGGCAAAGGTAAGCGCCGCGAACAGGCCATGACAAGACGGCAATCGGCCGCCCCGTGTGACAAGTGACCGGGAATCCACCCTCGTTGGAATACGACTGAGGCGGATGGGGCTTGTCATGCGTATGTGCCTGCGCAGCCGGAACGACCAGGACGTGCGGGCGGCGTACCGGCACGTCAGGATGGTCAAGGGGCGATACTGGCGGCACGACCGGCACCACAGATGTTCAGGACGCTTAGGAGCCAACCGAATGAGCACTTCAGCCCAGATCGGCGTCACGGGTCTCGCGGTCATGGGCCGCAACCTCGCTCGCAACTTCGCGCGCAACGGCTACACGGTCGCGGTGCACAACCGGACCGCGACCCGGACCCGGGAGCTGGTGGCGGAGTTCGGCCACGAGGGGGACTTCGTCGCCGCCGAGACGGCCAAGGAGTTCGTGGCGGCGCTGGAGCGGCCGCGACGCCTGGTCATCATGGTGAAGGCGGGCGACCCGACCGACGCGGTGATCCAGGAGTTCGCCCCGCTGCTGGAGCCCGGCGACATGATCATCGACGGGGGCAACGCGCACTTCGCGGACACCCGGCGCCGCGAGCGCGAGCTGCGTGAGCAGGGCATCCACTTCGTGGGCACGGGGATCTCGGGCGGCGAGGAGGGCGCGCTGCACGGGCCGAGCATCATGCCGGGCGGCTCGAAGGAGTCGTACGAACCCCTCGGCCCGATGCTGGAGAAGATCTCCGCCAAGGCACAGGACGGGGCGCCCTGTGTGACCCATGTCGGCCCCGACGGCGCCGGGCACTTCGTGAAGATGGTGCACAACGGCATCGAGTACGCCGACATGCAGCTGATCGGCGAGGCCTACCAGTTGCTGCGTGACGTCGCCGGGTACTCCCCCGCGCGGATCGCGGACATCTTCCGCACCTGGAACACGGGCCGGCTCGACTCGTATCTGATCGAGATCACGGCCGAGGTGCTGTCCCATGTGGACGCGGCGACGGGCAAGCCGTTCGTCGACGTCGTGGTGGACCAGGCGGAGCAGAAGGGCACCGGCCGCTGGACGGTCCAGATCGCCCTCGACCTGGGCGTCCCGGTCTCGGGCATCGCCGAGGCCGTGTTCGCCCGCTCGCTGTCGGGCCACGCCGCGCTGCGGGAGGCCTCGCGGGGTCTGGCCGGGCCGAAGCCGGCCGCGCTCGACGAGGCGGAGGCGGCGGTGTTCGCCGACCGGGTGGAGCAGGCGCTGTACGCGTCGAAGATCGTGTCGTACACGCAGGGCTTCCACGAGATCGCCGCGGGCAGCGCGGAGTACGGCTGGGACATCGACCTCGGGGCGGTCTCCGCCATCTGGCGCGGCGGCTGCATCATCCGGGCGGCGTTCCTGGACCGTATCCGCGCCGCGTACGACGCCCGGCCGGATCTGCCGAGCCTGCTGTCCGACGAGACGTTCGCGCGGGAGATCGCGGCGGCGCAGGACGACTGGCGCGAGGTGCTGGTCGCGGCGACCCGGCAGGGTGTCGCGGCCCCCGGGTTCGCCGCGGCCCTCGCCTACTACGACGCCCTGCGCGCCGAGCGGCTGCCCGCGGCGCTGACGCAGGGGCAGCGGGACTTCTTCGGGGCGCACACCTACCGGCGGGTCGACCGTGACGGCTCGTTCCACACCCTGTGGGGCGGGGACCGCTCGGAGGCCAGCGCGTAGCGCCCCCGGCGGTTCGGCGGGTGACCCCCTGCGGGGCCGCCCACCGGTGCGGCGGGTGACCCCTCGCGGGGTCACCCGCCGCCGTCGTATCAGGCCGGCGGCGAACCCGGTTCCGGGTTCGGCGCGGGCTCCGGGCCGGGTGGGCTCGGGTACGGGGAGGGGTCCGGCGGCGGCTCGGGAGGCGGGACCGGGTGTCGGTTCCGGCGGTATGGCGGGTGACCCCCTGCGCGGTCGCCCGCCGTCGTCATGTCACGTCAGCGGCGAACCCGACTTCGGGTTCGGCACAGGCGGGATCGAGGACGGCGAGGGCCCCGGAGGCAGAGCCGCGGCGGAACGCGAACCGGGTCGCACACCGGAGGCGGGACCGGGTGTCGGCCCCGGCGGGGCGGCGGGGAACCCCCCGCGAGCGTGCCCGCCGTCGCCGTGTCAGGTCAGCGGCGGACCCGATTCCAGGTTCGGCACAGGCGGGATCGGGGACGGTGAGGGCTCCGGGGACAGAGCCGGCGGCGGAATGCAAACCGGGTCGCACACCGGAGGCGGGACCGGGTGTCGGCCCCGGCGGGGCGGCGGGGAACCCCCCGCGAGCGTGCCCGCCGTCGCCGTGTCAGGTCAGCGGCAGAACCGGTGGGCGGTTCCGGCGGGCAGCGGGGGAACCCACGCGGGGTTGCCCGCCGTCGTCATGTCACGTCAGCGGCGGAACGCGAACCGGGCCGGGCGCCGGAGGCGGGACCGGGTGTCGGTTCCGGCGGGGGCGCCCCCGTTGGCGTTCCGGAACGTGACGGCGGTACGGCGGGTGACCCCCCGAAGGGGCGCGTGTCATGTCAGCGGTGGGCCCGGTTCCGGGCTTGGGGTGGGCTCTGGGCCGGGTGGGATGGGGGACGGGGAGGGCTCCGGGGGTGGACCCGGGCGGGGGGCCGGGGGTGGAGTGGGGACCGGGGCGGGCGCCGGGGGCGGTTCCGGGGCCGGCGGCGGCTCGGGGGGCGGGACCGGGCTCGGATACGGGTCCGGCGGCCGGGGGCCCGGACCGGGTGTGGGTCCGGGCGGCACGGGTTCGGGATGCGGATTGCTCATGACGTCCTCCGGCGGGCCACTCGACATCGCCCCTGGACTACTCCCCCGCGTACCCGGCACCACGCCCACCACTCGCCCGGGCCCCCGGTACACCCGCGAGGGTCCGGCGCCCGCAGGTCAGAACCGGCCGGGGTGTGCCGCCAGCCAGAGCTTCGCGGCCCGCAGCAGTTCGCGGTCGGCGGGCGGCGCCTCCTCGGGATGCCGTGCGGCCCACTTCACGACGTACGGGCAGAGCGGGGCCACCGGGACGCCCTCGCGCCCGGCGACGGCGTACAGCTCGCGGGCCAGGGCACCGGCGATGCCCTTCCCCTCGTGCGCCGGTTCCACGACGGTGTGGACGGGGACCAGGGCACGCCCCGGTGACTCCAGGACGAAGTACTCGATGTGGCCGACGACTTCGGCGCCGTCGACCGCTTCGAGCCGGCCTGCCGCCCGGTCGTCGCGGATCTCGATGTCGCTCATGGCTCGCACCCTCCTGCCGCGGTCAGCCGAGCGTAACCCATGGTGATCAGCGGCACGGTGGCGCGGACCGGGGGGCGCACCCCGGCGCCGGGACGCGCGCTCAGCCCGCCGCCGGTTCCGCGGCCCGCCCCTCGAACTGGGTGCGGTGCAGCTCGGCGTACCGCCCGTCCGCCACCAGGAGTTCCTCGTGGGTGCCCCGCTCCACGATCCGCCCGGCCTCGACCACGAGGATCAGATCGGCGGCCCGGACCGTGGACAGCCGGTGGGCGATCACCACGGCGGTCCGGCCCGCCAGGGCCTCGGTGAGCACCTCCTGGACGGCCGCCTCGGAGGTGTTGTCCAGATGGGCGGTGGCCTCGTCGAGGACGACCACGCGCTGCCGGGCCAGCAGCAGCCGCGCGATGGTCATGCGCTGCCGCTCGCCGCCGGAGAGCCGGTAGCCGCGTTCGCCGACCACCGTGTCCAGCCCGTCGGGCAGCGACCGTACGACGTCGTCGAGGCGGGCCCGGGTCAGCGCCTCCCACAGCTCGTCGTCGCCGGCCGTGGGGCGGGCCAGCAGCAGGTTGGCCCGCACCGTGTCGTGGAAGAGATGCCCGTCCTGGGTGACCATGCCGAGGGTGGCCCGCAGCGAGGCCGCGCCGAGGTCCCGGACGTCGACGCCGCCGATCCGCACCGCGCCCCCGTCGACGTCGTACAGCCGCGGCAGCAGCTGCGCGATCGTGGACTTCCCGGCGCCGGAGGAGCCGACGAGGGCCACCGTACGCCCGGGTTCGGCGCGGAAGGAGACGCCGTGCAGGACCTCGGCGCCGGAGCGCGGGTCCAGGGTGGCGACCTCCTCCAGGGAGGCGAGGGAGACCTTGTCGGCGGACGGGTAGCCGAAGCGGACGTCCGCGAACTCGACCGCCACCGGCCCCTCGGGCACCTCCCGGGCGTCCGGGGATTCGGCCAGCAGCGGCTTCAGGTCGAGCACCTTGAAGACCCGCTCGAAGCTGACCAGCGCGCTCATCACCTCGACGCGGGCGCCGGCGAGCGCGGTCAGCGGCGCGTACAGCCGGGTCAGCAGCAGCGCCAGCGACACCACCGCGCCCGGCTCCAGGGTGCCGCGCAGCGCGAGGAAGCCGCCGAGCCCGTAGACCAGGGCGAGGGCCAGGGAGGACACCAGGGTGAGGGCGGTGATGAACGCCGACTGGGCGGTCGCCGTGCGGATGCCGATGTCCCGCACCCGGCCGGCGCGGGCCGCGAACTCCGCCGACTCCTCCTCCGGCCGGCCGAAGAGCTTCACCAGGGTCGCGCCGGGGGCCGAGAAGCGTTCGGTCATACGGGTGCCCATCGCCGCGTCGAGCGCCGCCGCCTCGCGCTGCATCCGGGCCATCCGGCGGCCCATCCGGCGGGCCGGGATCACGAACACCGGGAGCAGGACCAGCGCGAGCAGGGTGATCTGCCAGGACAGGGTGAGCATGACGGCGAGGGTGAGCAGCAGCGTGACGACGTTGCTGACCACTCCGGACAGGGTGTTGCTGAACGCCCGCTGCGCGCCAATGACGTCGTTGTTGAGACGACTGACGAGCGCTCCCGTACGAGTGCGTGTGAAGAACGCGACCGGCATGCGCTGCACATGATCGAACACAGCCGTGCGGAGGTCGAGGATGAGTCCCTCCCCGAGCGTCGCCGAGAGCCGTCTGCCGAGAATGCCGAGGGCCGCCTCGACGACCGCGATCAGGGCGATCAGCAGGGCCAGCCGGACCACGGTGCCGGTGTCCCCGTGCGACACGATCGCGTCGACGACGCGGCCGGCGAGCACCGGGGTGGCGACGGCGAGCAGCGCCGTCACCACCCCGAGCAGGACGTACCGGGCGATGCGGCGGCGGTGCGGGCGGGCGAAGACGGCGATGCGGGAGAGGGTGGCGCGGGCCGGCGGGCGGCGCTCGTGCTCGGCCGTCAGCACGCTGTGCAGCTGGGTCCAGGCCGTGGTCTCCATGCTCATGCACGAGAACGTAGGACCTCAAGCCGCGTTGAGGTCAACAACGGGGGAACAGCGTCCCGCGTCCGGGCTCCGCGGCGTCCCTCCCCCCACCCGCTTCCCGTACGTAAGCCGCCGTCCCCGATCCGGCTACCCGCCGTTGGCGCGGGGCGGAAAACCTCTCCCGATGTGACAGCGGCACACCTCCCCGATCCCCGCGGGGGACGACGTCTCCTGCGGCGCCTCCCCCTCCGCCAGGTCCTGTGCCTGGCCCCGATCGTGCTCGTCACCGTGATCGCGGTGCAGCACCGCTCCGTGCTCGTCGAGGGCTTCGGACATCTGCGGACCGCCTCCTGGCCGTGGCTGCTGGCGGCCGGCGGCGCCACCTGCCTGACCTGGGTGGCGGCCGCGGTGACCCGGCAGGGCGCGGTCGTGCAGCCGCTGCCCAAACGGCGGCTGCTGGCCACCCAGTTCGCGGCGGGCGCGGCCAACCATCTGCTGCCGACGGGGCTGGGTTCGAGCGCGGTGAACCTGCGCTTCATGGCCGTGTGCGGGATCCCGCTCGCCCGTTCGTCGGCCGCGGTCGCGCTGTACCTGCTGGCCGAGTCGGTGGGCCGGGTGGGCCTGCTGGCCGCGCTGCTGATCGCCTTCCCGCACGCGCTGCGGGTGGGCGGTCTGCTGCCCGCCGGGACGCTCGGCCCGCTGCTGCTGATCGCCGGCGCGCTGCTGGCGGTGGCAGCGGGTGTGCTGGTGCTCGTCCGGCGGCTGCGCACGGCCGTGTGGTCCTTCCTCCACAGCGCCCTGGGCGAGGCGCGCTCGGTGCACACGCGTCCGTCGCGGGCGCTGGCCCTGTGGGGCGGGTCGCTGGCCTTCCCGGCGCTCCAGGCCGCCGGTCTCGCCGCGGTGGGGCGGGCGCTGGACCTGCCGGTGGCGCCGGCGCACATGGCGCTGGCCTATCTCGCGGCGACGGTGGCGGTGGCGCTGGTGCCCACGCCGGGCGGCCTCGGGTCCGTCGAGGCCGCGCTGATCGTGGCCCTGGTGGCGGCGGGCGGACCGGTCGCGGTCGCCACCGCGGTGGTCCTGGCCTACCGGATCATCACCGTGTGGGTGCCGCTGGTGCCGGGGGCGCTGACGCTGGGCGCGCTGGTGCGGCTGAAGGTGATCTGAGGCAGAGTCGGCCCTCCGACCCGACGGGGACACGGCCCGGCCGGCGTCCCGGGGAGGAGAACCGTCCGTGCCGGGAACACGACACCACCGTCGTCCTGTCCCGGCCGTCCGTCCACAACGCGGTGGACGGACCGACGGCAGCCGAACTCGGGCGCGCCCGGGGACGCCTGGTGCGGGGCCGCGGGGCCGTCGTCCGCGCGGGCGGTCGCGGTGCGAACTCCCGTGCCGGATACGGCAGGATGAACGAGCGCGGCCGGACCTTCGCACCGTACGGCCGGCGCGCTCGCACATCCCGGACCGAACAGGTGAGAACGTGACGACACATCGCATCCGGCCGTCGGACGCGCGGCGCCCCGGAGGTGACCGGTGAACCGCGCACTCACCGCGCACGATCTGATTCTCGCCGGAATCGCCGTGGGAGCGGGCCTGGTGGCGGCGTTCCTGTCCCGGACGCTGCTGCGCTGGCTCGCCAAGCACGCCAAGCGGACCCGCTGGAGCGGCGACGACGTCGTCGTGGACGCCCTGCGGACCGTCGTGCCCTGGGCGGCGGTCGCGGGCGGGGTGGCCGTCGCGGCGGCCGTGCTGCCGCTGACCCGGACCGTGCGGCACCACACCGACCAGGCGCTGCAGGTGCTGCTGATCCTCGTGGTGAGCGGCGCCGCGGCCCGGGTGATCGCCGGTCTGGTGCGGTCGGTCACCCAGTCCCGGTCCGGTGTCGCCGGTTCGGCCACCATCTTCGTGAACATCACCCGGGTGCTGGTCCTCGCCATCGGGTTCCTGGTGATGCTGCAGACGCTGGGCATCTCGATCGCGCCGCTGCTGACCGCTCTGGGCGTCGGCGGTCTGGCCGTGGCCCTCGCGCTCCAGGACACCCTCGCCAACCTCTTCGCGGGCATCCACATTCTCGCCTCCAAGACCGTCCAGCCCGGCGACTACATCCGGCTGAGCAGCGGGGAGGAGGGCTACGTCGTGGACATCAACTGGCGGCAGACGACGGTCCGCCAGCTCTCCAACAACCTGGTGGTCATCCCCAACGGGCAGCTCGCGAAGACGAACATGACCAACTTCACGCGGCCCGAGCAGGAGTTGACGATCCTGGTGCAGGCGGGGGTCAGCTACGACAGCGATCTGGACCAGGTCGAGCGGGTGACGGGCGAGGTCGTCACGGAGGTGATGACGGAGATCACCGGGGCGGTCCCCGACCATGAGCCCGCGATCCGCTTCCACACCTTCGGCGACTCCCGGATCGGCTTCACGGTGATCCTGGGCGTCGGTGAGTTCAGCGACCAGTACCGGATCAAGCACGAGTTCATCAAGCGCCTGCACCGGCGCTACCGCGAGGAGGGCATCCGCATCCCGGCACCGACCCGCACGGTGGCCCTCCAGCAGGGCACGGTGCTGATCCCCCCACAACGAACCCCGGCCACCGAACCGACCGACCTGCCCCCTGCCCACCACCTCTGACCCCGCCCTGGCCCCGCCTACGGCACCGCTGCCCGCGCGACGCGCCGGACCGGGCCGCAGGGCGGGGATACCGGGAGCGGCTGCCGTGGGCCGCACGCACCCGGACGACCGTCCGGTTGACGTGCTCAGGCACGCGCGGGACGGCAACCGGCGCCGACGTCGACTGCACGGCACGGTGGCCGACGCGGGCGCGGGCAGGCCGCGGGACTCGTACACGGTCTGCCACGTCATCCGCCCCGTAATGAGCGGAGCGCCCGGGCGGGCAACCCGGGCGACCGTCCGGTTGACGTGCTCAGGCCGCTGCGGGACGGTCACCGGCGCTGGCTTCGGCTGCGCGGCACGCCGCCCCGTCGGGAGCGACCGCCTCGCCCCCCTGGCCCTCGGGTCAGGGGCACCGCACGCGCCGTGTCGCAGGGTGGCTTGTCGGGTCCTGTCGAGTCGGGGGCGGGTACGAGATATCTTGATGTCGAGCAATGTTGCAGACGTGGAGCGGAGCACCCGGTGACTGACTCGACCATCATCTACACCTACACAGACGAGGCCCCGGCCCTGGCGACGCATTCGTTCCTGCCGGTGGTCCAGGCGTACGCCTCGCAGGCCGGTGTCGCCGTGGAGACCCGCGACATCTCGCTGGCGGGCCGCATCATCGCCGTCTTCCCGGAGTACCTGACCGAGGACCAGCGCGTCCCGGACGCCCTGTCCGAGCTGGGCGAGCTGGCCAAGGCACCCGAGGCCAACATCGTCAAGCTGCCGAACGTCTCGGCGTCGATCCCCCAGCTGAGGGCCGCGATCGCCGAGCTGCAGGGCAAGGGCTACGCGCTGCCGGACTACCCGGACGACCCGCAGACCGACGAGGAGCGCGAGATCCGCGCCCGCTACGACAAGATCAAGGGCTCCGCCGTCAACCCGGTGCTGCGCGAGGGCAACTCCGACCGCCGCGCCCCCGCCTCGGTGAAGAACTACGCCAAGACCCACCCGCACCGCATGGGCGCCTGGACCTCCGAGTCCAAGACCCACGTGGCCACCATGGACGCCGACGACTTCCGTTCCACCGAGAAGTCCGCGGTGATCTCCGAGACCGGTGCGCTGCGCATCGAGCTCAAGGGCGACGACGGCTCCACCACGGTGCTGCGCGAGTCCGTGCCGGTCCTGGCGGGCGAGGTCGTCGACGCCTCCGTGATGCGCGTCGCCGCGCTGCGCGAGTTCCTCACCGCCCAGGTCGCCCGCGCCGAGGCGGACGGCGTCCTGTTCTCCGTGCACCTGAAGGCCACGATGATGAAGGTCTCCGACCCGATCATCTTCGGCCATGTGGTGCGCGCCTTCTTCCCGAAGACCTTCGCGGCGTACGGCGAGACGTTCGCCGCGGCCGGTCTGACCCCGAACGACGGTCTGGGCGGCATCTTCAAGGGCCTGGAGTCCCTGCCGAACGGCGCCGAGATCAAGGCGTCCTTCGACGCCGAGCTGGCCGAGGGCCCGCGGCTGGCGATGGTCGACTCCGACAAGGGCATCACCAACCTGCACGTCCCCTCCGACGTGATCGTGGACGCCTCCATGCCGGCCATGATCCGCACCTCCGGCCACATGTGGGGCCCGGACGGGCAGGAGCACGACACCCTCGCGGTGCTGCCGGACTCCAGCTACTCCGGCGTCTACCAGGCCGTGCTCGACGACTGCCGCGCGCAGGGCGCCTACGACCCGGCCACCATGGGCTCGGTGCCGAACGTGGGCCTCATGGCGCAGAAGGCCGAGGAGTACGGCAGCCACGACAAGACCTTCGAGATCCCGGTCACGGGCACCGTCCGCCTGGTCGACCAGGCCGGCGACGTCGTCCTGGAGCAGACCGTCTCCGCCGGCGACATCTTCCGCTCCTGCCAGACCAAGGACGCCCCGATCCGCGACTGGGTCAAGCTGGCCGTGACCCGTGCCCGCGCCACCGGCGACCCGGCCGTGTTCTGGCTGGACGAGGACCGCGCCCACGACGCCGTGCTGATCGAGAAGGTCAACACGTATCTGTCGGAGCACGACACCGAGGGCCTGGACATCAGGATCCTGCCCCCGGTCGAGGCCACCAAACTGTCCGTGGAGCGCATCCGGCGCGGCGAGGACACCATCTCCGTCACCGGCAACGTGCTCCGTGACTACCTGACCGACCTGTTCCCGATCCTGGAGCTGGGCACCAGCGCCAAGATGCTGTCGGTCGTCCCGCTGATGGCGGGCGGCGGCCTGTTCGAGACGGGCGCCGGCGGCTCCGCGCCCAAGCACGTCCAGCAGCTGGTCAAGGAGAACTACCTGCGCTGGGACTCCCTCGGTGAGTTCTTCGCGCTGGTGCCGTCCTTCGAGCAGTACGCGAAGACCACCGGCAACGCCCGCGCCCAGGTCCTCGCCGACACCCTGGACCGGGCGACGGCGAGCTTCCTCAACGAGAACAAGTCGCCGACCCGCCGGGTGGGCGGCATCGACAACCGCGGCAGCCACTTCTACCTGTCCCTGTACTGGGCGCAGGAGCTGGCCCGGCAGACCGACGACGCGGAGCTGGCCAAGGCGTTCGCCGGGCTCGCCGAGACGCTCGCCGCCCAGGAGCAGAAGATCGTGGACGAGCTGATCGCCGTCCAGGGCTCCCCGGCCGACATCGGCGGCTACTACCAGCCGGACCGGACCAAGGCCGACCAGGTGATGCGCCCGTCGGCCACCTGGAACGAGGCGCTCGCCGCCCTGAGCTGACCTCCCGCCCGCGGATCCGTCCGCTCCGCCCCGGCCGGCGCACCGCCCGGCCGGGGCGGAACCATGTCCGCCGACGGCAGCCCCCTGCCGTCTCCCGGCCGCCGTCCGGCCGTTCCCGGGACGGCCCGGCGCGTACCGTGGCGTGGGCCGCGGATCGTCCGCCGCACCGCCGACAGCACCCAGGGAGCCCCCGCGTGGATGCCGCCGTACCGTCCTTCGACCTGCTCCCCGGCGCCGCCGGCTCCCCGGTGATCCTGCATGTGCCGCACTCCGCACGGGAGATACCGGCGGCGGTACGCGCGGGCATCGTGCTGGACGACGCCGCCCTGGAGCGGGAGCTGGACGACATCACGGACGCGCACACCGCGGAGCTGGCCGAGGCCGCGGCCGGGCTGGCCCGGGTCACCCCCTGGCGGTTCGTGAACCGGCTGTCCCGGCTGGTGGTCGATCCGGAGCGGTTCCCCGACGAGCGGGAGGAGATGCTCGCCATGGGCATGGGGGCCGTCTACACCGGGACCACCCGGCGGGGGACGCTGCGGCCCGCCGGCACCGATCCGGGGCCGCTGATCGAGCGGTACTTCCGGCCGTACGCGCGGGCCATGACCGAGGCCGTGCGGGACCGGCTCGCCGCGACCGGCCGGGCCGTCGTGATCGACGTGCACTCCTATCCGACCGAGCGGCTGCCCTACGAGCTGCACGGTGACGGGCCGCGGCCGCCGGTCTGTCTGGGCACCGACGCCTTCCACACCGCGGCGGGGCTGGCGGACCTGGCCCGCGCGGCGTTCGCCGAGTGCGGTGAGACGGCGCTCGACAGCCCGTTCGCCGGGGCGTACGTGCCGCTGGAGTTCTACGGGACGGAGCCCCGGGTGGGCGCGTTGATGGTGGAGATCCGCAGGGACGGCTATATGACGGAACCGGGCGGCCCGGCCGGGCCCGGGCTGCACCGGCTCGCGTCCGCGCTCGCCGCCCTGGTGGACGGCGTGGGCCGCTAAACCTCCGCCGGTGCGAGCCCGGCCGGGGTGCTGCCGCGTCAGGCGCGCAGCCACTCGGTCACGACGACGTCGGCGCCGGTGCGCAGCCGCAGCGCGAACGGGCCGGCGGGGCGCGCGCCGCTGGTGAAGCGGCCCAGTTCGTCGACGGGGACCGGGAGCGCCGACTGCGGTCCGCCGAGCACCTCGATCAGCGCCGGCTGCGGCGGCAGCACCTGACCCATCAGCCCCTGCCCGGTGACCTCGACGTCGACGGTCAGCTCGCCCGCGCGGAAGGTGAGCATCCGCGGCGCGTCCGTCGCTCCCCTGATGGGCAGGGCGTCCACCAGGGAGTCGAAGGTCAGCTCGGCGACGCGGGCGTCGAGGTCGTACAGCGCGTAGGCGTCGAGGGCCAGTTGGCGCAGTTCGGTGGGGACGGGGTCGCGGACGGCGGCCGCCCGGCGCAGTTCCTCCTCCAGCAGTCCGTCGTCGAACTCGGCCGCGTCGAAGGTGTCCGCGGCGAGTTCCCGTTCGTCCTCGCCGTGTCCGTCGTGCTCGCCGTGGAGCTCGTTCTCCTCGCGCATGCCGCTCACACCACCCCTCGTGCGTCGAGCCGGGCCCGCAGCCGGCGCAGGCAGCGCTGGCGCAGCGGCCCGATGCTGCCGACCGCGATGCCCAGGGCGGCCGACACCTCCAGATAGCTGGGCGGCGGCGAGGCCATCAGGACGCGCAGCAACCGGCGGCAGCGGTCGCCCAGTTCCTCGAACTCCTGCCACAGCCGGCGGACCTGCTCGGCCTCGGCGGCCGCGTCCTCGGAGTCGATCAGCAGCTGCTCCGGGGTACGGTCCTCGCTCACCCGGTCCAGGACGAGCGGGTCGTCCGTCGGCATCAGCCGGGTGAGGCTCTTGATGACCTTGAGGCACTCGTGCCGGGCCGTGCTCGCCAGCCAGGACCCGGCCTTCTCCGGCTCCCGGATCCGGCCGAGGTGCTGGGCGAAGCGGAACCACACGGTCTGGTAGACCTCGTGGCCGTCGGCGTCGGACAGCCGGTGTGCCCGCACCACCGACCACACCAGCGGACTCAACCCGTCCACCAATGCCTTCCAGGCCCCCGCGTCGCCGTCGACGGCGGCCCGGACCAGCGCGCCGACCTCTGCTCGCTCCACGGCCCCACCCCTCGTGTACGGCACGACATCGTACGCCGTGGAGGGGGCGGTTCCGGCCGTCATGCCCCAGGAGCCGGTCGGGTGACCGGAGTCGGGCGCCAGGTGGGTGGCAGCAGCGCCGGCACCTGCGCCCCGCGCACCTCCGCGTACGCGGTGACGGCTGCGAGCAGCTGTCTGCGGGCCGCGCGCGGGTCGCTCTCCTTGTGCGCGCTCATGTGCGCGGCGACGAGCCCGGCCGCCAGCGGGGTGGCGAACGAGGTACCGCTCCACTGCGCGAATCCCGCGAACGTCACCCGGTCCGGCTCGCCCGGCGCGCTCTCCGGCTCCTCGCTCAACACGCCCGTGTGACGCGGGGACTGGCAGGTGCAGGCGTAGCCGAAGCCGTACCGGCAGGCGTCGTAGGTGGAGTGCTGGTACACGTACGGCACGGGCGCCTCGAAGCCGGTGAGGGAGCTGACGAGGCGCTCGCCGGGGGCGTAGGCCGCCACCCAGGGGCCGTGGTTGCTGAAGCAGGCGCCCCGCTCGCCGTCGCCGCGCAGGGCGCCGACGGACAGCACCACGTCCTGGTAGTCGGGCAGCGCGGCGTAGGCGGCGGGCCAGAACGGGGTGGCGCTGCCGTTGTTGCCGGCCGCGGCGACCAACAGGGTGTCCTGCTCGCGCAGTTCGCGCATGAAGGCGTCGACGCCGAGCAGCCCGTCGAAGCGGCCGTTGGCGGTGCCGGCGGACAGGCTGATGACGTCAGGCCAGCCGTCCCGGTCGACGGCATCGAAGAGCCGGGCGCCGAACTCGGACTCCAGGACGGCCCCGGCGTCGTCGAGGGTGCCCCGCACGGTGATGTCGGTGTTGGGCGCGACGGCGGCGACCAGCCCGGCGATGAACGTGCCGTGCCCGACGTACTCCCGCAGGGCCCCCGCCGCGTCGGTCTCCGTGACCTGCCCGTCGCCCCGGGTGTGGGCGAGCGGCGGGTAGGAGGCGTAGTCGTGCATCAGGCCGGTGTCGATGACGAGGACGCCGACGGCCGTGTCCTGGTCGTAGCGGGTGCCGTCCGCCGCCGGGTTGGGCGGCTCGCCGGCCGGGGCCGGCACCGGCTCGTCGCCCGGGCAGGCGTTGACCGCGATCGAGACCACGTGGTTGCGGCCGGCCAGCCGGTGTCCCCGGCGTCCCTCCGCCTCGCGCAGGGCGCGCAGCGCGTGCGCCACGGCCGGGTCGCCGTCGCGCACCCCGGGCGCCGGGTCGCCGACCCTGATGCGGGTGATGCCGGTGCGGTTGGTCTCCGGACCCGCCCGGCGTACGTCGTCGGCGGTCAGGTCGGGCGCCGCGGCGAAGTGGCTGCGCACGGTCTCCTCGACGACGCGCGCCTCCTCGCCGTCGCGGGCGAGAATGACACCCTTCTCGTAGAAGAACTCGGCGGAGTCGTCCGGACCCATCGCCAGCGGGACGTCCGGCATCGAGCGTTGGATCTGGTCGAACTGCTCGTGGAATCGCTGGGGTGCCATGGCGTGTCCTCCCACTGGGACGGCGGTCGTCAGTCAGACCCCCGGGGCCGCCGGTTGATACAGCCGATACCGGCATCCACTGCGTCAGACCCGTGTGACGTGCAGCCTTGGGGCCACTACCATCCGAGGGGTGACAGCGGGAAACGACTCGGTTCTCGAACTGCTGCCGATGGTGTTCGCCGCCCCCATGGAGGCCCTGGCGCGCGCGGAGCGGGTGCTGGAGACCGGTCCGCCGCCGCTGCACGCCTCCGTCGCACACCAGGTGATCGGCATCTGGCAGCGGGACTTCGGCGACCTGCGGATCGCCCTCGGCCATCTGCGCCGGGCCCGTGACCTCGCGGCGCGCGCCGAGTCCGCCGAACGCGAGGCGGATGTCCTCGCGACCCTCGGGGTCGCGCTGGTGCACGCGGGGCGTACGCGGCAGGGGCTGACGGCGTTCGAGCGCGGGGTGGCCCGGGGCACCGGGCACACCCGGGCCCGGGTGCTGTACCGCCGGGCCTACGTCTGGTGGGTGCTCGGCCGCCACCGGGAGGCGCTGGAGGACGTGCGCCGGGCGATCTCCGTGCTCCGCCAGGCCGACGACGTCATCTGGACGGCACGGGCGCTGACGCTGCGGGCCACGGTGCATCTGGCGCTGGGCGCGGTGGACCGGGCCGACGCCGACTTCACCGCGGCGGAGCGGCTGTGGGAGACCACCGGCCAGGAGCACGACAAGGCCGACGCGGTGGAGAGCCGGGGGCTGGCCGCGTTCCGGTCGGGCGACATCCCGGCCGCACTGCGGCTGCTGGACGAGGCCGAGGAGCGGTACGCCAAGCTGGGCACGCCGACCTTCATGCTCGACATCCGCCGGTGCGAGGTGCTGATGGCCGCCGGGCTGGCCCCGGAGGCGCTGGCCGGGGCGGACGCGGCGATCGCCAGGCTCGACGGGATCGGCGGGCAGTCCACCCGCAAGGCGGAACTGCTGCTCGCCGCCGCCCGGGCCGCCCGTTCGGCGGGCGATCCGCACACGGCGATCGCCCGGGCCGCCGTCGCCGTACGGCTGTTCGCGGCCCAGCGGCGCAGCTGGTGGGAGACGCACGCCCGGCTGGTGCTGATCGAGGCGCGGGTGGCGTCAGGGCGCGGCTCGGGGCGGCTGGTCGCGGACGCCGCCAGGGTCGCCGAGCGGCTGGCGTCCTTCGGTTCGCCGGCCGCGCCGGAGGCCTCCCTGCTGGCCGGCCGGATCGCGCTCGGCCTGGGCTGGACGGCGGACGCGGAGCGGCATCTGGCGCTGGCGGCGCGCAGCAGACACGCGGGCCCGCCGCTGGCCCGGATGACGGGCTGGGCGGCGCAGGCGCTGCGGGCGCGGGCGGCCGGTTCCGGGCGGGGCGTCCTGGAGGCCTGCCGGCGCGGGCTCGATGTGCTCGACGACCACCGGATGACGCTGGGCGCCTCGGAGTTGCGGGCCCGGGCCACGGCGCAGGGCGCGGAGCTGGCGGCGCTGGCCCAGCAGGCCAGCCTGGCCCGGGGCGGTCCGCGGCGGCTGCTGGAGTGGAGCGAGCGATGGCGGGCCACGGTGCTGTCCGCGCCGCCGACCCGGCCGCCCGCCGACCCGGCCCTGCTGAGCGGGCTGACCGCGTTCCGGGAGATCGCGGCCCGCGCCGAGGCCGCCCGGGTGGAGGGCCGTCCGGTGCCCGCCCTGGAGCGCGAACAGCGGCGCCTGGAACGGGAGATCCGTGCCAGGACGCATCACATGCGCGGCGACGCGTCCGGCGACGGCCGCCGCTTCGACGCCGCCCGGCTGCTGGAACGGCTCGGGGACACGACGCTCGTCGAACTCGCCGTGCTGGACGGGCGGGTGCAGGTGCTGCTGTGCGGACAGGGCCGGGTGCGGCGGTTCGAGGGCGGGGCGCTGGCGCAGGCGCTGACCGAGGCGGAGCACGTCCAGGCGGGGTTGCGGCGGCTCGCCCATCCCGGGGCGGAGGCGCGGCTGCCGCTGGTGGAGGCGGCCGGCCGCCGGCTGGAGGAGCTGCTGTTCGGCGGCGTGGCGCGCCGGCTCGGCGGCGGCCCGGTCGTGATCGTGCCGCCCGGGGCGCTGCACCGGGTGCCCTGGGCGCTGCTGCCCGCGCTGCGCGAGCGGGTGCTCAGCGTCTCGCCGTCGGCGGGCAGTTGGCTGCGGGCCCGGGAGACCGAGGCGCCGCCGGGCGGCCGGCATGTGTTCGTGCGCGGGCCCGGCCTTGCGACCGGCGGCGCCGAGGTGCCCGAGGCGGCGGGCCGGCACGACGCGGCGACCGTCCTGGAGCACGACGACGCCCGGGTGCCGCGGGTGCTGCGGGAGCTGGACGGGGCGGCGCTGGCACACCTCGCCGCGCACGGCACGTTCCGCGCGGACAGCCCGATGTTCTCCTCGCTGCGGATGGCCGACGGCCCGCTGATCGTGCACGACTTCGAACGCCTCGACCGCAGCCCGTACCGGATCGTCCTGTCCAGCTGCGACACCGCCCGGCTCGCCTCGGTCGGCGCCGACGAACTGCTCGGCCTGGTCACCGCGTTGCTCCCGCTGGGCACGGCCGGGGTGGTGGCGAGCAGCGCGCCGGTCAACGACGCAGCGGTGGTGCCGCTGATGCTCGCCCTGCACAAGGGCCTCGACGCGGGGCTCTCCCTGGCCGAGGCCCTGCGCGACGCGCGGGCGGCCGTGCCGGACGACGCGGTCCACCAGGCGACGGGATGGGCGTTCGCGGCGTTCGGCGCGGCGTGAGACCTGACCGGCGGCCGGTCAGGCCGATGCCGTGTCCGGCAGCTCCACCAGCCAGGGCAGCGCGCCCCGGTCGCCGGCGCCCAGCCGGGTGTAGGCGCCGTACAGGTGGTTGCCGACGGTGCGGACGGACAGCGTCAGCCGTTCGGCGATCTGCCGGTTGCTCAGCCCGGCGGCGGCGAGCGTGACGATCTGCCGCTGCCTGGCGGTGAGTTCGCCGAGCACCAGCCCGGACAGCGCCGGGGTGCGGGCGCCCTGGCAGCGGCGGGCGAGGGCGACGGCGCGGGTGCGGGCGGTACGGGCGGCGCCGGGGTCGCGGTGCGCCCGTACGGCCTGGGCGTAGGCCTCGGCCGCGAACAGCAGGAAGCCGCGCTCCTCCAGGGCAGCGGCGGCCCGGTCCAGGGCGGGCCCGTCGCCGCGGGCGAGCGCGTCGGCGTGCCGGGCCAGCACCCCGCCGCCGGGCAGCCGTCCGGCGGCCAGCTCGGGCGCGCCGAGGCGTACGGCGTCGTAGCGGGCGTACGCGCTGTCGTGGCAGCCCCCGGAGTCACCGGACTTGCCGGCTCTGTCGGCGTCGGCAGCGCCCGCAGCGTCAGCAGCGCCATTGACGAAAGCCCGTACCGCGCCGTCCACGTCGCCGCGCGCCGCCGCGGCCCAGACCGCCGGCCCGCCGTCGGCCGCGGGCCCGTCGGTCCGGCCCGGGCCGCCCGACTGCGCCGCGGCGAGAGCGAGTTCGATGCGGCACGGCGCGTCGCCCGGCGTCTCCCGCAGCCCCTCCCGGGCCCATGCCGCCGCCTCCCGCAGCTCCCCCCGCAGCCGCGAGAACCGGGCCCGCACCGCCGCGTATCCGGCCGGTACCGTCACCCCCTCCCCGATCAGCCACTCCCCCACCGGAGCCGGCAGCGCCCGTACGTCCGTCTCCTCGATCCGCCGCGCAAGGGCGCGCTGTTCGGCGGCCAGGGCCGGGCCCAACTGCCGTGCGCCGCAGGCCAGTCGCCGGGCCCGCAGCCGCCCCGCACCGGCACGCAGCGCCGGGCCGTGCAGCGGGTGGGCGAGGCGGACGGAGCCGTGGTCGTCGGCGTGGACCAGTCCGTCGGCCTCGACGCGTTCGAGGACGTCCAGGTCGAGGCCGTCCAGGTGCAGCGGCAGAGGTTCGGCGAAGGCGAGGCGTTCCAGCACCTCGCGCTCGCCGGGACCGCAGCGGTCCAGGACGTCGGCGGCCCGCTCGCGCACGGTGGGCGTCATCGGCACCGGGCCGCGCCAGGCCCACTCGTCCGTGCCGGCCACCCGGGTCAGCAGCCCCTGGGTGCGCAGCGCGCCCGACAGGTCCCGCAGCAGCCGCAGATCGCCCCGGCAGACCCGGTGCAGCCGGCGCACCGTGAGCGGCTCCAGGGCGACGCCCGCGGCGAGCAGTTGGGCCGTCGCCTCGTGCGGCAACGGCTCCAGGGCGAGCCGCGGCAGGAGCTCGCCGGTCCACAGCCGGGCCACCGCACCGGGCGCGGGGGTCCGGTCGGCGGCGATCACCACCAGGCGGGTGCGGCCGTGCACGGCGAGCTGGTGGACCAGGGCGGCCGAGGCCTCGTCGAGCAGATGGGCGTCGTCGACCACGAGGAGGCGCACGCCGGACATCAGGTGCACCGCACGGTGCAGCGAGACCGTCTCGGGCAGCAGCGGGGCGAACGCGGCGAAGGGCAGCGAGCGGGTCTCGGGGGTCCCGGTCACCCGGACGCAGTCGGTGCCGCGCACGGCCTCCGTGACCAGCCGGGTCTTGCCGCAGCCCGCGGGACCGGTCAGCACGATGCCCTGCCGTCCCGCGGTCAGGGAGCGGCGGATCAGCTCCAGTTCGTCCTCCCGGCCGGTGAACGGCCAGGGCAGCCCCAGGGTCTTGGCGTCCTGTACATAAGTCGTCACATCAGGGAGAGTCCCGATACTCACGCCTGATACAGGGGGACTTGAGTAGCCCCCGACTCAGGCGCCCGGGCGGGGCCGACGGCAGTCTGGGCGCATGACCCAGCGCTACTGCTCACTCCCGCAGCAGCCTGCCCCGTCCTTCGCGCCGGGGCTGGCCGCCGAGCGGTCGAGCGCGCTCGTCGGGGGGCGGCGCATGTGGGTCAACGGCACGGTCCTGCACTACCACTTCCTCGATGCCGAGACCGACGGCTCCGTCATCCCCGTGCCGGGGACCGGGGAGACCCGGTGGGTGCCGTGGGCCGGCGCCAAGGAACAGTGCGATGTCGTCCGGGAGTGCTTCCGGGAGTGGCAGGACCTCGGCATCGGGGTGACGTTCGCCGAGGTCGCCGACCGCCGCGAGGCGGAGCTGCGGATCGGGTTCCAGTGCGGTGACGGATCCTGGTCGCAGGTGGGCCGGGACGCGCTCGCGGTCGGCCTCAACGAGCGCACCATGAACCTGGGCTGGGACCTGACCCGGCCCGGGCAGCGGGTCACGGCCCTGCACGAGATCGGGCACGCGCTCGGCATGCAGCACGAGCACCAGAGTCCGCTGGCCGGCATCCACTGGGACGACGAGGCGGTCTACGCCGACCTGGCGGGCCCGCCGAACTTCTGGAACCGGGACCGGACGTTCTTCAACATCCTGCGCAAGCTGGACCCTTCGGAGGTCAACGGCTCCGTCTGGGACCCGCAGTCCGTCATGGAGT
This sequence comes from Streptomyces shenzhenensis, assembly GCF_003688995.1. GTDB lineage: Bacteria > Actinomycetota > Actinomycetes > Streptomycetales > Streptomycetaceae > Streptomyces > Streptomyces shenzhenensis_A. Next base: position 54,103 of record NZ_PENI01000005.1, on the reverse strand, counting down.
TCCCCTTCGAGGCGGGGCTGGTCCTGGAGCCGGAGCAGTACCACGGGGGCCTGCATCCGCCGGGCACGCTGTCCCCGGCCGACAAGGAGTTCGTGCTCCGCTGGTATCCGCCCTCGGCCGCGAACGGGCCCGACCAGGGGGACCCGCACCGGCCGGCCACGCTGGTGCCGTTCCGCTCGGCGCCGCTCGGCCTGGGGCCCGGCGGGCAGGCCGACTTCGCCGTCGAGCCGCCGGAGAGCCGCGACTACTCGGTGGGCACCTTCGGCGACGCCGACAGCGTCGTGGTCGTCTTCGAGGAGCGCGACGGCGAGCCGCGCTATCTCGCCGGCCGGGACGACGGGGGCACACCGCACAACGCCGTACTCAGGGTCAGGCTCGTCAAGGGCCGCCGCTACTTCGTCCGTGTCCGCCTGTACTCCGCGTGGGGAACGGGCGAAACGGCCGTCATGTGCTGGTGACAGCACAGGACCGCGCCATGCGGGCGCTCGGACCACAGTCCGGCACCGGGGGAGCGGTCGAGGACGTCACCTTCGGGGGAGGGTGACGTCCTCGACCACGCCGATGACCCGGCGCCGTTCACCGCCGCTGCCACTCCCGGGCCAGCAGCTCGTAGGAGCGGACGCGGGCGGTGTGGTCGTGGGTGATCGTGGTGATGAGCAACTCGTCGGCCGCCGTTGCCTCCTGGAGTTGTTCCAGCCGGTCGGCGACCTGCGAGGGGGTGCCGACGAACTGGGTGTCCACGCGGTCGCGCACCAGGTCCCGGTCCGCGTCCGACCAGACGTGGGCGCGGGCCTCCTCGGGGGTGGGGAACGGGATGGCGCCCTCGGCGGTGCGGATGCTGCGCACCCACAGGCCGTACCCGGTGGCGAGTTCACGGGCGGTGGCCTCGTCCTCGGCGACCACCACGTCGGCGGAGACGCTGACGTACGGCTTGCCGAGGTCGTCCGAGGGCTGGAAGAAGGCCCGGTAGCCGTCCACCGCCTCCAGGACGGTGGCCGGGCTGACGTGGTAGTTCGCGGCGAACCGCAGCCCGCGGCGGCCCGCGGCCGCGGCGCTCGTGCCGCCGCTGCTGCCCAGGATCCACACCTCGACGCCGGCGCCCTCGCCGGGCACGGCGTGCGCCTCGACGCCCTCCGCGGAGCGGTAGGTGCCGGCCAGCAGGGCGAGGATGTCGTCGACCTGCTCGGCGTAGTCCTGGGACTCGGCGCCCGGCAGCTGCAGGAGCCGGCGCTGGAGGGCGATCCTGGGCGAGCCGAGCAGTCCCTCGAAGGAGAACCGGGGCGGGATGAGCAGGCCGCCCGGGGCCCGGCCGTCGACGACCGGGGTCGCCGTCGGCGGCGGGGCCGCCGGCTCGCCCGGGGGCCGGCCGCCCGAACGGCCGAGGCCCAGGTCGAGACGGCCCGGGTGCAACGCGTCGATCAGGCCGAACTCCTCCACCGTGCTCAGTGCGGTGCGGTGTCCGAGCTGCACGGCGCCCGAGCCGAGCCGGATGGCCGAGGTGGCGGCGGCCGTCAGGGCGAGGACGACCGCCGGTGATGTGCCCGCCACCCCGGGGTTCAGGTGGTGCTCGGCGAACCAGTACCGGTGGTAGCCGAGGCGTTCGGCCCGCTGGGCCAGGTCGATGGTGTTGCGCAGCGCCTCGCCGGCCGTGGCCCCCGAGGAGATGGGGACCAGGTCGAGGACGCCGAGGGGTGTGGCGGTGGACATGCGGGCTCTCCCTCAGTGCGCGTCGGGGACGGGCGCGGGGTCCGGCGGCGCGAGCACCGGGCCCCAGTCGAACGGCGGGTCCGGGATGTCCCCGCGCAGCGCCGGGGCGACCTCCGACTGGAACCGCTCCAGCGAGTCCCGGTGCTGGGTGTCCGTCAGCCCGCTCGCGTCCGCGGGCACATGCTGCACGGTGTGTCCGAACCGCTCGTGGCAGCGGTGCACCTTCTCGATGACCTGCTGCGGGCTGCCGATCAGCGCGGAGCTGCGCTCGGCGAAGTCCTCCAGGGTCTCGAAGACGACGGGCAGGCCCGTCGCCCGCTGGAAGGCCAGGTTGCTCTCGAAGACCGGCCGGTAGGCGGCGAGCGCCTGCTGTGTGGTCCGGGCGACGCACAGGCCCGCCGAGCCGGCGCCGACGGCGATGCCGGCCGGGTCGTGGCCGTAGTGCTCCCAGCGTTCCCGGTAGTGGCGGATCAGCTCGGCGTACGGCTCGACGGGGTGGGTGACGTTCGCGGAGAAGAGCGGGTCGCCGTAGCGGGCGGCGAGGTCCACGCTCTCCTTGCTGGTGGCGCTGCCGTGCCAGACCCGTACGGGATGCTGGTAGGGGCGCGGCCAGACCTCGGCGTCGGTCAGTTCCGGCCGGAAGCGGGTCCTGGCGGTCACCTTGTCCTCGCGCCAGATCCGGCGGAACACCTCGTAGCTCTCGGCGTTGCGCTCCCACTGGTCCTCGGGGGTGACGTGGAACAGCTCGCGCTGCGCGGCGCCGTTGCCCTTGCCGATGATCAGGTCGAGCCGCCCGTCGGCGAGATGGTCGAGGGTGGCGTAGTCCTCGTACGCGCGGACCGGGTCCAGCAGGCTCAGCGTCGTCACGGCGGTGAACAGCCGGATCCGCCGGGTGAGGGCGGCGAGGTGGCCGAGCACGACCGTGGGCGAGGAGGAGAGGAACGGCCGCTCGTGCCGCTCCCCCACGCCGAAGCCGTCGAAGCCGAGTTCCTCCGCGAGCAGCGCGTTGCCGAGGACCTCCCGGAACCGCTCGTGCGTCGACTTCCGTACGCCGGTGAGCGGATCGGGGCGGTGCACGATCAGCGTGATGGCGAGGAACTTCACGAGGCCACCCGCTCCCGCTCGCCCCGCGCGTCGTCCGGGTGGGCGAGGCCGAGGTGGTCGCGCAGGGTGGAGCCCTCGTAGTCGGCGCGGAAGACGCCGCGCTCCTGGAGCAGCGGGACGACGGTGTCGGCGAACACGTCGAGGCCGCCCGGTGTGATGTGCGGGACGAGGATGAAGCCGTCGGCGGCGTCGGCCTGGACGAACGCGTCGATGGTGCGGGCGACGGTGGCCGGGGAGCCGACGAAGGTCTGCCGGTTGCCGGTGTGGATGACCAGGTCGCGGATGGACCACCGGTGCGCGGCGGCCAGCTCCCGCCACTCGCGGGCGGTGGCCAGCGGGTCCCGGTACATGCGCACCTGGGCGCGGCCCCGCGAGATGTGCTCCTCGTCCACGTTCGGGTCGGTCTCGGGCAGCGGGCCGTCCGGGTCGTACCCGGACAGGTCCCGGTTCCACACGAACTCCAGGTGCTTGATCGCGGTGGCGCCGCTGACCTGCTGCCGGCGTACCTCGCGGGCCAGTTCCTCGGCCTCGGCGTCGGTGTCGCCGAGCACGAAGGTCGCCGCGGGCAGGATGAGCAGCTGGTCGCGGCGCCGGCCGTGGGCGGCGAGGCGTTTCTTGACGTCGGCGTAGAACGCCTGGCCCTCCTCGATCGTGGCGTGCCGGCTGAAGATCGCGTCGGCGCTCGCGGCGGCGAACTCGCGTCCCTCGTCGGAGTCGCCGGCCTGGAAGATCACCGGCCGGCCCTGCGGTGAGCGCGGCACGTTGAACCGGCCGTGGATGTCGAAGTGCCGGCCCCGGTGGACGAACGCGCCGGCCCGCGCGTCGCGCAGGAAGGTGCCGGTGGCCCGGTCGGCGAGGATCTCGTCGCCGTGCCAGGAGTCGAACAGTTCGTTCGCGGTGGCGAGGAACTCCTGGGCGCGGGAGTAGCGCTCCTCCTGGGGCAGGAAGCCGCCGCGGCGGAAGTTCTCACCGGTGAAGGCGTCCCAGGACGTGACCACGTTCCAGGCGGACCGGCCGCCGGAGAGGTGGTCGAGGCTGGCGAACTGGCGGGCCACCTCGTAGGGCTCGTTGAAGGTGGAGTTGATGGTGCCGGTCAGGCCGAGCCGGTCGGTGACGGCGGCCAGCGCCGCGAGCACGGTGAAGGTGTCGGGGCGGCCGACGACGTCCAGGTCGTAGATCTGCCCGCCCTGTTCGCGCAGCCGCAGCCCCTCGGCGAGGAACAGGAAGTCGAACTTGGCGCGTTCGGCGGTGCGCGCGAAGTGGGCGAAGGAGGCGAACTCGATGTGGCTGCCGGCGGCCGGATCGCTCCATACGGTGGTGTTGTTGACGCCGGGGAAGTGGGCGGCCAGATGGATCTGCTTCAGCGGCTTGCTCATGTCGGTGCGGTCCCTCCGGCTCAGACGATGGGGGTGCTCTGGGGCACGAGCGAAGCCGGGTGCCCGGGGGCGTAGCGGCTGGCGGGGCGGGCGAGCCCGAGCAGCCCGCGCAGGGTGTCGGCTTCGTAGGCGCGCCGGAACAGGCCCCGGCGCTGGAGTTCGGGCACCAGGCCCCGGGTGATCCGCGGCAGGTCGTGGCCGAGTACGGCGGGCCGGAGCCGGAAGCCGGTAAGCCCACCCTCCGCCAACTCGACGAGCAGATCGGCGAGTTGGGCGGGGGTGCCGGTGAAGATCCGGGCGTCGGAGGTGTGCGGCTCGCCCGCCAGGTCGTCCAGCCGGGCGCGGCGGTCCGACGCCTCGGCCGGGTCGTCGTCGAGGAAGACCAGAAGGTCGCCGAAGATGTGCAGGACCTGGCCGGCGCGGCCGGCCGCGGCCTGTTCGGCACGGATCTCGGCGACGATCGCGCGGGCCTGCCCGGTGTCGTGCGGGGTGACGTATCCGACGTCGGCCTGGCGGGCCACGAGCCGGTAGGGGACGGTCTGGTGGGCCAGCGCGGTGACGAGCGGCTGCCCCTGCGGCGGGCGGGGGGTGATGCTGGGGCCCCTGACGCCGAAGTGCCGGCCCTGGAAGTCGATGTAGTGCAGCTTGTCCCGGTCGATGAAGCGGCCGGTGGCCGCGTCCCTGATCTCGGCGTCGTCCTCCCAGCTGTCCCAGAGCCGGCGGACCACCTCGACATGGTCGGCGGCCTCGTCGAACAGGTCGGTGATCAGCTCCTGGGCGGCCGGGCTGTCGTAGGCGTCGATCCCGGGGACGGTGCGGCGGCCGAAGTGGGCGGCCTCGTTGGGGCGTGCGGTGATCTGGACACGCAGGCCTGCACGGCCGGTGCTGATGTGGTCCAGCGTGGCGATCGCCTTGGAGATATGGAACGGCTCCGTGTGGGTGGCCACCACCGTCGGCACCAGACCTATGTGGCGGGTGAGCGGTGCGACACGGGAGGCGACGAGGACCGCGTCGAGCCGGCCGCGCACCTGGTCGGTGCGCTCGTCCGGGTCGAAGAAGTGCGAGGACTGCGGGCCCAGGCCGTCCTCGACGGTGACGAAGTCGATCAGGCCGCGTTCGGCCTCGGCGACCAGGTCGGCCCAGTAGCCGGCGGTGAACAGAGCGCGGGGGCGGGCGACCGGCTCGCGCCAGGAGGCGGGGTGCCAGCCGGTGCCGTCGAGCGCGACGGCGAGGTGCAGGGGGTCAGCGGAGGGTGAGGACACGAGTGGGCGCCTTCCTGGAGGTCCGTACGAGATCGCCGGCTCGCCCCGGCTGTCCGGGGGGGCGGATGGGGCAACGGATCAGGAGCAACAGAGCGCGCCGGCCACGCGCAGCAGATCGATGTGCGGCCGGGAGTGGAGCCGGACGGCGCGGCGGACCCGGATCATGTCCGTCACCTCCGCCCGTCGCGTCGGCGGCCGTGCGGCCGCGCAGTGCACATGTCGTCGTCAGTCACAACACGCTGTCCGTCCGGTGTGTTCCGTCGCCCTCGCGGCGGCGGGTCAGGAGTTGTCGAGGGGCAGTCCCGGCGGGTTGACCTCGGACTTGGCGACGGCCTCGTCGGACAGGTTGTAGGCGGCCAGCCACTTGGCGTACTGCCCGTTCTCGATCAGGTGGTCGATCGCGTCGGCGACCGGCCGGGCGAGGCCGCTGCCCTTCTTCGTGGTCGCCGCGATCAGGCCCTGGAGCGTGGCGCCCGCGCCGGAGAAGGTGCCGCCGCTGCGCGTCGGGTCCGGCGATGCGGCGGTCTGCCTGATGTGGTAGGCGATCCCGGGGTTGGCGGAGAAGTAGGCGTCGATCTTGCCGCCGGTCAGCGCGAGATGGGTGGCGTTCTTGCCGGCGTAGTGCTTGACGGTGAGCTGCTTGCCCTCCTGTTTCAGCTTCGTCTGCCACTCCAGGAGGATCTTCTCCTGGTTGGTGCCGTTGTCGACGGCGACGGTCCGGCCGGCGAGGTTGCGGTAGTCGCCGTCGAAGTTCCAGGTGCTCTTCTTCAGCACCTCGAAGCCGAGGTTGTCCTTGCGGTAGGAGGCGAAGTCGTACTTCTTCTTGCGCTCCTCGGTGTCGGTGATGTTGGAGAAGCCGATGTCGGCCCGGCCGCTGTCGATGCCGACGAACATGTTCTCCCAGGTGGCGTTGGAGATCTCCGGCCGCAGACCGAGCACGGCGGCGACCAGGCGGGCGAGGTCGGGCTCGGCGCCGGTGAGGGACTTCTGGTCCGAGCCGACGTACGCGAGCGGCGGGAAGCCGTCGGGCAGGGCGCCGACGACGATCTTCAGGGTGCCGCTGGAGCGGACGGACTCGGGCAGTGCGGCGCTGATCGACTTCACCTCCGTGACCTTGAGTTCGGTCGGTGTGGCCGCGCCGTTGGACACCCGGCCCACCGTGACCGTGCCCGCGGTGTCGGTGGTGGCGGCGTCGCTGTCGCCCCCGCAGGCGGTGAGACCGGTGGCGAGGGTGGTGGCGGCGGCCACCGCGGTGATGCCGCGTATCAGGCCGCGTCGGGAGAGCAGGGTGGGCATGGCTGTCCTTCGTCGCTCGGTGTGGGTGGGTGTGCGGGAGCCGGGGTGCGGTGCCGGGGAACGAACGGCGGTCACAGGACCTTGCTCAGGAAGTCCCTGGTCCGCTCGTGCCGGGGGTGGTCGAGCACGTCGGCGGGCGGGCCCTGTTCGACGATCCGTCCGCCGTCGACGAAGACGATCCGGTCGGCGACCTCGCGGGCGAATCCGATCTCGTGGGTGACGATGACGAGCGTGGTGCCGCTGGTCGCGAGGTCCCTGATGACGGCGAGCACCTCACCGACGAGTTCCGGGTCGAGCGCCGAGGTCGGTTCGTCGAACAGGATGATGCCGGGGCGCAGCGCGAGGGCGCGGGCGATCGCGACGCGCTGCTGCTGGCCGCCGGACAGCTGCCGCGGATAGGCGCCCGTGCGGTCGCCGAGTCCGACCCGGGCGAGCAGATCGCGGGCGAGTTCCTGGGCGGCGGACCGGGTGAGCCGTCCGGTGGCCACGGGGGCGGCGGCGACGTTGTCGAGCACGGTCAGATGCGGGAACAGGTTGAAGTTCTGGAAGACGAAGCCGATCCGGCCGCGCTGGGCCAGGATGGCCCGCTCGCTCAGCTCCTTGAGCCGCTTCCCGCTCCGTCTGACCCCGATCAGTTCGCCGCCGACGCTGACATGCCCGATCTCGGGCTTCTCCAGGTGGTTGATCACCCGCAGCAGCGTGGACTTCCCGGATCCGGACGGGCCGATGACGACGGTGACCTCGCCGGGGCGCACGGTCAGATCGATGCCGTCGAGGACGCGGTGGGCGCCGTACCACTTGTGCACGTTGTGCACCTCCAGGGCGACGGGGGCCTGTTCGGCGGGCGTGGCGGCGGTCATACGGCGGCCTCCCGGCGCAGCCGGGCGCGCAGTTCGGCGAGGCCGGAGCGGGCGCGCTGCACGGGCGTCGGCGGCAGGGTGCGGGTGGCGCCCCGGGCGAAGTACCGCTCGACGTAGAACTGGGCGACGGACACGGCACTGGTGAGGATCAGGTACCAGACGGTGGCGACCAGCAGCAGCGGCACGATGTCGCCGGGGTAGGTGCTGCCCATGGCCTGCACCGAGCCGAACAGGTCGAGCAGCGACACGTAGAACACCAGGGACGTGCCCTTGATCAGGCCGATGAGCTGGTTGACGTAGTTCGGGGTGATGGACCGCAGGGCCTGCGGGAACACGATCCGGGTGAACTGGTAGCCCTTCGGCAGGCCGAGCGCGGCGGCCGCCTCGTGCTGGCCCTGGTCGACGGAGAGGATGCCGCCGCGGACCACCTCCGAGGCGTACGCCGCCTCGTTGAGGCTGAGGCCGACCACGGCGACCGCCAGGTCGGTGGCCAGCCTCGACTCGTCGAAGGTGACGAGGGCGGGGCCGAAGGGGACGCCGAGGCTCACCGTCCGGTACAGGGCCGAGAAGTTGTAGAGAAAGATCAGTACGACGATGAGCGGCACGGACCGGAACAGCCAGGTGTACGTCCAGCTGACGGCGCGCAGCACGGGGCTCCCGGAGAGCCGGCCGAGGGCCAGCAGGATGCCGCCGAGCAGCCCCAGCACGGCGCTGAGCGCGGTCACTTGGAGGGTGATGAGCAGGCCGTCGAGGATCGTGGGGCGCAGGAACCAGTAGCGGAAGCGGTCCCACTGGTAGAAGGGGTTCGTGGCCAGTCCGTGCGCGATCTGCGCCACGACCACCAGGACGACGGCCGTGACGATCCACCGGCCGGGGCGGCGCAGCGGCACGACTCGCTGGGCGGACAGGGGTTTTGACGATGTGTCTGCTGGCGGCGGCGCGGTGACGGACACGGCGCCGCCCGGGGGTTCGGTCATGGCGGGCTCCGGCGGAGTCGGGGCACCCCCGGCCCGCGGCGGGCCCCGCGTGGCCGCGCCGACGGCGCTACGGCGCGGGGCGGCACACGGGAGGGCACGGGAACCGGGGACGGGGCGGGCAGCGGCACACCGCTGGTCGGTGTGCGTCGGGAACGCGGGGGCCGGAAGTGGCGTCAGCCCCGGCGCCGGGCAGGGCCCGAACCGGTACACAGTGCGCTGTTCACGCGGAGCAGGTCGACGGCCCGGTCGGCGACGAGCAGGCCCGCGTACGGATGTACGCAGCTCCGGGGGCGGCCGGTGGCCGTCCGGTCAGCTGCGTACATGTCCGTCACTCGCATTTCCGGCCCCTGCGGGCCCTCGCGCTTACCGAAACGTCATCCGGTCCGGTCGTCACCTGGGGCACCCCACCGCGGCGCGAGGGTTGCCGGCCAGCGAGCCAGGGCTTGTCGCTGACACTCATGACCGTGCTGAGCGGTAAGTAAGGCAGTCGGGCGGAGGTATGTCAACGCCCGTCCGGGAACTGGACCGGCGCCGGCCCGCTCAGCCGCGCCGGGATCCGGGGGCGCCGGCGGCGTGCCGCGCCCAGTCCAGGATCTGCACGGCCGAGCCGGCCGCCTCCAGACCCGCGCAGCGGGCGTGGTGCCGGCGGGCGATGCCGTCCAGGTCGAGGTGGGCGCCGAAGGCGGGCCGGGCGGTCAGCCGCCGGGCGTGCGCCCACAGCGCGGGGTGATCGGCCGCGCGGTGCACGGCGGCGGCGTCGAGGTGGTGGCGGTGCACGGTGTCGAACTCCACCAGGGCGGCCCACACCGTGACGTCGGCGGCGGTCAGTCCGTCGCCGACGAGGAACTCCCGCCCGGCGAGCCGCCGTTCCAGTCCGGCCAGCGTGCCGAGCAGGACGTCGAGCGCCGCGGCCCGCTCGGCCGCGTCCGCGCCGGCCCGGCCCGCGCGCTGTGCGGCCGCCTCGATGCCCTGTGCGCACAGCCGCTCGACCTCCTCGATCTCGGCCTCGGCGCCGCACGGGTAGAGCCGGCCGCGCCCGTCGCCGAAGCAGCGGTCGAGGTCGCGCAGGATGTCGGGGGTGTGGGTGCTGACGATCCGCCCCGACCAGTCGTCGCTGAGCACCGGCGCGAGCGCCGGTCCGGTGTAGCGGTGTGCGCTCGCCTCGTACAGCGGGCGCAGCACCGAGTGGCCGCCGCCGGGACAGTCGGGGACGGCGGCGAGGAAGGTGACCGGACAGATGTCGTCGAGGGCGAGGAGGCTGTGGCCCACGGCTATGCGCAGGCCGTCGGCACAGGCGGTGGTGAGGTGGAGCCGGTAGCGGCGCGGCACGGCGTAGTGGCCGCTGCGCGCGTCCCTGCCGATCCTGCCCCGGAAGCGGGCGGGCCGCTGGGCGGGCGGGACGGCGGCGAGCGGCGTACTGAACGTGGACATGCGTCTCCCCGGATGCGAGCGCGGACGTACGCGCGGCAGAAGCGTCGTCGGTCGGTGGGTGCGAGGGGCCCCGGTCGGCCGGGGCGCGGGACGGTCAGCCCGGGAGGCTGATCGCGCTGCAGACCCGCTGCAGATCGATGTGCCGGCGGGAGGTCAGCAGGGGGAGCGACGGCGCACGGCGGCTGCGGCCGGTGCTCGTCCCATGGCGCCCCATCTTTTCCCTACCTTTTCACTAGGATTCCCTCCTGGAGTGTCGATCCGCGTCCACGGCAGCGTCAAGGGGGCGTCCACCCTGCGGTCGCCTCCCCCGCTCACCCGAACAGTCCGGCTGCGCTGGTCGGTCGGCGTGCGGGGTGGTGGCGTGGAGGGACGTACCGCGTCTGGAGGAGGCTCCCGTGAACCGTCCGTCCCGTCCCGTGCGCGTCCTCGCCTCGGTCCTGGCCGCCGGGCCGCTGCTGGCCGCGGGTGCCTGCTCGGACGCCGACGGGGCCTCCGACACGGTGTCCATCTCGCCGGTCCCCGAAGGGTCCGGGACCGCCCCCGCCGCCGAGCGGTCCCCCGACGCCTCCCCCACTCCCGCGCTCACCCGGGCGGGCGCGAAGGCCGCGCTGATCACCTCGGCCGACCTGGAGGGCGACTGGACGCAGGCGAACGACGCGGCCTCCTGGCGCGACAGACTGCTGCTGGGCAAGGTCGACATCGCCGCGTTCCGCAAGGCGAAGGCCGCCGCGGCCGACTGCCAGAAACTCCTCGACGGCCTGTACTCCGACAGCCTGCTGGGCCGCACGCCCGGCGCCTCGGCGCTCACCGGCTTCACCGATCCGCAGGCCCGGCTGCTGTACCAGGTCGGCGACTACGGCCAGGACTCGCTGACGAAGTCCCTGGACTGGTTCCGGACCCTGCCGCAGAAGTGCGACCAGTTCACCGCGACCGGCTCCGACGGCGGCAAGCGGACGGTCCAGGTGGTGGCCGCCCCGGTACCCACCGCGGGCGACGACCGGGCGGGGCTCACCGTGACGGTGAAGGGCACCGCCGACGGGCAGCCGGCCACGCTCACCACGGACGTCGCCGCGCTCCGGGTGGGCGCCGCCGGGGCCACCGTCAGCAACGGCGGCCTCTCCGGCGCCGATCGCACCAGCACCGAGGCAGCCGTGCGGGCGGGTGCCCAGCGGCTGAAGGACGTCCTCGCCGGAAAGACCCCGGCACCGAACCCCAGCGAGTTCGACTGACCGCGCCGCACGCGGAGACAGGCGCGCACGGCCTCGCGGACGGCGTGCACCGTCCGCAGGACGCCCGGGCGATGCCCGCGGCGGCGCGCGGTCACCGGGGTGCCGCGCACGGCGCTGGGCGGGGCGCGGGGCGTCCGCACGGACCACGCGGCGATCCGCGCTGGGCCGCACTCGCCGCCCGGCCGTGGCCGGGCGGCCCCACCGTCGGGCCGGGAGCATCGCCGGGGACGCAGGCGCCGCCCCGGGTCAGCGCCCCTCGGAGCGCAGCCGCTCCCGCCACTCCTCCGGGCTCCGGCTGACCGGCTGCGTCGTCGCGATGAAGTTCTCCAGCACGGCCAGGAAGCGCTGCGGATCGGCGTGGAACGGAAAGTGCCCCGAGCCCTCGAAGATCTCAAGGCGGCTGCCGGGCATCGCCGCGTGCGCCACCTCGGCGTGCCCGGCGGGCACCACCTGGTCGCGCGAGCCCCACACCAGCAGGGTCGGCATGCCGGCGGTGAGATAGCAGCGGTCGAGCATGGTCACCACCTGACCGCGCCAGTCCACCACCGCGCGCAGGGTGCGGATGAACGCGTCGCGGGAGGCCGGGTCGGGCAGCGCGTCCACCACGCGCAGCAGATCCGGCGCGTCCACGCCGAGCCCGGTGTCGAGCAGTTGCAGCAGCCGGATCATGAGGGCGGTCTGGGTCCGTACCGTCGGCAGCCGCAACAGGGACAGCGCGAGCGGGGCCCCGGGCAGCGAGGCCAGGCGCAGCGCCGGAGTGACACCGCGGCCCACCCCGCCGGTGCTCACCAGCGCCAGCCGCTCGGTCCGGTCCGGGAACTGGTACGCGAACTGCATGGCCACACCGCCGCCGAGGGAGTGCCCGACGGGCGTCACCCTGTCGATGTCCAGCACTCCCAGCAGGTCCCGCATGCCGTTGGCGTACGCGGGGACCGAGTAGTCGCCGCGCGGCTTGTCGGAGGCACCGTGGCCCAGCAGGTCAGGGGCGATGACCGTGTGGTGCCGGGCGAGTTCGGGAATGAGCTCGGCCCAGGTGTCGGACGAGTCACCGATGCCATGGATCAGCAGCACGGCCGGGCCGCTGCCCGCCATGCGGAAGGCCCAACGGTGACCGTGCACGACCCGGTACTGCCGTGGGACGGGCTTGGGGAGCACACGCAACCGCGTGGACTCGCCACGCTGCAGGGGGATGCTGACCACAGTGGCTCCTCTCCAGGGCGAAGCCCGTCGGCGCCGGTTAACGTGCTCGTAACGCACACGTGCTGGTGGAATTTAAATCAACAAGTCGATTTATCGGAGTCGGCTACGTCACAGCGCATCCCGCCCCAAGACACCCCGAAGATGCCCGGATACCGTCGCCACCTGGGGTTTCGCAGAGTCTGCGGCCCGCCGCGCCGCCTCCGACGTGAGATACGCCATGGCGCCGACCGGGCAGGGCGGCGGCGTGATGATCCCGGGCAAACCGTGCGATGGCCGGAGAATCCCCGCAAGGCGCACAATGTATTTACATGGATGAAAAGCGCACGAGGAGAAGGTGAGCGGCCACGGGCATTCCCTTCGGACCGCATCTGTCGGTGCCAGGACTGTCGCCGGTGCGCGGCGCGGGTGTCGAGGCGAGCAGGGCTGCCGTACGGCTGGTGCGGCTTCCGCTCGATCTGGCCGCGGAGGGCGTCGAGCAGCTGGCCGGACGCCTCGGCCGTGCCATGCCCGGGACGGGGACGGGCCGGGACGCGCCGTCCGCGGCGGACGCGGGGATCCCCGTGCTGCTGGTGCACGGACTGGCCGACGGAGGATCGGTCGTCCTGCCGCTTCAGCGGGCCCTGTGCGGACTCGGCATGGGGCCGTTCGTCTCGGTGAGCTATCCGGCCTTCAGCCCGGACCTCCGCGCGGTGGCCCGGGCGCTGGGCGAGCAGGTGGAGCTGGCGTGCGCCCGCAGCGCGGAACGGACCGCGGTGGTGATCGGGTACAGCCTGGGCGGGCTGATCGCCCGCTACTACGTGCAGCGGCTGGGCGGGGACGTACACGTGCCGCTGGTGATCACGCTGGCGACGCCGCACAGCGGCACCGCCACGGCCCTGCTGGCCCCGCCGCATCCGCTCCTGCGCCAGCTACGGCCGGGAAGCGAGCTGCTGACCGAGCTCGCCCAGCCGGCAGCAGGCTGCGGCACCCGGTTCGTGGCCTTCTACAGCGACCAGGACGAGGCGGTCATCCCGGCCGCGAAGGGCCGCATCGACCATCCCGACCTCATGGTCCGCAACGTGCTCGTGCCCGGCGTCGGCCATCTGACGCTCCCCCTGCACCGCCCGGTCGTCGACCAGGTGCGCTCGCTGCTGGCCGCGGTCCAGAAGGCCGCCGCCGACGCGGATCCCCCGCGACGCGGCTGTCCGGGGCAGGGCCGCCCCGGCGCGGCACCGGGATCCCCCGGTGACAGCCGGGCCGCAGCGGAGGACTCTGGGGGTAGCCGGTAGAAACGTCAGCACATGTGCGGACGGGCAGCATGACCTTTTCGACCAACTCCGAGAGCGGGTTGACGCTGCGCCCCTATCGCCCCGAGGACGAAGCGGGGGTGCGGGAACTGATCGACGCCGACCGGCTGCCGGGACAGCCGCAGTACACCCCTGAGGAGCGGCCCGCGGCGCGGCGCGGCCCTGTCCCGCTGGTCGGCTGGGCGGCACTGGAACGGCCGCGGATCAATGTCCTGGCCGATGCCGAGGACCGCCCCTGCGGGTTCATCGCCTATCTGTCCTGGGCCGATGTGCAGTCCGGGGTGATCAGCTGGGTGCACGCGTACGAAGATCCCCCGGCGCTGCGCGCTCTGCTCGGCCACGCTCTGGCCGCCCTCGCCGACTGCCCGCAGATCGATGCGTTCGTGGGGGCCCCGCCGAGTCCCCTGGGGCCGGGCGGCCTGCCCCGCACGCGTCGCGCCGCCACCCACGACGCCCTGGTGCGGACCGGCTTCACCGGCCGCCGCCAGGGCTGCTACCTGCACCGCAGGCTTCCCGCCGAACCCCCTTCGGCCAAGCCGGCCGCCGACGTCTTCCCCTGCGACTTTCCGCCGGGCTACCGGCTGATCGTCCGCGAGGCCGCCGAACCGGTGGCCGAGGCCGTGGTCAGTGTGGGACCCGACCGCACCGCGACCCTCTACTGGATCGAGACCCTGCCCACCCGCCGCCGGTGCGGGCTGGGCCGCAAGCTGCTGGGCCAGGCCCTGGCCCTGCTGGCCGAGTTGGGCGCCACCGAGGTCGCGCTCGTCCTCGACGACGCCCAGCAGTACGCCCCCGACAGCCAGGCCGCCCCCCGGCTCTTCGATTCCTTCGGCTTCACCCTCGTCGACCAGCTGTGGACCTACCGGCACCAGAGCCCCCGGGCCCCGCGGTGCGGCGCGTGAGCCCGAGGGCGTGAGGACGGCCGTGGCGGCCCCGGCGGCGCGGCACCGCTGGGCCCCGCCGGACGGAGACCGGTCAGACGTGGTGGACCGGTTCGGCGGCCGTGAGGACGGTGGGGCGTGCCTGATGGCGGCGCTCGTACTCCAGCACCCGCCGGGTGAGGCTCCCGCCGGCGTCGCCGAGCCGCTTGAGGATCTCGTCCTCGTTCATGCTGTCGTAGCCCCGCCACGGCTCGGGCCCCAGCAGGTCCGCGATCCGGTTCAGGATCGCGGGACGGGCCGCGTGGAAGCGCTCGTAGGCGCCGACCGTGGCGAGATCCGTCTGGTTCAGCCCGGGCAGCCGGTCCAGGATCATCCTGCTGCTGAGCCTGCGGTAGTCGGGAATCGGCAGCTCGTGCTCCGAGATGAGGGCTCCTTCCGGGGCGATCTGGAGCCGGTCCGCACCGGGCATGCGCTCGGCCGTCTCCCGCAGCCAGCTGCTCCAGTCGCGTACCGCCAGGGCGGCACCGCCGGCGCCCGAGTCCTCGGCGGCCGCCACCGCGGCCTCGGCGTGCCGTTCGAGGCTGCTGCCGAGTTCTTCCAGCGTCTCCTCGCCGTCGCGGCGGATGGAGCCGAGCAGATCGGCGCTGGCGGGGTCCTGGGCCTCCCGGGCGATACGCTCGGCGGCCCGGGAGACGGCCACCGCGAGGGCGGTGACCGCGTACTCGTCCTCGGCGTTCTTCAGCAACTGCTGCTCGGTGGCCTTCCCCTGGCCCCGCGCCAGGGTGCTCGGGACGACCATGGCCGCGTTCAACGAAAGCCGGGCCGCCTGCAGGGTCAGATGCCAGGCGTTCTCGGCGACGGTCTGTACCAGTCCGCGGGGCTGCAACGTCTCCAGTCGTTCGTCGATGAGGTACACATGGCCCCGGGCGTCGCCGACGCGGCGCTCCAGGACCTCCCGGTACTCCCCCGTTGGGGTGACCGAGAGGTGGGCCTTGAAACGGTCGGCGAGCGCGGCTTGGGCCTCGCGGACCTCGCGCAGCGCCGGAACGAGCATGTCTGTGGCTACGGCCATCACGTTTCCTTCGGCTAGTGCGATGCTCGCTAGAACAAGAAAGGGCCTCGGAAACCGGCCCTGCCCCTCCCCACGTTGCCCCGAAACGCCCACTCCCGCATCTTCTGCCCGCACGCCGCAGCCGCACCGGGGTCACACGTCGAAGTACAGCTCGAACTCGTGCGGGTGGGGCCGCAGCTGGAGCGGAGCGATCTCGTGGGTCCGCTTGAGATCGATCCAGATCTCGATCAGATCTGCGGTGAAGACATCACCCTGGAGGAGGTAGTCGTGGTCGGCCTCCAGGGCGTCCAGGACGTCCGGGAGGGAGGTCGGGACCTGGGGGACGCTCGCATGTTCCTCGGGGGCGAGTTCGTAGAGGTCCTTGTCGACCGGCTCGGGCGGTTCGATCTTGTTCTTGATGCCGTCGAGGCCCGCCAGCAGCATCGCGGAGAACGCCAGGTAGGGGTTGCAGGACGGGTCGGGAGCACGGAACTCCAGCCGCTTGGCCTGGGGGTTCGCTCCGGTGATCGGGATGCGGATGCAGGCGGAGCGGTTGCGCTGCGAGTAGACCAGGTTGACGGGCGCCTCGAAGCCGGGGACCAGGCGGTGGTACGAGTTCACCGTCGGGTTGGTGAAGGCGAGCAGCGACGGGGCGTGCCTGAGCAGGCCGCCGATGTAGTGACGGGCGGTGTCCGAGAGGCCGGCGTAGCCCTCTTCGTCGTAGAAGAGGGGGCTGCCGCCCTGCCACAGGGACTGGTGGCAGTGCATGCCGGAGCCGTTGTCGCCGAAGATCGGCTTGGGCATGAAGGTGGCTGTCTTGCCGTTGCGCCAGGCGACGTTCTTGACGATGTACTTGTAGAGCTGGAGGTCGTCGGCGGCGTGCAGCAGGGTGTTGAACTTGTAGTTGATCTCGGCCTGGCCCGCGGTGCCCACCTCGTGGTGCTGCTTCTCGACCAGGATGTTCACCTTGATCAGTTCGAGCGTCATCTCGGCGCGCAGGTCGGCGAAGTGGTCGACCGGCGGGACCGGGAAGTAGCCGCCTTTGTAGCGCACCTTGTAGCCGCGGTTGTCCTCCAGGGCGCCGGTGTTCCAGGCGCCCGCCTCGGAGTCGACGTGGTAGAAGGCCTCGTTCTCCGAGGTCTTGAAGCGGGCGCTGTCGAAGACGTAGAACTCCGCCTCCGGGCCGAAGTACGCGGCGTCCGCGATGCCGGTCGACACCAGGTACGTCTCCGCCTTGCGGGCCACGTTGCGCGGGTCGCGGCTGTACCACTCGCCGGTCACCGGGTCGTGGATGAAGAAGTTGACGATCAGCGTGGTGTCCGTGCGGAACGGGTCGAGCCGTGCCGTCGGCAGGTCGGCGCGCAGGGCCATGTCGGACTCGTGGATGGCCTGGAAACCGCGGATCGACGAACCGTCGAAGGCCAGCTCGTCCTCGGGATCGAAGATCTCGACCGGCACGGTGAAGTGCTGCATGATGCCGGGCACATCGCAGAAGCGCACATCGACGAACTTCACGTCCGCGTCCGCGATGAACTTCCTGGCTTCCTCGGCGTTCTGGAACATCCGGCTCACCCTCCGTCCGGGTCCGGTGCGACAGGAGGCCGCCTCAGGGTGCGACCCCTGCGGCAATACCCCACAAATGCCACTTTAGGGACACGACACCGCCCGGTGAAGGCCCCACCCGCCGGCCCACCGATGTGAACCTGCGCCCCCTTGGCCCCCAGGAGTGAGCCGGCTGGACTCGGTCAGGTCGCGGGAGACTCGGACAGTAGGCGCGTGGCCTTGTCGGTCAGGTTCCGAACCTGCTTCTGATAGTCGGTCAAGACCGGAGCATTGGCGGCTATCAGCTGGCGCTGATAGCCGGTGAGCGCGGCGAAGTAGATCGCGGCCAGGTCCGATGACCTGGTGCAGGACTCGGCGGCGGTTGCCGCGGCGATCTCGCCGGCGGTCGGCTTCGCCGTCTTCCAGGGGCCGGCGGCGAGTTTCTCGGGATTCTGGGCCGGGTGCCCCGCCGTGGTCATGCAGGTGCTCCAGCGTTCGCGTGCGGCGATGACCCGTCGGTCGGCAACCGCCAGCCGGAGTGACTGGCCGTACAGGGTGTGCGTCAGTTTCCAGCCATCGGTGTTCGTCAGAGCCGGAAGTTGTTTTTTCGCCTCGGCCGAGCAGGCTTCGTAGTCCTTGGCCGTCCGGCCGCTCACGCCCGTCCCGCCGGCCGGCATCTTCAGCCCCACATGGAAACCTCGTTGCTCGGCCGTCGCACGGCCGATATAGCCCCAGGCACCGACCGGGTTGGCCGCCTCCTTGTCTTCGTCGGTTCTCGCTTCGATCCGGTGCATGTTCCGGCCTGCGTAGCTGTGATGCCCTTGGTCCTTCATGCAGCGGACGATCAGCGCCTTTTCCGTCCTGAACAGCAGGTCGTCGTCCTTGTCGGACGTGCCGTAGGCGGACAGCGGCAGCCGTGTCAATCCGTCGCGCCCCGTAGCGGGCACCGGCGGGGACGGCTCGATGGCCGGCGGGGTCAGCGTCACATCCGCCGCGCCGCCTACGGAGTTCGTGGAGCAGCCGGTGACCGACAGACCGACGGCGATCGTCACGGCGCAGGCCACTTCGATGACGCGCCTCGATCGAGGCGCAGCGATCGTGACGTGGGCGGATGCCATGCTGGATGTACCTCTTCGGAAGGCGGGGAAACACTGCGAGGCACGGCAGTGCTCCCCCACCAGGACAGCGGACGAACGCGATCACTATGCCGTCGGCTTGAGCCCGACCGAGGCAGCTTTTACCTGCCGCTCTTCCGGCTGAGGAGCAAGATCTCAGAATATCTTGATGCTGCTGACCTTGTGAAACGGAGCTTGGCCCCAATCCGGGGCGATCGTGTTGTACTTCGAAAAAGCAACGCTTTGCACCGGCGCGTTCACCGTTCGCAACATGGCGAATTCCCCACTGTTGTTACCTGCAGACACCAGGCGTACGCCATAGATGGCCACGTCTGTGTAACCAGCGTTCGCAAAGCAGAGCTCCCCGTCGTTGTGGACCGAGAAGAAATCGGTCCGGCCGGCGCAGTCCACCCTGTTGATCGCCTGCGCGGGAGCGGCGGTTCCGGCGAGGATCGTCACCGCCGTCAGGGCGGTGACGAGGCCGGAAAGGCGGGCACGATGGGAAAGTTTCATGCTCACTCACATTTCGACTAGTGGATCACATGGAAGAGGGCACTGCGAGGCCAAGGGCAGTTGATCAGATTCCGTAGAGTCGGCCAGGGTGAACACCCGTCCGGGCAGGGCGAGTCGGGTCAGCAGGGTGCGGGCCGCCTCGTCCTCGCCGCGCTGCCCGATCGTCGTGACCCGCTGACCCCGGTCAAGGGCGCCGGCCCCCAACTGGTCCCCAAGAATGCTCAAGGGCCGGTTTCGGATGCTTCCGAAACCGGCCCTGACCTGCGACTTCGCAAAGTCGGGACGACAGGATTTGAACCTGCGACCCCTTGACCCCCAGTCAAGTGCGCTACCAAGCTGCGCCACGTCCCGCTGCGGTACCGCGCGGTGTACTCCGCGTGATCACGCAGGTCAACCCTACCGCACACGGACGAGTGCCGGTGCCGGGCGCTCCGGCAGGACGGCCGGCGCGGCACCGGCGGCCCCCGGACAGAGCCGCGCCGGCAGGCTGTTCGGCGGGCGTCACTTGATGAGCGCGTTCGCCACCCCGACGACCCTCCCGGGCAGCGCGTCCGCCCCTCCGGCCCGGCGGGCGGTGACCAGGCCGGGCGCGAACAGGTTCACGATGTCCAAGGCTCCGGCCCGCCCCGGGAGGATGAGCACCGGCCGTACCGGAAGAGCGCGGCGACCATCGAGCCGGCCCGTAGCCCACGGGGATCCGGGCGTGCTGCGCACGGTGTGCACGGTCACCCTCCGGGCTCGCGGGGCGGCGCCGTGGTGCCTCTGATCTTCAGCGTCGGCGTGGCCAGATGTACCCGGCCGGCGCCGCCGGGCCGCTCGAAGCGGTCGAGGAGGAAGCGGGCGGCCCGGTGGCCGACCTCGTGCGGGGCCGTGTCGACGGTGGTGAGCCAGACATGGCGCAGCCGGGCGATGCTCGTGTTGTCGTACCCGGTCACCGACAGGTCCCCGGGGACCCGCAGGCCCAGTTCGCCGGCCGCCGACAGCACGCCGACGGAGGCGATGTCGTTGACCGCGAAGACTGCGGTGGGCCGGTCCGGGCGGCCGAGCAGCCGGACCGCGCTGCGGTAGCCGCCCTCCTCCGTCATGTCGCCGGGCTCGACGAGCGCCCGGTCCGCGAGGCCGTGCGCGCGCATCGTCGCCTCGAAGCTGCGCCGCCGCAGTTCGCCGACGGCTCCGTGGCCCGCGATGTGGGCGATGCGCCGGTGGCCGAGCCGGATGAGGTGTTCGGTGGCGAGGCGCGCGCCCGCCTCGTCGTCGCCCGCCACCAGGTCCACGCCCGCCGGCGCCGGCTCCCGGGCGCCCGCGACCACCACCGGGAGCCGCTCCGCGACGGCGCCGAGGACCGTCGGATCGGGCAGCGTGCCGACCACCACCAGGCCGTCGACCCCGAGGTCGAGAAAGGGGCCGGTGAGCCGGCCGCCCGTGCGGCGGCTCAGCCGGGCGTCGGCCAGCAGCATGTGCAGACCGCCCGCGTGCAGCAGGGAGTTCAGACCGTCGAGCAGGTCGACGAACCAGGGGTTGCGCAGATCGTTGAGGAGGACGCCGACGGTGCGCGAGCGCTGTTCGCTGAGGCTGCGCGCGGCGGCGTTCGGCCGGTAGCCGAGTTCCCGTACGGCCCGGAGCACCGCCTCCCGCTTCTCGGGGCGCACCTGGCCCGTGCCGCGCAGCACCAGGGAGACCAGTGACTTGGAGACGCCGGCCCGGTCGGCCACATCGCGAATCGTCGGAGGCCTCATGACATGGACCGTTCCACGAGGTCCGAGCGCTTGTCAAAGGGCTTGACACGGGCGGATCCGCCTCCGAGGGTGGCCTGGACAGGATATGGACCGTTCCAAAGAGGGGCTGTCATGGTGGATGCGCTCGGTGTCGCCGTCGTCGGGTTCGGCTGGATGGGCCGGGTGCACACCCAGGCGTACGCCCGTGTCCCGCACCACTATCCGCAGTTGGGTGTGCGGCCCCGGCTGATCACGGTCGCCGAGGAGGTGCCGGGCCGGGCCGAGGATGCCGCCCGGCAGTTCGGCTTCGCCTCGACGACCCGCGACTGGCGCGAGGTGGCGGCCGACCCCCGGGTGCGGGCGGTCAGTATCACCGCGCCGAACTTCCTGCACCGGGAGATCGGCGTCGCGATGGCCGAGGCGGGCAAGCACATCTGGATCGAGAAGCCGGTGGGGCTGACCGCCGACGACGCGCGGGCGGTGGCCGACGCCGTCGCGGGGGCCGGGGTGCAGGGCGCGGTCGGCTTCAACTACCGCAACGCCCCGGCCGTGGAGAGCGCCCGCGAGCTGATCGCCGCCGGTGAGATCGGCGCCGTCACCCATGTCCGCATCCGTCTGTTCAGCGATTACGCGGCCCACCCGGACGGCGCCCTGACCTGGCGCTACGAGCGCGAGCGCGGCGGCAGCGGGGTGCTCGGCGACCTGGCCTCGCACGGCGCCGACCTGGCCCGCTTCCTGCTCGGCGACCTCGTCTCGCTGACTGCCGACACCGCGATCTTCGTCCCCGAGCGGGCCCGCCCCACGGGTGCGACCGCGGGCCACGCGCTCGCCTCCGGCGGCGAGCTGGGCCCGGTGGAGAACGAGGACTACGTCAGCTGTCTGCTGCGCTTCGCCTCGGGCGCCCGGGGGGTCCTGGAGGCCTGCCGGGTCTCCGTCGGCGAACAGAACAACTACGGCTTCGAGGTGCACGGCACCGAGGGCGCGGTGTTCTGGGACTTCCGCCGGATGAACGAACTGGCGGTCAGCCGCGGCACGTCGTACCAGGACCAGCCGGTCAGCACGGTGTACGTCGGCCCCGGCCAGGGCGAGTTCGGTGCCTTCCAGCCCGGCGCTGCCAACGCCATGGGCTACGACGACCTCAAGGTCATCGAGGCGTACCGGTTCCTGCGCTCGATCGCCGAGGGCACCCCGCACGGCACCACCCTCGCGGACGCGGTGCACAGCGCCGACGTCCTGGACGCGATGGCCCGCTCCGCGGAGAGCGGCTCCTGGGTCAGCCTGCCGGTGTCGTAGGCATGTTGTAGGGGGTGACCACCTGGATCGCGGACGGCAGGGCGGGCCCGGCGGGCGGCAGCGCGCCATGGGCGCGCATCACGAGATGACAGGCCTCGCGCAGATCGTGGCGCAGATCGTGGTGGAGCACCGCGGACAGCCGGTGCCCGCGCAGCAGCCGGGTGTTGTCGTGGTCCAGGTCGTGGGCGACGAACACGGCGCACTCGCGGCGCAGGTCGGCGAAGGCCCGCAGGGTGGCGATGTTGCCGCCGCCGATCGAGTAGACCGCGCGGATCTCCGGGTCGCGTTCCAGGGCGGCCCTGACGAGGTCGTACTGCGTGGCGTCCAGGCCCTGTCCCCCGGCGATCTCGACGAGGGCGCGCTCCGGGTGCAGGGCCCGCATGGCGCTGCGGAAGCCCATCTCGCGCTCCTCCTCGTTGCGGAAGAAACCGCTGCTCAGGCTGGTGAGCACATTGCCGGGGCGGTCGCCGAGCCACTGACCGGTGAGGTAGGCGGCCGTGGCACCGGCCGCCCGGTTGTCGATGCCGACGTAGGCGAGCCGGCCGCTGGCGGGCAGGTCGGTCACCAGCGTGACCACCGGAACGCCCGCGGCGGTGAGGCGGCCGACGGCCGCGGTCACCTCGGGCACGTCCGGCGCCTTGAGGATCACGCCCTGCGAGCCGCGCCTGGCTATCCGGTCCAGCGTCCTGACCTGCTCGGCGGCCGGTCCGGTCTCCCGGAAGTGGAAACGGGAGCGCAGCACCGCCGGGTGCAGGCCGGGCAGTTCGGCCTCCAGGGCGGCGCGCACCGCGGTGGTGAACCGCTCGGGCGCCTGCATCACGATGTCGACCATGAAGGTGCGCCCGACGAGCCGTACCTGGGTGCGCTGCCGGTCCAGGTCGGCGATGGCCCGGTGCACCTCCTGCGCGGTGTTCTCCCGCACCCCTCCCCTGCCGTTCAGCACGCGGTCCACGGTGGCCTCGCTCAAGCCTGCCTGACGTGCGATCTCACGGATCGGGAAGGGGTGGCCCATGGAAGCGGACTCCTCGGTTCCTTGAGGGGTTTTTGATGGCTGCCTGCTGGTTGTTCGAGGGGTTTGTACTGACAAGAATGGCACCACCACGTCACCCCCGTGACCGAAAGAGGGACGCCGATGTCCGTCACCACCGCGCAAGGCCGTGCCTGGCTGTCCGAACGGGACTGCGATCTCGACGCGTTCCGTGCGCTCGTCGAGCGGGCCACACGGCTCGCCGACCATCCGCACGCCTCGTCGGTGGAGCACAACGTCCTCGTCTACGACAGCGCGCGGCTGCGCGCGGCCGGCGACCGGCGCGAGGTCGCGGCGGAACTGGTGCGCGCGCTGACGGACGGGCCCGGCATCGTGGTCCTCCGGGGCGCCTTCCCCGACGCCTCGGTCGTGGACCGGGTCACCGCCGTGTTCGACGCGCTGATCGCCGAGCAGCGGGCCGCCGGCGCGACGGCCGGCGACCACTTCGCCGCGCCGGGCGCCAACGACCGGGTGTGGAACGCGCTGGAGAAGGCGGCCCTGTACGACCCGGAGGCGTTCGCCGACTACTACGCCAACGACATCCTGGCGCTGGTCGCGACGGCCTGGCTGGGCCCCGGCTACCAGGTCACCTCACAGCTCAACGTGGTCAACCCGGGCGGGGCGGCCCAGTCCCCGCACCGCGACTACCACCTGGGCTTCCTCACCGACGAGACGGCCGCCGCCTACCCGGCGCACGTGCACCGCCTCTCGCCCGTGCTGACCCTGCAGGGCGCGGTGGCCCACTGCGACATGCCGGTCGAGTCGGGGCCGACGCTGTATCTGCCGTACTCGCAGCAGTTCGAGCCCGGTTATCTGGCCTGGCGGCTGCCGCGGTTCCGGGCGTACTTCGAGGAGCACCACGTCCAGCTCCCGCTCGCCAAGGGTGACGCGGCCTTCTTCAACCCCGCGCTCTTCCACGCCGCCGGCGCCAACCGCTCCGCCGGTGTACGGCGGATGGCCAACCTGCTCCAGGTGTCCTCGGCGTTCGGCCGGGCGATGGAGACGGTGGACCGGCA
This sequence comes from Streptomyces shenzhenensis, assembly GCF_003688995.1. GTDB lineage: Bacteria > Actinomycetota > Actinomycetes > Streptomycetales > Streptomycetaceae > Streptomyces > Streptomyces shenzhenensis_A. The sequence goes on along the minus strand of NZ_PENI01000005.1, from coordinate 30,222 downwards.
GGCTGTGGTGAACGCGGTCTTCCCGGTGCTGCTGAAGCGCCGCGCCGAGGGCGTGGGCGAGCCGTGGCTGGACCGGGTGATCGCCGCGAGCGCCGAGGGCTACCCGTTCCCCACCAACCTCGACAACGACCCGCCGCTCGACGGTCTGGCCCCGCCCAGCCAGGCGGACGTGGTACGGCGGGCGGTGCGCGAGGAGTGGACCCCGCAGGCCCTGCGGGACGAACTGCGGGCCGCCGCCGGGCGGCGCGAGAGCTGAAGGGACAAGCGACTCATGGGACTTCTCGACGACAAGGTCGTCCTCGTCAACGGCGGCAGCCAGGGTGTGGGCGCCGCCGTCGCGCGGGCCGCCGTCCGCGAGGGCGCCACCGTCGCCGTGACCGGGCGGCGCCCCGAGCCGGGCGAGGCGCTGGTGGCCGAGCTGTCGGCGGACGGCGGCACGGCCCGGTACGTGCGGGCCGACCTCGCCGACGCCGAGCAGGCCAGGGCGGCCGTGGCGGAGGTGGTCGCCGCGTACGGCCGGATCGACTGCCTGGTCAACTCGGCGGGGCTCACCTCGCGCGGCACCCTGCTGGACACCACGCCCGACCTGTTCGACGCGCATATCGCGGTCAACCTCAAGGGGCCGTTCTTCGCCATGCAGGCGGCGGTCGCCGACATGGTGGCACGCCGGGCGCCGGGCACGATCGTCAACATCATCACGTCCTCGGCGCACGGCGGGCAGCCCTTCCTCGCCCCGTACGTGGCCGCCAAGGCGGGGCTGATCGGTCTGACCCGCAACGCGGCGCACGCCCATCGCTGGGACCGGATCCGGATCAACGGCCTGAACATCGGCTGGACGGCCACCGAGGGCGAGGACGCGACGCAGCGGACCTTCCACGGCGCCGGGGACGACTGGCGTGAACAGGCCGCGGCCCGGCTGCCGATGGGCAGGCTCGGCCGGCCGGACGAGATCGCCGACTTCGTGGTGTTCCTGCTGTCCGAGCGGTCCGGCGTGGTCACCGGCTCCGTGATCGACTGGGACCAGAACGTCCTCGGCGGCCTCGACTAGGCGCTCCGCTGGGTGGGCCGCGATGTGCCGTCGGTCGGCTGCGGCTGCATCGTGGCTGGTCGCGCAGTTCCCCGCGCCCCTTCGGGGCGCGGCTGCATCGTGGCCGATCGCTCGAACAGCGGGATCCCCATCGCGGCGGAGCCGCAACTTAATACAGCCCCGCGCCCCTTCGGGGGCGCCCCTCACTTCCCTCTGTACCAAGGAGTTGCACGTTCATGCGTATTGGAATCCTCGGCCTCGGCCGTATCGGCGCCTTTCACGCCGAGACCCTGTCCGGACTGGACGCGGTCGAGTCCCTCGTCGTAGCCGATCCGTTCGCCGGTGCGGCCGAGGCCGCCGCGGAGCGGTTCGGGGCCCGGGTCGTGGACTCGCCGGAGGCGGTCCTGGCCGCCGGTGTGGACGGCCTCGTGGTGGCGGCGGCGACCGACGCACACCCGGCCCTGATCGTGGCCGGTGTCGAGGCGGGCGTCCCCGTCTTCTGCGAGAAGCCCGTCGCCCGCACCATGGCGGAGGGGCTGACGGTGCTCAAGTCCGTCGCGGACAGCGACGTGCCCGTGCAGATCGGCTACAACCGGCGCTTCGACGCGGGCTTCGTCGCCGCGCGGGCCGCGGTGCAGGGCGGCGAGCTGGGCAAGCTGCACACGATCCGGTCGACCACGCTGGACCCGGCCCCGCCGCCGGCCGCGTACGTCGCCGCCTCCGGCGGCATCTTCCGCGACTGCAGCGTGCACGACTTCGACATCATCCGCTGGGTGACCGGCCGCGAGGTGACCGAGGTGTACGCGGTGGGCGGCAACCGGGGCGCCGACTACATCGCGGAGGCGGGCGACGCCGACACCACCGGCGCGATCCTGAGGCTGGACGACGGCACCATCGCGGTGGTCTCCAACAGCCGCCACAACGCCCGCGGTTACGACGTCCGCATGGAACTGCACGGCTTCCGGGACTCGATCGCCGTCGGCCTGGAGGACAAGCTCCCGCTGCGCTCCGTCGAGCCCGGGGTGAGCTTCCCGGCCGGCACCCCGCACGACTTCTTCATGGACCGCTTCGCCGACGCGTACCGCGCCGAACTGACCGCGTTCACCGAGGTCGTGGCCGGCCGCCGGCCCTCCCCGTGCACGATCGCGGACGCCCTGGAGGCCGGCTGGATCGCGGAGGCCTGCACCCTGTCGCTGCACGAGCACCGGCCGGTGACGATCGAGGAGATCCGCACCGTCTGAACCGGACGCCACCGCCCCGGCGACGGAGCCCCGGCCGCCGCCGTCCGGCCCCGATGGGCCTCACAGGCAGTAGCGGACCAGCCAGTCGTCGGGGTGGTAGGCGTCCCGGGCCGGGTCGCGGGGCGTGGCCTGGTTCGTCTCCACCGTGTCCCGCGGGTGGACCCGCTCCGGCAGCGTGCCGAACCGGGAGCGGCGCAGGGCGGCCTCGGCCGCCGCGTCCGGCGTCTGTTCCTGCGGTGTCGTGTGTGTCATCCCGGTCCTCCCCGTTCGCCGGTTCCTGGCGTGCACACCCGTCGACTGTATGAACGCGTTCAGCGGGCCGCGGGTTCCCGCCGGGAGCCGACGGCGTGTCCCGGGAGGACGCCGCCCTGGACCGAGCACGGAAGTGCCCGGGGGCCGCCGCCTCGAACAGGCGGCGGCACCCGGGCACTTTCCCGTGTCATGCTGACCCCGGTTTCAGCGGGCCCGGGGGCTCACGCCCCGCACGAGCGCAGGAACCGGCGGGTGCGCTCGGCGATGGGCAGCGGCCTGTCCGGCTCGCACGGGTACATGTCCTGCTCCACGATCGCGAACAGCTCCGTCCCGAGCCGCTGCGCGGCGGCCAGCACGGGCTCGAGCTCCGGTACGCCAGCGGGCGGTTCGCACATCACTCCGCGCTGGACCGCGGGCCCGAACGCGACCCCGCCGGCCACCACGTCGGCGAGGATCTCCGGGTCGACCTGCTTGAGGTGCAGATAGCCGATGCGTTCGCCGTACGTCTCGATGAGCTTGACGCTGTCGCCGCCGCAGTACGCGTAGTGCCCGGTGTCCAGGCAGAGGCTGACCAGGCCGGAGTCGGTCGAGTCGAGGAACCGTTCGACGTGTTCCTCGGTGTCGATGTGGGTGTCGGCGTGCGGGTGGACCACGATGTCGAGCCCGTACGTCTCCCGCACCTCGCGGCCGAGCCGCTCCATGCCCCTGGTGAGGTGCGTCCACTGCGCGGAGGTCAGCTCCGGCGGCTCCAGGATCTCGGCGGTCTTGTCGTCGCGCCAGAAGGAGGGGATCACCACCAGGTGCCGCGCGCCCATCGCCCGGGTGAGTTCGGCGACCTGGCCGACGTGCTCCCAGGTGGACTCCCAGACGCCGGGGCCGCGGTGCAGGCCGGTGAAGACCGTGCCCGCCGACACCTTCAGGTCCCGCCGGGCCAGTTCGTCGGCGAGGCGCGCCGGGTCGGTGGGCAGATAGCCGTACGGGCCGAGTTCGATCCAGTCGTAGCCGGCCGTGGCGACCTCGTCCAGGAAACGCTCCCAGGGCACCTGCCGTGGGTCGTCGGGGAACCACACCCCCCAGGAGTCGGGGGCCGAGCCGACCCGGATGCGGTCGAGGGCGTTCGCCATGGTCAGGATGTCCCTTCGGGAGAGGGCTGCGCGACCGGTGCGGTGAGCTCGTCCGCCTCGGGGAGCTCCTCCACGTCGACCCCGCGCACCTGCGCCAGCTCGTGCTTGAGGGCCGCGAGTTCGGCGCCGCCTGCCATGTGGTTGGTCAGCTCCTCCAGGGTGATCGCGGAGCGTTCGGCGCTCAGTTCGAGGGTGCCGAGGCGCAGCACGCTGAAGTGGTCGCCGACCATGTAGGCGTGGTGCGGGTTGTGGGTGATGAAGATGACGCCGAGGCCGCGGTCGCGGGCGGCGGCGATGTACTTCAGAACGACGCCTGACTGCTTCACGCCGAGCGCGGCGGTCGGCTCGTCCAGGATCAGGACGCGGGCACCGAAGTAGACGGCGCGGGCGATGGCCACGCACTGGCGCTGGCCGCCGGAGAGCGTGCCGATGGGCTGCTCCAGGTCGTCCAGGACGATGCCCATGTTGCGCAGTTCCCGGTCGGCGGTCTGCTTCATGCGGGCGATGTCGAGGCGGCGGACCGGCCAGGGGCCCTTGGTCATCTCGGAGCCGAGGAAGAAGTTCCGCCACACCGGCATCAGGGGGACGGTCGCCAGGTCCTGGTAGACCGTGGCGATGCCCTTGTCGAGGGCTTCGCGCGGGGTGCCGAAGCGCACCGGCTGCCCGTCGACGAGGAAGTCGCCCTCGGTGTGCTGGTGCAGCCCCGAGATGATCTTGATGAGGGTGGACTTGCCTGCGCCGTTGTCGCCGAGGACGCAGGTCACCCGGCTCGGGAACACCGTGAGGTCGACGCCGTGCAGGGCGCGGATGTTCCCGTAGGACTTGCCGGCGCCGCGCAGTTCGACGATCGGCCCGTTCTCGTCGGGCGTGGTGTCCTGGAGGACGGCACCATGGGTTCCGGTCGTATCGCTGGTCATCGGGTCACCTCCGGGTCGCCGTGCGCTGGACCCACAGATTGATGAGGACGGCGCCGAGCAGCATCACGCCGAGGAAGGCCTTGAACCAGTCGGGGTTCCAGCCGGCGTAGACGATGCCCTGGTTCACCATGCCGAACATGAAGGCGCCGAAGACGGGGCCGATCGCGGAGCCGTAACCGCCGGTGAGCAGGCAGCCGCCGATCACCGCCGCGGCGATGTAGATCAGCTCCTGGCCGACGCCCTCGCCGGACTGCACGGTGTTGAAGGAGAACAGCTGGTGCATGCCGACGAACCAGGCGCCGAAGCCGACCGCCATGAACAGTGTGATCTTGGTGAGGTTCACCGGGACGCCGACCGCGCGGGCGCTGTCCTTGTTGCCGCCCACGGCGAAGATCCAGTTGCCGTACTTGGTGCGCAGCAGGACCCAGGTGGCCAGAGCGGCGAAGACCAGCCACCAGACCACGGTGATCTTCACCTGGACGCCGCCGACGTCGAAGGAGGACGCGAAGATCGCCTTCGCCTGGTCGAAGCCGTCCATGGTGCTGATGTCGTCGGTGGCGACATTGCCGGTGACCATCTTGGTCACGGCGAGGTTGACGCCCTGGAGGATCAGGAAGGTGCCGAGGGTGACCAGGAAGCTGGGCAGTCCGGTCCTGACCACCATCCAGCCGTTGAACGCGCCGATCGCGAGGGACACGACCAGCGCGACGATCACGCCCATCCAGATGTTCAGCGTCAGCTGGTAGCTGAGCATGCTCGCGGTCAGCGCAGAGGAGACCACGGCGACGCCGGACGAGAGGTCGAACTCGCCGCCGATCATCAGCAGGGCCACGGGCAGGGCCATGATGCCGATCGTCGACGACTGGTAGAGGACGGTCGCCATCGAGCTGCCCTGGCGGACCGCGGGCGCCGCGACGAGGAAGAACACGAGGACGGCCACCGCGCCGAGGAAGACGCCCACCTCCGGGCGGGCCAGCATGCGCAGCACCAGGGGACGCTCGGCGGTGCGGCCGTCGCGTTGCCCGGGGCCGGGGGCCGGCGGTGTGCCGACCGCCGGCTCAGCCTGTCGGGTCATGCTCATCACCGGGTGCCCTTCGCGGCGAACCGGGCGACGCTGTCGACGTTGGACTTGTCGACGAAGGCAGGACCGGTCAGCACGGGCTGCTCACCGCCGCCGCTGTAGTTGCCGTTGTTCTTGTACAGCCACAGGGAGTCGACCGCCAGGTAGCCCTGCAGATACGGCTGCTGGTCCACCGCGAACTGGATCGTTCCCTTGGAGATCGCACTGGTCAGGTCCTTGTTCAGGTCGAAGGTGGCGATCTTCGCCTTGCTGCCCGCGTCCCCGACCGACTGGACCGCGGTCAGGGCGTAGGGGGCGCCGAGGGCGACGACGTAGTCGATGCCGCTGTCCTGCTTCAGCTTGGCGGTGATCGTCGACTTCACGGACGGCATGTCGGTGCCGTTCACGTACAGCGTCTCGATGGTGCCGGAGAACGTCTTCTTCACCCCGTCGCAGCGCTGGGTGAGGCCGATGTTGCCCTGCTCCTGGATCACGCAGACGGCGTTCTTGGCGCCCTCCTCGTTCAGCCGCTTGCCGAGCGCCTCGCCGGTCACGCTCTCGTCCTGGCCGAAGAACTCCAGCAGCCCCAGCTTCTTCCAGTCGCTCAGGCCGGAGTTGAGGCCGACGACGGGGATGTCAGCGGCCGTCGCCTTGGTGATGACGTCCTTCATGGCGTCCGGTTTGGCGAGGGTCACGGCGATGCCGTCGACCTTCTGGTCGACGGCGTTCTGCACCAGGTTGGCCTGGTTGCCGGCGCTCGGGTCGGCCGAGTACACGAGCTTGATGTTGTCCTTGGCCGCCGCTGCCTCGGCGCCCTTGCGCACGATGTCCCAGAAGGTGTCGCCCGGCGCCTGGTGGGTCACGAGGGCGACCGTCATACGGGGGGTCGTGGCCTTGCCCGCGGCGGCGCCCGACCCTCCCTCTTCGGACTTCTTTCCACCGGAGCTGCTGGAACAGCCGGCAAGAGCCAGCGCAGCCGCGGCGGCGACGGCCACGACGGGGGCCAGTCTGCGGGAGCGGGAGCGAGAAGAGCGGTCCATCTTTCCTGCACCTCACTGTGCTACGGGGGAAAGGGAGGGGATCGCGAGGATCCGGGTCCCTGAACCGGGGCGGTCCGGGTCATTTGCTGGGTGTGCTGGGACGGGATCCAAGTGCCTGGCGCGCCTGCTGTCAATACTTTGTTAAGACATCATTTCACAATCAGGTCCGAATGTAAGTACAAACTCTTGACAGCGGAACCCGCCCGGACCTACACCTGGAAGGCGTCAGGCCCCGGCCCGGGGGACAGCCTAGGGAGCGTCAGGCACGGCCGAGTCGGTCACGCCCCTACGATCTGATCACGATGGGCTGTGCCCCGATCACTGCCGGCCGCGGCCGGCCGCCCGTCCCGTCCGAGTGAGGTTGCGATGAGCCACCCGAGCCAGCCGTCGATCCGCCTGACCACCGCCCAGGCGCTGGTGCGGTTCCTGTCCGCCCAGTACACCGAGCGGGACGGCGAACGGCACCGGCTCATCGCGGGCACCTGGGGCATCTTCGGCCACGGCAACGTCGCCGGGATCGGCCAGGCACTCGTCGAGTACGGCGAGCTGATGCCGTACCACCAGGGCCGCAACGAGCAGGCGATGGTGCACGCGGCCGTCGGCCACGCCCGGCAGTGCGACCGGCTGTCCGCGCAGGCCGTGACGACGTCCATCGGGCCCGGCGCCACGAACCTGGTCACCGGTGCGGCACTGGCCACGATCAACCGACTGCCCGTCCTGCTGCTCCCCGGCGACTACTTCGCCACGCGCGCCGCTGACCCGCTGCTGCAGCAGCTGGAGCACCCGGTCGAGTTCGACGTGTCCGTGAACGACGCCCTGCGCCCGGTGTCGCGGTACTTCGACCGAATCACCCGCCCCGAGGCGCTGATCCCGTCCGCGCTGAACGCCGCGCGGGTCCTCGCCGACCCCGCCGAGACGGGCGCCGTGACGCTCGCGCTGCCGCAGGACGTGCAGGCGGAGGCGTACGACTGGCCGGCGGAGTTCTTCGCCGAGCGGGTCTGGCCGGTGCGGCGCCCGGCCCCCGACCCGGCCGAGCTGACCGAGGCGGTGCGCGCCGTGCGGGCCGCCCGGCGGCCGCTGATCGTCGCGGGCGGCGGGGTCCACCACAGCCGCGCCGAGCAGGCACTGCGGTCCCTGGTGGACGCCACCGGCATCCCGGTCGCCAGCACCCAGGCGGGCAAGGGCGCGCTGCGCTGGGACCATCCGCAGGACGTCGGCGGCATCGGCCACACCGGCACGGCGGTCGCCGACGCCCTCGCCCGCACCGCCGACCTGGTCATCGGGGTCGGCACCCGCTACACCGACTTCACCACCGCCTCCCACACCCTCTTCCAGCACCCCGGCGTCCGCTTCCTCAACCTCAACATCACCGCGTTCGACGCGCACAAGCTGGCCGCCCGGACCGTGGTCGCCGACGCGCGCGCCGCCCTTCAGGCGCTGGCCGGGCCGCTGGCCGGGCACCGGGTGGACCCCTCCTACGAGGCCGAGTACCGGGCGGGCAAGGAGCGGTGGGAGCGGGTGGTCGAGGCCGCCTACCGCGCCGACGACGAGGACGCGGTGCCCACCCAGACCCAGGTGCTCGGCGCGCTCGACGCGGTGGTCGGGGACGACGACGTGGTGATCAACGCGGCCGGTTCGCTCCCCGGCGACCTGCACAAGCTGTGGCGGGCGCGCTCGCCGCGCCAGTACCACCTGGAGTACGGCTACTCCTGCATGGGGTACGAGATCCCGGCCGCCGTCGGTGTCCAGCAGGCGGCCCCGGACACCGTGGTGTGGGCGCTGGTCGGCGACGGCACCTATCTGATGATGCCGACCGAGATCGTCACGGCCGTGCAGGAGGGGCTGCCCGTCAACCTGGTCCTGATCCAGAACCACGGGTACGCGTCCATCGGCGGGCTCTCGGAGGCGGTGGGTGGCGAGCGCTTCGGCACCGCCTACCGGTACCGCGCCGCCGACGGCAGCTTCACCGGCGCACCGCTCCCGGTCGACCTGGCCGCCAACGCGGCCAGCCTCGGCATGGAGGTGCTGCGCGCCAAGACGGTGCGCGAACTGCGCGCGGCGCTGGCCACGGCCCGCGCCGGCGACCGGCCGACCTGTGTGTACGTCGAGACGGACCCGGCGCCCACCGCTCCCCCGGCCGAGGCCTGGTGGGACGTCCCGGTCGCCGAGACCGCCGGCCGCCGGGCCGCCGTGCGGGCCCGCGAGGAGTACGAGCGGCAGGCCGCCGACCGCCGCCGGCATCTTTGAACTCGCCTGCTGGACTTCCCCCGCTGAACGCGCTCTTCGAACTCGCCCTCGCGAACCGTCCCTTGCGACGGCCGTACCCGCGCTCCGGAAGGAGGTGTGCCGGTGGCCAGGACCGGTGACCGCTCCCGTTCGGCGGCCGCCTGCGCGCTCGGCTCGCTGGACCTCTCCCTGGACCGCACCAGTCCGGTGCCGCTGTACCACCAGCTCGCACGGCAGCTGGAGTCGGCCATCGAGCACGGGACCCTGGCCCCGGGAAACCTGCTGGGCAACGAGGTCGGCCTGTCCGCGCGGCTGGGACTGTCCCGGCCGACGGTTCGTCAGGCCATCCAGTCGCTGGTCGACAAGGGGCTGTTGGTGCGCCGCCGGGGCGTGGGCACCCAGGTCGTGCGCAGCCAGGTGAAACGGCCGCTGGAGCTGAGCAGTCTCTACGACGATCTGGAGTCGGCCGGGCAGGGTCCGAGCACACGGGTGCTGCGCAACGCGGTGGTCCCGGCCACCGCCGTGGCCGCCGCCGCCCTCGGCCTCGCCGAGGGCGCCGAGGTCACGCTCCTGGAGCGGCTGCGCTTCGCCCACGGGCAGCCGATGGCGTTCCTGTGCAACTACCTGCCCACCGCCCTGCTCGAACTCGACTCGCCGCGGCTGGAGTCGACCGGCCTGTACCGGATGATGCGCTCGGCGGGGATCACCCTGCACAGCGCCCGGCAGACCGTCGGCGCCCGCCGCGCCACCGCCGAGGAGGCCGCGCGGCTCGACGAGAAGGAGGGCGCCGCCCTGCTCACCATGCAGCGCACCGCGTACGACGACACGGGCCGGCCGGTCGAGTACGGCACCCACGTCTACCGGGCGTCCCGGTACTCCTTCGACATCCAACTGCTGGTCAGGCCCTGACCGATCGACGGCCCGCCAGGCCGCGCCGCAACTCCCTTGTCGGCATGCCCCGTTGACGCTCTGCCCGGCTCTCACTACCGTCCGAGAGCGCTCTCGCATCCGTCACCGCAGCACGTCCCGACAGGGAGGCCCCATGACTCCCGTACCACGGCTCCGCACCCCACGGCCGCGCCGCTTCCGGCGGCCGGCCGCGGCGCTCGCCCTGGCACTGCTCGCCGCCCTCGCCCCGCGGCCGGCGTCCGCCGCCGACAGCGCCGCGGCGGCGACCGTCTGCAACCGGTACTGCGACACCCGTGATCCCGCCCTCTCCCCCGGCGACCGGACTCCGGTCACGGCGACCCTCTACGGGCGGTCGATCGTCCTGCACTTCGACGACGCCGACGCGATGGGCTGGGCGTCCCTCGACAACGGCAGCCCGGGCGACGAGGTATGGCTCGACCGCTCCTTCGACGGCGGCCGCAGCTGGAGCTCGGGCAGCAGGCTCGGCAACACCGCCGTTCCCGCCGGCCGGCGCGACTGGCGCACGCTCATGTACAACGTGGACGACTGGAACAACCACGGTGTCGGCGCCCTGCGCGCCTGCGGCAAGGCCGGGGACCGCGCCGAGATCGCGTGCACCCCGTGGGCCCGCACCACCTGGAACGCCGGTGAGCGGCGCACGGCGGCGGCCACCGGGCTGATGACCTTCTACAACTACGGAACCGGCCTGTTCGACACCACCGGCTGGTGGAACTCGGCCAATGCCCTGACCGCCGTCATCGACAACATCCGGGTGTCCGGCATGGGCAGTTACGCCTACGCGGTCTCCCGCACGTACGACCTGAACGTGAACGCCCGGGACGGGCAGTTCCGCAACGAGTACATCGACGACACCGGCTGGTGGGGGCTGGCCTGGATCGCCGCCTACGACCTGACCGGCGACAGCCGCTATCTGAACACCGCCCGCGCCGACGCCGACCACATGGCCGCGTACTGGGACGGCACCTGCGGCGGCGGGGTGTGGTGGAGCACGGCGCGGACGTACAAGAACGCCATCGCCAACTCCCTCTACATCCAGCTCAGCGCGGCCCTGCACAACCGCATCCCCGGCGACACGACGTATCTCGACCGTGCGCGCGCCGGCTGGTCCTGGTTCCAGGGCACCGGCATGATCAACGGCTCCCAGCTGGTCAACGACGGCATCGACCTGTCCACCTGCCGCACCAACGGCCAGGCCGTCTGGTCGTACAACCAGGGCGTCCTGCTCGGTGCGCTCACCGAGCTGCACACGGCCACGGGCGACGGCGCGCTGCTCACCCGCGCCCGGCAGATCGCCGACGCGGCGACCACGGCCCCCTCGCTGCACACCGCCGAGGGCATCCTGCGCGACCCGTGCGAGGACGGCGACTGCGGCGGCGACGGGCCGTCGTTCAAGGGCGCGCACGTGCGCGGTCTCGGCAGGCTCGACGCGGCGCTGCCGGACCATCCCTACACCGGCTATCTGCGCCGCCAGGCCGACCGCGCCCAGGTGAGCGACCGGAACGCCCTCGACCAGTACGGGCTGCGCTGGTCGGGACCGGTCGACACGGTGGACGCGGCGCGCCAGCAGAGCGCCCTCGACCTGCTCGACGCGACACCGTGAACCGGGATCGGCGGTATCTCATGTCCCTGCGCACCCACCCCGTCCTCGGCGGGCTGCTGGCCCTGTTCCTGGCCCTCACCGGGCTCGTCGCCCTGCCCGCCCCCTCCCATGCCGCGACGCCGGTCTGTGCCCTGGCGTGCGACACCCTGGACCCCTCGCGGGCACGGCAGGAGAGCTTCCCGGTGCCGGACCGGAACATCAACGGCCGGATCCTCCGGCTGCATGTCTCCGACCCGGACGACATGGCCTGGGCGAGCATCGACGACGGCGTGCCGGGCGACTCGGTGTGGCTCGACCGGTCCTGGGACCGGGGCGCGACCTGGGAGCCCCTGCTCGGCAAGGCGAGCATCCCCGGCACCTGGACCGGCACCCGCACGCTGATGTACAACATCACCGATCCGGTCGGGCACCGGCGCGGCTGGATCCGCGCCTGCGCCGACGCCGCCGCCGTCACCTGCACCGACTGGGTGTATCCGACGGTGTGCGACGGCTCGCGGTGCGACGGAGCCGACCCCGCCACGGCCGCGGGCGACGACACACCCGTGCCGTCGACCAGCCTCTTCGGACGCACCATCAGCCTGCATGTCGACCAGTCGGGCGGCATGGCCTGGGGCGTCGTCGCGGACGGCGCGGCGGGCGACGAGATCTGGCTCGACCGCTCCTGGGACGGCGGCGCGAGCTGGCCCGAGGGGTCCTCACTGGGCCGGACGAGCGTACCGTCCGGGGCGGCCTCGGCCCGGACCGTCATGGTCGCCACCCGGGACCCGCGCGGCCTGCTGTACGGCGGGGCGGTCCGCGCCTGCGGCCGTGCGGCCGGCCACCAGGAGGGCAGCTGCACGGCCTGGGTCAGGCCCGCGCCGACCCGGGCGCGCGCGGCGGCGGACGCGCTGATGGCGTCGTACCGCACCGACGAGGGCTGGTGGCGCAGCAGTTGGTGGAACTCGGCCGTGGCGCTCACCACGCTGGTGGACTTCGCCGAGCGCACCGGGCGGGGTGACTACGACTGGGCGATCGCCCGTACCTTCGAGCAGAACCGCGGCATCTTTCCCGCGGGCGCGCGCAGCTCGGACCCGGTCGAGGGCCACTTCATCAGCCGTGCCGTCGACGACGCGGCCTGGTGGGCGGTGGCCTGGCTGACGGCGTACGACCGCACGGGCGAGCGGCGCTATCTGGACGAGGCGGTCACGATCACCGACTACGTCCACCAGTACTGGGACACCGGCACCTGCGGCGGCGGGGTGTGGTGGGACCGGGAGCGCACCTACAAGAACGCGGTGACCAACGGCCTGTATCTGTGGCTGGCCACCGCGCTGCACCAGCGGATCGGCGGCGACACCGTGTGGGGCGCCCGCGCGGCCACGGCTGCCGACTGGTACCTCGCCAGCGGGATGATCAACTCCTCCGGTCTGGTCAATGACGGGCTGACCGCGGGCTGCGGCAACAACGGCCAGACCGTGTGGAGTTACAACCAGGGCCTGGCCATCGGCGCCTTCACCCAGCTGTGGCGCTCCACCGGCGACGGCCGGTACCTGGAGACCGCCGAGCGGCTGGCCGACGCCGCGGTCTCCTCGCCGGCGCTGACCCGCGACGGCGTGCTGACCGAGTCCTGCGACCTCGGCGCGAACTCCTGCGACGACAACCAGAAGCAGTTCAAGGGCATCTTCGTGCGCCACCTCGCCGACCTGGCGGACGCCACCGGGTCCGCCGCCTACCGGGCGTACGTCGTGAAGCAGGCCGACTCGATCTGGGCCACCGACCGTGACTCGCTCAACCGCCTCGGCCAGCGCTGGTCCGGAACCTCCCCCAACCCGTCGGACTGGCGCACCCAGTCCAGCGCGCTGGAGGCGCTGACGGCGGCGGCGCGGCTGACGGGCTCGGGCTGAGGGCCGGGCGGCGGCCCGGGGCGGACGGTCGTCAGGTCGTCCTCGGTGATGCCGAGCGAGGCCAGTGTCTGCCAGGGTCGCACCGTGCCGCGCGCGCCGCGGGAGGTCGCGGCGCCCTCGTTCCCGTGCCCGCTCACGAGCGTCTCTCGCCGAGTGGGGCACGGGGCACCGGCCGGGCGCCGCGGCGCGTCACGCGCAGCCACAGCAGCTGGGAGACGAGCCAGCGCCGCATCGCGCCGAGATGGGCGGGCGAGCCGTGCACGTCGTCGAACGTCCGGAACCGGACGTCGGGGAGCGTGCGGCGCAGCAGCGCCTGCTCCGTGTCCGGGATGATCTCGTCACGGCTGCTGGCGACGTACCGGACGGGAATGCGCAGCTGCCCGAGCTGCTTCGGGGTGAGCGCGAACTCGGGGAGCCGGCCGCGGAGTTCGGTGAGGTCCTCGCTGCGGGTGAGCCGGCGCAGGGTGTCGGCGGTGATGCCGGGCACGCGGGGCCACCACGCCTCGTCGGCGAAGAAGTCGGCGACGGGCGCGCCCACGGTGAGGACGCGGCGGATGCGCGGGTCCTCGGCGGCGGCCCGCAGGGCGAGGTGGCCGCTGAAGCTGAGGGCGAGCATCGAGGTGTCCGCGACCCGGGCGCGGCCGGCGAGCCGGTCGAGCAACAGGCCGAGGGTGCGCCAGGAGTCGGGCCCGTAGGTGAGGGTGTTCTCGCCGACGCCCGGCAGCTCGGTGACGACGGCGGCGAAGCCGAGTCGGCGCAGCAGGGGCAGCAGCGGCGCCCACTGTTCCTTGACGCTGACGATGCCGCCCATGACGACCAGCAGCGGTCGGGACGCGCCGAGTCCGGCGGCCCAGCACGCGACGGTGCCGTCGCCGTGATCGAACTCCAGGCGCTCGATGCCGTCCTGGCCGCGGCGCCACCGGTCGAAGGTGTCGACGCAGAGCCGTTGGGCGGTGCGGCGGTCGGCGTCGCCGTGGTACGGGAAACGGGCGAGCGCGTAGTGCCGGCACGCGTCGAGGAGGTCACCGCGGGCGGCGGCGGCCCGGCCCTCGGCGGTCCACACCGCGGCCCAGGAGTCCGGGTTCCCTGCGGTGTCGTCGGTGATCCGGGCGAGGACACGCGTGGCGTGCTCGGCCGTCATGCCCTGGCCGCGGGCGTGCAGACGGGCGAATTCCTTGAGTTCTTCGAGATGGTCCATGGCGGTCGGTCACCGTCCCCGGTCGGTGCAGGGCGCCGTCGGGACGGCGCGGACCGAGGCCGTGCGGCCCGGTCGACTGCGGTGTGCGGCAGTGTGCGGACCGCCCCGGGCAGCGCCGGGGCGGCCGATGCCGACCGGTGTCGTACGGCCTGTGAGCGGGGGCCGTACGACACCGGTGCGGCGGCCCGCGGCCCGGATCCGGGCCGCGGAGTCGGTGTTCAGCCCAGGCGGGCGAGGTGGTTCTCGACGGCGTCAGCCGCGACGGCGGGCCCGTCGACGGACCGCATGCGCTCCCGCAGGGCCCGCACCCGGTCGGCCAGGGACGCGTCGCCGGTCACCTGGGCCGCGGTCTCCCGCAGGCTCCGCACCGTGACGTCCTCCTTGGCCAGCCGGCGGCCGAGGCCCAGCTCCTCCACGCGCTGGGCGTTCGCCCGCTGCTCGCTGGTCTGCGGCACGACCACCATGGGCACGCCGTTGTCCAGCGACTCCATGGTGCTGTTCATGCCGCCGTGGGTGATGAACAGCCGGGCGTGGCGCAGCACATCGAGCTGCGGCGCGTACCGGCGTACGTCGACGTTGGCGGGCAGCGGCCCGAGGCCGGCCGGGTCGGTGTGCTCGCCGACCGTGATCAGGACGTCCCACTCGGAGTCGCCGAAGGCCTCGATGGCCATCGTGAAGAACTCCGGCCAGCCCCTGGCCGAGGTACCGAGCGAGATCAACAGCACGGGCCGGTCGGCCGAGGACGGCTGCCAGCTGCCCTGGTAGGGGCGTTCGGCAATGCAGGGCCCGGTGAAGACGAACCGTTCGTCGAAGGTCTCGCCCGCGTACTGGAATTCACGCGGGAGGAAGACGATGCCTAGCTGCTCGATCGCCGAGAGGAAGCCCATCGGGTCGGCCGGCAGGCCGAACCGGGGCAGCACACCGGCGAGTTGCTGCACCGCTTCCATGATCTGCGGGTCGTTCAGCTCCGCCACCGGGAACTTCTCCCGGAGCGAGAAGTGTTCGTTCGCGCCGAACACCGGATAGGTGCGGATCAGCGGAATGCCGTCCTTGGCGGCGAGGAAACGCGCTCCCCACGCCATGAAGTCATGGACGATCACATCCGGCCGGTTCTTCTCGTAGAACGGTGCGACCTGGGCCACGAGCGATGTGCTCTCGTTCAGGCACCGCAGTCCCTCGCCCGCGTTCTCCTCGGCGGTCAGGGGGGCCCGGTAGAAGTCGCCGAAGACCGAGTCGTACCGGACCGGTTCGGCGCCGGCGGCCTTCACGATGGGGGCGAAGTGGTCCGTCACCGTGCAGGTGACGCGATGGCCCCGTCTCACCAGCTCCTCGACCACGCCGATCGTGGGATTGACATGGCCTACGGCCGGAAAGTTGAAGAAAGCGATATGGCGTTGCACAAGTGTCTCCTTCCGTGCCGTGCCGGTGTCCTTCGGCCGGTCGTCGCCGAAGAGTCCGGGCAGCGGCCGCTCATCCAGTTCTGTCGGGTTCGTCGCGCGAGGCCGACCGGCGTATCTCGTCGAGGAGTTCGGCCTGCCGCAGGATCGCCCCGGTGTCCGGCGGGGTTCCGGTGCGCACCGCGGCGGCGAAGGCCGCGACGGTGGCCGCCACCTGGTCGTGCGGTTCGAGCCGGATCTCCTCGGCCGTCCCGCCGCGGTGCAGGCCGATCACGGGGACGTGGTCGGCGGGCGGGGTGAACGCCCGGTCCACGGTGATGCTGCCCTCGCTGCCCCACAGTTCGTACGACGAGCGATAGGCGTGTTCCATGCCGAAGGTGATCTGGGCCGTGGCGGTGCCGGCAGTGCCCAGCAGCGCGGCGCCGGAGGTCTCGACCCGCCGGCCGGTGCCCCGCACGAGGCGGGCGCCGACCACGTCGAGTCCGTCGCCGAGGAAGTGCAGCGCGGCCCGGAGCGGGTAGATCCCGACGTCGGCCAGTGCCCCGCCGCCCAGCTCCGGGTCGTATCTGATGTCATCGTCCGGCAGCGGCGGGATGGTGAACGCCGCGTGGAACGCGCGCAGTTCACCGATCGCGCCGTCGGCGACCAGGCGTTCCACCGCCCGGTGCCGGTGGTGGTGGACGAACATGACGTTCTCCATGAGCACCAGGCCGCGGCCGCCGGCGAGTTCGAGCAGTTCGGCGGTGCGCCGGTGGTCAAGGGTCAGGGGTTTCTCGGCGAGGACGTGCCGGCCCGAGCGCAGTGCCGCCTCGGCCCACCGGGCGTGCAGGGCCGCGGGCAGCGGCACATAGACGGCCTGGATGTCGTCCTGTTCGAGGAGTTCGGCGTATCCGTGCACGGGACGGCAGCCGAAGTGTTCGGCGACCTGCCCGGCCTTGGCCGGGTCACGGCTGGCCACGGCCGCGATCTCGATGTCGGGGCAGGCGGCGAAGGCGGGGAGCATCCGGCGCACCGCGATGCCCGCGCAGCCGATCACCCCGATCCGCACGGGTCCGGTCACGGGGTCCGCTCCGCGATCGCGTTGAGGCAGGCGAGCATGGTGCGGGCCTGGACGTTGAGGTAGTGGCCGTGCCGGACCAGGGACGTCAGCTGCCCGGGGGTGACCCAGGCGTAGCCGGGCGGCGGGGTGCGCGGGGCGTCGGACTCGTCCGCCCGCACGACGAGGAAGCGGCTGACGGCGTTGAGGAAGCGGCCGCCCTCCTCGGAGTGCACGACCTCGTAGCGGATGCGGTCCGGGCCGGCCCGCAGCACCGTGTCCAGGAACCTGGGGCGTTCCCTCTCGGGCAGATGGGCGTAGTTGTCCGGGGTGCACTGCACGGTCGGTCCCAGCTCGACGGTGTCGAGGAAGCCGGCCTCGACCCGGGCGTGCGCCAGCACATGCGGGACGCCGCCGAACTCGCGGGTCAGGAAGGCGGTGACGCCCAGGCCGACCGGCTCGAACAGGGGCTGGGTCCAGCCCGTCACCTCGCGGTTGCCGGCCCGTACGGACACCGCGACGACGTTGAAGTAGCGGCCCTCCTCGTGCTCGATCGCGCTGTCGCCGCGTTTCCAGCCGGGGATGGAGTCCAGCGGGACGCGTTCGGTGCGCACGGAGTGCCGGGTGCGCTCGCCGGTGATCCAGGAGAGCAGGTCGGTGTCGGAGAGCAGCGCGCCGTCCGCGGCGTCCGCGAAGGGCAGACAGGACAGCACGGTGCGGGAGTCCATGTTGACCACGTTGTCCCGGTGCAGCAGTTCATGGATCTGGCCGAGGGTGAGCCAGCAGAAGTCGTCGTGCAGCGGCACGTCGCCGACGGCCTCCACCACCATGTTGCGGTTGGCCTTGCGGTAGAACCACGAGCCGTGCTCGGACTGGAGCACGTCGGCGACGATCCGGCCGCGGTCAGGACCGACGAAGTACTCGATGTACTTGACGTCCGCGCCCTGGTGGGCCTTGGTGTAGTTGCTGCGGGTCGCCTGGACCGTGGGCGAGAGCTGGAGCAGGTTCGGGTTGCCCGGCTCCATCTTCGCCTGCATCAGGAAGTGCAGCACCCCGTCGAACTCCTTGACGAGGATGCCTAGGACACCCACCTCGGGCTGTTTGATGATGGGCTGGCACCAGTCGGCGTACGGGCCGTCGCCGTACGGTTCCCCCTCCTCCGTGACGTGCAGGCCCTCGACGGTGAAGAACCGGCCGCTGCGGTGCACGAGGTTCCCGGTGGACACCTGGAACGACCAGCCGTCCAGCTCCGCGAACGGTATCCGCTCCACCCGGAAGGTATGGGCCCTGCCCCGTTCGGCCAGCCAGTCGCCGAAGTGCTCGGTGCGCAGGTGCGCGCCCCGGGTGTGGGCGGCCGACAGAGCGATGCGGGCGGGCAGGCTCTTGTTCTCACGCGTCTGGAGGATGTGGGACGGCATCGGAGAGACTCCCCGCCTTTCTCGTGTTGCGTACGCGGCCGGGTCAGGCATGGTCGGCCGCGAGGAAGTCGTTGAGGACCAGGCGGTAGTAGTCGGGGCCGAAGCCCATGTCCGCCACCTGGGGGACCAGGGCGCGCAGCTTCTCGGTGGAGATGTCGTACCGGACGCCGGTGTCCACGTACTCCTTGCGCGGTGTGCGCCCCAGCGCGCCGGCGAGGTGGTCGACGATGTCTTCTACCGGGACGGCGAATCCGGAGGCCACGTTGACCGTGTCGGCCCGCAGGCCCGCGGCGAGCAGCAGGTCGATGATCGTGATCGCGTCGCTGACCCGGATCAGGTCACGGGAGGCGCCCCGGTGCATCGCCACCGCTCCCTCGCGGACCTGCCGGAACAGCGTGGGTATCAGCTGGTGGTACCGCCCGTGCGGACCCACCAGGTGGGCCAGCCGGAGGATGAGGTGGTCGACGCCGGAGTCGCGCAGTTGCTCCTCCAGGGCGAGTTTGTGCGCGCCGTAGGGGGTGTAGGGGGTCACCGGGGTGTCCTCCCTGCCGGGCCCCTCGGCGCGCCCGTACATTCCCGTCGCGGCCGTCGAGAAGAACACCAGCCGCTGTCCGGTGGCCGCGCACTGCTTGGCGACGTCGCGCAGCAGTGCGGCCTCCCGCGCGAAGTCCGCGTCGGAGGCGCCGCTCGTCCTGGACTCCCCCGCCGCGAGGGCCACGGTGCCCGGATGCCGGCCGGCCAGCGGACGCAGGCTCCGCGCCAGGAATCCGGTTCCCACTATCTCCATCGTCGTCGTCCTGATCTCTGGGTGGGAGGCGGTCCGTCGGGCTCAGCCGCGCTGGGCCACGAATTCCTTGATCGTGGCGGTCATGTAGTCGAGCATTTCGTCGGTGAGCCCCGGGTAGACGCCGATCCAGAAGGTGTGCTCGGTGATGACGTCGCTGTTGGTGAGGTCGCCGACGATGCGGTGGGGCCGGCCGATGTAGGCGGGCTGGCGGGTGAGGTTGCCGGCGAACAGCCGCCGGGTGCCGATCTTCCGCTCCTCCAGGTGGGCGACCAGTTCGGCGCGGGTGAAGCGGGCCTCGGGGTCGACGGTGATGACGAACCCGAACCAGCTCGGTTCGGACCGCGGGGTCGGCTCGGGCAGCAGCAGGCCCGGCACGCCGTCCAGTCCCTCGCGCAGCCGGCGCCAGTTGCGTCGCCGCGCGTCGATGAAGCCGTCCAGCTTGTCGAGCTGCGCGAGGCCGAGGGCGGCCTGGATGTCGGTTCCCTTCAGGTTGTAACCGACGTGGGAGAAGATGTACTTGTGGTCGTATCCGGCGGGCAGGTCGCCCATCTGGTACTCGAACCGCTTGAAGCAGGTGTTGTTCTTGCCGGGTTCGCACCAGCAGTCCCGCCCCCAGTCGCGCAGCGACTCCACGATGCGGGCGAGGCCCAGGTTCGAGGTGAGCACGCAGCCGCCCTCGCCCATGGTGAGGTGGTGCGCCGGGTAGAAGCTGACCGTGGTGAGGTCACCGAAGCTGCCGGTGAGCTGTCCGTCATAGGTGGAGCCGACCGCGTCGCAGTTGTCCTCGATGAGGAACAGGCCGTTTTCCTCGGCGAGTCGGGCCACCTCGGCGACCTCGAAGGGGTTGCCGAGGGCGTGCGCGATGATGATCGCCCGGGTCTTGGGGCCGATGGCCCGCGCCACCCGGTCGGCCGTGGTGTTGTACGTGGCCAGGTCGACGTCCACGAAGACCGGCAGGAGCCCGTTCTGCAGGATCGGGTTGACGGTGGTGGGGAAGCCCGCGGCGACGGTGATCACCTCGTCGCCCGGCTGCAGCGGCCGGTCCCCGGCCTGGTGCGAGGTGAGGGCCGTGACGGCGAGGAGGTTCGCCGACGAACCGGAGTTGGTCAGATGGGCCTTGCGTCGCTTCAGGCGCTTGGCGAACGCGGACTCGAACTTCTTGGAGCTGGGCCCTGCGGCGATGCGCATGGTCAGCGCGGCCTCGACGAGGGCGACCCGGTCCGCTTCGTCCAGGACCGCGCCGGAGGGCCAGATCTCGGTGACGCCGGGCACGAACTCCCGGTCGGGCGCGGTCTCCCGGTGGTATCTGCGGACCTCGTCCAGCACCCGTTCCTTGTTGGGGGAGGTGTCGCTCATCGTCATGTCCTTCCGTTGACGGGCGTCGGCACCGCGGCCGAGAGCAGATCGCGCAGCGAGGCGTCGAGGGTGCGCCGCGGCTGCCATCCCAGGAGCCGCTGCGCCCGTGAGACGTCCAGTTGCTGCCACTGCGCGTCGGTGCGCGCGGGCTGGTCGGGAACGGTCTCGACGACCGGGAGGTCCACACCGCTGAGTTCGACCATGCGGTGAATCAGCGCGTCCATCGCGACCGCCTCGCCGCGGCCGATGTTGATCACCTGGCCGCCGAGGCCGGTCCCGGGCGCGGTGGCGGCGGCCCGCACCGCGTCGACGGCGTCGTGCACATCGACGACGTCGCGGCGGGCACGCAGCGGCGGGAGCCTCAGCTCGTCCGGCCGCTCGCCCAGGTGCCGGGCGCGGGCGGCCGCGCCGAGGTGCGCGGCGACCCGGCCGAAGAGGCTGCCGGCCGGCACCCCGGCGCCGATCACGTTGGCGAGGCGGAGGACCACGCCGTCCAGGCCGCCTTCGGCCGCGGCCAGCACGGTCCGGGTGCCGAGCAGTTTGGTGCGCCCGTACGGTGTGACGGGAGCGGGCTCCTGCTCCTCGGTGGTGCCGGCGCCCGGTGTGCCGGCGCCGTACTCGTGGACGGTGCCGAGCTGGATCAGCCGCGGCGGGCGGGGCAGTCCCGCGAGTGCTGCCGTGACGCACGCGACCAGGTCGGCGTTGCCCGCGGTCATCTCGGCCTCGTCGCCCCGCCAGACCCGGCCGGCGGCGTTGATCACTACGTCGGGCCCCACCGAGCGGAAGAATGCGGTGAGTTCGCGCGGCCCGGCGGCCAGCAGGTCCATGCTGACGTGCTGCCGGTCCGCCGGTCCGTCCTGGGCCGGGGTCCGGGACACCTGGTGCACCAGGGCGCCGTCGGCGCACAGCGCCGCGCCGATCCGGCGGCCCAGGTAGCCGGTGCCGCCGAGCACCACGACACGGAGCCCGGCCGCTCCGCCGCTGTCAGCCGTCCGCACGTTCGGCCCCGTACTTGACGGTCTTCCACCAGTCGGGGTTGTCCCGGTACCAGGCCACCGTGGCGGCCAGTCCCGCGTCGAACCCGGTCAGCGGCGCATAGCCCAGTTCCTCGCGGATCTTGGACTCGTCGATGGAGTACCGCAGGTCGTGTGCCTTGCGGTCGGCGACGTGGCGGATCATCTCCGGGCCCGAGCCGGTCAGTTCGAGCAGCCGCTCGGTGATGGCGCGGTTGGTCCGCTCGTTGCCGCCGCCGATGTTGTAGACCTCGCCGGCCCGGCCGCCCTGGAGCACGAGGTGGATGCCGCGGCAGTGGTCGTCGACGTGCAGCCATTCGCGGATGTTGCGTCCGTCGCCGTACAGCGGCACCTGCCGCCCCTCCAGCAGGTTGGTGACGAACAGCGGGATGAGCTTCTCCGGGTGCTGGAACGGCCCGTAGTTGTTGGAGCAGCGCGTGATGGACAGGTCCACCCCGTGGGTGCGCCAGTAGGTGCGGGCGACCAGGTCGGAGCAGGCCTTGGAGGCCGCGTAGGGGGTGTTGGGCAGCAGCGGCCAGTCCTCGGTCCAGGCGCCCGCCTCGATCGAGCCGTACACCTCGTCGGTGGAGACGTGCACGACCCGCTCGATCCCGCTGTCCAGGACGGCGTCGAGGAGTGTCTGGGTGCCGAGGACGTTGGTGCGGAAGAACTCCCCGGCGCCCTCCAGCGAGCGGTCCACATGGGACTCCGCGGCGAAGTGCACCACGGCGTCGTGTCCGGGCAGCAGTTCGCGCAGCAGACCCGCGTCGCAGATGTCACCGCGGACGAACTCCAGGCGCGGGTGCGCGGCCGGCAGATTCGCGCGGTTGCCGGCGTAGGTGAGCTTGTCCAGGGCGGTGACCCCGGCGCCCTCCCAGCCCGCGTAGTGGTCCGCGAGGAGGTTGCGGACGAAGTTGGAGCCGATGAAACCGGCCGCGCCGGTGATGAGGATCCTCATGCCGCGACTTCCACTCGGGTGTGGTCTCCGACGACCAGGCGGTAACCGTCCGTGCTCTGCTCGCTGGTGCCGACGGAGGCGGAGCGACCGATGACGGAACTGCGCAGGCCCTGGACGCCGGTGACCGACGCGCCGTCCAGGGCGATGGAGTACTCCAGCCGGCTTCCGGTGACCGTGCAGCCGCGCCCGATGGCCGTGTGCGGACCGATGTGGCTGTCCTCCACGACCGTGCCGGCGCCGATGATCGCCGGCCCCTCGATGCGGGAGCGCACGATGCGCGCCCCTTCCGCCACGACGACCGGTCCCGCCAGCACGCTGGCGTCGTCGACCGCACCGGCCATGTGGGGCCGCAGGCTCTCCAGGATGTGCCGGTTGCACTCCAGGACGTCCTCGACGTTCCCGGTGTCCTTCCAGTAGCCCTCGTACTGGCCGGCCCGTACGTCCGCGCCCGCCGACACCAGCCACTGGATCGCGTCGGTGATCTCCAGCTCGCCGCGGGCGCTGGGCTCGATGGCCCGCACCGCCTCGTGGATGGCGGCGGTGAAGAAGTACACGCCGATCAGGGCGAGGTCGCTGCGCGGCTGCTCCGGCTTCTCCACCAGGCGCAGCACCTCGCCGCCGGGACCGAGTTCGGCCACGCCGAAGGCGCGCGGGTCCGGGACCTTGTACACCACGACATGGGCGGCCGGGCGGTGCGCGGCGAACTCCCCGGCGATGCCGGCGATGCCCTCGGGCAGCATGTTGTCGCCGAGGTACATCACGAAGTCGTCGTCGCCGAGGAAGTCCCGGGCGATGGCGACGGTGTGGGCGAGGCCGAGCGGGGCGTCCTGCTGGATGTAGGTCAGCCGGGCCCCGAACCGCGCTCCGTCCCCGAGTGCCTGGCGGATCTCGGGGGCGCGGTCGCCGACGATGACCCCGATCTCGGTCACGCCCAGGTCGAGGATGTTCCTCAGGACGTATTCCAGGACGGGGGTGTTGGCGATGGGGATGAGCTGTTTGGGCATCGAGTAGCTGAAGGGCCGTAGGCGGGTGCCCGATCCGCCGGACAGCACCAGAGCCTTCATGGCAGGTCCTCTCGGTTCATGTGGTGGTGCCTCTTCGGTCTGGTGCGCGGTGCGCGGCCGCTCGGCCGTGCACGCGTGGCCCCGGTGCGCCGGTGGCCGGCGGGACAGGGGTGATGCCGCGTCAGGCGGCCTGGAAATCGGACAGCATGCCTGTCGCCAGGGCCTCGGCCAGCGAGGGTGCCGTCGCGTCCTTGTCCGAGAGCAGCGGTGTCCCGGCGCAGTCCCAGGGCAGATCCAGGTCGGGGTCGAGCGGGTTGATGTCGATCTGGGTGCCGGGGACGTAGGTGCTGGAGACGACGTAGCAGATGCAGGCGTCGTCGGTGAGCGCCAGGAAGCCGTGGCCGACGCCCTCCGGGACGTACACGGACCGGCCGGAGGCGGCGTCCAGTTCGTTCACCTGGTGCCGCCCGAAGGCGGGCGAACCGACCCGCAGGTCGACGACGATGTCCCGCAGCGCGCCCCGGACGCAGGTGACGAACTTGGCCTGTCCGGGCGGGATGCGCACGCTGTGGATGCCGCGCAGGGTGTGCCGCCTGGACACCGAGTAGTTGATCTGCCGGGGCCGGAACGCGATCCCCGCGGACCGCTCCAGTTCGTCGGACCGCATCGACTCGTAGAACACGCCCCGGTCGTCGGATATGTGGTCCGGCTCGATCAGGAACGTGCCGGGGATGGTGGTTTCCTCGATGCGCACGGCTCGCTCGCCCTCCCGTCCTGGATTCGACTCGTACGGTGCGGGCCTCAGCCGCGGTGTTCCGCGGTCAGCCGCTCCAGGACGGGGACCACGTCCTTGGGCGCCGGGGCGGCCAGCATGTCCTCGTGGAGCCCGCGGGCCCCGAGCCGGAAGGACGGCTCCTCGATCAGCCGGACCAGGTCCTTGTGCAGGTCGGCGACGTCGATCGCCGCCGGGTCGGCGGTCAGTCCTGCGCCCCGGCGGGCGACGTAGCGGGCCGTGACCATCTCGTCCCACATCGGCAGCGGCACGACGAGCTGCGGCACCTGGAAGGCCACGGCCGCCGCGAACGTCCCGCCGCCGCCGTGGTGGATGATGGCCGAGCTGGTGGGCAGCACCTGGTTGAGCGGTACGTACTCGATGGCGCGGACGTTGTCCGGGAGCGTGCCCACGGCGGCGAGCTGCTCGCTGTTGAGCGTCGCGACGAGTTCCAGGTCCAGGCCGGACACGGAGTCGAAGAACTCCCGCATCGGGAAGCCGCTGTGCCGGCCGGCGAGCAGCCGTCGGCTCACCCCCAGGGTGAGCACCGCGCGGGGCCGCTCGGGCCGGGAGTGCAGCCACCGGGGAAGCACGGCGGCCCCGTTGTACGGGACCCGGCGGACCGGGACGTAGGTCAGATCCAGCGGGTTGCGCATCCGGGACTGGGTGAGGTCCAGGGTCCACTGGCCGACCAGCGTCTCCTCGGTGAAGTCGAGGCCGTAGCGCTCCAGGACCGGGCCCAGCCACTGCATCCACGGGTCCTCGGTCAGCTCCGAGGACGGATCGGCCAGCTCCTGCCGCGTCCTGGAACGGATCAGGCCGATGTTGTCCATGCCGAACAGAAGCCGCGCGTGCGCGGCGCCGCAGGCGCGTGCGGCCACGGCACCGGTCGGCGCCAGCGGGTCCCACAGCACCAGGTCCGGGCGCCAGTCACGGGCGAACTCCACCAGCGCGTCGAGGACCGGCCGCCGCCCGCCCTCGGCCGCCTCGCGCGGGTAGTACGCGTGGAACATGCCCGCGAGGACGGCCCTGGTGGTGCGCCAGGCGTGCTCGTCGTCGGGGTCGAGGGCCAGCGTGGGCCGGTCGGGGCCCGCGGCGGCCATGAGCGGGGCCAGGGAGGCGGTGAGCTCCTCCTTGCCGCCCAGCGACACGGCGGTGAGGCCGGCCGAGGTGATGTTCGGGATCACCTTGGGGTCGACCACGCCCTCGGGGCTCGCCAGGACGACCTCGTGACCGGCGCTCTGCAACGCCCAGGCCAGCGGGATGGCCGGATACAGGTGTGCCGATGTCGGAAAGATGGTGAAAAGAACGCGCATCGCTGACCTCTCCGAGACTGCCGGCCCGACGCCGACGCGTGCTGTTCGGCTCGCATCCTGTGAGGGGGCTCTAAAGAGCCGCTTGTGCACCGCGGGCAGGAGCGGCCCGCCGGCGGTCCGTGCGGTGGCCGGGTCTGCGCGCGGGCGCCGTGCCGGCACGACGCCGGGCAGGGCGGGGCGGGCGGCTCCCGGGTGTCACGCCGACCCGGACTCCCCCGGCAGGAGCGGACGCGGGCCCGGCGTTCCCGTGGCCGAAATGGCCGTTCCCGCGTACGGAAGTTCCTGGGCGCGCTTGCGCCCGGGCCGGCATTTCGTCTATCCGTACCCTTAGCGAGAAGCGGCGGGTTCACTACCGGAAAAGGTGAATCCGTTTCTACTCTTCGCCCAAGGGCCGTTGGTTCCGCAAATTTGAGCTCGCCAGTCCCTGATTGCAGCACAGTCTTTACGACGGTGACTTATCATCCCCCGCAGGCAGGATGGCGCACATAGTTGCGAGAGGCCGTGCGGATGATGGACAGTCACGACCGTTCCGACAGTGCGGACGAGTCGAGGGGCAGCAGACCCGGGGCGGTGACCCCGCCCGCACTCGTCCATCGTCTCCCGGCTCCGCGGATCGCCCGCACCGTCCTCGGCACCGCGCTGCTGGGCTGCGCGCTCCTCAGCACCACCAGCATCCTGACCGCCGGGGTGTCCCCCGCGGCCGAGGCGACCGGCCTTGTCCTGCTGCCGGCGCTCCTCGCCCTGCAGCTCCTGCACTGCGCAGCGGGCGGCAACCGGGCGTCCCTGCGGCGCAATTGCCTGACCCTGGCCCTCCAGGCGCTCCTGACCTACCTGCCGTTCCTGATCTTCCAGGCCCTCTGGGAGACCATGGCCGGCTGTCTCGCCGCCTCGCTCCTGCTCCTGCTGCCGCGCCGCGCAGCCTGGCCCCTCTACGCGACGGTGGGGCTCAGCGTCCTCGTCCCGGCCCTCCTCCAGGGCCGGCCCCTGCTCCAGAGCGTCCACCTCACGCTCACCACCCTGCTCACCGGGCTCGTCCTGTACGGGCTCACCCGGCTCACCCGGCTCATCACGCACCTCCACACCACCCGCGGCGAACTGGCCCGCCAGGCGGTCACCGGGGAACGGCTCCGCTTCGCCCGCGACCTCCACGACCTCCTCGGCTTCAGCCTCTCCGCCATCACGCTCAAGAGCGAACTCGTCCACCAGCTCATCCCCACCCAGCCCACCCGCGCCATGAAAGAGATGGACGACATCCTGGCCATCGCCGGCCAGTCCCTCACCGACGTCCGCAAAGCCGCGAGCGGTTACCGCACCCTCTCGCTCCGGCAGGAGATCAGAACCGCACAGTCCATGCTGCACGCCGCCGGCATCCAGGTGCACACCGAATTCGAACTCGGCGCGCTGCCACCGCTCATCGACACCGCGCTCGCCACCACCCTGCGCGAAGCCGTCACCAACCTCCTGCGCCACAGCAAGGCCACGCACTGCCGCATCAAAGCCGCCCAACACGACGGTGTCATCCGGCTCTCGGTGGAAAACGACGGCGTCGACCCCGCTTACCACAACCCCGCGCCGGACAGCGGCAACGGACTCGGCAACCTGCGCACCCGTATGACCGCAATAGGCGGGCGCCTCGAATCGGACCTCGGAAAGGACGGCACATTCCGCCTCATCGCCGAGGCGCCCGCCAGAAAACCACCGGAGACATCACCGGAAACACGGGACATCCTGTTCCCGCCCAACGGATCGGCCGCATGATCGCACGTCTTAGCGGCAACAGTACGGACCACGACACCTCGCCACGATCCGGCCCCTCACGGACCGCAGACGGGAGCTCAGTGATACGCATACTGCTCGCCGAAGACATGAACATGGTCCGCGGCGCCCTGGTCGCTCTGCTGAACCTCCAGGACGATCTCGACGTCATCTGCGAGGTCGAACGCGGGGACGAGATCGTCGACATGGCGCTCGAGCACCGGCCCGACGTCGCCATCATCGACATCGACCTGCCCGGCGTCGACGGGCTGTCGGCCGCCACTCAGCTACGCGAACGGCTGCCCCAGTGCCGCACCCTCATCCTCACCAGCCTCGGCCGCCCCGGCACCCTGCGCCGGGCCCTGGAGGCCCGGGTCTCCGGCTATCTCCTCAAGGACGCACCGTCCGGCGAACTCGCCCTGGCCGTACGGCGCGTGGCGGCCGGTCACCGAGCCGTGGACCCGGAACTGGCGCTGGCCGCCTGGGGCGAGTTCGAGAGCCCCCTCACAGACCGGGAGACCCAGGTGCTGCGGCTCGCGGCGGAGGGCGCCGAGGCCCGGGAGATCGCCTCCATGCTGCGGTTGTCGGCGGGGACGGTGCGCAACTATCTGACCACCGTGGTCAGCAAGCTCAACGCGCGTAACCGTGTCGACGCGATCCGCATCGCGAGGGACGCGGACTGGCTGCCGTGACGGCGTCCGGGCGTGCCCACCGGGCCGCACGGCCTCACGGACCGGCTTTGGCCGGTCACAAGCGGCGCTCACTACCGTGCGGCGGCAGGCAGCCAGCTGCGTCGACGGGAAGGAGCGGCCGGTGGCCGTTGACACGACTGATACGAGTGACACGAGCGCCCCCGGGGGCACGGACGCATCGGCTCGTCCGGCTCCCGAGGTGCGCCGCCTGGACCGGGTGATCATCCGGTTCGCGGGGGACTCCGGCGACGGGATGCAGCTCACCGGTGACCGCTTCACCTCGGAGACGGCGTCCTTCGGCAACGACCTGGCGACGCTGCCGAACTTCCCCGCCGAGATCCGGGCGCCCGCGGGCACCCTGCCCGGCGTGTCCTCCTTCCAGCTGCACTTTGCCGACCACGACATCCTCACCCCCGGCGACGCACCGGACGTGCTGGTGGCGATGAATCCGGCCGCGCTGCGGGCCAACCTCGGCGATCTGCGGCGCGGCGCCGAGATCATCGTCGACTCCGACGAGTTCACCGGGCGCGCGCTGACGAAGGCCGGCTGGGCCGCCTCCCCGCTGGAGGACGGCTCGCTGGCGGCGTACGCGGTGCATCCGGTGCCGCTGACCACGCTGACGGTGGAGGCGCTGAAGGGCTTCGGTCTGACCCGCAAGGAGGCCGAGCGCAGCAAGAACATGTTCGCGCTGGGCCTGCTGTCGTGGCTGTACCACCGGCCGACCGAGGGCACCGAGGCGTTCCTGCGGCGCAAGTTCGGCAAGCGGCCGCACATCGCCGAGGCGAACGTCGCCGCGTTCCGGGCCGGCTGGAACTTCGGCGAGACCACCGAGGACTTCGCGGTCTCCTACGAAGTCGCGCCCGCAGCCGAGGCGTTCCCCGCCGGCACGTACCGCAACATCTCCGGGAACCTGGCGCTGTCCTACGGACTGATCGCCGCGTCCCGGCAGGCGGACCTGCCGCTCTACCTCGGGTCGTATCCGATCACCCCGGCCTCGGACATCCTGCACGAGCTGTCCCGGCACAAGAACTTCGGCGTACGGACCTTCCAGGCCGAGGATGAGATCGCCGCCATCGGCGCCGCGCTCGGCGCCGCGTTCGGCGGGGCCCTCGCCGTGACCACCACCTCAGGACCCGGCGTGGCACTGAAGTCCGAGACCATCGGACTCGCGGTGTCCCTGGAACTGCCGCTGCTGGTCGTGGACATCCAGCGCGGCGGGCCCTCCACCGGCCTGCCCACCAAGACCGAACAGGCCGACCTGCTCCAGGCCATGTACGGCCGCAACGGCGAGGCCCCGGTGCCGGTCGTCGCCCCGCAGACCCCCGCGGACTGCTTCGCCGCCGCCCTCGACGCAGCCCGGATCGCGCTGACCTACCGCACCCCGGTGTTCCTGCTCTCCGACGGCTACCTCGCGGGCGGCTCCGAACCCTGGCGCGTCCCCGGCATCGAGGAACTGCCCGATCTGCGCGTGGAGTTCGCCACCGGACCGAACCACACGCTGGCGGACGGCACCGAGGTGTTCCGGCCCTACAAGCGCGACCCGCGGACCCTCGCCCGCCCCTGGGCGGTCCCGGGCACGCCGGGTCTTGAGCACCGCATCGGCGGCATCGAGAAGCAGGACGGGACGGGGAACATCTCCTACGACCCGGCCAACCACGACCTCATGGTCCGCACCCGCCAGGCCAAGATCGACGGGATCGCCGTCCCCGGTCTCACGGTCGACGACCCCGACCACGCCCGCACGCTCGTCCTGGGCTGGGGATCCACCTACGGCCCCATCACCGCCGCCGTCCGCAGGCTGCGCGCGGCGGGCGAGCCGGTCGCCCGGGCCCACCTGCGCCATCTCAACCCGTTCCCGGCCAACCTCGGGGCGGTGCTGGCGCGTTACGACAAGGTGATCGTCCCCGAGATGAACCTCGGCCAGCTCGCCGGCCTGCTGCGGGCCAGGTACCTGGTCGACGCGGAATCGTACAGCCAGGTCGACGGAACGCCGTTCAAGGTCGAGCGGCTCGTCACCGTTCTCAAGGAGGCCGTCCATGCCCGTTGAGGCACTGTCCCTGGTGCCGAAGGCGGACGTTCCGCTCTCGGCCCGCGACTTCAAGTCGGACCAGGAGGTGCGCTGGTGCCCGGGCTGCGGCGACTACGCGATCCTGGCGGCCGTGCAGGGCTTCATGCCCGAACTCGGCCTGGCCCGGGAGAACATCGTCTTCGTCTCCGGCA
>NZ_PENI01000059.1 GCF_003688995.1 Streptomyces shenzhenensis | reverse complement strand
TGAGCCGTCAACGATTTCGTTAGACTGCCCCCATGGACGCACCACCGCGCTGGCTCAACGGGGAAGAGAAGGCCGCCTGGGACGGCTTCATCCGCATGCAGGAGACGCTCATCGGACGGCTGTCCCGGCGCATCCAGGCCGACTCCGGAATGTCAGCCTCCGACTACATCGTGCTCGCCAGCCTCACCGAGAGAGGCGGCGGGCGGATGCGCTTCCTGGATCTGGCCAAACTGGTGGAGTGGGAGAAGAGCCGGATGTCCCACCAGGTCACGCGGATGGCGAAACGCGGGCTCGTGGCCAGGGAGGAATGCCCCGACGACGGACGCGGAGCATTCATCGTCGCCACCCCGGCCGGCTACAAGGCGATCGAAGAGGCCGCACCCCAGCACGTCGAACACGTCCGCCGCCTGTTCATCGATGCCCTGACCCCGAACCAGCTCAGCACACTCGCCCGGATCTCCAAGCGCGTCCTGGACCACATGGAGAAGCAGCCGGACTGACCGGGCGGCCGTTCAAGAGTTGGCCCACTGCGGGCCCTTCGAGGCGCGCGTCCGGCGCCTCAACAGGCCTACACCATGGCGTTGCCGTTGGCGGATTCTTCGGCAGGGACGATGTCCTGGACGACGTCCCAGTGTTCCACGATGCGTCCGTTCTCCAGCCGGAAGATGTCGACGATGGCCACGGGGTTCGGGGCCCAGCCGTGAACGATGCTGTGGGTGAAGACCAGTTCGCCTTGGGCGGCGATCCGCTGCGGTTCCCAGGAGAAGCCCTCCAGGTGCGGCACGACATCGCGCAGGGTGTCGAGCCCATTGGGCATCTGCGGGCTGTGCTGGACATAGGGCTCGGCCCAGTATCGGTCTATCGCGGTGAGGTCCTTTTCGGTGAACAACTCCCGCATAGCGGTGAGGACGATGTCGACGTTGCGTTGTGCCTGATCGTCCTGCACGGCGGCGAGCTGAGTCATGGTCAGGCCTCCTCAATCGTTCCGGTGAAGTAGTAAAGCTTGCCGTCGACGGTCACGTTGGAGTACAACGTCCCGTTCTCGAAGTCCTCCAGATGCGTCACCGTGGCCCCGCTCGCCTCGGTCCAGGAGTTCAGATAGACGCCTTGGCGGATCTCTCGCAGATTCAGAGCCACCGTTTCGGCGTGGCCGTCGGGGGCGAGCCCCGCGCCGTGCTCCACGACAAAGCTGCCCTGGGTCGGCGAATCGAAGGTGAAGCGCACCTTCAGGTCGCCGAGGTCGAAACGGTAGCTGTGGCCGGTGAGTTGCTCGGTCATGGCATGTCCTTCAGATTGTCGATCACAACCTCGACGCTGAGTTGAAGTCTCAACTCACCGTCTCTGTCTGCGCAAGCCTTCTGAGACGTGGAACACACTCAGGCCGATCGGTCGGGCGCGCTGCCGTCACGGGTAGCCGGGTCGGGCCGTTGAGGCCGCTCGCCGAGGACCCGCGCGAAGAGCGCCTCCCGCAGCGCCACTTCACGAGGATCGTCCCAGAGCCGAAATCCGGTGCGGTTCATGGCGTACGCGAAGCCCGTACCGGTGTCCGGGTCCGCGAAGGCGAACGACCCTCCCAGGCCCATCGTCCCGAAGGCCCGGTCCGACCCGGAGCCGAACCTGAA
This sequence comes from Streptomyces shenzhenensis, assembly GCF_003688995.1. Taxonomy (GTDB): domain Bacteria; phylum Actinomycetota; class Actinomycetes; order Streptomycetales; family Streptomycetaceae; genus Streptomyces; species Streptomyces shenzhenensis_A. Next base: position 29,763 of record NZ_PENI01000059.1, on the reverse strand, counting down.
CGCCGGGAACGGCTTGACGTACCCCAGGGAGAACCTCGTCTCGACGCGCAGCACCTCGTCGAACAGTCCGTCCGTCGGAGGTGTGGCAGCGATGCGCAACGCGTCCGTCGTGGCATCGGTGAGGCCGAGGGTGGCTCCGCCGGTTGCCACCTCGCCGTAGAGCTTGGCGATCGACCGCACTTGGCCGACGCCGTTGGCCGCCGGAATCTCCGCGGCCTGTACATCCGGCCGGTTGAAGTTCTCCACGGTGCCCAGCACCCGCGGATTGCCGAACGCCCGGGAGGTCAGGCTCCGTGGGTTCGCGTATGCCCGGACGAATGACGCCGGCATCGCTCTCAGGTGCAGCATCATCTCCCAGGAGCGAAATCCGTGGATGCGGGCGACCCGATCGCGATCGGCGTCCTGCGGCAGGCCGAAGTGGAAGTCGAGACCGAGCGGCGTCGCCACCTCGTCGGCGAAGAACCGGCCGATACGACGTGTCCCGGGGTCGATCCGGCTGATGAGCTCGCTCTCGTACCAGCCCAACGACTGGCCGTGGTAGCCGTGCCGGGTGCCCGGCTCCCATGCCGGACGCTGCTCGGCAAGGGCCGTGGCGAGGGTGCGGGAGCCGGTCAGGTCGCCGAGTTCGAGTGGCCGGTCGATCACCGCCAGCCCGGCCTGATGGGCGAGCAACTGGCGGACGGTGACATCGCCCTTGCCGGCCGCGGCGAACTCGGGCCAGTAGGTCGCCACGCGCTCGTCGTGGTCGAGCAGGCCACGTGCGTGCAGCACCGCGAGCGCCACCGCTGCCACGCCCTTGGACGTGGAGAAGACCGGCACCATCGTTTCCGTCTCCCAGGGGAGACGGTTGAGTCCGTCCCGGTATCCGCCCCAGAGATCCACGACCTTCCGCCCGCCGTGGTAGACGACACATGCGGCGCCGATCTCGTTGCGCGCGGCGAAGTTCTCGCGAAAGGCGTCGGCCACCGCGCCATAGCCTTCGTCCACGTCACCACGGACCATGCGGGCTGGTACATCGATCTTGAGGACCACTGCTTTCCCTTCATGTCGACCGGCTCCTACCCCGCGCGCCGGGTGCCCGGCGGGTTGTCGGCCTGCGTCGCGAGGAGGTCGCCGCGCGGATGCCGGGAGTCTCTGCCCGCCTTGGGGACTGATGGTAGCGTAGATGACAGGTCAACCAAATGGTGTGAGGCCACCGCGTCGAATTCCACAGCGATCCAGAAGGGGCAAGTAAACAATGGGGTACATAGCTGTAGGCCACGAGAACAGCGCGCCGGTCGAGCTCTACTACGAGGATCATGGCACGGGGCAGCCTGTTGTCCTTATTCACGGATATCCACTGAACGGTCACAGCTGGGAGCGGCAGACGCAAGATCTCCTGGCCGCCGGATACCGCGTCATCACCTACGACCGCCGAGGCTTCGGCAAGTCGTCGAAGGTGGGCTCCGGGTACGACTACGACACGTTCGCGGCGGATCTCAACACCGTGCTGGAGACGCTCGACCTTCGTGAAGTCGTCCTCGTGGGCTTCTCGATGGGTACCGGCGAGCTCGCCCGCTACGTTTCACGATTCGGGCATGAGCGGGTGGCCAAACTCGCTTTCCTGGCTTCACTGGAGCCTTTCCTGGTCGCCCGCGACGACAACCCCGAGGGTGTGCCACAGGAGGTGTTCGACGGGATCGCGGAAGCGGCCAAGAGTGATCGGTACGCCTGGTACACCCAATTCTTCTCGGACTTCTACGATCTTGAGGAGAACCTCGGAAGCCGGATCAGCCAGGAGGCTGTCACCGCGAGTTGGAACGTGGCGACGTCGAGTGCCCCCGTGGCGGCCTACGCGGTCGTTCCCGCCTGGATCGAAGACTTCCGCGTCGATGTCCGAGCGGTCCGCGACAGTGGCAAGCCCACCCTGATCCTGCACGGTACGGCTGACAAGATCCTGCCCATCGATGCCACCGCCCGCCGCTTCCGACGGGACCTGCCCGAGGCGCAGTACGTGGAGATCGAGGGTGCCCCGCACGGGCTGCTCTGGACGCACGCCGATGAGGTCAACTCGGCCCTGCGATCCTTCCTCGGCTAGGCCCTGTCGTCAAATTCCCGTCGTTCGCCCGGAGGGCGGGCCCTGCGGCGTCAGGTGCGTGCTCTCGGTGCGCCGGGCTCAGGTCCTCGTACTGGACGTACTTGGGCCTGTGTCCGGTGCGGCGAGAGTGCGTGCATGGCGTCGCGGGGCTGGGGGCACCTCCCGGCCGGAGGCTGGGGGAGGGAATTTGACGACAGGGCCTAGGCCCTTTCATGACGGTCCGCCAACGGAGTCGGCGGACCGAGCAGAGTCGCGTCGCGGTCAGTGGAAGAGATCGGTCTGGCCGTTCGATGCGGTCAGGCCACCGTCGACGGCGATGTGCGCGCCATTGACGTACGAGGCGTCGGAGCCGGCGAGGAACGCCACGACAGCGGCCACCTCGGCGGGATCGCCGGGCCGGCCCATGGGCACACGGTCGTCGAACCGGTCGCGCAACGGCGTACCTTCGGCGAGCGCCGTCCGGATCTCCTCGTGACTGGTCGTCACACCGGGATGGACCGCGTTGACCCGGATCTCCCAGCCATGGTCGAGGGCCATCGCATTGGTCAGATTGGCCACCGCGCCCTTGGTCGCGTTGTAGGCGGCCTGCGTCCAGTCACCGCGCATGCCACCAACGGATCCGATGTTGACGATGCACCCGCGGACCGCCCGCAGATGGGGCAAGGCGGCGCGGGAGGCGAAAAATACGCCGTCGACGTTCACGCTCATCATGGCGCGATAGGCGTCCTCGGTGGTGCTCTCCACGGTGCCCGGCCGCGCCAGCCCCGCGTTGTTGACCAGGACGTCCAGACGCCCGAACCGTTCGGCCACGCCGTCCATGAGTGCGGTGACGGCGGCCAGGTCGGCGACGTCGCCGGCCCACGGGTGCATGTCGCCCCCGTCCGGGCCGCTCTCGACAGCCTTCCGCAAGGTCGATTCCGTACGCCCCACCAGCACTGTGGTGTATCCCTCGGCGGCAAAGCGGTGCGCGATATGGACGCCCAGGCCGCCCCCGGCGCCGGTAATCACGGCCACGCGGCTGTTCTGGTCGTTCACCATGTCCTCCTGAAGTGTGGGTGCTTCGAACCCTAGGAAGATCACGGAAGTCCCTGCATGCATCAGGGCGACAACCGACCGGAACATCGGCGACAACGACATCCTGAGAGCACCCGAAGGACCATGGACGACAACAAGACGGCTTCCTTCTCGCTCGACTCACGCCACGCGGCCACAACCGGTCGGGGCGACTTCGAGCGGAGCTGGCACACCTACGTCGGAGACGGGTTTCCCCTCCCCCGGTTCAGCTCGGCGACAGCGACCGACTTCCGGCTGCGCTTCCGCGCCACCAGGGTGCGCGACGTGGCGATCACCAGCGTGGACGGGGCGTCGGCAGCGCAGACGGCGGACGGACCGAGCCATGACGCCGATCAGGTACGCCTATGGCTGGTGCACACCGGAGCCTGGGCGCTGGGCAGCAAGCGCAACACTGTGGAGCACACCGTGGTGGCGGGACATTTCCTGCTCCGGCACGCCGCGCGCATGCATCACTTCGCTGTCCCGCCCCGCACGAGAGCTCAGTGCATCGTCTTGCCCGCTACTCCCTTTCCCCTTTTGCTCGGCGGCCGGGAAGTCGCCGGCCGCGCCGACACTGCCGAGGTACGCCTCCTGGTGGCGCACGCCGGCATGGTCGAGGAGATGCTGCCCGATCTGAGCCCGGCCGGTGTCAAGGCCGCGCGGGACACGCTGGTCGAGTTGGCCGCCGCGGTGACACACCAGGGCTTCGACGATGTGAACACCCACCTTGCCTCGGCCCTCGCCCGGGCGGCGAAGAACCTCGCGGAGCAGCGGCTCGCCGACGCCGAGCTGTCGCCGGCGATGCTTGCCCGGGAACTGAACGTCTCCGTGCGCACTCTGCAGCGCGCGTTCGCGGCGGGTGGGGAATCGATGACCGCGTACATCCGGGAACGGCGCTTGGAGTCGGCCAGGCAGGCGCTGTCGGCATCCCGCCTGAGCGTCTCGGAGATCGCCGCGCACTGGCAGTTCGCCGACGGCAGCCACTTCAGCCGTGCCTTCAAGCAGCGCTACGGGCTCACACCCACCGAGTACGCCCGGCACAACGCCTGACGTCAGAAAGGTCAGGGCGTTGGAAGTGCCCCGATGTGCCCTGCCCCGTATACACGTGGACAGTGCGCGTCAAACACCACGATTAGACTCTTCCCCTCAAGCTCACCGGGCGAGCGAGTTGAACCCGCAACTCGTGAGGTGTGCAATGCACTACGAAGGCTTCGCCGCTTGGCAAGCCGGGAGAGGTGGATGGCCGATTGTCTGATCTCACGACGCCTCGACCGGGCGGACGGCGGGCCCGCGACTCCGCCGCATCCGTCGAACCCGGCAGGACCCGGGTGCTGCAGGAGCGGCGGGAGGACTGGCAGTCACTGGTCATCCTCGCGCACCTGGTCGAAGCCGAGCTCGATCGACAGACGCGGCGCGACGCCGGCATCCCGCACAGCCACTTCAAGGTCCTCGCGTTGCTCGCCGGCGCAGATCAGCACACCATGGGTCTGACCCGGCTGAGCCGGGCACTACGCTTCCACAAGAGCCGCCTCTCACATGCGCTCCGCTCGCTTGAGGCTGACGGGTTGCTCCGCCGCGAGGACACTCCCGAAAAGGGCCGTGCCTACCAGGCCGTCCTCACACGGCGTGGTCTCGACCTCGTGGAGCGGGTGCTGCCACTGCAGGACGTCTTCGCCTGGGACACGGCACTCGCCGGCCTCAGCGCGACCGAGGTTACACAGCTGCGCACCATCGCCGAGAGGATCATCGCGAACCTGGACGATCAGCCGGAGTGACCTGACCGGCTCCGGCATAGAGGGCGGATCAACTTCTAGTTGACGCATCAACGGCTGCCAGTGCTAATATTGGTGACACATCATCTACTCTGCTTGATGAGGCGGGCCACTACTCGTGCCGCGGGCCGCCTCGACACGATGGCCGCACCGGTTCGTGACGCGATATCAGCCGATTCGACGTGATGGTTGGCCGACTCGGCTTCAGGGGCACGTGCGGCCGCAGGCCGCCGTCGAGATCGCCGGCGTCCGCCTGAGCACTCTGAGCACGCAGATACAGGCACCCGCAGATACACACCCCCGGAGAGGAATCTCATGAGCAACGGAACGAAGTCCGGACTGCAGGCACTGCTGACGCCCGAGGAGAGCGTCGTCGTCCTGATCGACCACCAGCCGTTCCAGTTCGCCAACCTGAACAGCCACGAGCCCACGATGGTCGTGAACAACGCTGTCGCCCTCGCCAAGTCCGCCAAGGTGTTCGACGTACCGACCATCCTGACGACCGTGCTGGAGGAGCGCGGCGGCTACCTCATCAAGGGACTGCAGGACGTGTTCCCGGAGCAGAAGCCGATCAACCGCACGCTCATCAACACCTGGCAGGACGAGCGCGTCGTCGACGCCGTCAAGGCGACCGGCCGCAAGAAGCTGATCATCGCCGGCCTCTGGACGGAGATCTGTGTCGCGATGCCGGCGATACAGGCGGCGGGTGAGGGCTTCGAGGTCTTCGCTGTCACCGACGCCTCGGGCGGTGCCTCGAAGGAAGCCCATGACATGGGCGTGCAGCGCATGATCCAGGCGGGCGTGGTACCGATCACCTGGATGGCCGTGGCGAGCGAGTGGCAGCGCGACTGGGCCCGCGAGGAGACCATCCCGGCCATGACCGAGATGCTGCTTGAGCACGGGGGCGCCACCGGCGTCGCCTTCAGCTGGGAGATGCAGTTGCTCGCCGCAGGACGTGCGGGAAGCGACGTCTGACATGGCCGCGGAACAGGCGCCCGTCCGCATCGGGTACTGCCTGTCGCTGACCGGTCCCCTCGCGGACAACGGCCGGTCAGCCCGGCTCGCCCATGAGATCTGGCGCGAGGACATCAACGCTCGCGGTGGACTGCTCGGCCGTCCGGTCGAGTTTGTCCGCTACGACGATCGGGGAGACGCCTCCCTGGTTCCTGGGATGTACGAGCGGCTGATCGACGAGGACAAGGTTGATCTCGTCATCGGTGGTTACGGCACCAACACCCTGCTGCCGGCCATGCCGTTGGTGATGGAGCGGCAACGCTTCTTCGTCGGGCTCATGGGCCTCGGCGTCAACAATGCGCTCGTGTATCCGAAGTACTTCGCCATGATCCCGACCGGGCCGGATCCGAACGCCGCGCTCACCGAGGGGTTCTTCGAACTCGCCGCGCAGCAGAACCCCCGGCCGACGACTGTGGCGCTCGTCTCCGCGGATGCCGAGTTCTCCCGCAACCCTGTTCTCGGCGCCAAGGACAATGCCGAGAAGTACGGGATCAAGGTCGTCCACGAGGTCACCTACCCGCTGTCGACCGAGGATTTCAAGCCCGTCATCGACGCCGTCGCGGAGACCGGCAGCGATCTTCTGTTCCTCTGTTCCTACCTGGACGACTCGATCGGCCTGGTGCGGACCGTTCGCTCTCACCGCTACCGGCCGAAGATGGTCGGCGGCGCCATGATCGGACCGCAGAACACAGCGGTGAGGACGGCGCTCGGACCGTCGCTCAACGGCTTCGTGAACTACGAGTACTGGGCGCCGGTACCCAAAATGATGTTCCCGGGTGTTCAGGAACTGCTGAACACCTACCAGGAACGTGCGGCCGACGCCGGTGTCGACCTGCTCGGGCATTACATGGTGCCGCTCGCGTACGCCCAGCTGCAGGTGGTCGCTCAGGCCGTCGAGGCGACCGGCGGTTTCGACGACGAGAGCCTCGCCGCGTACGCGCGGGAGACAACCTTCCGGACAGTCATGGGTGATGTCCGGTTCGGCGTGAAGGGCGAGTGGTCACAACCGCGAGTTCTGCAGGTCCAGTTCCAGGGAATTTCCGGGCACGAGGTCGGTCAGTTCCGGAACGGGTCGCGGCAGATCGTGGTTTCGCCACCGGAATCATCCTCCGGAGAGCTCATTTTCCCCTATGCGGAAGCTCTCACTGCCGAGCAATAACTCGTCGAGCCGTGTCCGCGCCGCCCGGACCCGTCAGGCGGCGGCCGGCCGCGCCGTGCGCACGGGCCCCGGGCGACGGGAGGTCTGACGGCCGGGCGCCGTTCGGCGACCACGGCACCGCGGAGACGCCCCGTCGGGGTGCTCGCCCTGGGAAGCGCGCCCCCGCCTGCCGGTCAGGCGTCCTCGGCCAGTGCGTACGAGCCGTACTCGGGGCGGCCCGCGGTGTCGTACGTCTGGATCGAGACGCCCGCGGCCGTGACCCGCCCGGCGGTGCGGCGGAAGGCGGTCGGGGTCGCGCCCGCCGTGAACAGGCGGTGGCCCGCGCCCAGGACGACCGGGAAGGTCAGCAGGTAGACGGTGTCCACCAGGCCGAGGTCCAGCAGGGAGCGGACGAGGGCGCCGCTGCCGTGCACCTGGAGTTCGCCGTCCGTCCGCTCCTTGAGGGCGGTGACCTCCTTGGCGAGGTCGCCGCGGATCACGGTGGTGCCGGACCAGCCGGGCGCGTCCAGGGTCGCGGAGGCGACGTACTTCGGCAGCGCGTTCAACCGGGACGCGATCGGGTCGGCGGGGTCGGTCACCCGCGGCCAGTGCCCGGCGAAGATGTCGTAGGTGCGGCGGCCGAGCAGAAAGGCACCGGCGCGGCCGAAGACCTCGGAGATGAACCCGGCGAAGTCCGCGTCCCCGTAGGGAAAGGTCCAGCCGCCCTGGGTGAAGCCGCCGCGCGTGTCCTCGTGCGGGGTGCCGGGTGCCTGGTAGACGCCGTCGAGGCTGACGAAGAGGGTGGAGACGAGCTTGCCCATGGCGGGTTCCTGCTTCCTGGTACGGGGTCTGCTGTCAGCACTGCAGACCCCGCGCGCGCCCGCAACTCATCGCCTCACCCGGCGTGCGTCGAGAACAGCCCGCCCGTCGGTCCCTGCTTGTCGCCGCCCTGGGCCTTCTTCAGGGCGTTGGCGAGGCTCTCGATGGTGAGGGACTGCAGGATGACGCGTCCGCTGCCCTCCAGGGTGGCCAGCGACAGCCCCTCGCCGCCGAAGACCGCGTTCATGATCCCCTGGCGGTTGAGCCCTCCGACGCGCTGGACGCCGTACTGGATGCCCTCTTCGAAGGCGACGACGCAGCCGGTGTCGACCTCGATGCGGCCGCCGAAGTCGGCCGGGTCGAGATCGATGAAGTTGCCCGCGCCGGCGATGATCACCGTGCCGTGTCCGGTGAACTTCTCCAGGATGAAGCCCTCGCCGCCGCTCATGCCGGTCCGGCCGCCCTGGAAGGCGATGCCGAACTCGACCGTGGACTCGGCGGCCACGAAGGCGTCCTTCTCCGCGAACCACGCGCGCGTGCCGTCCAGTTCCAGGGCGCGCATCTCGCCGGGCAGGACACCCGCGAAACCGACGGTGCCCGCGCCGCCCTCGGCGGTGAAGTACTGGAAGGCCAGCGACTCGCCGGCGAGGACGCGCTGGCCGGCCTGCATGGCCGTGCCCATGGCCTGGCGCAGCAGGCCGCCCATGCCGCCTCCGCCGCCCTGCTGCTGTCCGCCGTTGCCCGACGGGCCCGACAGGCGGGTCTCCATGGTCACGTTCGCCGTCTTGAAGAGGAACTTCCCCGCCTCGCAGTACACGGTCTGGCCGGGCTGCAGGCTGACGACCGCCATCTGCATGGCGTTGCCGACGATCTCTTGCTGAAGGGTCACAAGGAGAGAACGCGGAACGACGAGCGAAGAGTTCCGGCCACCCGAGATCGACGTCCGTTCGCCGTCGGTGCGGCGCCGCCGTGCCTGCTGAGCTGGACGCATGACGACTCGGGGAACGCTCTGGGGCAGGGCGGCCCTGTTGACCGGCGGCGGCCGGGGCATCGGCGCGGCGACGGCACTGCGGCTCGCCCGGGACGGCCCGGACGTCGCGCTCACCTATGTGCACGGCAAGGAGGCGGCCGAGGGCGTCGTACGGTCGGTCGAGGCGCTGGGTCGGCGCGCCGTGGCGCTGCGTGCGGACGCCACGGAGGCGGCCGGCGCGGTGGCGCGGGCGGCCGAGGCGCTGGGCGGGCTCGGCGTCCTGGTGAACAACGCGGGCGTGAGCCTCCGGCGGTCTGGCAACGTCGACGCCCGGGCACGCTGCACCGTGTCCGCGCGGCGCGGTGGTCCCGTCGTTCCCTCGCCCGGGCGCGCTGTGGTGTGCCTCTCCGGGGCTGCTCCCCCGAACTCCGGGCGGGCCGCGTACCGCCGCGTGAGCGTCGGGTTCAGCCGCTCAGTTCCTGGTGGCGGGCCGCCAGACGGGCCGCGCCGTCGTCGGTCAGGGAGCCGTACAGCCGCAGCCGTGAGATGCCGCCGTCCGGGTAGATGTCCACGCGCGCGTGCGTGCCGACGGCCGGTTCCGGCAGGACGAAGCGGTGGTTCGTGTCCGGCTGGAGGCGGGTGCGCGGAAGGATCTCCGTCCACGCGCCGCCCGCGCCGTCCCGCACGGACACCGACGCCCAGCCGGCACTGTTGCCCTTGAGACAGGCGGTGTCGATCTCGACCGCGCGTACCGCGGACCGGGCGGCAAGCCGGTAGCGGATCCAGTCATGGCCCTGGTCACGGCGGCGGCGCGTCTCCCAGCCGTCGTCCATCTGGCGGGAGCGGCCCGGCTGGATGGTGTGGGTGGCGGGCGAGTAGAAGCGGTCGGAGGCGTCCTCGACCTGTCCGCCGTTCTCCAGGGCGACCACGTCGAAGGTGCCGAGCACGGCCAGCCACGCCGGATCGGGCACGACCTCGCCGTACACGCGCAGGCGCGCGATGCCGCCGTCGGGATGCTGATTGACCCGCAGATGCGTGAAGCGCTGTTCGACGGTGACCTCGAAGCCGTTGGCCGCGTGGCCGCCGACGGGGGTGCGCGGCACCAGCGTCGTCCACTTCACGTCGTCGGACAACAGCGCCGCGGGCGACGGGGAGCCGGGCACGCAGGCGCCCTCGACGGACACGGCCTGCGGATAGTTGCCGCGGAAGTGGGCCGTGTCGACCACGATGCCCCGCACGACGCCGGGCGCACCGAGCCGGACCAGCGCCCAGTCGTGGTCCTCGGCGGTGGGCCAGGGGTGGGCAGCGGAGGGGCCACGGCGCCGGCGCGTCTCCCAGCCGTCCATGACCTTGCCCTTGTGCCCAAAGCGCTCGGGGTCGAACTCGGCGCGCCCGGGCAGCAGCAGGTTCTCCCGCTGGGCGAAGAACTCGTCGTTGGCGGCGATGACTCCGGCGCCGAGCCGGCGGTCGGCGAGGTCGGCGAGGTGGGTGAAGGGGAAGTCAGCGGTGCGGTAGTCCGCGTACGGGTCGCCGCCGCCGTAGGGGTTCGCGTCGCCGGTGAAACCGGGAATCGCCGTCACGGTGATCAGATGTCCTTTCGGGATCGGCCGCTGCGGGTGGCTCAGGGGGTACGGCTCAGCAGCCGGCCCCTCGGTTCGGTGAACTCGCCGTCGGCGACGATGCGTTCGCCGCGCAGCCAGGTGGACTGGACGACGCCGTACAGGGTCTTGCCGGCGTACGCCGTGACCCGGTTGCGGTGCTGGAGGCGGGCCGGGTCGACGGTGAAGGCCGCGTCCGGGGCGAGAACGGCGAAGTCTGCGTCGCGGCCCGGGGCGATGGCGCCCTTGCGGGCGTCGAGGCCGACGAGTCCGGCCGTGCGGGTCGACATCCAGCGCACGACGTCCGCCAGGTCGTGGCCGCGGCGCCGCGCCTCGGTCCAGACGGCGGCCAGGCTCAGCTGAAGGCCCGAGATGCCACCCCAGGCGGTGGCGAAGTCGGCCGTCTTCAGGTCGGCGGTGGAGGGCGAGTGGTCGGTGACGACGCAGTCGATCGTGCCGTCGGCCAGCGCCTGCCACAGCAGGTCCCGGTTGGCGGCCTCGCGGATGGGCGGGCAGCACTTGAACTCGCTGGCACCGTCGGGGACTTCCTCGGCGGTCAGGGTGAGGTAGTGCGGGCAGGTCTCCACGGTGATGCGGACGCCGTCGGCGCGGGCGGCGGCGATCAGCGGCAGTGCGTCGCTCGACGACAGATGGAGTACGTGCACGCGCGCGTGGAGCCGCTTCGCCTGCGCGATCACCTGTGCGACGGCCGTGTCCTCGGCGTCGCGCGGGCGGGAGGCGAGGAAGTCGGCGTACCTCGGGCCGCCGTGCTGCGGGGCGGCGGCCAGGTGGTGCGGGTCCTCGGCGTGCACGATCAGCAGGCCGTCGAAGGAGGCGATCTCGGCCAGCGACCGGGCGAGCCCGGCCTGGTCCAGATGCGGGAACTCGTCGACGCCGGACGGCGACAGGAACGCCTTGAAGCCGAAGACCCCGGCCTCGTGCAGCGGGCGCAGGTCCTTGGCGTTGCCGGGCAGGGCGCCGCCCCAGAAACCGACGTCCACATGGGCCTTGCCGGCGGCGACGGCCTGCTTGGTGCGGAGGTGGTCGACCGTGGTGGTCGGCGGGAGGGAGTTGAGGGGCATGTCCACGAGGGTGGTGATGCCACCGGCCGCAGCGGCGCGCGTGGCGGTCCAGAAGCCCTCCCACTCGGTGCGGCCCGGGTCGTTGACGTGCACGTGGGTGTCGACCAGGCCCGGCAGCAGGACGTGGTCGCCGACGTCCTCCAGGCGGGTGCCCTCGGCCACGGGCGCGTCGTGCGGCAGTACGGCCGTGATCTTCCCGGCGGAGACGGCGACCGAGGCGGCCCGCGTCCCCTCCGGGGTGATGACGCGCGTCGAGCGCAGCACCAGTTCGGCGTCGGACACCCGGACCCCTCTCTGCCACCGTTCACTTCCAGGAAACGGGATGTACACCCATGTAACGGAATTCAACGATCTGTTGAAGGAGTCTTCACTCCCGCCCTTCCGGCGTCAAGGGGCGCACTCCCCGGCAGGGCGCTCCCGACACTCGCCTGGACGTTTCCACGAAGCAGAATTATCATTCCGACTGCCAGAACGTAGCCAAGCACAAGCGGAGAGTCAACCGGCCGCCGGGTGGGCTTCTGCCCTTCCTGCCAGTCGAAAGGAACGCGCCGTGCCGCCGTCGTCCAGCACCAGCACCACCGGCTCCGCCAAGTCCACCAGCGGTGGGGTCCAGTCCCTGGAGCGCGCCTTCGACCTGCTGGAGCGGATGGCGGACACCGGCGGTGAGGTCGGCCTGAGCGAGCTGTCGGCGAGCAGCGGGCTGCCGCTGCCGACCATCCACCGCCTCATGCGGACGCTCGTGGCCTGCGGATACGTCCGCCAGCAGGCGAACCGCCGGTATGCGCTCGGTCCGCGCCTGATCCGGCTCGGCGAGTCCGCGTCCCGGCTGCTCGGCACCTGGGCCCGCCCCTGTCTGACGCGCCTGGTCGAGGAGACCGGCGAGACGGCGAACATGGCGCTGCTGGACGGGGACGAGGTGGTGTACGTGGCGCAGGTGCCGTCCAAGCACTCGATGCGCATGTTCACCGAGGTCGGCCGGCGCGTGCTGCCGCACTCCACGGGGGTGGGCAAGGCGCTGCTCGCGACCGTGCCCGACGACGAGGTGCGCGCACTGCTGTCCCGCACCGGCATGCCCGCGGCCACCGAGCGGACCATCACCACGCCGGACGGCTTCCTGGCCGCCCTGGCGGACGTGCGCCGCCTCGGCTACGCGGTCGACGACAACGAGCAGGAGATCGGCGTCCGCTGTCTCGCGGTCCCGGTGCCCGACTCCCCCACGGCCGCCGCCATCTCGATCTCCGGCCCGGCGGGCCGGGTCACGGAATCGACGACAGAGAAGATCGTGCCGGTACTTCAGCAGATGGCAGCGCAACTGTCCCGAGCCCTGGCCGGCTCGGGTTTCTGACAGTGCCCGGCCGGGCGCATCAGGTCATACCCGTCCGGCCAGGCACGACAGGCCGGCGCCGCAGCCGGCGCCGCCACTTGCCGGACGGCATCGACGGCGGGGTCCACCCGTGCGGTGGTCTGGGCAAGTCCGGTGAAGTCCGCTGCGGTTCGACAGCGCCCTGAAGGGGCGCGGGGAACTGCGCGACCAGCCACGACGCAGCCGCAGCCGACCGACGACCGCATCCCGGCCCGCCCAGCGGAGCGCTCAGCCCCGCGGCGGCTCGCCGAACAGGTCCACCACCCCGCGAACCTGTGAAAGAGCCCGCGACAAGGCACTGGCGGCCCTTGCCGGACGGCCGCGACGGCGCCGGCTTTCCTCACCCCACACCGATCCAACCCCACACCGGTCCAGCCCCGCAGGGTCTAGCGCCGCGGTGGCTCGCCGAACAGGTCCACCGCCGTGCGGACCTCCGCAAGAGCGCGCGACAGGGCGCTGACCGAGCCGATCGCGCCCGCGACCAGGAGCAGGGAGCGGCGCAGGCGCGGGATCTCCGGGTGGCCGTCGGAGGTCATCGCGGCCAGGGTCGCCAGCTCGTCCTCGGCTATGGCGCGGTCCCGGAACTCGGCCGGATGCGCGGCGAGTTCCCGCCGCAGCCGGGAGATCGCGGTCCGCAGTTCCGCCACTCTCGGGTCCTCGTCGCTGCCGGTCACCGGCATCTGCCCCAAACTCCGCAACACGGCACTCCCCCTGGTACTCCGCGCGGCGCATGCCCCTCGCGGTCACAGCCGAACGCCCGCGGCGCTGGTCGGGCGCCGGGGACGCGCGCCAGTAAACGCCACCCGATACGCGCCGCGCCACTCCGCGGACCGAAATTCAGTCCCAGGACACCGGGCGCTCCCCCCGGCGTCAGGTATGCAGGATTCATGAAGGACAACCAAGGCAACGGAACCCCGGTCGCCGGGCTGCTGCTCGCCGCGGGCGGCGGACGACGGCTCGGCGGCCGGCCCAAGGCGCTGCTGGCACACCGGGGCAGGCCGCTGGTGGAGCACGCGGTCGCCGTGCTGCGCGCGGCCGGCTGCGCACGCGTCCACGTGGTGCTCGGCGCCGCCGCGGACACCGTACGGGACCGGGCCGACCTCAGCGGCTGCGTACTCGTGGACAATCCGGACTGGGCCGCGGGCATGGGTTCCTCGCTGCGGGCCGGCCTCGGCTCGCTCGCCGGCACCGGCGACCGGGCGGCCCTCGTCTCACTGGTCGACCAGCCGGGCATCGGGGCCGAGGCGGTGGGCCGGGTACGCGCCGCGTACCGGGACGAGACGTCCCTCGCCTCGGCCGCCTACGCGGGCGTGCGCGGCCACCCCGTCCTGCTCGGCTCCGCCCACTGGCCGGGCGTCGTCGCCGCCGCGACCGGGGACCGGGGCGCCCGCGCCTACCTGAAGGCGCACGAGGAGGCGATCACGCTCGTCGAGTGCGGGGACGTGGCGCGGCCGTACGACATCGACACGGAGGCCGACCTGATCCACCTCGAGTGAGCGGCGTGGCACCGGGCACCGGCTTGCCTCGACGCAGAGAATCTCGACATCAACAAACCATTGAAGTTCCACGATGAGGAAATTAGTATCCACTTCAGAGCGCCCATCGCTTCAAGGGCCCCACGGAACGACTGGCACCCGGTGCCACCGCTGAAGGAAGTGACAGCTCATGTCCGCACCAGCGCCGCCCCCGCTGGCCATCGTCGACGCCGAGCCCCTGCCCCGGCAGGAGGAGGTCCTCACCGACGCGGCGCTCGCCTTCCTGGCCGAGCTGCACCGGCGTTTCACGCCGCGCCGTGACGAGCTCCTCGCCCGCCGGGCGGAGCGCCGCGCCGAGATCGCCCGCACCTCCACGCTCGACTTCCTCCCGGAGACCGCCGCGATCCGCGCGGACGACTCCTGGAAGGTGGCCCCGGCCCCCGCGGCCCTGGACGACCGCCGGGTCGAGATCACCGGGCCCACCGACCGCAAGATGACCATCAACGCGCTCAACTCCGGCGCGCGGGTGTGGCTCGCGGACTTCGAGGACGCCTCCGCGCCCACCTGGGAGAACGTCGTCCTCGGCCAGGTCAACCTGATCGACGCGTACACCCGGAACATCGACTTCACCGACCCGGGCAGCGGCAAGTCGTACGCCCTGCGCCCGGACGCCGAGCTGGCGACGGTCGTGACCCGCCCGCGCGGCTGGCACCTGAACGAGCGCCACCTGGTCGACGCCGACGGCGCCCAAGTGCCCGGCGCGCTGGTCGACTTCGGCCTGTACTTCTTCCACAACGCGCAGCGCCTGCTGGACCTCGGCAAGGGCCCGTACTTCTACCTCCCGAAGACCGAGTCGCACCTGGAGGCCCGCCTCTGGAACGACGTGTTCGTCTTCGCCCAGGATCACGTCGGCATCCCGCAGGGCACCGTACGCGCCACCGTCCTGATCGAGACGATCACGGCCGCGTACGAGATGGAGGAGATCCTCTACGAACTCCGCGACCATGCCTCCGGGTTGAACGCGGGCCGCTGGGACTACCTGTTCTCGATCGTCAAGAACTTCCGGGACGGCGGGCCGAAGTTCGTCCTGCCGGACCGCAACGCCGTCACGATGACGGCCCCGTTCATGCGGGCGTACACCGAACTCCTCGTCCGCACCTGCCACAAGCGCGGCGCGCACGCGATCGGCGGCATGGCCGCGTTCATCCCGTCGCGCCGCGACGAGGCGGTCAACAAGGTCGCCTTCGAGAAGGTCAAGGCGGACAAGGACCGTGAGGCGAACGACGGTTTCGACGGCTCCTGGGTCGCCCACCCCGATCTGGTCCCGATCGCGATGGAGTCCTTCGACAGGGTGCTCGGCGACCGGCCGAACCAGAAGGACCGGCTGCGCGAGGACGTCCGTGTCACGGCGGCCGACCTGATCGCCATCGACTCCCTGGACGCAAAACCGACGTACCCGGGCCTGGTCAACGCCGTGCAGGTCGGCATCCGTTACATCGAGGCCTGGCTGCGCGGCCTCGGCGCGGTCGCCATCTTCAACCTCATGGAGGACGCGGCCACCGCCGAGATCTCCCGCTCCCAGATCTGGCAGTGGATCAACGCGGGCGTCGAGTTCGAGAACGGCGAGAAGGCCACCCCCGAACTGGCCCGCAAGGTCGCCGCCGAGGAACTGGCCGGCATCCGCGCCGAGATCGGTGCGGACGCCTTCGCCACCGGCCACTGGCAGCAGGCGCACGACCTGCTGCTCCGGGTCTCCCTCGACGCGGACTACGCGGACTTCCTGACGCTCCCGGCGTACGAGCAGCTGGCGGGCTGAGGCCGATCGCGCCCGTCCGTCCGCTCAACCGTCCGAGTGGCCCAGGGACTTGCCCGGGGCCACTCGGTCGCGTACGGCCCGCTTCACGGCCGTCGGCTCGGGGAAGCCCTGCTCCCGCCGGTCCCATACGACCTCGTCATTGACCCGGACGACGAAGACGCCGCCCGTGCCCGGCTTCAGGGCCAGTTCCGTCAGCTCGGCCTCGAAGGTGGTGAGCAGCTCCTGCGCCAGCCAGGCGGCCCGGGGCAGCCACCGGCACCGGGTGCAGTACTCGATCTCAACGCGCTGGGTCATCCCAGGTGCACCGACCAATCCTGTTCCGCCCCCGGTTTGCCGTGCAGGTCGGGGACCTGCTTGAGCCACCGCGGGCGCCCTTCCTGGGTGCGTGCCGCCCGGCGGGCCTCCTCGGCGGCGAGTTCGTCCCCGGTGGGGAAGTCCGTGGGAATCCAGCGCGGTGACGCCTGCACACGCGCGTGCAGATAGTCCACGTACGCCCGCCGGACCTCGTCCGGTGTCGCGAAGCCGGGCTCCCCGGCCAGCCATGCGTCCGGCACCGCGGCCGTGACCTCGCACAGCAGGTCACGTGTCACCCTGGGCGCCAGCTCGGCGTCGGCCGCGCGGACATCCGGTGCGGCGGACGTCGGCCCCGCCCCGGCGGAGTCGGGGATGCGGAGGCGGCCGAGGGCGTGGTGCCGGAAGTCGTACGCCTTCGCGGGGTCCGCGCCGTCCCAGCGGTGGTGGAAGACGAGGGCGGCGCCGTGGTCGATCAGCCACAGCCGCGGCGGCGCGATCCCGAGGGTCGGCCAGATCATCAGGTTGGAGCTGTGCACCGTGCGGTCGACGTTCACGGTCAGCGCGTCGAGCCAGACGATCCGGCCCGCCTCCAGCGGGTCCACGGGGAAGGTCCGCGCCACCTCGGGGGTGAAGTCCCGCGCGCCCGGCAGATGGTCCATGCCGAGGTTGACACCGGCGCTTGCGCCGTGGAGGTCGCGCACCTCCTGGTGCGGCTCGTGCGCGGCGATCTCCGGGTCGAAGCGCACCAGGACCAGTTCGGGGAAGCGCAGCCCGAGGGCCCGCGCCAGCTCGCCCACGATCACCTCGGCGACCAGCGCCTTGCGCCCCTGCGCCGAGCCGGTGAACTTCACGACATACGTCCCGAGGTCGTCGGCCTCGACGATCCCGGGCACGGAGCCACCCTCGCGCAGCGGCGCGACATAACGGGTCGCTGTGACCTCACGCAACATTTTGCCCAGGCTACACGCCCCTTCGCCCTTCCCCTCCATGATCAGCCTCGGGGGGGATCCAACGGGAGCGGAGGCATGGCGAGGCAGCGCCACCCGGTACGACAACACCCCGGGGAGCTGCCTTGCCAGCCTCCGTCTCGGCACCTCGATGATCTGGATCAAGGACCTCGGACAGCCGGCCCTTGATCGCGAGCAGATATGTTTCCTAGCCGCGGACGGCGATCGTGGCGTCGAGTTCCACCAGCGCCCCCTGCGGCAGTACATGGGCCGGCAGGGCGGTTCGAGCGTGCCGGCCCGCGTCCCCCAGGACGTCGAGCAGCAGCTGCGACGCCCCGTCGATCACCGACGGCTGGTCCACGAAGGTCGGTGCACTGAAGGCCCAGGCATTGAGCTTGAGCACGTGCACATTGTCGAGGCCGACTGCGTCATCCACACGTGCCAGGAGGTTGAGCGCAGCGGTTCTCGCGGCGGTCACTCCGTCGGCCAGGGTGGCGTCGTCTCCCAGACGGCCCCGCAGGATCTCGCCGGAGGCGGTCCGTGAGATCTGCCCGGACACGTACAGCAGATCGCCCCATCGAGCGGTCGCCTCGTACGCGTAGCGGGGCGCCCCGAGCACCGGCAGCTCGATGGACAGCGCCTTGAGGCGCTCCTTCACGTCAGTCATGTTGCATCCCGGTTCACGACGATTTGACTCTTGGGCGTGGGCGGTTCAGCCGTCATCGCTTGCTCAGGACGTAGGTACGGTCGCGTCCGATGTACCAGAGGTCCTCGGTGCCGATCGCCGCGTTCTCGTAGCGCCAAGGTATCTCGGCGGCGCCGTACGAACCGACCGTGAGGACGTGCTTGTAGCCGGGCCGGAGTTCGTTGGCGAACGACTCCTGCTTGCCCATGAGGTGGCCGACGTTGCGCTTGCGGTACTCCGTGTTGAAGTCGACGTCCGTCCCGAGCATCCCGATCTGGACCATCCGGTCCAGGTGCGGTGCCAGGTAGCGCAAGGTTCCCTCATGCACGTCCTCGCACACCACGCCGGGCTTGAGCTGCCCGATGATGCCCTCACGCACCACGTCGAAGAAGAAGGCGTACGCCTCCTTCGCGGCCGCGGTGCGGGGCAGCGAGCGGGCCATGTCGGAGGTGGCGACATTGACCCCGTCGAACACGATGCGCACTCCGGCGTCGAGCTGGATGCAGGTCGTCTCGTCGTTGATCGGGTAGTCGACCGGCGGGCCGGGGAACAGCATCCGGTTCGACGAGTGGAGGTTGGTGAAGTACGGCTCGATGTCGAAGGGGATCTCGTTCTCCGTGCGGAACTCGGCGATCTTCTTCAGGTACACCGCGTTGATGTCGAGCTCGGTGAACGAGCGGCCGGCGTCGAGGCCCTCCTCCGCCCAGGCCAGCGCCTCCTCGATGGCGAACACGCTCGCGCGGGCTGCGACGACCTGGAAGGCGAGGTCCTCGTCGTCGCGGATGTCGCGCCAGTGGCCGAGGTCGGTCGAGACCGGAACCAGTTCCGCTCCCTCGCGCTCGAGCTCGCGGGCCAGGCCGACGCTGATCCACTCGTCCTCGACGCCGGTCCGTACGCCGCCGGCCAGCGCCCGGACAGCGGCGCCGACGGACGGGAACCGGCCGACGGCCGTCCCGGAGACCCCGGCGGTCCCATCGGGCGCCAGCACCAGCAGTTTGTCCGAACCGGCCAGCCACAGGGCGACCGCGCCGTCCGGCTGCGCGAACCCGGTCGCCTCGGTGAAGTTGGGGGGCGCGGCGAGGATCAGCGCGTCGAGAGAGCGGTCCCCGACGAGCGTCTTCAGCGCCGAGAACCGGCTGTCCTCGCCCGCGGTGAACTCCTCCGCCAGGCCGTTGAGGTGTTCGACGTCCTCGATGAGCCGTCGCGCGGTGCGGACGCCCGTCTCGCGCCACGCCGCGAACCTCGCCACGACCTCCTCGGTGTCGAGTTCGTACGCGGTGACGGGGGTGGGGTCCTGGTCGGCGACGACGAGTTCGACGGAGCCGGACAGCGTGCGGTAGTGGCTGTAGACGACGTCGGCGGCGAGGCTCACCGCGGCGCCGTCGGCGAGTTCCTGCACGAGGCTCGTCAGAGACTGTGCGACGGGCGTGTCGGCGACGACTCGGGGGTCGATCGTGACCCAGGGAGCGTAGAACTTGATCTGGTCCTTCGGGACCCCGGCGGAGAGGGCGTTGCCCTGCTCCTGTTGGCGCACGAGCAGGTACTGGCCCTTGTCGGTCCGTGCGATCAACGGTGCGACGAACGGGTAGGAGTCGAGGCGGATCGCGGAGAACAGAAGGCTCTTGCGTGCGTTGAGTCCGTAGGTTTCTTCGACTTGCGAAGCGTCTGCGGTGATGCTCAGCATGGGGGCTCCTATGATGTCGATTTCGGTGTCGGCGTCCGGGCCGGCAGTGGTCAGCTGATCCCGGTCACGACTCCGATGTGGGACTCGATTTCCGTTGTGTAGTCGGAGAAAGCCGCGGAGAACCGGTGCTCCTTGCCCCGGGGCCGTGGGAAGTCGATCGCGATGTCGGCGACGATCCGGCCGGGGCGGTCGCCGACGACGACCACCCGGTCGCCGAGCCAGACCGCCTCGGAGATGCTGTGGGTCACGAACAGGACGCTGCACCCCGTGGTCTGCCAGATGCGCTGGATCTCGAAGTTCATCGAATCGCGGGTCATGGCGTCGAGCGCGCCGAAGGGCTCGTCCATGAGGAGCAGTTCGGGGTGGGAGACCAACGCGCGGCAGATGGCCACCCGTTGCTGCATCCCGCCGCTGAGTTCGTAGGAGTAGTGCTTGGCCTTGCTGCCCAGCCCCACCATCTCGAGCAGTTCCTGGGCATAGCGGCGTGACTCGTCGGTGCGGGTGCCGCGGAACTCCAGGGGCAGGAGCACATTGTCGATGTTGTTGCGCCACGGCAGGAGCACGGGGCCCTGGAACACCATCGCGATGTCCTCGATCCCGTCGCGGATCGGCCGCCCCTTGACCAGGATTTCGCCCTCGGTGGGCTCCTGCAGGCCGGAGATCGTCTTGAGCAGCGTGGTCTTTCCGCTGCCCGACTGTCCGACGATCGAGACGAACTGGCCCGGCTTCACATGGAAGTCCAGCCCTTTGAGCACCGTGTTCTCTTGGCCGTCCCGGGACCGGTAGGTCTTTCCCACGTTGTTGACCGAGATGGCGTACTCGTTGTTCATGTGACTCTCCGTCCGGCCGTCACGGGGCCTGGATGGTCTCGTTGGCGTGCAGCGGCTCGAGGTAGGAGTTGCTGTACACGTCCTTGGGCGTGAGATTGCTCTCCGGGTTCAGGCCGAGGAACTGGCGGGCGACGTCGATCGATTTCTGGGCGCCGGCGTCGTCCATGACGCCGAACTCGTTCGCCGACTTACCGGTGCCCCAGTTGAGACCGCACTGCGCGCGGATCGCGAGGGTGATGGTCCTGGTCTCGTAGCCCGAGACCTCTTTCTGGAAATCCTTCGCGGCGCCCTCCGGGTGCTGGCACGCCCACAGGAAGCCCTTCTGCATCGCCCGGTTGAACCGCCGCACCTGCTCGGGATCGTTCTTGAGTTTCTCGTCGGAGACGACGATCCCGTTGCCGTAGAGGTTGATGCCGAGATCGGACCACTTCAGCACGACTGCCTTCCGGCCGAGTGCGTCGATGGCCGGCTGGTCGGAGACGTACAGGGCGAGGTTGGCGTCCCACTGACCGGCGAGCAGTCCGGGGATCTTCGATGCGCTCGAGGCGGAGACGACGTTGACATCGCCCTCCTTGAGCCCCAGCTTGTTCATCGCGAACGGCCACATCGCGGTCATCGCACCACCGCCCTCGGTGGCGACTGTCTTGCCCCGGAGGTCGTCCCACCCCTTGATCCCGCTGCCCGCGAGGCCGACGACCGCGTAGGCGGACCTGGCCTGCAGGAGGTTGACCTGCTTGACCTTGACGCCCCTGCCCTGGGCGGTGACCGTGGCGCCGAAGTCCGCCCAGCCGACGTCGACCTTGCCGGTGACGACGGAGGTGACCGTGTTGGTCGAACCGGACCCCGGCATGACCGTGAGGTCGAGGCCCTCCGCCTTGAAGAAACCCCGCTCGACGGCCGAGATGAACGGCGCGTGCTTCGGCAGGTACCCCACGTCGAGCATGAGGGTCATCGAGTTCTTCCCGCCGTTGCCCGCGCAGCCCGACACGGACAGCAGGAGCGCCGCCCCGCCGATCGCGGCGATCCGGCGAATCGAGTTGCGCATTCTCCGCTCCCCGGTCACTTCGCGTGGTTCTTCCACGGGACCAGCTTTCGTCCCGCGAAGTCGACGATGAAGAACAAGGCCAGGGCGATGGCGGCGAGCACCATGAAGGCCGCGAACATCGACGGGAGGTCGACCTGGCTGTTGGCGAGCAGGATGACGTATCCCAACCCCTTCGAGCCGGCGATGAACTCACCGACGACCGCCCCGCCCACGGCGAGCGAGATGGAGATCTTCGCTCCGGAGAAGATCGACGGGATCGCGTAGATGAAATCGATCTTCGTCATCTTCTTCCAGGGCGATGCCTTGTTGATCCGCGCGAGTTCCTGCAGTTCGTGGGGTACCGAGCTCAGGCCGTCATAGGTGTTGATCACCAGGGGGAAGAACGCGATGGCCATCGCGACGAACGCCTTCGACTCGAAGCCGAACCCGAACCACACGATGAACAGCGGTGCGAGCGCCACCTTCGGGATGGTGTCGATCGCGATGAGCGCGGGGTAGAGGAAACTGCGCACGGTCTGCGAGTAGTGCAGCGCCGCGCCGCACAGCACCCCGAGCGCGGTGCCGAGCGCAAACCCGGCGAGCGCCTCCTGCAACGTGACGAAGGTGTTGCTCGCGAAGTACTCGGGCCGGTCGATCAGTTCGGCGAAGGCCGCGACCGGCCCGACGAACAGGTACTCTGGCGGGGCGATGATGGTGACCAGCAGTTGCCATACGACGAAGAGCCCGATGATCCCCGCGACTGCTTTCGCACCGGCCGCGATCGAGTCACGGCTGAACCGTTTCGGCTGGGGTGCCGCCTGTTCGCCGAGCGCTGTCCCGGGCGGGGACTGACGCGGGCCGTCCGAACTGACTTCGCGGACTTCAGGAGTGGCCATGGCGGAACCCCTCACATGGCGCGTCGTGCGCGGGTGTGGCCGCGGTTGCCGACTGGGGGTGTGGTTGCCGACAGGGGCCTGCGGCAGGGGACGGCGGCGAGAGCCATCGTGGTGTCATTGCGTCCTCACAACACTGGAAGGGGTACCACTGGGCAGTCGTGGGGGGCTGGACCTGGCCGGGTGGGCAAGCACATCGCCCGGCCGGCCGATCAAGCGGTGCTGTTGACGGTGAGCGCGTCCCGGCTGGGTTCACCGTCGAGTCGACGCCACACACCGAGCGGGTTCTCGTCACGAACCTCGGCAGGCAGCAGCGCGGCCGGCACGTTCTGATAGGCGACGGGGCGCAGGAAGCGCTCGATCGCGAGCGTCCCGACGGATGTGCTGCGTGGGTCTGTCGTGGCCGGGAACGGGCCACCGTGCACCATCGCGTGGCCGACTTCGACTCCTGTGGGCCAGCCGTTGAACAGGACACGCCCGGCTCGCTCCTCCAGGAGCGGCAGCAGCTCCGCGGCGAGTGGCTGATCGGCCTCGTCGGCGTGCACGGTCGCGGTGAGCTGGCCTTCCAGCGTGCGCACCGCCGCGGTCAGCTCGGCGGTGTCCGCGCAGCGGACGAGCAGCGAGGTCGCGCCGAAGACTTCGGCCTGCAGCTCCGGATCGGCGACGAACCTGGCGCCCTCGACAGTCAGCAGCCGGGCGCGGCCGCAAGCCGCGCTGTCGGGCCGGCTGCCGCGGGCGAACTCGTCGACGCCGTCCCGGGTCGCGAGGGCGTCACCGGCCGCAGCGTAGTGGTGGGCGATGCCCGTGGTGAGCATGGTGGCTCCGGCGTCGGCGGCGACGGCGTCGGCCGCGGCCCTCGTGAACGCGTCCAGGCCCGGCCCCTCGACGGCCAGGACCAAACCGGGGTTGGTGCAGAACTGACCGGCGCCGAGCGTCAGTGATCCGGCGAACGCGGCGCCCAGCTCGGCGCCGCGGGATGCGAGCACCGCGGGAAGCAGCAGCACTGGATTGATGCTGCTCATCTCCGCGTACACCGGGATCGGCACCGGCCGGGCGGCGGCCGTGGCCGCGATCGCCAGCCCGCCCGTGCGGGACCCGGTGAACCCCACGGCACGGATCCTCGGATCGCTGACGAGCAGGGTGCCCACATCGCTTCCGCTGCCGACGAGCTGGGAGAACACTCCCTCGGGCATACCCGTGTCAGCCGCTGCCTCGGCGATCGCCCGCGCCACCAGCTCCGCGGTACCCAGATGGGCCTGATGTGCCTTGACGACCACCGGGCACCCGGCGGCCAGCGCGGATGCGGTGTCTCCCCCGGCGGTGGAGAAGGCCAGGGGAAAGTTGCTCGCGCCGAACACCGCGACCGGGCCGAGCGATATCCGGCGCTGCCGGATGTCGGCGCGTGGCAGGGGTTCGCGGTCGGGCCGGGCCGGATCGATGCGCGCGCCCTGCCAGGTCCCGGCCCGCAACTCCGCGGCGAACAGCCGCAGTTGACCGCTGGTGCGACCGACTTCGCCGGTGAGCCGCGGACGCGGCAGCGCGGTCTCGGTGTGCGCGCGCTCCACCAGCTGATCCCGACGCTCGTCGAGCAGATCCGCGATGCGCTCGAGGAACTCGGCACGCCGTTCGGCGGTGGTCGCCCGAAACACCGGGTGCGCCCGCTCCGCCAGCGCGCAGGCCCGCTCGACGTGCGCGGCCGACGCCGCGAGATACCCGGGATCGAGAGGCGCGCCGGTACGGGGATCGACGGACCGGATCTCCTCACCCGTGCCGATGACGGGTTCAGCTCCGATGACCATGACGCCGGCGGGGCTGGTCCGGGGGAGAGCAGACACGGGTGTCTCCTTGCACTTCGTCGGATGGGTGGCGTCAGGCGATGGCAGCGCGTGACGTCTCGATGACACCGGCGAGCAGTTCACGCTCGGAGTCGTCCAGGTCCGTCAGCGGCGGCCGCACGGGACCGGCGGGGTGTCCGGCCAGGTCCATGCCGGCCTTGACGATGCTCACCGCATAGCCGGCCTTACGGTCACGAATCGCGGTGTAAGGCAGCACGACGTCGTCGAGCAGTCGACGCACCTTCTTTCGATCCCGTGCCCGCACCGCGTTGTAGAAGGTCAGGGCGAACTCGGGCAGGAAGTTGAAGATCGCCGAACTGTAGGTCGTGGCGCCCAACTCCAGGTACGGCAGCGCGAACGTCTCCGCCGTCGGCAGCCCGCCGATATAGACCAGGCGGTCACCGACACGCGAGTAGATCTGCGTGATCCGCTCCAGGTCACCGACACCGTCCTTGAGTCCGATCAGGTTCGGGCAGGAGTCGGCGAGTGTGGCCACTGTGTCCGATGTGTACACGGCATTCGCGCGGCTGTAAAGCACTACGCCCAGCGAAGTGGATTCGCAGACCGCGCGCACATGAGCGGTGAGACCCTCTGCGGAGGCCTCGGTGAGGTACGGCGGGAACAGCAGCAGGCCGTCGGCGCCGGCTGCCTCGGCGTCGCGGGCCATGCTGACCGCTTGCGCGGTGCCGTGTCCGGCCGGGGCGAGGATCGGGGTGCCCTCGGGCGCGCTGCCGACGGCGGCCCGGAGCACGGTGCCGACTTCCTGCGGGGTCAGGGAGAAGAACTCCCCCGTCCCGCCTGCGGCGAACAGCCCGGCGATCTCGTACTGGCTCATGCGGACGATGTTCTCCCGGTAGGCGGGTTCGTCGAACGCCAGGTCGCGGGTGAAGTGGGTGACGGGAAACGACAGCAGCCCGGAGCCGAGGCGCTCGGCAAGTTCGGTGGGGGTAATGGTGGGCATCAGCGTTTCCTCCCGGGGGGACATGCAGGACAGCGATTGCGATGAACCATAAGAACGAAACCGATGCGCGTCCAACACTTCCTGGGCATCAACTGATACCTATAATGGATCGATGTTTACGCTGAATCAGCTGGAAAGTTTTGTCGCCGTCGCCGAGACGCTGCACTACGGCCGCGCGGCGGAACGGCTGTCGATGACTCAGCCCCCGCTGTCCCGCCGAATCCAGCTGCTGGAGCGCGAGTTGGGCGTCGAGCTGTTCGACCGGATCGGACGGTCCGTCCGGCTCACCGCGGCCGGACAGGCGTTCCTGGGCGACGCCCGGCGCATTCTCGGGCTGTCCGAGCAGGCGGCACTGTCGGTACGCCGCGTGCCCGCAGGCGAGATCGGGACCGTGGCCCTGGGCTTCACGGCGTCGTCCGCGCACTCGGTGCTCGACGCCATCGTCGGCGGCATCCACGCCCGGCTGCCGGGCGTGGATCTGGTGCTGCGCGAATCGGTGTCCGGAACACAGCTGGAGAAGCTTCGCTCCGGGGAACTGGACCTGGGCCTCGTCCGTCCCCCCGTCCCCGGCACCGGGCTCGAACACCGTCCCCTGCACCGGGAGGCCTTGCTGGCCGCGATCCCGGCCGGGCACCCGCTGGCCGCGCCGGACCGGGTGCCGCACGTGCGCGACCTCGACGGCGAGCCGTTCGTCATGTACTCACCGGCCGAGGCCCGCTACTTCTACGAGGTGCTGGTCAGCGTCTTCCGCGGTGCCGGGGTCGTACCCAGGTACGTACACCACCTCAGCCAGGTGCACACGATCCTGGCGCTGGTGCGAGCCGGGCTCGGACTCGCGCTGGTCCCCCGGGCGGCCGAGGCGCTCGGGCTGGACGGCATCGTGCTCCGCCCGATGATCGGGGTCGAGGGCGAGCCGGTCGAACTCGTCGCCGCCTGGCGGGCGAACGACGACAACCCGGCCCTGCACGCCGTCCGGCATCTGGTGATCGACCTGGCCGGCCGGGACATCTCCTGACATCGGCGTTTGCGTAATCGAATACGGCAGTTGCAGTTTCTCGAAGGGGCCGCCACGCCGGGTGTGAACTCATGCCGGGCTCGGCCGCCACCCGTGGCCTGGTCCCCGGCCGGGTCTCCTTCAGCCGGCCGCGGTCGTGCCGGCGTTGTCCCGGCGGTATCGGGCGAGGTGGCGGGAGCGCCGGCGCCGGTCGATGACGAGTGCGAGCGTCGGCGGACGGGTGGAGCTGTCCTTGCCGCATCCGATCGCGTGCAGCCGTCCGGTGACAGCGGCCTGGACGGCTGCCGCGCGCACGGTCTTCGAGCCGATCATCGACCGCGGCGGCAGCACCGCCGTGTCGTCGCCCGCGAGCCAGCGGTGCGGTAGCTCGGGGTCCTGGGCGAGCGCGGTCGCCACGCCGACCAGGGCGAACCCGCGGTCGAGGACGCGTTCGGCGATCCCGCTGCGGCGGATCCCGCCGGTGAGCATGAGCGGCACCGTCGCCCGGTCGACCAGGCGTCCGGCGAGATCGAGGAAGTACGCCTCGCGCTCGAGCGTGCGGTCGTCGGCGGTGTGCCCCGACGTTGCCAGCGCCTCGACGCTGCCGCCGGACAGCTCCACGAGATCGACGCGGTCGCCCAGCCACTCGATGACGCGCCCGGCGTCGTCGATGTCGAAGCCGCCGCGCTGGAAGTCGGCCGAGTTCAGCTTGACCGCGACGCCGAACCCGGAGCGAACGCGGCCGCGAACGGCGTCGACGATCCGCAACAGCAGCCGAGCCCGGTTCTCCAGCGACCCGCCCCACTCGTCGTCCCGGCTGTTCACCAGCGGCGACAGGAACTGGGAGAGGAGATAGCCGTGGGCTGCATGGATCTCGACGCCGGCGAATCCCGCTTCCTGCGCCAGAAACGCCGTTGTCGCGAACCGCTCGATCACCTCGTGGATGTCCGCGACCGTCATCGGCTTCGGGACGGGATACAGCGAGGAGAGGGCGCCGGCATTCACCCGCGTCGCGGAGGGTGCCAGAGCGAGTGCACCCGTGTCGCGCAGGACCACGCGCCCCGGATGGTTGATCTGCATCCACACCGGAGCGGTACCCGCCGCCGACGCCCACCGCCGGAACGGTTCGAGCTCGCTCACCTCGTCCAGCACGATGTCGCCGGGCTGCGCGAGCGCACGCCGGTCGACCATGACGTGCCCGGTGATCACGAGACCGGCGCCACCGGCGCCCCACCGGCGATAGAGCCTCTCGATGCGCTCGTCGGGCTGCTGCCCCGCACCCGCGAGCTGCTCCTCCATGGCCGCTTTGACGATGCGGTTCTGCAACGTGATCCCGCTGCGCAAGGTCAGCGGACTGGCTACCAATGACATGCAGACTCCTTCAAGTCTTGAAGTACCTGAAGAGTACTGCAAGACTTGAACTAAGTCGCGGCGGGATTCGTGATCTCCGCGACCCGGGTGAGCGCGTCCGCCAGAACCGCCAGCTCTGACGGCGGGAGCGCCGCGAAGGGGCTCAGCGCGAGCGCCTCGTCGATCACCGCCTTGCGCACCCGCGCCCCTTCCGCGGTCAGCTCGAGAACGCTCGACCGGCCGTCCCGCGAGTCGCGGCGCCGCAGCACATATCCGCGGTCCTCCAGCTGCTTGGCGATGAACGTCAGGTTGGACGCGTTGCAGTGCAGGCGCTGCGCCATCACCCGCATCGGCGGCGCCGGCCGGTCCGGGTCGATGGCCCACAGCGCCTGCGCGGTTTGATAGGTGAGCCGGAGCCGGCTCAACAGGGGCTCCAGTCTCGTGTTGGTGACCATCGAGATTTCATGAACCGCGCGCACCACGCTCAGTAGATCGTCCACGCCTCTCATTCTCGGCCCCCGCGGTGACGAGGCGGAACCTCGGCGGACCCGGCGGCTTCCGTAGCGGCAGCGGTCAGAGCTTCTTCAGCGCGGCGGCGCTGGGACTGCCGGCTTCCGCCGTGTACATCACCACGGAGAAACCCGAGCCGGGCAGGCCGAGAATGTGCCGGTCGATCTCCAGTGCGCCCAGCCTGGGGTGTTGCAGCTTCTTGCGCACGCTGGGCATGGGGCGAACGGCGTGGTCGCGCCAGGCGCTCGCAAAATCCGGATCGTGGGTTGCGAACTCGTCGACCAGCTCCGCGAGCACGGTGTCTGTGGGGTGCCGAACCCCGGCTGTGCGCAACTGGGCGGCCGTCTGCTGAGCGAAATCGGCCTCCGAGCCGGGCGTGCCGGTGCAGAGGGTGTCACGGAACCTGAGCGAGACGCGCAGCACGTTGCGCTCGCTCAGCCGGGAGAAGTCCGTGATCAGCGCCACGGCTGCCGCGTTCCAGGCGACGATGTCCTGGCGGCCGTTGACGAGGTAGGCAGGGATGCCGTCAAGCCTGTCGAGCAACTGCCGAGCAGCATCGGGCACATGCTCCGGCGCGTCGTCGCGCTCCGCCGGCAGCACCTGTCCGGCCAGGCGGGCGAGATAGTCGCGCTCCGCTCCGGTGAGCTGAAGAGCCGTCGCCAGCGCAGCCAGCACCTGCGGTGAGGGCCGGGGTGCCCGTGCCCGTTCCAGACGCTCGTAGTAGCTCACCGACACCTGCGCCAGGGCGGCCACCTCTTCGCGGCGCAGCCCGGGTGTGCGTCGGGCGCGCAGACCCGGTGGAAGCGTCGCTTCGGCCGGCACGTCTTCCGGTCGCAGTTCCTCGCGGCGGCGGCGGAGAAAGTCTGCGAGGTCCTGGCTGCTCACCCTCGCATGCTGTCACAGGGGGGACAGCCAAGCCTCGCACTGCTGGTCCGGGGCTCAGCTGTCCGTTCCGCGCCCATGAATCCGCCGGGCATGGTGGGTGGGTCGGTGCGCTGACCAAGAGGAGAAATGTGTCCAGGACGCCCGAGGAAACTTTTCGCCGCATGATCGACATGATGCTGGCCAAGGACATGAATGCCGTGGCAGATCTGTGGGCGCCTGACGGAATCGCGGAGTTCCCTTTCGCGGCCGGAAGCTCCCCTCGCG
The DNA here is from genome assembly GCF_003688995.1 of Streptomyces shenzhenensis. Lineage (GTDB taxonomy): Bacteria > Actinomycetota > Actinomycetes > Streptomycetales > Streptomycetaceae > Streptomyces > Streptomyces shenzhenensis_A. The sequence goes on along the minus strand of NZ_PENI01000059.1, from coordinate 430 downwards.
TTCTGAACGGACGGGAGGAGGTACGTGCCTACCTCGTTCACTATCCGGAACTGATGGACATGAAGGAGGCGGCCGCGCTCACCGTGCGGCCCACGGATCAGGCGGACACCGTCGTGGTGGAGTGGACGGCCACCGGCCGCACCGTGGCCACCTCCCGGCCCTACCGCCTGGACTACATCGTGGTTCTCACGGTCCGCGACGGGCTGATCACTCTGTACCGGGATTACTGGAGCCCGCTGTCGGCTGCCGCCGCTGCCGGGGATCCGGCCGGGCTGATCGACTCGCTGGAAAGGAAGGAATCTCAATGAAGCTTCTATATCCCGTCAACCCCCATCGCCGTAGCGGCGCTGTTGAGGTGGCGATAGAAGCGTCGGGCGAGGTATCGCTTGAGACAGCGGCGGATCTCTCGGTCTGTCTTGCCTTCGGTGCG
>NZ_PENI01000058.1 GCF_003688995.1 Streptomyces shenzhenensis | reverse complement strand
CTTTCCTCCGGGCGCTTCCCTTTCGGTGTTTCCGACTCTATCAGATCTTGTTCCGATCCGATTTCCTCGGTGCTTTCCAGGTTCCCGCTCTCGCGTTTCCCTTTCCGGCAGACCCGACTTTATCAGAGATTCTGAGTCGGATTTTCCGCCCCGATCGGGCAGGGCTCAGCACACATGAAGCGGCTGGGCTTCCCTCTCTGGCGGAGCCGTAAACGTACTGGAGCGGGGTGCCTCGATGCAAATCGAGGCACCCCGCTCCGGGTTCACACGGACGTGGGAGCGTCCGCGGGTCAGACCTCCACGACGACGGGGAGGATCATCGGCCTGCGCCGATAGTTGTCCGAGACCCACTTGCCCAGGGTGCGGCGGACGAGTTGTTGCAGCTGGTGGGGTTCCACGACGCCGTCCTGGGCCGACCGCTCCAGCGCTTCCGTGATCTTCGGGAGGACGTCCGCGAAGGCGGAGTCCTCGATGCCGGAGCCGCGAGCCTGGACGTACGGGCCGCCCGTGATCTTGCCCGTGGACGAGTCCACCACCACGAAGACCGAGATGATGCCCTCGTCGCCGAGGATCTTGCGGTCCTTCAGCGCGGGCTCGCCGACGTCGCCGACCGAGAGGCCGTCGACGTACACATAGCCGGCCTGGACCTTGCCGCAGATCTTCGCCTTGCCCTCGACGAGGTCGACGACGACGCCGTCCTCGGCGATGACGATCCGGTCGTGCGGGACGCCGGTGAGGGCGCCCAGCTCGGCGTTGGCCCGCAGGTGGCGCCATTCGCCGTGCACCGGCATGAGGTTCTTCGGGCGGCAGATGTTGTAGAAGTACAGCAGCTCGCCCGCGGACGCGTGGCCGGAGACATGCACCTTGGCGTTGCCCTTGTGGACAACGTTGGCGCCCCAGCGGGTCAGGCCGTTGATCACGCGGTAGACGGCGTTCTCGTTGCCCGGGATGAGGGACGAGGCCAGGATGACCGTGTCGCCGTCGACGATGCGGATCTGGTGGTCCCGGTTGGCCATCCGGGACAGGGCGGCCATCGGTTCGCCCTGGGAGCCCGTGCAGACCAGGACCACGTCGCCGTCCGGCAGGTCGTCGAGCGTCTTGACGTCCACCACCAGACCCGGCGGGACCTTCAGATAGCCCAGGTCGCGGGCGATGCCCATGTTGCGGACCATCGAGCGGCCGACGAAGGCGACCCGGCGGCCGTACTCGTGCGCCGCGTCCAGGATCTGCTGGATGCGGTGGACGTGGCTGGCGAAGCTGGCCACGATGATCCGCTTGCGGGCGCTCGCGAAGACCTGGCGCAGGACGTTGGAGATGTCCCGCTCGTGCGGGGTGAAGCCGGGGACCTCGGCGTTGGTGGAGTCGGCGAGGAGGAGGTCGATGCCCTCCTCGCTCAGCCGTGCGAACGCGTGTAGATCGGTGAGGCGATTGTCCAGCGGCAGCTGGTCCATCTTGAAGTCGCCCGTGTGCACCACCATGCCGGCGGGGGTGCGGATCGCGACCGCGAGGGCGTCGGGGATGGAGTGGTTGACCGCGACGAACTCGCAGTCGAAGGGGCCGATGCGCTCGCGGTTGCCCTCCGCGACCTCGAGGGTGTACGGGCGGATGCGGTGCTCCTGGAGCTTCGCCTCGATCAGGGCGAGGGTGAGCTTGGAGCCGATCAGCGGGATGTCCGGCTTCTCCCTGAGGAGGAACGGCACTCCGCCGATGTGGTCCTCGTGACCGTGGGTGAGGACGATGCCCTCGATGTCGTCGAGGCGGTCTCTGATCGACGAGAAGTCCGGCAGGATCAGGTCGATTCCGGGCTGCTCCTCCTCGGGGAAGAGCACTCCGCAGTCGACGATCAGCAGGCGGCCGCCGTACTCGAAGACCGTCATGTTCCGGCCGATCTCACCGAGACCGCCGAGCGGGGTGACCCGCAGGCCGCCTTCGGGAAGCGGCGGGGGCGAGCCGAGTTCAGGATGCGGATGACTCAAAAGACTCTCCTCACCACGCGCGCCACGTACCGGTAGGGCACGTGGCGCGCGTGACGTTCGTGCAGAAGCAGTTGTCGTTGTGGATGCGGGCACCGGTGGCCCGCCTATTCAGTTGTGAAGCCCGGGTGGTGCCAAGTCTGGTGTTAGAGCTGTACCCCGCCGGCGGCAAGATCGATCTTGAGCTGGGCGATCTCTTCGGGCGTGCAGTCGACCATGGGTGCACGCAACGGTCCGGCGGGCAGTCCCTGGAGGGCGAGCGCGGCCTTGGCCGTCATGACGCCCTGGGTGCGGAACATGCCGGTGTAGACCGGGAGCAGCTTCTGGTGGATCTCGGTGGCCTTGTGGACGTCGCCGGAGATGAAGGCCTCGACCAGGGCGCGCAGGTCCGGGGTGACCACATGGCCGACGACCGAGACGAAGCCGACCGCGCCGACGGAGAGCAGCGGCAGGTTGAGCATGTCGTCGCCGGAGTACCAGGCGAGACCGGACTGGGCGATGGCCCAGCCGGCGCGGCCTAGGTCGCCCTTGGCGTCCTTGTTGGCGACGATCCTCGGGTGCTCGGCGAGGCGGACCAGGGTCTCCGTGTTGATCGGGACGCCGCTGCGGCCGGGGATGTCGTACAGCATGACCGGCAGCCCGGCGGCGTCGGCGACGGCGCTGAAGTGCCGGTACAGGCCCTCCTGCGGGGGCTTGTTGTAGTACGGGGTGACGACCAGGAGGCCGTGTGCGCCCGCCTTCTCCGCGGCGCGGGCCAGCTCGGTGCTGTGGTGGGTGTCGTTGGTGCCGACGCCGGCCACGACATGGGCGCGGTCGCCGACCGCCTCGACCACGGCTCGTACGAGGTCCGATTTCTCCGCATCGCTCGTGGTGGGGGACTCGCCGGTGGTGCCGTTGACGATCAGGCCGTCGTTGCCTGCGTCCACCAGGTGGGTGGCGAGCCGCTGGGCGCCGTCGAGGTCGAGTGCGCCGTCCGCCGTGAAGGGCGTGACCATGGCGGTGAGGACCCGCCCGAAGGGGGTCTGCGGAGTGGAGGTCGGAGCCATGGGTACCACGCTACTCGCTGCTCACTGCGCGGTCTGCCCTAGGGGTGCCGGGAAAGTCCGGACAAATGCGGAGCCCGGCACTGCCTGCTCGGGGGTTCAAGCAGTGCCGGGTCCGTTTGATCAGGCTAGATGAACTTCTATAAATGCCGCAATACGGACACTTCGCGAGGCTGATCCGTACCTGCGTGCGGTCTCGTCAGGGGGCGACGCGGCCGTTGGCGTTGAAGGCGGCATGGGTGAGCGGCATGAGCTCGGCCCAGGCGGCCTCCATCTGCTCGCCGACCATCTCGATCTCCCGCTGCGGGAAGGACGGCACCTTGGCCAGCTCGTGCTGGGTGCGCAGGCCGAGGAAGTGCATCAGGGACCGGGCGTTGCAGGTGGCGTACATCGAGGAGTAGAGGCCGACCGGGAGCACGGACCGGGCCACCTCGCGGGCGATCCCCTGGGCGAGCATCTGCTGATAGGTCCGGTACGCCTGGCGGTACGACTCCTCCATGGAGCGCGCCGTCAGCTCGTGCTGCTCGGGTGAGCCCTCGACGAACACGTACTTGCCCGGCCGCCCCTGCTGGACCAGCTTGCGCGCCGCGCCCGGCACATAGAACACCGGCTGCAGCTCGCGGTAGCGGCCGGACTCCTCGTTGTAGGACCAGCCCACCCGGTGCCGCATGAACTCGCGGAACACGAAGATCGGGGCGCTGATGAAGAAGGTCATCGAGTTGTGCTCGAACGGGCTGCCGTGCCGGTCGCGCATGAGGAAGTTGATCAGGCCCTTGGAGCGCTCGGGGTCCTTGTTCAGCTCGTCCAGGGACTGCTCCCCGGCTGTGGAGACACGGGCCGCGAACAGCACGTCGGAGTCCGCTGCACTGTGTTTGACCAGTTCGACGGTGACGTCGCTGCGCAGTTCGATCTTGAACTCGTCGTCGGGGGTGGGGGTCACGATGCGGCGGGTCCTTCCCATCTCGTCACTTGGCGACGCCACTCTACGACCCACCAAACCGGGCGTTCACTGCCGGGTCCCAATGAATTTGGCGAAACCGGGCACCTTTCTCGCCACCCACTCGTCTGTCCGGGTGAAAGCCACTCGTTCGAATCCCGATGTCCGCTTCCCGAGAGGAGATGCACTCCCGATGCTCCGTCGGCGCGAACCCGTGCCGTTCGCCTTCCTCGTCGAGGCCGAGAGGTTCCGCAGCAATGTCGCTCCCCCGCCCCGTCAGCGTGCGTCCGCCGGTCAGATAGCCGGGCGCTGGCTGCTCGGGGTCACCCTCGTGGCCGGGCTCGTGGGCTCCCTCGTCCTCGGGGTGCCGGCGCTGTCCACCCCCACGGCCCCACAGACCCCGCAGTCGCAGGCCTCGCAGGGGCGCTGACCTGGGCGCCGGCCCATGCGCGCGGCCACGGCCCGAGCACGCCCCACCCTTACGGACCCCCGAGGGTGGTGAGCGGGGACCCCGGCGGATAGCCTCACCGGGCACAGCCCATGCATGGACGAGTGAGGACCAGCCGTGCCCCTGCCCTTCCTGACGGCCGACCGATCCTTCGAGGCAGCCGACGACATCGCGTTGCCGTACGACGACCGCGCCCGTTGGCGCCGCCCCTACCGGCCGGGCCCCTGGCGGGTGGCAGCGGCCGCGCTGTGGCTGCTGCTGGCCTCGTTCGTGCTGTTCGGAGCCGTCATCATCGCCCTGACCGCCTCGCCGGCCTCCGCCGGGGTGGTGTTCGCCCTCACGCTGATCGTCATCGCCTCAGCGCTGCGGCTGCTGCGCATGGGCGTGTGGGTCAGCGCGCACGGCGTGCGCCATGTGGAGTTCCTGGTCACCCGCACCGTGCCCTGGAAGCGGGTGGTCGCGGTGCGCACGGTGCAGCAGCCGGTGCGCTGGCTCGGGCTGCCGCGCACGGTGCAGGGGCAGGCGCTGGTCCTCCTCCGCAAGGACCGTACGGACGAGGACACCGCGCCGCTGCTGACCACGCACGGCCTCGACTTCCTGTCGCGGGTCTCGGCCTTCGACCGGGCGGCGGACACCGTGGAGGCCTGGGCGGCGGAGTACCGGCGGGACTGAACGGCACACGGAGGTGGGGCCCGGTCCGCACAGCCGGACCGGGCCCCGCTCCGTTGCCGGACCCGTGGCACGCCTGCCGCGGCGCGCCGGTGACTCGTACCGCCTCAGCGCGCCGACTGATGCAGCGCGATGGCCCGCTGCATCGCCTTGCGGGCGCGCGGGGTGTCGCGGGCGTCGTGGTAGGCGACGGCGAGGCGGAACCAGCTGCGCCAGTCGCCGGGGGCCGCCTCCGTCTCGGCCTTGCGCCGGGCGAAGACCTCGTCGGCCGAGTCGCGGTCGATGTGGCCGGCGGCGGTGCGCCTCAACTCGTCGACGGGCAGGCCGCCCTCGGCGTCGAGTTCGGCGGCGAGCTGGTTGGCCCGGCGGACGAACTGGGTGTTCTTCCACAGGAACCACACGCCGATCACCGGCAGGATCAGCACCGCGATCCCGAAGGTGACGGTCAGCAGGCTGCCGGACTGGATGAGCATGACGCCACGGCTGCCGACCAGGACGAAGTAGAAGACCAGCAGGGCGGCCGTGACGGCGTAGGAGATTCTCGCGCGCATCTGAATGGGGTTCCTCGGATCAGCCCAGGTCCAGGAAGTGCTCCAGGCCGAACGTCAGGCCTGGAGCCGACACCACGCGGCGCGCGCCGAGCAGGATGCCCGGCATGAAGCTGCTGTGGTGCAGGGAGTCATGGCGGATGGTGAGGGTCTCGCCCTCGGCGCCGAGCAGCACCTCCTGGTGGGCGAGCAGCCCGCGCAGCCGTACGGCGTGGACGGGAACGCCGTCCACGCTCGCGCCGCGGGCGCCGTCGAGGGCGCTGACCGTCGCGTCCGGCGCCGGTGCCGAGCCGGCCTGCCGACGCGCCTCCGCGATGAGCTGGGCCGTGCGTGTGGCGGTCCCGGACGGGGCGTCCACCTTGTTCGGGTGGTGCAGCTCGATGACCTCGACCGACTCGAAGTAGGGCGCGGCGATCTGCGCGAACTTCATGGTCAGGACGGCGCCGATGGAGAAGTTCGGGGCGATGAGCACGCCCGTCTCCGGGGACTGGGCGAGCCAGCCGCGCAGCTGTGCGAGGCGCTCCTCGGTCCAGCCGGTGGTGCCGACGACGGCGTGGATGCCGTGCCGTACGCAGAAGTCGAGGTTACCCATCACCGAGGCGGGGGTGGTCAGTTCGACCACGACCTGGGCGCCGGTGTCCGCCAGCGTCTCCAGCTTGTCGCCCCGGCCGAGGGCGGCGACCAGTTCCAGGTCCTCGGCGGCCTCGACCGCCCGTACCGCCTCGGAACCGATCCGGCCCCTGGCCCCGAGGACCGCCACGCGCAGCTTGCTCATGTTCTTGCTTCCTAACCGGAGGTGATGTGACCGGGTGCTCTAGGCGACGGCCTCGTGCAGCCGCGAGGCCTGCTTGTCCTTCAGCGGGCCGATGACCGACAGCGAGGGCCGCCGGCCGAGGACGTCACGGGCGACGGCGCGGACCTCGTCCGGGGTGACCTGCGCGATCCGGGCCAGCATGGCGTCCACGGACATCTGCTCGCCCCAGCACAGCTCGCTCTTGCCGATACGGTTCATCAGCGCGCCGGTGTCCTCCAGGCCGAGCACCGTCGAGCCCTGGAGCTGCCCCATGGCGCGGGCGATCTCGTCGTCGGACAGCCCGTGCTCGGCGACGTGGTCCAGTTCGTCGCGGCAGATCTTCAGCACGTCGTGCACCTGGCTCGGGCGGCAGCCCGCGTACACGCCGAACAGGCCGCAGTCGGCGAACCCGGAGGTGTACGAGTACACGCTGTAGGCCAGGCCGCGCTTCTCGCGGACCTCCTGGAACAGCCGGGAGGACATGCCGCCGCCGAGGGCCGTGTTCAGCACGCCGAGCGCCCAGCGGCGGTCGTCGGTGCGGGCCAGGCCCGGCATGCCGAGCACGACGTGTGCCTGCTCGGTCTTGCGGCCGAGCAGCTCGACGCGGCCCGCGGTGCGGATCGTACGGCGGCCGTCACGCGGGGCGACGGGCACCGCGTCCGGGCCGCCGAGGGCGCCGGCCTTCTCGAAGGCGGCCCTGACCTGGCGTACGACCTTGTTGTGGTCGATGTTGCCCGCGGCGGCCACGACCAGGTGCGTCGGGTCGTAGTGCTTCTTGTAGAAGCGGCGGATGCGGTCCGCGGAGAGGGCGTTGACCGTGTCGACCGTGCCGAGGACGGGCCGGCCCAGGGCGTTGTCGCCGAACATGGTGTGCGCGAACAGATCGTGCACACAGTCGCCAGGGTCGTCCTCGGTCATCGCGATCTCTTCGAGGATGGCGCCGCGCTCGACGTTGACGTCCTCTTCGAGGATCAGCGAGCCGGTGAGCATGTCGCAGACGACGTCGATGGCGAGCGGCAGGTCGGTGTCGAGCACGCGCGCGTAGTAGCACGTGTACTCCTTCGCCGTGAACGCGTTCATCTCGCCGCCGACCGCGTCGATCGCGGCGGAGATGTCCAGCGCTGACCTGCGGCCGGTGCCCTTGAAGAGCAGGTGCTCCAGGTAGTGCGTGGCGCCGTTGAGGGACGGCGTCTCGTCACGGGAGCCGACGTGCGCCCAGATGCCGAAGGTGGCGGAGCGCACCGAGGGCAGGGTCTCGGTGACGATGCGCAGGCCGCCCGGGAGGGTGGTCTTGCGGACCGTGCCGATGCCGTTGGTGCCCTTGATGAGCGTTTGGGTACGGGCAACGGCCCGCGCCTCCGTGGAGGTGCGGGCCGTCGCCGTGGCGTTACGCGACGTCACTTGTCGGCGTCGTCCTTCTTGTCCGAGTCCGCGGCGGCGCCGTCGGAGGCACTGTCCTCGCCCTCGATCACCGGGATGAGGGAGAGCTTGCCGCGGGAGTCGATCTCGGCGATCTCGACCTGGACCTTCTGGCCCACGCCGAGGACGTCGTCGACGTTCTCCACGCGCTTGCCGCCGGCCAGCTTGCGGATCTGCGAGATGTGCAGCAGACCGTCCTTGCCGGGCATCAGGGAGACGAACGCACCGAAGGTGGTCGTCTTCACGACCGTACCGAGGTAGCGCTCGCCGACCTCGGGCATCGTCGGGTTGGCGATGCCGTTGATCGTGGCGCGGGCGGCCTCGGCGGACGGACCGTCGGCGGCACCGATGTAGATCGTGCCGTCGTCCTCGATGGTGATCTCGGCGCCCGTGTCCTCCTGGATCTGGTTGATCATCTTGCCCTTGGGGCCGATGACCTCGCCGATCTTGTCGACGGGGATCTTGACGGTGATGATCCGCGGGGCGTGCGGGGACATCTCGTCGGGCCGGTCGATGGCCTCCATCATCACGTCGAGGATGTGCAGGCGGGCGTCGCGGGCCTGCTTGAGGGCCGCGGCCAGGACGGAGGCCGGGATGCCGTCCAGCTTGGTGTCGAGCTGGAGGGCGGTCACGAAGTCCTTCGTGCCGGCGACCTTGAAGTCCATGTCACCGAAGGCGTCCTCCGCACCGAGGATGTCGGTGAGGGTGACGTAGTGCGTCTCGCCGTCGATCTCCTGGGAGATCAGGCCCATGGCGATGCCGGCGACCGGGGCCTTCAGCGGCACACCGGCGTTCAGCAGCGACATGGTGGAGGCGCAGACGGAGCCCATGGACGTCGAGCCGTTGGAGCCGAGGGCCTCGGACACCTGACGGATCGCGTAGGGGAACTCCTCGCGGGCCGGCAAGACCGGGATCAGGGCGCGCTCGGCGAGGGCGCCGTGGCCGATCTCGCGGCGCTTCGGGGAGCCGACGCGGCCGGTCTCGCCGGTGGAGTACGGCGGGAAGTTGTAGTTGTGCATGTAGCGCTTGCGGGTCACCGGGGAGAGGGTGTCCAGCTGCTGCTCCATACGGAGCATGTTGAGGGTGGTGACGCCCAGGATCTGGGTCTCGCCACGCTCGAACAGCGCGGAACCGTGCACCCGCGGGATGGCCTCGACCTCGGCGGCGAGCGTACGGATGTCCGTCACGCCACGGCCGTCGATGCGCTTCTTCTCCTTGATGACGCGCTCCCGGACCAGGCTCTTGGTCAGCGAGCGGTACGCGGCGGAGATCTCCTTCTCGCGGCCCTCGAACTCCGGCAGCAGCTTCTCGGCGGCGAGCTGCTTGACGCGGTCCAGCTCCGCCTCGCGCTCCTGCTTGCCGGCGATGGTGAGCGCCTGGGCCAGCTCGGGGCGGACGGCGCCGGTCAGCGCCTCCAGCACGTCGTCCTGGTAGTCCAGGAAGATCGGGAACTCGCCGACCGGCTTGGCGGCCTTGGCGGCGAGGTCGGCCTGGGCCTTGCACAGGACCTTGATGAACGGCTTCGCGGCGTCCAGGCCGGCGGCGACGACCTCCTCGGTCGGCGCCTCGGTGCCGCCGGCGACCAGCTTGATGGTCTCCTCGGTGGCCTCGGCCTCGACCATCATGATCGCGATGTCGCCGTCCTCCAGGACGCGACCGGCGACCACCATGTCGAAGACGGCGTCCGCCAGCTCGGTGTGGGTCGGGAACGCCACCCACTGGCCGCCGATCAGCGCGACGCGGACGCCGCCGATCGGACCGGAGAAGGGCAGGCCGGCCAGCTGGGTGGACGCGGACGCGGCGTTGATCGCGACGACGTCGTACAGGTGGTCGGGGTTGAGGGCCATGATCGTGGCCACGACCTGGATCTCGTTGCGCAGGCCCTTCTTGAAGGAGGGGCGCAGCGGCCGGTCGATGAGCCGGCAGGTGAGGATCGCGTCCTCGGAGGGGCGGCCCTCACGGCGGAAGAAGCTGCCGGGGATCTTCCCGGCCGCGTACATCCGCTCCTCGACGTCCACCGTCAGCGGGAAGAAGTCGAGCTGGTCCTTGGGGTTCTTGGAGGCGGTGGTGGCCGACAGCACCATGGTGTCGTCGTCCAGGTACGCCACGGCGGAACCGGCGGCCTGCTTGGCCAGGCGGCCCGTCTCGAAGCGGATGGTGCGGGTGCCGAAGGCGCCGTTGTCGATGACGGCCTCGGCGTAGTGGGTCTCGTTCTCCACTAGCGTTTTCTCCGTTACTTGTCGTCTTCGCCCCGTGGCTGCCCGTGTGGCAGGGGGGCGGTTGCGGAGAAGCGCTCCGTCTGGTGCGGGCCGGTCTTCGATCGAAGCACCCGGGTTCGCTCCCCGGGGGCCACTACCGAGGACCGGCGGCGGCGAGGCGCGCTCCTCCTCGTTCGTTGTCGTGCTGTGTCGTCCGTATTGCGTTGTGCTACCACACTACAAAGCGTGAGTGACACTCCGCACGTTTCCGTACGTACAGCAAAGGGAGCGGCCCCCGATCGTCCCGGGAACCGCTCCCCTTCGCACGGTGTCTTACTTGGCGCCCGCCGCACCGCGGCGGATGCCGAGGCGGTCGACCAGGGCGCGGAAGCGCTGGATGTCCTTCTTCGCCAGGTACTGCAGCAGGCGGCGGCGCTGACCGACGAGGATCAGCAGACCACGGCGGGAGTGGTGGTCGTGCTTGTGGGTCTTCAGGTGCTCCGTCAGGTCGGAGATCCGACGGGACAGCAGAGCGACCTGGACCTCGGGGGAGCCGGTGTCGCCCTCCTTGGTACCGAACTCGGAGATGATCTGCTTCTTCGTGGTGGCGTCGAGCGACACGCGTACTCCTCTTGATCTGTGAGTGGCCGCCGAGCGCCCCCGGTCTTCATCTCGGGGGAGCTTCCGCAACTCGGAGGCGGGGATCCGTCTCGCGCGCCCGCCGAGGCCCGTGAGGGCTTCCGGGGTACGTACACAGACGGCCGTCACTCAGGGTACCAGGAGGTTGCGGGCGCCTTCGCCGCGGCCGCCGAAGCACTCCTCGGCGGGCATGGCGGCCATTAGGGTGAACGCCCGGATCAACGGTGGGAAGGGGTCGCTGCGGCATGGCGGAGACGGCGCAGGAGATCAAGGCGCGCAAGGAGCGGGAGCGCGATGAGCTGTACGCGCTCGACATCTCGGACGTCGAGTGGCACAGCGCGCCGGGCACGGAGGAGCACGAGGAGCGGGTCGAGATCGCGTATCTGCCCGGCGGGGCCGTGGCCATGCGGTCGTCTCTCGATCCGGACACCGTGCTGCGGTACACCGAGGCGGAGTGGCGGGCGTTCGTGCTCGGCGCGCGGGACGGCGAGTTCGATCTGGAGCCCGCGCGGCAGGACGGGGCGCCCGCCGCGGAGTGAGCGGCACGCGCGCGTAGAGGGACGGGAAGGTACCGGTGTGCGTGCGCCGGTGATCCTCCCCCTCTGCATCTACATCTACGCGCGCGTAGGTCGGTGTTCGAGGCCGGTCCGTGCTCGGGTTCCAGGTCACCACCGCGGCCGGCCCGAAGACGCCCCGTGGCGAGACCGAACGCCACGATCCAGTCCGCCGGCCGGTCGTTGGCGATGTTCTCCTTGCTCATGACGAAGACCTGCTTGTCGGTGGCCCAGGTGCCGGGCGCGTGACGCGGGTTGGGGATCGTGGCCTCCCCGTCGGCGTGCCCGCTGCCGTCCCCCGCGGACGACAGGAGCCGGCCTCCGGCACCGGTACGCACGCGACCGGATCCTCTTGCGCGGCACGTCGGTTCGGGCTCCGCGAGGATCGTCTCCCGCAAGGATCCGTCCCTCTTGTTCATACTTGTCTCGCGGATTGTTCACCGATACGCGGACTGTGTACGGCACTTCAGGGCAGGGTGTGACGCAGTGGGCGCGGGCTCAGGTGCGGACGGGCCTGCCGGGGCGGGGGGCTCGGTGATTAGGCTGGGAGTGGGCGCGACGCCGGTACCTGTGGACGGGACGTCGGCGCCCCAGGGGGAGAACCGGTGGATCGGACTACCTCGCACGACAACGGACGACTGAGAACGACACGAGATGGTCGCCCCGGCACGGCACGAGGGTGCTCGACCAAGCAGGAGGAACTGTGAGCAGCGATCGGGACGGGATCCGCGGGGGCTGGGCCACACCCGGCGATGACCAGCCCGACGCGGAGTCGGCCATCGAGACGACCGGCGAATTCACCATCGACTACGCACCGCCCGCCTGGTACACGCAGAACGCGGCGGACACGGCAGGGGCGGCGGGGGCGCCCGGGTCCTCCGGGACGTCCAGTTCGTCGGAGGCGTCCGGTAGTTCGGAGCAGGCGGGCGGGCCGGGCGGGGCGTCCGGGTCCGGCACGTCTCCTTCCTCGTTCCCGCGGCAGGGTTCGCCGTTCCCGCCCGGTGCGCCGATTCCGGGGCTGACTCCTCCGCCGCACGCGCAGGCCGGCGGGGCGTCGGCTCCCGCGACGCCCGCGCCCGGAGCCCCGTTCACACCGCCTCCGCCCGCGCCCGGTGCGCCCTTCACACCACCGGCTCCGGCGCCCGGCGCGCCGTTCACTCCGCCCGCGCCCGCGGCCGGGCCGGGGGCGCCCTTCGCTCCGCCCCCGCCGCCCACCGGGAGTCCCGTCGCGGTGCCGAAGCTGCCGGTGGGCAGCGGGTTCGAGCCGCAGCAGACGCAGTCGCGGCCGGAGAGCGATCCCGCGTCGCCGGCGGCCCCCGCCCCGGCCGTGGCCGAGGCGGAGGAGCAGCCGGACAACGGCGACTTGGAGAGCGGCGCCACGATGCGGTTCTCCGCGGTCGCGCTGAAGCGGGAGATCTCCGAGACCACGGAGAGCGCGGGTGGCGGCGTCGACTCCGGGGCGGACGAGGCCGTTGAGCCCGTATCGGGTGCCGGTGAGGAGGAGCCGACGGCGGCGTCGGAGACGAAGGCCGTCGAGGGTACCGCGGACGAGCCGGGCGCCGACGCCGACGCCGAGGACACGGGTGACGACCGCGACGACTCCGTGGACGCGGAGTCCGAGGGTGCCGCCGCTGTCGGCAGCGCGTCCTCCGAGGGTGAGGACGAGAGCGGGACCGAGGAAGAGGACCCGCTCCTTCCGCGCGCCACGACGGCGGACGCCGACGCCGACGGAACCGGATCCGCGGATGTCGTGAAGGCCCTGGACACCGATGAGGCCGTGGACACCGACGGAGCCCCGGAGATCGCGGAGGCCGAGGACTCGGCACCGCAGGACGCGGTACCGCCGACCCCGGCCGCGCCCCAGGACGCGTTCCCGGTCGCACCCCCCGCTCCCCCTGCGCCCCAGGACGTCGCACCCCCCGCACCGCAGGACGCCCCGCCCGTCTGGCCGCCCGTGTCGGGGCCGCAGGGCGGGGTGCCGCCGTTGCCGCCCTCGTACCAGCCCGCCTCGCCCGCGCCCGCCGCCCAGTGGCCCGTGCAGCCGGGACCGCAGCAGCAGCCGGCCCCCGGTCAGGCACCACAGCAGGCGCCGGCCGTGCCCGGCCAGACGCCCCCGCAGCCGGCCGGCGCCCAGGGTCCGGCAGGCGTGCCGCCGCAGCAGCCGGCCTTCCAGCCGCAGGCTCCGCAGCCCGCGCCCGCCGCCTGGCACCAGCCCGCCCCGCCCCACCCCCAGAGCGGCTACGGCTTCCCGCAACCCGGAGCCCCGGCCCCGCAGCCGCCGAACGGTCCGGCAGCCACCGCTCCGGCACCCACCGGGCAGCCCACCGGTTATGGCTTCCCGCAGCCACCCGCCGGCCCCAACCCGCCTGCCCCGCCCGGTGGTTACGGCTTCCCGCAGCCCCCGGCGCAACCGGGACAGCCGCAGGCCGGCGTGCCGCAGCAGCAGCCCCCCGTCCAGGCTCAGCAGGCCATGCCCCCGCAGGCGCCGCAGCAGCCCGTCGACCCCCGGGCGGGCACCGCCTGGCCGCAGCCGGTCCAGCACGACCAGCGGCAGCCGACCAACCCCGGTGCGGCGCCGCTCGGTTACACCGCGGCCGTGGAGCTGTCCTCCGACCGGCTGCTCAACAACAAGAAGCAGAAGGCGAAGAGCGGCCGGCCGGCCGCCTCGTCCTCCCGGTTCAGGATCGGCGGGAAGAAGGAAGAGGCGGAGCGGCAGCGGAAGTTGCAGCTGATCCGCACCCCGGTGCTCTCCTGCTACCGGATCGCGGTGATCAGCCTCAAGGGCGGCGTGGGCAAGACGACCACGACGACCGCGCTCGGTGCCACGCTCGCCAGCGAACGGCAGGACAAGATCCTCGCCATCGACGCGAACCCGGACGCCGGTACGCTCGGCCGCCGGGTGCGCCGCGAGACCGGGGCGACCATCCGCGACCTCGTCCAGGCAATCCCGTACCTCAACTCGTACATGGACATCCGGCGCTTCACCTCGCAGGCGCCGTCCGGCCTGGAGATCATCGCCAACGACGTCGACCCGGCCGTGTCCACGACCTTCAACGACGAGGACTACCGGCGCGCGATCGACGTGCTCGGACGGCAGTACCCGGTCATCCTCACCGACTCGGGCACCGGCCTGCTGTACAGCGCGATGCGCGGGGTGCTCGACCTCGCCGACCAGCTCATCATCGTCTCGACGCCGTCCGTTGACGGCGCGAGCAGCGCCAGCACCACGCTGGACTGGCTGTCCGCGCACGGCTACGCCGACCTGGTCGCGCGGTCCATCACCGTGATCTCCGGGGTGCGCGAGACCGGAAAGATGATCAAGGTCGATGACATCGTGGCGCACTTCGAGACCCGGTGCCGTGGCGTGGTCGTGGTGCCCTTCGACGAGCATCTGGCCGCCGGTGCCGAGGTCGACCTCGACATGATGCGGCCGAAGGTGCGCGAGGCGTACTTCAACCTCGCCGCCATGGTCGCCGAGGACTTCACCCGGCACCAGCAGGCGCACGGCCTGTGGACCAGCGACGGCAACCCGCCGCCGGTGGCCGCCCCGCCGCTGCCGGGCCAGCCGCTTCCCGGCCAGCCGGCTCCGGGGCAGCCGTACCCGCAGATCCCGGGGCAGCAGCCGTACCCGCAGCAGGCCCAGCCCTATCCGCAGCCCACGGCCCAGCCGCCCTATCCGCAGCAGCCGTACCCGCAGCCCGGATATCCGCAGCAGGGCCAGCCACCGGCCCAGCCCCCGCAGGGGCCGCCCCAGCAGTAGGCCTTGCGCGGCCAGTCGTTCTTCGCCGAACTGGAGGGAGCCCGGGCTGGAGAGCTTGCGCGCAGAGGTGAACAAGCTTCAGCGGCTGAGGAAGCTGGTGGAGCGGTGATGTCGCGGGCGACATCACGTAGGAGGTCGATGAGCATGTCCGCGAGCCCCAGGTGAAGTTCGGTGTCCGCGGGCTGCCCGGTGGCCAGTGGATGGTCATCGGGGAGGACCACGACCATCGGGTCCAACAGGAGCGAGTGGGCCCGTACGTGCGGGGGCGGCGCGAGCGGCGTGCCCCAGGACGCGACGATGGCCACGTCCAGGCGCCCCGCGCTGATCTCGTCCGCTCCGCGTCCGGACACCACGTCGATGACGGAGACGTCGGCGTCCGGATGGCGGTGTCGCAGAGTCGTCAGGGCCGGTGGCAGCAGGTGCAGGGCAGCCGCCTGGAACGTCCCGATCCGCAGACGGAGCGAGAGGTGGCCGAGCAGTGCGGCCAGTTCCACCTCGGCCCTGTCCGATGCCTCCTCCACAGTGCCGCCGTCAGGGAGCCGTGCCGCTCGATCAACGCGAGAAGCCGCAGCTGTCCCGGATCCACCAGCACATGCCAGCGGCTTCCTGCTGTGGTCCACGACCGCCGCGGCCGGGCTGTCCGCCGTTCTGCCGGCCAGCCCCACCGCGTACGCGGTGCTCCGGATCGCAGGCGGCATCGTGCTGATGATCATCGGGGTGAAGACGCTACGGATCGCGCTCACCACCGTCTCCGACCGCCCGCCCGGCGAGGGCGGTCGCAGCACTGGCACCGAGACGGCGAACACGCCCGCCTTGGGGTTGCCGAACTGGGCGCCGCGGTGGCAGCAGGTGTCTGAGGGCCAGGCCGGGCCCGACCGCCCGAGGGCAGCTGCCGCCCTGTGCACCGGCAGCCATGAG
The DNA here is from genome assembly GCF_003688995.1 of Streptomyces shenzhenensis. GTDB lineage: Bacteria > Actinomycetota > Actinomycetes > Streptomycetales > Streptomycetaceae > Streptomyces > Streptomyces shenzhenensis_A. The sequence goes on along the minus strand of NZ_PENI01000058.1, from coordinate 20,140 downwards.
GTCGCCCGGTACGGCCGGTGGCGACGAAGCACACCGCAACGATCGCCCCGGCTTCGCCGTCCGCTCAGGCCCGGGGCCACGCGGGTACTCTGTCCGACGGCACGGGAGCGAGGAAGCCGATGACGTACGCCGTGACACCGGACGGAACCCGCATCGCCTACCAGCTCCGGGGCCAGGGGGCGCCGCTGGTCCTGCTGGCGGGCCAGGCCAACAGCCACCACTGGTGGGATGCGGTTCGTGCCGACTTCCATCCCGCTCGCAGCACCCTCACGCTCGACTACCGCGGCACCGGCGACAGCGACAAGCCGGACACCCCCTACAGCACCGAACTGTTCGCCCAGGACGTCATCGCCGTCCTCGACGAACTCGGCGTCGACCGGGCCGACGTCTACGGCACGTCCATGGGCGGACGAGTGGCCCAGCAGATCGCGGCCCGCCACCCCCACCGGATAGGCGCCCTGGTTCTCGGCTGCACCTCACTCGGCGGCCCGCACAGCGTCGAACGCGGCAACGACGTCCGCCGAGCCCTGACGCGACCTCAGCCCGAAGCCGCGCGACAGGCCCTGCTGGAGCTGATGTACACCCCTCGATGGCTCGCCTCCCATCCCGGCCCGCACCACACCCTCGGCGACCCTCGCATGCCTGCCCACGCCCGGCGCCGGCACCTCGCGGCCAGCAACCAGCACAACGCCTGGGACCTCCTGCCGGACATCAGCGCCCCCACCCTGGTCGTCCACGGAAGCGACGACCTGCTCACCCCCACCGCCAACGCGCCCCTGCTCGCCGACCGCATCCCCGACGCCCGACTGCACCTGGTCCCCGACGCCCGGCACGCCTACTTCGAGGAGTGCCGCACCCACGCCAGCCCCCTCGTCCTGGACTTCCTCACCACCGCGCACAAGCCGTAAGAACAGCGCAGCCGATACTCGGGACACCCTGCGTGACGGACCCTCAGAGCACATCCGCAAGCGACGTCGACGACGCCGAGCGCCACGCCTGCCCGCCCTGCCGATCCCGCTCGGGCGCCGTCGCCGGCCGACCACCTCACCGCCCACGGCCTGGTCCTGGAGATGCCGGCGGGCCCGCTGCCCGGCAGCCACGACCCCAGCGGTCCTGGGCGGTTCCTCTTCGGCTTCTTCGCCGCCATGGCCGAGACCGAGCGTGAGAGCATGCGAGCCCAGGCGTGCCCCGAAGCCGTCGCCCCGGCCCGCGCCGAACTGCGCGGCCGGCCACGACGCCGCCGCAGCCGGCCGACGGCGTATCACGGCCCGTCCAGCGGAGCGCTCAGGCGTCCGCCGCGATCAGTGCCCGGCAGCGCTTCACGTCGTCGGCCATCTGCTCCAGCAGGGCCTCCAGCGAGTCGAACTTCGCCTGCCCGCGCACGTACGCCAGGAAGTCCACGGCGACATGCAGCCCGTACAGGTCGAGGCCCACCCGGTCGATGGCGTACGCCTCCACCGTGCGCTCGGTGCCGTCGAACTGCGGGTTGGTGCCGACGGAGATCGCGGCCGGCATGACCTCGCCCTGGGCGTGCAGATAACCGGCGTACACGCCGTCGGCCGGGATCGCGGTGTGCGGGAGGGTCTCGACGTTGGCGGTCGGGAAGCCCAGTTCACGACCGCGCTGGGCGCCGCGGACGACCACGCCCTCGACGCGGTGCGGGCGGCCCAGGATCTCCCGGGCGCCCGCGACGTCGCCCTCGGCGACCAGGCGCCGGGTGAGCGTCGAGGAGAACGGCTCGCCGTCGCCCGCGGCGCCGGTCACATACAGGTCGACGACCTCGACCTCGAAGTCGTAGATCTCGCCCTGCTCGGTGAGGAACTCGACGTTGCCGGCCGCCCGGTGGCCGAAGCGGAAGTTCGGGCCCTCGACGACCGCCCTGGCGTGCAACTTGTCGACCAGCACCTTCACGACGAACTCGGCGGGCGACAGCTTCGAGAACTCGGTGGTGAACGGCAGGATCAGGACCGCGTCCACGCCCAGCTCCGCCATCAGCTCGGCCCGGCGGTGGTGCGGGGCGAGCAGCGGGGGGTGGCTGCCCGGGCGGACGACCTCGCTGGGGTGCGGGTCGAAGGTCACCACGACGGACGGGATGCCCAGTTCGCGGGCGCGGTCCACGGCGTGCCGGATGATCAGCTGGTGGCCGCGGTGGACTCCGTCGTAGGAACCGATGGTGACGACGCTGCGCCCCCAGTCCTGGGGGATGTCCTCCAAGCCACGCCAGCGCTGCACTGTGACCGCTCCTCGAACCCGTGTCCGTTTTCTACCTGACCGCTTACGCAGGTCTAAGGGTGCCATGCCGGGTGCCCCCGGCCCGCATCGGTAGGGAGGCTGTGACCGGGCGCACGCGACACCGCGCACCCGGGGCGACCGCCCGGACCACCGATCGTACGGAACCCGTGTTACGCGGGGACGCGCACGCCCGCCAGATTGCCGAGCATCCGGCGCGTGCTCGGGCCGACCACGGCGGCCCACTCCTCCGGGGTGTCGGTGAGCCAGCGGGCCATCAGCGCGGCGAAGCCCGGCACCCGCCGGCCCAGATCGACCAGACCGCGGTCGAAGCGGGTCGCGCCGTCCGGGGTGCGGATGAGCAGCAGTCCGGTGCGGTGGACGAGGTCACGGACCCCGGTGACGCCGCTCTGCGCCGCCGCGTGCAGCAGGGCGTCCAGGACGCCGGGGTCACGCTCCCGGGCGAGCAGGAAGTCCAGGAGTTCGCGGCGCAGCGGGCGGGAGGCCGGGGCGCCGGGGGCGGCGAGGACGGTGGCGAGGGCCGCCCGGACCGGTTCGGGGCCGTCGTCGAGCAGGGCCGTCACCAGGGGCAGGAGTACGGTCCGGGCGGCCGGGCCGTGGTCGAGGCGGCGGTCGACGTGCTCGGCCAGGTGTGCCGCGGTCTCCGGCCGCAGTGCCGCCGCCTCGCGGACGAGCGCGGCGGCCCGGCGGGCGAGGCCGGGCGGCGTCAGGTCGGCGAGGGTGCGCAGCGCCTCACGCGGGTCCGGTCCGGTGCGCAGCCGGTCGCCGAAGGCGTCGAGGACCTGGTCCGGGTGTGTGGCCAGGGCCGGGACGAGCGCGGACGGCGGGAGCCGCGGATCGCCGGACGCGAAGTGCCGCAGGGCCTGCGGAAGGTGCCGGGCGCGGGTGTCCGGGTCGTGGACGAGGAGGGCGAGCGCGCCGCCGTGCAGGCCGGTGTCGGCGGGGCTGTCGAGCAGGGTGCGGGCGGCCTGGCGGAGCAGGTCGCGGTCGGTGTCGGTACCGGCGTGGAGCGCGGCGCGCAGTCCGTGCGCCACCGCCGCGGCCCGGCGCGCCGGGCGGTCGTCGTGTGCCCAGCGGTGCACCGCCCGGCAGACGGCGGAGGGCTCGTCCTCGGCGAGCGCGGCGAGCAGGTCGTCGGCGCGCCGGTGGGCGCGGTCGGCGAGCACCTCGACGAGGGCGTCCAGGGCGGGGTGCCGGTGGGTGTGCAGCAGTGCCTGGGCGGCCGTGGCCACGGTGGCGCGGGGCATGCCGGGGATCGCCCGCTCGTCGTCGAACCAGCGCGACACGAGGGCCTGTACGGCACCGGCAGCACCGGTATCGGCGAGGAACTCGGTATCGGTGTCGGTATCGGTGAGGAGCCCCGCGACGGCGTCCAGGTATCGGGGGCCGGGAGCGTGCGGCTCGTCCGCCAGGACCAGTTCCCGCAGCAGGTCGAGGCGGTCGGCCACGGGCAGGGGCAGGGCGGTCCAGAAGGCGGGGGCGAACTCGGCGGGCACGGGCCGGCCGGTGCGCCGCGAGGTCACGATCCGGTCGGCCAGCAGACGCAGTACGTGCGTGTACGGCGTCGCGTCGGGGACGCCCGCCAGGGCACCGGCCAGCAGCCGGGCGGCCCACCAGCACCCGGGGTCCTGCCCGGTGTCCAGCGCGCGGGTCAACTCGGCCAGACGGGAGGCGAGTTGACCGGGCCCTTGCTGGCGGGCGAGGAGAAGCAGCGCCTGGACGACGGGGCCGACGCGATGGTGCGCGAGGGGCAGCGGGCGGGCGGGGGTGCACGGGCGGTGGACCAGGGCGTGCAGGGCCTCGTCCAGATCGAGGTGCATGCCCTGGATCCAGTCGGCGAACTCCTCGTGGGCGAAGCGGTAGCCGTCCCCCGCGGGCACGAGGAGCCCCTCGGCGAGGACGGCGGATGCCCAGCCGGTGCCACCGCCGGGGCGGTCCGGGGCCGGTCCCCAGGGGAACAGCGCGTCGAAGGCGTCCCGGGTCAGTTCGCCCTGCCCGGGACCCAGGCTGCGCCGGGCCGCCTCGTGGACCCGCCCGGAGACCCGGGCCGCGAGCCGCCGTACGGCCGTGCCGCGCAGGTCGCTCCCGGCGGCCAGGCGCTGCGCGACGCGCAGGCACATCAGGTCGAGGTGGGCGGAGAACACCTGGTGCCGGTCGAGCGGCGGGGCGGCCGGTGCGGCCGGCAGGGCGGCGCGGACCTCTGCGAGCAGGCGCAGGGTAAGGGGGTGGCGGGCGTCGCGGTCGGTGAGGGCGCCGTCGGGTACGGCGTACCGAGAGCGGGCGCGGCGGGCCTCGGCGGGGGTGAGGTCGCCCAGCCGTACGCAGGGTGGCGGGGCGCCGTCGGCCGGTGCCGGCGGGTACAGCGACTCGCGCGGGAACTCGGCTCCGGCGTCCTCCCAGTACTCCTCCCGGCAGCCGACGACGAGCCGCGCGCCGGTCGCGCGCAGCCAGGCCGCCGTCCCCTCGGTCCACTCGGCGAGCCGGTGGGCGAGGCCGGGCGGCATCTCCTCGGGGGCGTCGAGAAGCAGCAGCAGGGGGCGGCCGGCCCGCTCGGCGAGCCGGGCCAGGCGCTCGGGGGTGAGGTCGCCGAGGTCGCCGGGGCGGAGGGACCGGGTGGCCGCGACGATGCGGGCCGCCCGGTCCAGGGCGCGGCGCACCGCGTCGGCCACCGAGCCGTCGGCGGCCGAGAGGTCGGCACCGCGCAGCCACAGTGTGGGCGCCGGTGCGGGGCCTCTGTCGCGCCGGGCGGCGAGGGCCGCGAGTTCCGTCGTACGGCCGCTGCCCGGGGCGCGGACGAGCCCGAGCACGGCCCTGTCCCCTTCGGTGAAGGCCGTCAACTCCCGTGTGACGCCGTCTCGTTGGACGGGTTCGACCGGTCCTGGCCCGGTGCTGCCGACCGCGTCGGCATAGCCGGCGAGCGCACCGGGCGGGCCGTCCTGTCCGAGCGAGGTGGCGGTGATCTCCAGGACGCCCGCCAGGTTGAGGTCGGCGCCGTAGGCGGGCACGGTCGCCGCGTTGCGGGCGAGCAGGTCGGCGAGCGGGTCCGGGTCCGCGCCGGGTGTGCGCCCCGGCCGGGCGGAGCCGGGGGCGGTTCGGCGCAGCGGCACCGCGAAGCCGGCGTCGCGGTGGTCGGACCGCAGCGCGGTGCCGAGGACGGCGACGACGGCGCCGGTCCGCGCGTCGAGCACGGGTCCCCCGGCGGCCCCGCCGCCCAGCCGCAGCGCGTCCCGCCCCGCCGTGCCGATCGCCAACTCCAGCGCGCCGTCGAGGAGATGGAAGCGGTCCGTGGCCGTGTAGGTCGCCTCGGCCGCGCCGAGCACCCGCGCCTCGCGCCAGCCGCCGGCGGCGATCCGCACATAGCTGCCGGTCTGGATCCGCTCCCGCGTGGTGACCGGGAGCGGGTCCGCGCCGAGCCCCTCGGCGCGGACGAGGGCCAGGTCCAGGTGGGGCAGCGGGGTGACGGCGGCGGCGGTGACGACGCAGGTGCGCTCGCCCGCGTGCAGGACCAGCCGGGCGAGTCCGTCGACGGCTTCGTGGCTGGTGACGACCGTGCCGTGGTGGTCGGCCGGGAAACCGGTGCCGCGTGGCCGGCCGGCCAGATCGCGGATCTGCACCAGGGACGCGTCCGGGCGGCCTGCGGCCCACTGCGCGGGCGCCCTGCCGTCCGCGTCGTCCGTCCCCTCCGTGCCGTCCCGCTTGTGCCGGGCCCCCTCGCGGGTCCGGCCCGCACCGTCCGCCGCCCGGCCGCTGCCCCCGGTCCGCGGGCCCCGTACCGCCATGGTCGAACCTCCCGCCCCTGCCCACGCGCCCTGTCTTCGACGGTAGGCGTGGAGTGATCAGCGGGACAGAGCGCGTACCGAAAGCGCCCCCTTCCACTCCCCCGGTTCACTCCGAGCGCCTGCCCGGCCGGGTGAATCGGCGGCGGCGACTGGATAACCCTAGGGGTGGGGGAATCGAGGGGGACCGTGGAGCGGCGGCAGTGGCACCCCGTGCTCCGCCGCTCCACGGGCCGGACGAAGCCGTCAGCCGAAGACGGCCAGGCTCTTCGCCTTGCCCTTCTGTTCCTCGACGAGCGCGAGGAAGCGGCCCTCGGGGTCGAACACCGCGACGGGACCGGAGCCGGTGTACGTGTCGGGCATCTCCAGCCGTACGCCGTTGAGGAGCAGCCGGGCCCGCTTGGCGTCCACGTCCCAGCGCGGGAAGGCGGCCGCGGCGGCCTCCGCGATCGGCATCACGGTCAGCTCCTGCTGGAGCTGGTCCAGGGTCCGCGCCGCGTCCAGCCGGTACGGCCCGACGCGGGTGCGGCGCAGCGCGGTGAGGTGACCGCCCACGCCCAGGTCGGCGCCCAGGTCGCGGGCGAGGGCGCGGATGTAGGTGCCGGAGGAGCAGACGACCGAGACCACCAGGTCGAGCACCGGGGTGCCGTCCTCGGCGACGGCGTCCCGGACGTCGTACACCGTGAAGGAGGAGATGGTGACGGGCCGGGCGGGGATCTCGAAGTCCTCGCCCTCGCGGGCCCGCTTGTAGGAGCGCACTCCGTCGATCTTGATGGCGCTGACCTTGGACGGCACCTGCATGATGGCGCCGGTCAGCTTGGCGATGCCGGCGTCGATGGCGTCGCGGGTGACCTTGCTCGCGTCGGTGGCGGCGGTGATCTCGCCCTCGGCGTCGTCGGTGAGCGTGGTCTGGCCGAGCCGGACGGTGCCCAGGTACTCCTTCTCCGTCAGGGCGAGATGCCCGAGGAGCTTTGTCGCCCTCTCCACGCCGAGGACGAGCACGCCGGTCGCCATCGGGTCCAGGGTGCCCGCGTGCCCGACGCGGCGCGTCCGCGCGATCCCGCGCATCTTGGCGACGACGTCGTGCGAAGTGAAGCCCGACGGCTTGTCGACGATGACGAGGCCGTCGGGCGTGGTGTGCTTGCTGGTCATTCGCCGGCGACGTCCGTCTCGTCGTCCGCCTCGGGCTTGCGGTACGGGTCCGCCTCACCGGCGTACGCAGCGCCCGCGGACGCCTCGCGCACCTTCGCGTCGGAGGCGCGCGCCCGGTCGAGGAGGTCCTCGATGTTCCGGGCGGTGTCCGGCAGGGCGTCCGCGACGAAGGTGAGCGTCGGCGTGAACTTCACGCCGGCGGCGCGGCCGACCTCGGAGCGCAGGATGCCCTTGGCGCTCTCCAGCCCTGCCGCGGCGGCCTGCCGCTCCTCGTCGTCGCCGTACACCGTGTAGAAGACGGTCGCCTCCCGCAGGTCCCCGGTCACCCGGGTGTCCGTGATGGTGACGTGCGAGCCGAGCCGCGGGTCCTTGATCCCGCGCTGCAGCTTCTGGGCCACCACCTCTCGGATGAGGTCCGCCAGCCTTTTCGCCCGCGCGTTGTCGGCCACTGGTCCGTCTCCCGTTCTTTCTTCTTCTGCGTTCTGTGGTCAGTCGTCGTCGCCGTGGAAGCGCCGCCGTACCGACAGCAGCTCCACCTCGGGGCGGCCGGCGACCAGCCGTTCGCACCGGTCGAGTACGTCGCTCAGATGCCCCGCGTCGCCGGAGACCATCGCGAGGCCGATCAGGGCCCGGCGATGGAGGTCCAGATGATCCACCTCGGCCGCGCTCACCGCGTACTTCCGCTGGAGTTCGGCGACGATCGGGCGGACGACGGAGCGCTTCTCCTTCAGCGACCGTACGTCGCCGAGGAGGAGGTCGAAGGACAGCGTCCCCACGTACATGTGTGTTTCCGGATGACCCGCCGGTACGGGATCGATGGCCCTGCCCTTGGGATCGGCAGGGACATCAAGAACGGTACCGCGTACCTGCCGGTGGCTCGACGGGGTTTCCTTGGCACCGGTTGGCTGCTGTTCTGCCTGGGGGCTGCGCCCCCAGACCCCCGCGCATGACTGTCGGCCGAGCCCGCACGCCACGGGGCTCCGCCCCGGACCCCGGTTCCCCGCCGACCGAGTCCGGCCGGGTGGGCAAGGCCGTGGACCGGCCCAGCGCCCCCGGCCCTAGCCGGCGCCCGCCTACCCGGTCGGGTGGGTGGGGCGCGGCTGGAAGTCGGGGCCGAGTCCCGTGGCGCGGGTGCTCAGCCTGGGGAGAAAGGGGTGCCGGCCGGCGGGGCTCATGTCCCGCCGGCCAGCTTTTGTGGCCGTTGGCTGTTACACCCTCGGCTTCTCGCGCATCTCGTACGTCGCGATGACGTCGTCGATCTTGATGTCGTTGAAGTTGCCGAGGTTGATACCGCCCTCGAACCCTTCGCGGATCTCGGTGACGTCGTCCTTGAAGCGACGCAGCCCCTCGATGGTGAGGTTCTCCGCGACGACCTTGCCGTCACGCAGCAGGCGCGCCTTGGTGTTGCGCTTGACCTCGCCCGAGCGGATGAGCACACCGGCGATGTTGCCCAGCTTGGACGACTTGAAGACCTCGCGGATCTCCGCCGTACCGAGCTCGACCTCCTCGTACTCCGGCTTGAGCATGCCCTTGAGGGCCGCCTCGATCTCCTCGATCGCCTGGTAGATGACCGAGTAGTACCGGACGTCCACGCCCTCGCGCTCGGCCATCTGCTGCGCACGCCCGGCGGCGCGCACGTTGAAGCCGATCACGATGGCGTCGGAGCCCATCGCCAGGTCGATGTCGGACTCCGTGACCGCACCGACGCCGCGGTGCAGGACGCGGATGTCGACCTCTTCGCCGACGTCCAGCTGGAGCAGGGAGGATTCCAGAGCCTCGACCGATCCGGACGCATCGCCCTTGATGATCAGGTTCAGCTGCTGGACCTCGCCGGCCTTCAGCACCTTGTCCAGGTCCTCCAGGGACACGCGGCGCGTGCGCTTCGCGAAGGCAGCGTTGCGCTCGCGTGCGGCGCGCTTCTCCGCGATCTGGCGGGCCGTACGGTCCTCGTCGACCACGAGGAAGTTGTCACCGGCGCCCGGGACGTTGGTCAGACCCAGGACCTGGACCGGCGTGGACGGGCCGGCCTCGGCGACGTTGTTGCCGTTGTCGTCGAGCATGGCCCGGACACGGCCGTAGGCGTCGCCGACGACCATCGTGTCGCCCACGCGGAGCGTGCCTCGCTGGACGAGGACCGTCGACACGGCACCGCGGCCGCGGTCGAGCCGGGACTCGATCGAGATGCCCTGCGCGTCCTGGTTCGGGTTGGCCCGCAGGTCCAGGGCGGCGTCGGCGGTCAGGACGACCGCCTCCAGCAGGCTGTCGATGTGCAGGCCCTGCTTGGCGGAGATGTCGACGAACATCGTCTCGCCGCCGTACTCCTCGGCCACCAGGCCGTACTCGGTCAGCTGACCGCGCACCTTGGTCGGGTCCGCGCCCTCGACGTCGATCTTGTTGACCGCGACCACGATCGGCACGTCGGCCGCCTTGGCGTGGTTCAGGGCCTCGACCGTCTGCGGCATCACACCGTCGTTGGCCGCGACCACGAGGATCGCGATGTCCGTCGACTTCGCACCGCGGGCACGCATGGCGGTGAACGCCTCGTGACCCGGGGTGTCGATGAAGGTGATCGCCCGCTCTTCGCCGTTGACCTCGGTCGCGACCTGGTAGGCACCGATGTGCTGGGTGATGCCGCCGGCCTCGCCCGCGATGACGTTCGTCTTGCGGATGGCGTCGAGGAGCCGGGTCTTTCCGTGGTCGACGTGACCCATGACGGTGACGACCGGCGGGCGGACCACCAGGTCCTCCTCGGAACCCTCGTCCTCGCCGAACTCGATGTCGAAGGACTCCAGGAGCTCGCGGTCCTCCTCCTCCGGGCTGACGATCTGAACCGTGTAGTTCATCTCGCCGGCGAGGAGCAGCAGGGTCTCGTCGGAGACGGACTGCGTCGCGGTGACCATCTCGCCCAGGTTCATCATGACCGCGACGAGCGACGCCGGGTTGGCGTTGATCTTCTCCGCGAAGTCGGTGAGCGACGCGCCGCGGGAGAGACGGATGCTCTCGCCGTTGCCGCGCGGCAGCATCACGCCGCCGACGCTCGGCGCCTGCATGGCCTCGTACTCCTGGCGCCGCTGCCGCTTCGACTTGCGGCCACGACGCGCGGGACCGCCGGGACGGCCGAAGGCGCCCTGCGTGCCACCACGGCCACCGGGACCGCCGGGACGACCGCCGAAGCCGGGACGGCCACCGCCGCCACCGCCGCCGAAGCCGCCGCCACCACCGCCGCCACCACCGGGACGGCCGGCGAAGCCGCCGCCACCACCGGGACGACCGCCGCCACCGCCGCCGCCGGGACGGCCGGCGAAGCCGCCGCCACCGCCCGGACGACCGCCGCCACCGCCGCCGGGACGGCCGGCACCGGCCGGGCCGCGACCGCCGCCGGGGCCCGGACGCGGACCGGCAGCGGGACGCTGCGGCATCATGCCGGGGTTCGGACGCGGACCGCCGGGACCGCCGCCGGGACGCGGACCGCCCTGCGGACGGGGCATGCCGGCCGGGCTGGGCCGACCGGAGGAGCCGGAGTGGCCACCGGGAGCCTGCGGACGCGGACCGCCGCCCTGGCCGGGCGCCTGCGGACGGGGACCGCCGCCGGGACCGCCGGGACCCGGACGCCCGCCCTGCGGACGGGGCGCCTGCGGGCGCGCCATGCCGGTGGAGCCACCGGACGTGAAGGGGTTGTTGCCCGGTCGGGGACCGGCCGGACGAGAGCCCGGACGCTGGCCCTGGCCACCGGGGCGCGGTGCACCCTGACCCGGACGGGCCTGACCCTGGCCGGACGCGCCGGGACGGCCGCCGGGCTTGGGCCCGCCGGGGCGGGCGCCGGGACGCGGGCCCTGGGCGGCCGGGGACGGAGCCGGGGCCGACGGCGGAGCGGTGAACTCCGGCGTGGTGGGCGCCGCGGGGGCCGGACGAGGCGCGGGCTTCGGGCCCGGGCGCGGGCCGGGGGCCGACGCGGGGGCCGCCGACTGAGCCGGCGCGGGAGCCGGCGTGGCCGCGGGCTGCTGGGCCACGGGGGGCCTGGGGGCAGCCGGCTTCGGCGCAGCCGGACGTGCCGCCTGCGCCGGGGCGGGCGCGGCGGGCTTGGGGGTGGCCTTGCGCGGGGGCTTGGCGGCAGACCTGCCGTTGCCACCGCCCTGGAAGGCGTCGGTCAGCTTACGTACTACGGGCGCCTCGATCGTCGAGGACGCCGAACGGACGAATTCACCGAGTTCCTGGAGCTTGGCCATGACGACCTTGCTCTCGACACCGAACTCCTTGGCGAGTTCGTAGACCCGGACCTTAGCCACTTCGCTCCTTTGAGGTCCGGGTTGCGTCCGGACCGTCGCTAGTTCATGGGCGTACTCATCGCGTACTCATCGAGTGCTCATCGCAATCTCGACCTGCTTTCGACTCGCGAGGTACCGGGCCGCACGGGGTTCCGTACGGCACGTCTTTCCTTGCCGTGTTGCCTCAGCAACTGTGTGTCTGCTCGACGTACCGGCGCAACGCCATTACGTCGAGCGGTCCCGGGACGCGGAGCGCCCGCGGAAATGCCCGGCGGCGTACCGCCTGATCGAGACAGACCGGGACGGGGTGTACATATGCACCCCGGCCGGGCAGCGTACCGCGAGGGTCGGGGACACAGGCGTCCTCGACCGCCACGATGCGCAACAGTTCGATCTTGGCCGCTCGCTGCCTGCACCCCACACAGGTGCGCTCAGGGCATGCGCGGGCTGGCGTCCGGCCAGACACTGCTAAGTCTACCTCCCCGCACCGACCTCACCCCTACGGGGCAAAGATCGAACGGTTGTTGTCGTGTTCCAAGCCACCTGCGGCTTGGATCTATTCCCTCCGTCCGGGTGACTTCAGTCGGACGGCTGCTCGGTGTCCGGCCGGATGTCGATGCGCCAGCCCGTGAGCCGGGCCGCGAGCCGGGCGTTCTGTCCCTCTTTGCCGATCGCCAGTGACAGCTGGTAGTCGGGCACGGTCACCCGGGCGGACCGGGACATCATGTCCACGACCTCCACCTTGGAGACCCGCGCGGGCGACAGGGCGTTCGCCACCATCTCCGCCGGGTCGTCCGACCAGTCCACGATGTCGATCTTCTCGCCGTTCAGCTCGCCCATCACATTGCGCACCCGGCCGCCCATGGGGCCGATGCAGGCGCCCTTGGCGTTCAGGCCCGGACGGGTGGAACGGACAGCGATCTTGGTGCGGTGACCGGCCTCACGGGCGATCGCGGCGATCTCCACGGAGCCGTCGGCGATCTCCGGCACCTCCAGCGCGAAGAGCTTCTTCACCAGGTTGGGGTGCGTGCGCGAGAGGGTGACCGACGGTCCCCGCACGCCCTTCGCCACCCGGACGACATACGAGCGCAGCCGCGTGCCGTGCGCATACGTCTCGCCCGGCACCTGCTCCTGCACCGGCAGGATGGCCTCCAGCTTGCCGATGTCGACGAGCACGTTCTTCGGGTCGCGGCCCTGCTGCACCACGCCGGTGACGATGTCGCCCTCGCGGCCGGCGTACTCACCGAGCGTCGCGTCGTCCTCGGCGTCCCGCAGCCGTTGCAGGATGACCTGCTTGGCGGTGGTGGCGGCGATCCGGCCGAAGCCCGACGGGGTGTCGTCGAACTCGCGGGGCTCCTGGCCCTCTTCGAGGTCCGCCGGATCCTCCTTCGCCCACACGGTGACGTGCCCGGTCTCCCGGTTGAGCTCCACGCGCGCGTGCCGCCGGCTTCCCTCGGTGCGGTGGTAGGCGATGAGGAGGGCCGACTCGATCGCCTCGACCAGCAGGTCGAAGGAGATCTCCTTCTCCCGTACCAAGCCCCGCAGGGCGCTCATGTCGATGTCCACGGCTACGCCTCCTCTTCCTTCTTGTCGTTCTGGGGGGACTCGTCGTTCTGGGCGGAGTCGTCGTCCTGGGGAGACTTCTCGCTGTCCTTGCGGCTGAACTCGACCTGCACGCGTGCCTTGGCGATGTCGGGGAAGGCCAGTCTGCGCGCGGTGGGCCTGCGGCCCTTGACCCCGGGCACTTCGAGATCGAGGCCCGCCTCGTCCACCGCGAGGATCCGGGCCACCAGCTCACCGCCCTCGTGCAGCTGGAACTTCACCAGCCGGTCCGTGGCGCGCGCGTAGTGGCGGTGTTCGGTCAGGGCACGCTCCGCTCCCGGGGTACCCACCTCCAGGTCGTACGCGCCCGCGCCCATCGCGTCCGTCTCGTCGAGCTTCGCCGAGAGCGCGCGGCTCACATCGGCGATCCGGTCCAGGTCCGCACCGGTGTCGGAGTCGACGACGACACGCAGCACCCGCTTGCGTCCGACGGAGTCCACGGCGATCTCCTCGAGATCGAGGCCCTGGGACGTGACGAGCGGTTCCAGCAGTTCTCGCAGCCTCTCGCTCTGGGTGGTGCTCATCCGGGTGACTCCTCGGCCGCGTGTGCTGTTGTGGGATGGGTCGCGTGTCTGGTCAAAGGGTATCCGGTTGCGGGGGGTGTTGCCGTCCACCTGCGCACGAGCGGTGCCGATGGCCGGCACCGGGAAGGCACGCGGGTACGGTGATCACGAGCGTGCCCCCTTCTCGTCGTACGAGTTCCCCGAGGACGTCTGCCGTGCCCCTCTCCCCGTCGTCGCGCGCCCTGCCGGGGCCGCGGAGAAGAACCCTGCTCGCCTCGGCCGCCGGAGCGGTGCTCCTCGCGGGCTGCTCCGGCGGGGACGGGGATTCCGGCACCGCCGGCAGCGGTCCTTCGGTCGCCGAACGGGCACGCGCGCGTGCCGTCCGGGACAGCCGGGAGCTGGCGGCGCGGTACGACGCCGTGCTCGCCGCGCATCCGGCGCTGGCCGGGCGGTTGCGGCCGCTGCGGGCCGAGGTCGTGGCGCACGCGGCGGCGTTCGAGGAGGGGGCGGCTGCCCCGTCGCCGTCGGCCACCCCGACGGCCGCCGCGTCCGCCGCTCCGTCCGCCAGTGCCGCTCCGGCGAACGCCACGGAGGCACTACGGGGGCTCTCCCTCGCCGAACGCGACCTCGCCGACCGGCGGGCCAAGGCGCTGCTGGACGTCCCGGGCGAGCTGGCGCGGCTGCTGGCGTCGGTGGCGGCGGCCGGGGCGGCCCATGCGTATCTGCTGTCGGACGACGGCAAGTGAGCGGAACGACCGAGCGGGAGCGCCCGGCTCGCCGGGCAGCGCGGAAGGAGGACGCCGAGTGAGCGGAACGAAGGACGGCGGGCTCACGGCACTGCAGGCGGCGCTGGCCGCCGAGCACGCGGCCGTGTACGGGTACGGGGTGGTCGGCGGGCGGATCACCGCGGGGCGGCGGGCCGAGGCACGGGCGGCGTGGGACGCGCACCGGGCACAGCGGGACGCGCTGGCGCGCGAGGTGCGCGACCGGGGCGGTGAACCGGTCGCGGCGAGCGCCGCCTACGCGCTGCCGTTCCCGGTGCCGGACTCGACTGCCGCGGCGCGGCTCGCCGCCGAGCTGGAGGAGCGGGTCGCCGGTGTCTACTCCGACCTGGTGCGGGCGGTCGCGGGCACGCAGCGCGGCTCGGCCGCGGCGGCGCTGCGGGAAGCAGCGGTGCGCGCGGTGCGCTGGCGCGGGGAGAGCGTAACCTTCCCTGGTCTCGCCGAACGGGCCGGCGAGACGGCCGGGACCGGCCCGGCTCCGACGGCGCGGACGCCGTAGCCCCGTCCGGGCGGCTGACCGCGCGGGCGGGCGGACCGACGGGCGGCGCTACCGCCGTACAGCAGGAAGGGAACGACTCGCGCATGGCTTTCGAACCGCCGCGCCGCCTGGTGCGCGCGCTCGGTGAGACGGCACCGGACGGTGACGACTGGCTGGAGAAGCTGCCCGAGGCGGCCCGACAGGCCGTCGCGCTGCGCGAGTTGACCGTGGAGCGGGTGCAGGTGCCGGGCGGGCGCAGCAGCCTGGTCGTACTGGTGCGGCGCGCCGACGGGTACCCGGCCGTGCTGAAGCTGGCGCCGCGCCGGGCCCGGCCGGAGAGCGAGCGGGCGGCCCTCGCGCACTGGGGCGGGCTGGGTGCCGTCCAGTTGCTGGAGCCCTTCGTGGCCGAGGGCGAGCTGCTGCTGGAGCGGCTGCACCCGGATGTGTCGGTGCGCTCGCTGCCGGAGGCGCGGGCGTTGCTCGAGGCGGCGGGAACGCTGCGGCGGCTGTGGGTCGAGCCGCCCGGCGGTGCCGCCGCGCACCCCTTCGAGACGGTGGCCGAGCGGACCGGGCGGCAGGCGGCGGCGCTGCGGGCCGGGGCGGACGCCGAGGTGATGCCGCTGGTCGACGCGGCGCTCACGGCCCGCGACGAGCTGCTCGCGGCGCCGCCCGAGCAGCGGCTGCTGCACGGCACGTTCCGGCAGAGCAAGGTGCTCGCCGGGGAGCGGATGCCGTGGCTCGCGGTGGGACCGGACCCGGTGGTCGGCGAGTGCGCCTTCGACCTGGCCCGGCTGGTCCGGGACCGGGTGGAGGACCTGATCGCCTCCCCGTCGGGCTCGGCGACCACCCGCCGCCGGGTGAAGCGGCTCGCCGAGGCGCTGGACGTCGACCAGGACCGGCTGCGGGGCTGGGCCCTGTTCCGCGCGGTGGAATCCGGCCTGCGGGCCCGCCGGGTGGGCCGGGCCAAAGACGCCGAACTGCTCCTGGAGTTCGCGGCCTGGTTGTAGGGCCGGTGGCTAGCCGGGCAGTGGACGGTCCGCGCAAGCCGCCGGTGGCCCGTGGCGGTCATGAGGACCGGCCACGGACCACCGGCGGAGGCGGGCGACCCGCCGCGTGCTGTCTGCCCGGCGGGGCCGGCGAGATGCCGGGCGGGTGCTCAGCGGGACGTCAGGCGGGTGATCGCCTCGTCGATGGTCAGTTCCTCGCGGTGGCCGGTCCTGCGGTCCTTCAGTTCCAGGACGCCCTCGCCCACGCGGCGGCCCGCCACCAGGATGCTGGGTACGCCGATCAGCTCGGAGTCCGTGAACTTCACGCCCGGGGAGACCCCGGCCCGGTCGTCGACCAGGACGCGGAGGCCCGCGGCGGACAGCTTCCCGGAGACGTCGAGCGCCACCTCGGTCTGCAGGGCCTTGCCCGCGGCCACCACGTGCACATCGGCCGGGGCGACCTCCGCGGGCCAGCACAGGCCCTGCTCGTCGGCGGTCTGCTCGGCGAGGGCGGCGACCGCGCGGGAGACGCCGATGCCGTAGGACCCCATGGTCACGCGGACCGGCTTGCCGTTCTGGCCGAGGACGTCGAGCTTGAGGGCGTCGGCGTACTTGCGGCCCAGCTGGAAGATGTGGCCGATCTCGATGGCGCGGTCCAGCTTGAGGCCGGTGCCGCAGTTGGGGCACGGGTCGCCCTCCTGCACCACCACGACGTCTACGTACTCGTCCACCTCGAAGTCACGTCCCGCGACCACGTTCCTGGCGTGCACGTGCTCCTTGTTGGCGCCCGTGATCCACGCCGTGCCCGGTGCCACCCGCGGGTCGGCGATGTAGGTGACCTTCGCCAGGCCCTGCGGCCCGACGTAGCCGCGCACCAGGTCGGGGCGGCCCGTGAAGTCCTCGGCGGTGACCAACTCGACCGTGGCCGGGGCGAAGTGCGCCTCGACCTTGTCCATGTCGACCTCGCGGTCGCCCGGGACGCCGACGGCGACGATCTCGCCGTCGACCTTGACGAGGAGGTTCTTCAGGGTGGCGGAGGCCGGGACGCCGAGGGAGGCGGCCAGGGTCTCGATGGTCGGGGTGTCCGGGGTGGGGATCTCCTCGGCCGCGGGCACCAACGAGCCGTCCACCGGCTTGAGTTCGTAGCTGATCGCCTCGGTGTTTGCCGCGAAGTCACCGTTCGGGCAGTCCGCGAAGGTGTCCTCGCCGGCCCCGGCCGGGGCCAGGAACTCCTCGGACTTGGAGCCGCCCATGGCACCCGCGGTCGCGGCGCAGATCCGGTAGTCGAGGCCGAGGCGCTCGAAGATCCGCTGGTAGGCCTGCCGGTGCAGGGCGTAGGACTGCGCGAGGCCCGCGTCGTCCAGGTCGAAGGAGTACGAGTCCTTCATCAGGAACTCACGGCCGCGCAGGATGCCCGCGCGGGGCCGGGCCTCGTCACGGTACTTGTTCTGGATCTGGTAGAGGATGACCGGCAGGTCCTTGTAGGAGGACGCCTGGTCCTTCACCAGCAGGGTGAAGATCTCCTCGTGGGTCGGGCCGAGCAGATAGTCGCCGCCCTTGCGGTCCTGGAGGCGGAACAGCTCGGGGCCGTACTCGTCCCAGCGGCCGGTCGCCTCGTACGGCTCGCGCGGCAGCAGCGCGGGCAGCAGCACCTCCTGGGCGCCGATGGCGTCCATCTCCTCGCGGACGATGCGCTCCACGTTGGCGAGGACCCGCTTGCCGAGCGGCAGCCAGGACCACAGGCCGGCGGCGGTGCGGCGCACATAGCCGGCCCGGACGAGCAGCTTGTGGCTGAGGACCTCGGCGTCCGCCGGGTCGTCGCGCAGCGTCTTGGCCATCAACTGGGACATGCGCTGGACCGGTGCGTTCGCCATCGTTCTCGTACTCCTGCCGGGTAAGGGTGATGGCTAGGAGGTTAGCCGGGCGGTCGCCATGGCCGGAAATCCATTCCCGGCCCGCGGCGGCGCAGCGGCAGCGGAGCCCCCATGACCGCGTACGGCCTGGGGGCGCTGGGGAACAGGACCTGGCGGGCCAGGTCCTGGTAGCCGAGCGAGTGGTACAGGCCACGGGCCGGGCTGTCGGTGTCGATCGCGGAGAGGATCGACCGGGGCTCGGCGGCCCCGTCGGTGATGGTGGTGATCAGGGCGCGGCCGATGCCCCGGTTCTGGTGCCGCGGGTGCACATGCAACTCGGTGATCACGAAGGAGTCGTCGAGCCACTGGTCGTGGCCCTGCGCCCGCAGATACGGCTCCACGACGGTGGACCACCAGTGCGTGCGGTCGTTGGGCATGCCGTACACGAAGCCGACGAGCAGGCCCGCGACGGTCGCGCCGAAGGCGCGTGCACCCGGGTAGGTCATGTGCCGCAGGACGATGTGGCGGCGCACGGCGACCTCGTCGGCGCCCAGCCCGAAGGCGACGGCCTGGACGGCCAGGGCCTCGTCGACGTGGGCGGAGAGGTCCAAGGGGCCGATCACGAGGTCCATGGCCCGGAGCCTACAGGGGGGTTTCGGATGCCCGTGGGGCCGAGGTGTCGCTTGTGGCCGGGAGTGCGGCCCTCGCACGGCCGGGACGCCGTCCCGCTCCCGCCGGATCATCCGGCTCCGTCGGCTTCGTCGGCTCCGTCGGCTCCGTCGGAGAAGGACGCCTCTCAGAACAGGACGCTCATGAACGCGCCGACCTCCCGGAAGCCCACCCGCAGGTAGGTGCGCCTGGCCGGGGTGTTGAAGTCGTTGACGTACAGGCTCGCCACGGGAGCCACGTCCGCCAGTGCGTAGCGCAGCACCGCCGCCATGCCGGGGGCCGCGAGGCCCCGCCCCCGGTACTCGGGGGCCACCCACACGCCCTGGATCTGGCAGGCCCGGTCGGTCGCCGCGCCGATCTCCGCCTTGAACGCGACCCGGCCGTTCTCGTCGAGCCGGGCGAACGAGCGGCCGGAGCCGACGAGTTCGGCGACCCGGGCCTGGTAGAGCAGTCCGCCGTCGCCGGCCAGCGGGGAGATGCCGACTTCCTCGGTGAACATGGCCACGCAGGCCGGCATGATCGTCTCCATCTCGTCCTTGCGGATGCGGCGGACGTAGGGATCCGGGGCTATGTCGGCGGGCATGCGGTCGGTGACCATGAGCGGCTGGTGGGTGCGGACCTCGCGGGCCGGGCCCCAGTGCGGTTCGAGGAGGCGCCACAGCTGGGCGGTGGGTTCGGCGGGGCCGACGATGGAGGAGCAGCGGCGGCCGGCCCGGCGGGCCCGGTCGGCGAAGGCGCGCACGGCCCGCGGGGTGGCGCAGATCGGCACCAGGTTGGCGCCCGCGTAGCACAGGGAGGTGAGCATGCCGCCCTCGTACCAGCCCCACATCTCCCCGCCGAGCCGCCACGGGTCGAGGCCCGCGATCTGCACCCGGGAGGTCACAAACGCGTTCGCGACGGGCTCGCGGTCGAGGACGGCGAGCGCGGCGTCCAGGTCGCTCGGTTCGAGCACCCGAGAGGTGGTCTGGGTCAACACGTGCGGGCCTCACCCTGGGGGTTCTGCTGATCTCCGCACTGTACCCGCCGAATTTGTGCCGCGCCGCCCCACGGGGACGGTGCGCGGGGGGCGGTCGGCGGGCCATGGCTCCCGGGACGGCCGTGGCGGACCTGGATCTCAGGCGTGCGGCTCACGCCATGTGCCGCCGCGGTCACTCGTGAGCACGGGTTGGGGTCCGGTGGGCGAGCGGGCCGGTCCGCCCCGGGTCTGGGGCACAACTCGACGGCAGCGCCCGCTTGTTGCCGGGGTGGGCGGTGAAATCGCCGTCGGTCAGGCCGGGTTCGCCTTGTTCTCGATGAAGTCGTCGGACGAGAACGCGCCGCAGCCCGGGTGGGTGGAGCGACGGGAGATGTGCGGGCCCGGAGAGCGGCAGGCCGTACGGGTCGGGGCGCCGTGGCGCGAGCGCCGGGCGCCGCGGCGGGCGGCGCCGCGGCGGGATGACGGCCTGCCGCTCGGGGGCGGCTCAGCCGGCGACCGACACCGACGGCTCGCCGGACGCCACGCCGTCCGCCTCCATCTGCTCGGCGAGCTTCATGGCCTCCTCGATGAGCGTCTCGACGATCTTCGACTCGGGAACGGTCTTGATGACCTCGCCCTTCACGAAGATCTGCCCCTTGCCGTTGCCCGAGGCGACACCGAGATCGGCCTCCCGGGCCTCACCGGGACCATTGACCACACAACCCATGACGGCGACGCGCAACGGCACTTCCATGCCCTCCAGGCCGGCCGTGACCTCGTCCGCCAGCTTGTACACATCGACCTGGGCGCGCCCGCACGACGGGCACGAGACGATCTCCAGACGGCGCTGGCGCAGGTTCAGCGACTCC
>NZ_PENI01000057.1 GCF_003688995.1 Streptomyces shenzhenensis | reverse complement strand
GGTGCCGGGCGGCGAAGCGAGGCAAGCCACGAGACGGCAGCCGCCTGATAGCCACACCCAGCACCCCTGGGCGACCCAACCCTACGAATGGCTCGACCAACCCGATCAAGACGGTAGAGCCGCCTGAGGAGCCGCCATGACCACTACAACAAACGTCCCCGCACACATCGACCACTACATCGACGGCCGCCTCGACGACTGCGGCGCCGAGCGCCGCAGCGAGGTGTACGACCCCGCCACCGGCCAGGTGACCGGCCTCGTCGCACTGGGAACGGCCGCGGACGTGGACACCGCCGTCCGGGCTGCTGCCGAGGCATTCGAAACGTGGTCCGTCACCCCTCCGCACATCCGCGCCCGCATCCTGTTCCGGTTCCGGGACCTGGTGGAACGCGAGACGGACCGCCTGGCCGCGATCATCACGGCCGAGCACGGCAAGGTACTCGACGACGCCAAGGGCGAGATCGTCCGTGGGCTCGAAGTCGTCGAGTTCGCCTGTGGCATCCCCCAGCAGCTGAAGGGGGAATTCTCCGAGAACGTCGCCCGCGCAGTGGACGCGGTGTCCCTGCGCCAGCCACTCGGTGTGGTCGCGGGAATCTCGCCCTTCAACTTCCCCGCCATGGTGCCCATGTGGATGTTCCCCGTCGCGCTCGCCTGCGGGAACACCTTCGTGATGAAGCCGTCGGAGAAGGACCCCACCCTCACGGTCGAGCTCGCCAAGTTGCTCGCCGAAGCCGGACTGCCCAAGGGCGTGTTCAATGTCGTCCACGGCGACAAGACCGCTGTGGACGCGCTCCTCGCACACGACGACGTAGAGGCGGTCAGCTTCGTCGGCTCGACTCCCATCGCCGAGTATGTCCACAAGACCGCTTCCGCCCATGGCAAGCGGGTCCAGGCACTCGGCGGTGCCAAGAACCACATGGTCGTCATGCCCGACGCCGACCTCGACCAGGCGGTCGCCGCGCTGATGGGCGCCGCCTACGGTTCAGCCGGCGAGCGGTGCATGGCGATCTCGGTCGTCGTCCCCGTCGGCGAGGAGATCGCGAACGCCCTGCGCGAGCGCCTTGTCGCCGCCCTCGCCGACCTCAAGATCGGCCCCGGCACGCAGGACGGAGTCGAGATGGGCCCCCTGGTCACCAAGGTCCACCGGGACAAGGTCGCCGGCTACCTCGACGTGGGCACCGAGGAGGGAGCCGAGTTGGTCGTCGACGGCCGCCGGGTCCCGTTCCCCGGGCACGAGGGCGGCTTCTTCATCGGCGGCACACTCTTCGACCACGTCACTCCGGACATGCGGATCTACCGCGAGGAGATCTTCGGCCCCGTGCTGGCGATGGTGCGTGTTCAGTCGTTCGCCGAGGCTCTGAAGCTCGTCAATGACCACGAGTTCGGCAACGGCACGGCCATCTTCACGGCCGACGGGCACACGGCCCGCGCCTTCCTGAACCAGGTCGAGGCGGGCATGGTCGGCGTCAATGTGCCGATTCCGGTCCCCATGGCCTTCCACTCCTTCGGCGGTTGGAAGCGGTCGCTCTTCGGTGACCACCACATCCACGGCCCCGAAGGGGTGCGCTTCTACACCCGCTACAAGACCGCCACCACCCGCTGGCCCAACGACACCAAGGTACGCGCAGACTTCGCGATGCCGACCCATTCCTGAGCTGCCTGACCGATGACGCTCGTTGCCTTGCCGATGCCTCGGAGGACGTCGGCAAGGCACTCGTGTGAGCGGCACGCTCCCGCACCGGTACGGCCTGGCGGGACGTGCCCGAGCGGTACGGGCCCTGGGCCACGCCGCACACCCGCTTCCGCCGCCGGGTGACGAACGGAACCTTCGAGCGGATGCGTCCGAAAAGGGGGCCCGATGCCCGCCTCGGACGCTCCCGGGGCGTCCTGACCAGCAAGGTTCATCTCGCCCGCCACCTCCGAAGGGTCGACGACCGCCTCCTCCCGCCTGCAGATATGAAGTCGCAACTGCACATTTCGGCATTGACTCATGCATCGTTGCTCGCTGAGATGTGACTCACATCTGTTGGCCGACCGCGGTGTCCGCGGAGTGGGCTACGGCGACGGCGTTGTCGCCCGAAGGGAAATGCACGTGAGTCTCGCTGACTACTTCCGAGGCCCCTCCGCCAGCCTCGACGACCAGATCGAGAGCTACGCGACGGAGAGGGTGCCCGAGAGCGCGCGCTGGCGCCGACCGGCGATCCTGCTGGTCCTGACCGGAAACATCACGGCGATGTTCTGGTTCGCCCTCGGCGGCCAGATCGGGTTCCTGGTCGGCTGGCCGATGTTCCTGATCCCGGTCGCCTACATGGTCGTCGGGGCCACGATCGTGGGTGCGATGGTCATGCGGATCGCGAGCCAGCAAGGACTCTCGCTGCCATTGCTCTCCCGAGGCCTCGGATTCGGCGCCAAGGGCTCCGCGGTGGCCTCGTTCGTCTACGCGATCAACTACGTCTTCTACTTCATCTTCGAGGGAAGCATCGTCTCGCACGGCCTGAGTGAGCTGTTCGACATCTCGATCAACTCCGCCGGTGCGAGCGTGGTCTTCGCCCTCGTCGCCTCGACCGCGCTCTACTTCTCATGGCGCGGCATGCACTCGATGAGCCTCCTGCAGCGGTTCGGCACGCCGATCTTCATCCTGCTCTTCGTCGTCGGCATGGTCATGCTGGCCAAGGGCTACGTCCTCGTCGGCCCCGGGGAATGGAAGGTCACCGGAGGTGTCTCGACCTCGGCGATGTGGCAGGCCTTGAGCCTGGCCAACGGGCAGGTGGTCTTCCAGGCACTGATCGCAACTGACTACGGCCGCTTCGTCAAGCGGTCGGTCTCCTACGTCGGTACCGGCGCGGTGATGCTCGTCGAGCTGCTCATGATCGTCGGCGTCATGATCGTCGGTGTCTTCCTCGGGTTCACGATGGTGGACCGCTTCGACGGGACTCGCGCCCAGCAGGAGCTCTCCGCAACCGACCCGGGCCTGTACTTCACCGTGATCATGGGTGTTCTTGGTGTGATCTTCGCGATCGTGACCCAGATCCGTATCAACGTCATGAACCTCTACTCCGGCTCGCTCGCGCTCGCCAACAGCTGGGACGCCCTCTCGAAGAGGAGAGTCGGCAGGCAGTGGTGGATGGTGCTTCTGGTCGTCGTCGGCATCGCGCTCTACCCGATCAACATCCTGCAGTACACGGCCACTTTCCTTGCCATCACCGGCATCATGACCAATACGTGGATCTTCATCCTGCTCAGCGATTACTTCGTCTGCCGCAAGTGGCTCCACCTCGCGCCGGCCGACCAGATCGAGTATCTCGAGAGCGAGGTCAAGAACTGGAACGTGTGCGGTGTCGCGGCGTTGCTCGTCAGTATCGTCGTCGGTGCCGCTGGGGTGGCCGGGCTGTATCCGGACTACTACGCCTCCTTCATCGCGATGGTGCTGGGTCCGGTGATCTACATATCTCTGACGGTCCTCACCAAGGGATCGCATTACCGACGGTCGGACGTCCCCGTGGCGCCCGCCCCCGCGCCAGCCATGGACTAGGGCCTCTCGTTTGGATCATGCCGGGCTCGCGGGCCCTGGCACCGCGCCTCGCGGCGTTGTCGTCGGTTGTCAGGGCTCCGCCCTGCCGCCCTCCTCCGCCTTGCGATCCACGGCACCAGACCCCGCTCCCTGAACCGGCCTGATCCAAACGAAAGACCCTAGCCCGCCAACAGAGAACAACAGGTCGAGACCGGAGCTTTGAATGAGCACAGACACCGCGAGCACGGACACCGCCAGCAGAGACAACACCGAGCAACTGCACTACAAGGAGATCTACGAGCTCTCCGATCTGCTCTCCTCAGGGGAGCTGAGCTCGCAGGAGGTCACCAGGGCGATGCTCGAGCGCATCGACGCCGTCGACGCGACCATCGGCTCCTATGCCTGTCTCGCCGCCGAGGAGGCCATGGCGGCCGCCCGCCGCTCGGACGAGCGGCGCGCCGCCGGCCGGTCGCTCGGGCGGCTCGACGGCGTACCGCTTGCCGTCAAGGACATCTACGACAAGGCGGGCTGGCCCACCGAGGCGGGGATGGCGTCGCGCAAGGGGATCGTGGCTGCCACCTCGGCGACGGTCGTCGAGCGTCTCGAGGGCGCAGGCGCCGTCATCCTCGGGAAGGTGCACACGACCGAGGGGGTGTACACCGAGCACACCCATCCCTTCCGGGCACCGTTGAACCCCTGGGACGCGCACCGCTGGGTCGGTGTCTCTTCCAGCGGAAGTGGTGCCTCGACGGCCGCCGGGCTCTGTTTCGGCGCCCTCGGTTCGGACACCGGCGGCTCGATCCGGATGCCCTCCGCCGCCAACGGGGTGACCGGGCTCAAACCGACCTGGGGTCGGGTGAGCCGGGCCGGCGTCTTCGAGCTCGCGGCCACCCTCGACCACGTCGGGCCGATGTGCCGCTCCGCCCGCGACGCCGGACTCGTCCTGGAGACGATCGCCGGTGCGGACGACCG
The DNA here is from genome assembly GCF_003688995.1 of Streptomyces shenzhenensis. Taxonomy (GTDB): domain Bacteria; phylum Actinomycetota; class Actinomycetes; order Streptomycetales; family Streptomycetaceae; genus Streptomyces; species Streptomyces shenzhenensis_A. The sequence continues at coordinate 32,294 of NZ_PENI01000057.1, read as the reverse complement.
CGACCCGACCGCGTCGCTGCTTCCTGTCCCCAGCCTCTCTGTCGGTGAGCCGCGGTCGATGAGGGGTGTGCGCATCGGTGTGGACCCGCAGTGGAGCTACAGCGCGGTGAGCGAGGACATCGAGAAGACCCACCGGGCGGCCGAGGCCCAGTTGAGCAGCCTCGGCGCCGAGATCGTCGAGGTGGCCCTCCCCGACCCCACGCAGGCGATCGAGGACTGGTTCGGTGTGTGCGCGGCGCAGACCGCCCGCGCACACGGCGAGGACTTCCTCGCGCACCGCAACACCTACGGCCCGGCGCTGCGCGAGCTGATCGAGCGTGGCCGTCAGCTGTCGGCGATCGACTACGACGAGTTGCTCTTGCGCCGTTGGAACTTCAAGGGCCGCATGGAGGCGGCCGTCAGCACGGTTGATGCCGTCCTGATCCCAGCGCTGTCGTTCATCGCGCCGCCCGTGGAGAAGATGATGCGCATGGACGAGGAGACGACGGCTGGTGTGCACCGGTTCACCGTGCCCTTCACTCTCTCGCAGCTCCCGACCATCACATTCCCCGGCGGGTTCGCCACGACCGACTCCGGGCGCCCGTTCCCCGTCGGCCTGCAGATGGTGGGACCGGCCTTCGGCGAGCCCGCGCTCGTCGGGATCGTCGACGCCTTCCAGCGCGTGACGGAGTGGAACAAGCGGCACCCCGACCTGTGAACCGGATGAACCAGGTCCGTCCGCTCCTGGGCAGAGAACTGTCGACCTGAGTCTTTCAGCGGGGACCCCGGCTTGTCGGCGCCGCCGACCGCGGCGCTGACCTGCCGCAACGCTTATCGCGGCGAGGGCAAGACCCTCGCGCGGCATCCATGCTGTCGTAGACGATCAAATACACAAAGTCCTATGCAAGAATGCAGCATGGTCAGCGCAGACAACTTCCGCGTCTTCCTTGAGCTCGCGCGGAGCAAACGGCTGGGTGACGCGGCGCAGCGTTTGCAGATGGACCAAACGACCGTCTCAAGACGCCTCGGCAGGCTTGAACAAGAGCTGAACGTGCGATTGTTCGATCGCGGTGTCTCGGGTTGGACGCTGACCGAGGCAGGTCGGCGAGTTCTCCCCCACGCGGAGTCGATGGAGACGATCCTGGCCGCAGCCATGGACAGCGCATCGCCGAGAACGGGCGCTTTGGCGGGGACGGTGCGCGTCCTGTCCCCGGACGGGTTCGGCGCCTACCTGCTCATCCCCGCTCTCTCTGATCTGCGAGAGCGACATGATGACTTGATGGTCGAGGTGTTCACCTCGACGACACACGACCTCATCACCGGACGCGACTTCGACATCGCGATCACGTTGGAGAAGCCATCGCGCCGCTTGGTCGAAGTGCACAAGCTCGCGGACTACGACCTCGGCCTGTACGCCTCGGCCGAGTACCTCGAGCGCCACGGCGCACCGAGAGATCGATCTGAACTCGCCGAGCATCCCTTCATCTGGTACCTCGACTCCCTGTTGGACGTCCAACCCCTCAAGAGTCTCGCAGAGCATCTGGCCGAGGCGCGCCTGATGGTGCAGACGAACAACATCACCGGTCACTACACCGCAGCTCGACAAGGTCTCGGTATTGCGCCTCTACCGACCTACATAGGCGATGCGGAGCCCGGCCTCGTGCGGGTTCTGCCACGGGATTTCACGGTTACGCGTACGTACTGGGTGGTGATTCCGAAGGACCTGGTCAGGCTCGGACGGGTCAACGCGATCGGAGCACTCCTGAAACAAATTGTCGACGACAGCGAGCACCTGCGCGCGTGATCGTCGCCACGAGCGGCGGCGGGCTCAGGTCTCGCTACGTAGGGTTTCCAGTGCCAGCCACAGGTCGACGCGGTCGCTGGTGTCGTCAAGGCGCCGACCGGTGACCTCCTCGACCCTTGCCAGACGGTGGCGCAACGTGTTGACGTGGACATTGAGGTGATCCGCGGTCTGCTGCCATTTTCCGCCTGAGGTGAGGAAGGCGCGCAGCGTGGGCACCAGGTCGCCGGAGTGCTTGGCGTCATAGTCTTCCAGCGGAGCCAGCAGAGCGTCCCGGAAGGAGTCGAGGACGTCCTGGTCCTGGAGAGCCAGCAGAAGGGAGTGGCGTCCTGCAAGCTGCTGTGAGACGACGGTCCCTCCGCCGCGGCGGACGCCCAGTTCGCAGGCCTGGCGGGCTTGGACGAGGCTCTTGCGCAGACTCCTGATGTCGGGCGCAAGGGTTCCGACGCCTGCGGCCGTTGCGGTCACTGCTCGGACGAGCGTGCTCGCGTAAGCGTCGGCGTGGGAGGTGGTTGCACTGTCCTCGATGATCAGGTGAAGCTGGGAAGCGCGCAGTGTGACCACACCGTTGAGGCCTTCCGCGTCGAGCCATCGCTCGGCGTCGCCCAGGGCGGTTTCTGCGTCGGCCACGGCGGCAACGATGGCGACGTTCGGCTTGTGGGGATTCAGACCGTAAGAGGTCATACGGGCTGCCGCTGCTTGTTCTTGCCGGGCCAGGATGAGGGAGACGAGTTCACCAGCGAGTCTGCGCTCGGTCTCGCGGATGGTGCGTTCTCTGGCGAGTACCAGCCCGACCACGGGCACGGATGCTTCGAGCCGTGCCTGAGCCAGTATCCCGGTGTTGTCCATGGCGAGGCCGATGAGCGCGGTGATGCGGGAGCCGTTACGGAGGGCACGCACGCTGCCGTTGCTGTTCGGGTGGATGCGCATGTTCTGCGCAACGGTCTGGAGGTAGTCCCTGTCGGGCATGCGGCCTGTGTGCGCAAGCAGGCGCCCACTTCCGTCGGTGATCCAGGCTCCGTGACCGGTCTCCCGGTGCAGGATGCGCGCGACTGCCTTCAATCCTGTGGCGGGATCCGGACTGTCCGCCGAAGCGATCAGATCGGACATGAAGGCGAGGGAGGCACGCAGGTCCCCTTCACGTTTGTTGTGCAGTCGTTCGACAAAACGCTGGCTGATGGCAATGAACGGAGTCTCGGTGGGCACCAGCACCAGCGGGACACCCTCATCCCGGCATGCGCGAATCAGGCCGTGCGGCACCGAATCACACGGGTTGAGCAGGCCGTAGCCGAGGCCGGCGACCGACTTGGTCTCCAGGGCGCGCACGAAATCCAGGGCTTCAGTTCCTCGCTGGCGCCAGATGCCGGTGGTGAGGATCAACTCGTTGCCGTCGAGGTAGGGCGAGGCATCAGCGAGTTCGCTGACATGTACCCACCGTATGGGGCGGTCCAGGTCGCCGTCCACAAGCAGGCTCAGGCCGAGGGCCGGGTCGTCGAGCAAGTCACGAAGCGTGGTAGCCATTGTGGGAACCTACATCGCATGGCGTGAAAGTCTCTAGGTTCCTCTGTTGTCCAAGTCACCCCGGGTACAGAAACTGTTAGCCACGCAGCGCCGCTTTGGGTACTTCCGTGACATGGGAGAAGGAACGTTGAGCGCAACCAATGAGGGCAGACAGCGCGGGGTGATCGAGACCCGGTCGATCGATCACGTGCCCGCGTCCGAGCGGCACGGCAAACCATGGCATCAGGGTCCGTTCTGGTTCACGGGGAACTTCGTCCTTGTGACGATGGTGTCCGGGTTCCTCGGGCCGACGGTTGGGCTCTCCCTCGGCTACGCCTGTCTGGCAATCGTTCTCGGCGTGGGCTTCGGGACCTTCTTCATGGCTTTCCACGCCAATCAGGGCCCCACGATGGGCCTGCCGCAGATGATTCAGTCCCGTGCGCAGTTCGGCTCCCGCGGAGCGATCGTGCCGTTCACGGCGACGGTGTTCGTCTATGTCGGCTTCATCGTCTTCGACCTGGTGCTGGCGACCCAGGCTCTGCAGACGGTCCTGCCGGGCGGGCGGTGGTTCTGGTACCCGTTCCTCATGCTCGTCGCGGTCGTCCTTGCCGTCATCGGTCACGACCTGCTGCACTGGGTGCAGCGCTGGCTGACGCCCATCCTCCTCGTGTTCTTCGGAGTGTTCACTGTCTACGCCGTTGCCCACGTGGGCAGCGCTCCAGAGGCCGTCGAATCCGGCTGGACACTGACCGGGTTTCTCATCATGTTCTCGGTGGCAGCCGGCTATCAGATCAGCTACTCCGTCTACGTTTCCGACTACTCCCGTTACCTGCCGACAGACACCCCGGCGCGTGGAGTCATCACCTGGACCTACCTCGGGGCAGGAGCTTCCGCTGTCTGGCTGATGTGCCTGGGCGCGCTGCTGGGCACACACCTGGAGGCACCCGATGCAGTGGGCAGCCTCGTCACCGTCGGCAACGACCTGTTCAGCGGATTCGGCACGTTGCTGGTCCTCATCTCCGTCCCCGCTCTCCTGACTATCTGTGCCGTCAACTCCTATGGCGCCATGCTCACCAGCGCGAGTGCCGTCGACGGATTCACACCCGTACAACCGGGAGTGCGTGCCAGGGTCACCGGGATCGGGATCATCGCGGTGCTCTCGGTGATTATCGCGTTGGCCCTGCCGTCCGACTATCTCGGCTCTTTCAACAACTTCGTACTGTTGATGCTGTACTTCCTCATCCCATGGACAGCCGTGAACCTCGCGGACTTCTACTTGGTGAGGCGTGGCCACTACGCGATCACCGAAATGTACAACCCCAACGGCATGTACGGGCGGTGGGCCTGGCGCGGTCTGACCGCTTACGTAGTCGGTCTGCTGGCCATGATTCCCTTTATGTCCTTGAGCTTCTACGTCGGCCCTGCCGCACGCGCCCTCGACGGTGTGGACATCGCCTTCATCGTGGGGCTCGTCGTCGGCGGCGGCCTGTACGTCCTCCTCACCCGCGGACTCGACCTCACCGAAGAGGCGGCACGGATCGAGGAGAGCAACCGTGAACTGAATGGACTCGTTTCCAGGGGCCTGGCGGTCCCGGCAGCGACAGACCACCTCGGAAGTGAACTGTGAGCACCGCACACGTCGCCATAGTCCAAGAACCCCCGGCGATCCTCGACCTTGTCGAAGGTGTGCGACGTGCGGCCAGGCACATCGACGCCGCAGCGCACGACGGTGCCCGCTTGATCGCCTTTCCCGAGACATGGTTGACCGGTTATCCCGCATGGATCTTTGGCCTTGCCGGCTGGGACGATGCCGAAGCCCGCCATTGGTATGCGGCCTTTCTCCGGCAGTGTCCGAGCAGCGACTCCCACGAACTCGACCCCATCCGTGAGGCAGCCGCACGAGCTGGTGCCACAGTCATCATCGGCATGAACGAGCGCCGAGCCAAAGATTCCGGCACCATCTACAACTCCCTGCTCACCATCGGACCCCAGGGGGAAACCGTTGGTGTACACCGCAAGCTGACACCAACCCACACCGAGCGCATCGTCTGGGCGCCTTCACCCGACGCGGTCGGCCTGCGCGCACACGACACCGAGTTCGGCCGCCTCGGAGGATTGATCTGCTGGGAGCACTGGCAGCCCTTGATCCGTCAAGCCATGCACAGTCAGGATGAGCAGATCCATGTCGCCGCCTGGCCCGACATGACGGACGCCCACCAGGCAGCCAGCCGCACCTACGCCTTCGAAGGCCGATGCTTTGTACTGGCCGCAGCCCAACTCCTGCGCGCCGAGGACGTACCCGGCCAGGTCCGCGACGCCTATCGCGCCGGAGTCGGCCCGGGGACCCCGGAGACAGGACTGTGGTTCACCGGCGGTTCGGCCATTGCGGGGCCGGACGGGACATGGATCACTGCCCCGCTGTTCAACACCCCTGGGATCGTGCATGCCGAGATCGACACTGACCAGACGCTCGCCTACAAGCACGACCTCGACGTCGCCGGACACTACGCCCGACCGGACATCTTCAGCCTGACCATCGATCGCAGCCCTCGGTCTTCAGTCACCTGGATCAATCACAACGAAGACGACGCGGGAGCAACGAAGGAGGACAAACGGACCGGATAGCGCTCTGCACCGGCGCTGGGTGATTGTCCGCAACTCGCTGAGCTTCCTGGGCTGAGCGAGTTGGTCCCGGGGGTGGCCGCGAATGACGCTCGCCGTGTCACCCACCGACAACTCGGCTCATTGTGTCAAGTGCTCCCGCATCGCGAAGGATCGGCATCAGCGCTGAGGCCACCCCCGGCGCCGCGGCGAGGATTCCGGAGCCGGCGTTCACGATGGTCGCACCGGCTTCCTGTGCGATGAGCACCCCCGCTGCGTCGTCGATCGGGTCACAGACGCCCAGAACGGTGGCGCACGAGCGTCCGGCCGCGGTCTGAACCAAGGACAGGGCAGTCGATCCGAGAATCCTCACCACCCCGTTCCTTTCAGCCACCGCCTGGAAGAAGGGGATCATTCCGGGCCACGGCTGGTTGCCCACCCACTCGGTGAGGACCAGCTCACCTGCCAGGCCACTCACCTCACGTGCTCGCAAAGGCTTGCCGTTCATCAGGGCCCCCGCACCGGACGAGGCTGAGAACACCTCGGCACGCCAGGGGTCGGCGACCGCGCCGACACACGTGCGTCCCTGATGTACGAGCGCGATGCTGACCGCACACAGGGGAAGACCAGACGCGAAGTTCGACGTGCCGTCGATCGGGTCGAGATACCACGTGGGGACGTCCTGGCCGGCCTGCGTCACGAGCGGGCCGTCGCCGGTGCCGAGTTCCTCGCCCACCACACGATGGTCGGGGAAGGCGTTCAGGATGCGGTCGCGCAGTTCTCGTTCGATGGCCGGGTCCTGATCGGTGACCAGGTCTGAGGGCGCCGACTTGGCATGCACACGGGTTGGTTTCGAGGCGCTGATCCAGCCCGCGGCATCGCCCGCCAGGCCGACGGCGAGAGCGTGTGCCCGCTTGAGGTCTTCGGGTGTCATGGCAGAACCCTCGCCAGCATGTCGATGTCGTTGGAGATGATCGCGTGCACGCCCGCCCCGCGCAGCTCACGCACGCGCGCTTCCGTGTCGACCGTGTAAGTGCTGCAACGGCTTCCGTGCGTGACGATCGCCTCGACCTCGGCGGCGTCGGCGAGTTCGTGGGGGCGGTTGACGAAGTCCGGGCGCACCCGCCGCATCCAGGTGTCGTCGGGGAGAGCGGGTTCGTCCCAGCTCAGAGCGATCACCGCATCGGGTCGGGCCGCGCGGACGAGGGCCAGGGCTTCGGGGTCACCGGTCACGGCCAGACGGTGGACGTTCCGGGCGAGGACGGCGTCGGCCTCCAGTGCGGAGGGCAGGTCCAGCAGCAGGGTGCCCTGGACGGTGCCGAGCAGTTCGTCGAGGGTGGGAAGGCGCTGGGGAAGGGGGAGGTCGCGCCCCGGCAGCTGTGCCAGGGGGAGGTCGGTGACGGCCACGTCGAGGTCCCACAGCCGGTGGAGCGTGTGGTCGTGCAGTACCACCGGGATGCCGTCGGCGGTGACCTTGACGTCGACCTCGACCAGGTCCGCGCCACGTTCGAAGGCGCTCAGAACGGACCCGATCGTGTTCTCCCGATGATGAAAGGGAGCACCACGGTGGGCGATCCGCAGGACACGGTCAGACATGCGCGGTCTCCCCGTCCGGGGCGAAGTCGACCGCCCGCTCGAAGACCACGGCGACCTCTCCGGCGGGGCGGGCCGTGCTCGGGGTGAAGGCGTGCAGTTCCTGACCGCCCACGGAGACGGTGACGTCGCGGTAGTGCCCCAGTGGCACGTCCCTGACCACCCGTGCGGGGATTCCCTGACCGTGCTCGACGAGTCGGACGTCCTCGGGCCGGATCGCCAGCACCCTGGTGCCCTGCCGCACGCCAGGCACCTGGATGACGGTGCCGTCCCGGAGTGCGCAGCCGGCGGAGGTCACCTGCGCGTCGAGGAAGTTCATCGTGCCGACGAAGTTCGCCACGAACCGTGTGGCGGGCTGCCGGTAGACCGGGTCGGGGGCGTCGTACTGCTCGATGCGCCCGGCGTTCATGACCGCGATCCGGTCGGCGATGGCCAGGGCCTCTTCCTGGTCGTGGGTGACGAACACCGTGGTGATGCCACTGCGGCGCTGGATCTCGCGGATCTCGTCACGCACCCGCACCCGCAGTTTGGCGTCCAGGTTGGACAGCGGCTCGTCGAGCAGCAGTACGTCGGGTTCCAGGACGATCGAGCGGGCCAGGGCTGCGCGCTGCTGCTCACCGCCGGAGATCTGCCCCGGGCGCGAGCGCAGGTGGTGGCTCAACCCGACCAGTTCTACCGCGGTCTCGACCTTTTCCCGGATCTCGGCCTTGGACAGGCCGCGCACCTGAAGGCCGAAGGCGACGTTCTGGAAGACGGTCATGTGCGGCCAGAGGGCGTAGTTCTGGAACACCATGCCGGTGGGACGCCGTTCGGGCGACAGGGCGGTGACGTCGCGGTCGCGCACCGCGATGGTGCCGGCGTCCGGGTTCATGAACCCGCCGATCATGCGCAGCGTGGTCGACTTGCCGCAGCCGGAGGGGCCGAGAAGGCAGATCAGTTCGCCCGCGTTCACGTCGAGGTCGAGGTTGTCGACGATCTTGCGGCCGCCGAGGGTTTTCGTGATGCCCCGCAGGGAGAGGCCTGGTGCGTCGGTCATGGTCGCCTACCGGAGTTGGAAGCCCTCGGCCACGGCGCCGCCGGTCACGCGCTTGCGCACGAGCAGGAGCAGGACCACGGAGGGGATGGACAGGAGCACGGAGAACACGGCGGAGACCTGCCGCGGGTAGTGGCCGATCAGCTGGTACATCTGCGTCGGCATGGTGACGTAGTCGGGGTTGCCGACCAGGAAGGTGCCCTGGGCCTCGTCGAACGCGGCGAGGAACGACAGGATGACGGCGACGATGATGCCCGGGGCGGCCATCGGCAGGGTGATGCGGAAGAACACCCGCAGTGCCCCGGCCCCGGCATCACGGGCCGCTTCCTCGACGCTGCGGGGGATCGCCGCGAACGCCGCCGCGGGAATCCAGGTCATGAACACGATCGTGCCGACGAGCTGGACGATGATGACGCCGGCGAACGAGTTCATCAGGTCGAGCGTGTAGAAGAGGCTGGCCATCGCGATGAACAGACCGAAGCGCGGGAAGGCGTTGGTGGCGAAGATCCCGATCAGGAAGAACTGCCGGCCGGGGAAGTCGAACCGGGCGAAGGCGTAGGCGGCGGGCAGGCAGATCGCCATCGAGATGAACGTGACCAGCGGCGCGGTGGTGAAGCTCAGGACCACCGAGTCGAGGAACCGGGAGTCGGAGAAGACCGTGTCCCACCACTGCAGGGTCCAGGTCGAGGGCAGGAGGTCGGGTGAGCGCCAGTCACCGGCGAAGGCCAGGACGCCCAGCCAGAGCAGGGGGCCGACCACGAAGAACAGCAGCAGGAGCGCGGCCAGGGTGCGGGTGGTCTTCCAGACCAGGCTCATCGCAGCACCTCCGAGCGGCGGGCGCTGCGGTAGTTGGCCCACACGTAGGCGATCGAGGCGACCAAGGCCAGGCCGAACACGACCACGGCCATCACCTGAGCCTGCTGGGGCATGTTGAAGGCTGAGTAGGTGTCGTCCATCAGAGGTCCGAGGATGTTCCGGGCGGTGGGCCCGAGCACGTACGGCAGGGTGAAGCTGCCGAGGATGCCGATTGCCGAGAACGTGGCCGCGATGATCGTGGGCACGGTGGTGAGCGGCAGGATGACCTTGCGGAACCGGCGCACAGGTCCGGCGCCGGCATCCCGAGAAGCGTCGATCAAGGTCTGTGGGACGCCGCCGAGGCCCGAGCTGATCAGGAGCACGGTCAGCGGCAGGTTGGACCAGACCGAACCGAGGGTGACGCCGGTCAGGGTGTAGCTGAGGGTCGGGGCACTGTCCCATCCCAGGGCCAGGCCGATGGTGCGCAGCATGCCGTTGGGGGCGTAGAAGGTGAGCATCGAGTACGCGCCGATGACCGCGGGGATGAACATCGGCACGATCGAGACACCGGTCAGCAGTCTCGACAGCGGACCGTCGTGAAAACGCCCGTACAGTGCGATACCCCAGCCCAGGATCGTGACCAGGACCGTGGCGACGAGTGTCACCACGATGGTCGCCACCAGACTGGCCCGGAACGACTCGTCCGCGAACACTTCACGGTAGGCGTCCAGCGTCAGCCAGCCACGCTCGGGTGTGTGCTGATGCTGGGCGATCGAGCCGATCGTCGAGTTCAGCCCGCCGGTGTCGCCGAGGGTGTAGAGCATCGCCGACACCATCGGGAGACCGACGAAGAGGGCGATGACGATGACGGGCGGTGCGATGGCCAGCAGGCCCGTCACAGGTCTTCTTCTCATCGCCGGTCTCCTTTCAGGTGGTGGGTGCGTCGGTCAGTGGGTGGTCACGCGACCCGCTGCGACCACTTGCGGTTCATGTCCGCGGCTGACTTCGAGCTGTAGAAGGGCGCGACGTTGCTGGTGTCCATGCCCTCGAACACCGACTGCGCGCTCTTGGGCAGTTCGGTGGACGGGATGACCGGGAAGCCGGAGATGGCCTCGACGATGCCGGCCTGCTGCTCAGGTTCGAGCACCCAGTTCATCAGCTGCAGAGCCGCTTCCTGGTGCTTGCTGTTGACCGGGACGGCCAGGGACGAGGGACCGCCGGGCATGGCGGGGTCCGAGATCGAGACGGCCTTGGCCGAGTCCGGCAGTGTGCCGTTCTTCTTCGCCGTGAGGAACATGTCGCTCCACGCCGGGATCATCGAGACCTGGCCCTGGCCCAGCAGGTTCAGGGTCTCCTCGTTACCGTTCGGGTAGGTCTTCTGGTAGACGTTCGGCGTGAGCGCGGCCAGGTCCTTGAGGCCGGCGTCCCAGCCGGACTGTGCGTTCTCGTCGTAGCCGGTCGACATCGCCTTGATGGTGGCCTCGTCCAGGTGACTGTCGAGCATGGCCTGCACGAAGCCCTGGCCGGAGCCGCCGGTGCTGGGGTCGTTGTAGGCGAACTGACCCGGGTTGTCCTTGATCCACTGCACCAGGTCGGGGAGCGCGGTCGGCGGGGTGGTGACCTTCTCCGAGTCGTAGGCGAGCACGACGGCGGAAGCCCGGTAGGGCATGACACCTGCCGCGCTCGACTTCATGGCCTCGGTGATGTCGGCCGAGTTCGGCACGTTGGAGGTGGTGATCTCGGTGAGCAGGTCCGCCGAGGAGGCGTCGGGCAGGAACCCGGAGTCCACGACGATGTCCATCGGCGGGGCCTTGTCCTGCTTCACCGAAGCGGCCAGGCTCGCCAGCTGCGCGGACTGGTTGGACACGTCACCGGTGCTGAACTTGACCGTGATACCAGGATGCGACTTCTCGAACGCGGGGATCAGCTTGTTCTCCCACAGCTGCTGCACACCGGTGTCGCTGTCGGTGTAGAGCACGATCTCCTGGGAGCCGCCGGAGGCGGCATCGGTCGAATCGGAGCCGCTGCCGCAGGCGGCAAGGGTCAGGACAGCGGTGACGCTCATCGCGGTCAGGGCGGTGGCGCGGATGCGGATCTTCATGGGTGCGATTCCTCGGTGAGGGCAGAAGTTGTTGCAAGGGGACTGGTCTTGGGAGCTCTCAGACGTTGTGCGATTCGTGCTGCCGAGAGCGAAGCGCCACTCGCCGTCGAGGCGCGCTCCAGGAGTTGGGAGAGATCTGGTGCGGCACGCGCGCCGCCCAGGCGTGTGGTGGCGTCAGCGGCGGCTGTCACCGCGAAAGCCAGAGAGTCCTCGAGGGTCTCGCCGATGCTGGTGGCGGCCATCAGCGCTCCGATCAGGACGTCACCCGCACCGGTCGTGTCCTTGGCCGCTACTGCCGGAGCCCGGACATGAATGGTCGCCGCGGCACTGTTCCCCACGGCGATGGCCCCATGCGGGCCGCACGTCACGACCACCGAGCGCGTCGGCGAGGCGAGTTGCCGGGCTGCCGTCTCGAGATCCTGCTCGCCGGTGAGATGGCGCGCCTCGGCCGCGTTCAGGACGAGCACGTCGACCGTGTCCAGGTACCCGCGCACCTGCCTGGGCCAGGCCGGGTCTTCGTCCCAGCCCACACCGGCCACGACCAGGGTGCCGGCGTCCCGGAACTTCCCCACCCAGGTGGGCATTCCGTCGTTCAGCGCGACGAACATGGTCCGGGCCCGCACATCTGGGGCGTACGGCGCAGGCTGCGCCAGGCTTCCGTGACTGAGGAACATGCGCTCCCCCGCCATGGGGACGACAACGGTGAGCGGGATCTCGCGCTCGGCCTGGATCGTGACGTTGCTCAGATCCAGCAGTGGTTCAGCCCGTAGCTGCTTCAGGGCGATACCGGAGAAATCGTCGGCGCCGAGGGTCGAGACGAGGGCGCTGGTGGCCCCCAAGCGCGCGGCCGCCACAGCCGTGTTGGCGATGCCACCGACCGAGACAGCTCGTTCGTCGGCCCATTCCTCGGCACCGGGGCGAGGCAGCCGCGGCATGCCGGCCAGAACGATGTCGAGGAAGACGGTGCCGACGAAGAGCGCCTGGACGGTCGGCACGGTGGCTTCTGCAGTGTCCGACACCGGGTTCCCGCCGTCCATCCGCATTTTCCTCTCCGCCCGTGAACGCTCACCTTCGATCGGCTGACGTCAGCAACGCTAACCGACCTGATCGACAGTGAGCGATTGCGAGCGAATCAATTCATGGCTCGTTCACCTTCGTTCATCGGTGATGAACGTTCTTGAGCGTTTGCCTGATAGGGTCCGGCGCATGCTTCCCCATCAGCGCGAAGAGTGGATCGTGCGTCTGCTCCGGGACCACGGAACCGTCTCGGCCAACGAACTCGTCCGGAAACTCAAGGTGAGTGCACCGACCGTGCGGCGTGACCTCGAGCGCCTGGAGGCCGAGGGCGTACTGCGTCGCGTACACGGGGGCGCGCATCTGATCGGTGCCCCCCATGGAGAACCAGCCACGTTCGAGGCGCTGGTCGACGAGGGTGCGGCCGAGAAGGACGCCATTGCCGCCGCCGCGGCGGCGCTCGTGCAGGACCGTCAGGTGGTGGTGCTGGACATCGGCACGACCACGGTCCGGATCGCCGAGCGACTGCGTGGTCGTGCGGTCACCGTCATCACGAACAGTCTTGCGGTGCTGGATGTTCTGCGGGAGGACGAGGCGGTGGACCTGGTCATGCTCGGCGGATCGCTCAACCGCCGCTATCACGCGCTGTCCGGCCCGCTGGCCGAGGACGCCCTGGCCTCCGTCAGCGGCGACATCGCCTTCCTCTCGTGCTCGGGCGTGCGTCCGGACGGTTCGGTCGTGGACGACATGGGCCAGGAAGCAGTGGTCAAGCGCGCGATGGTGCGCAGGGTCAGCAGCGTGGTGCTGGTCGCGACCGCGGTGAAGTTCCCCGGCACCGGGTCGATGCGGGTGTGCAGCACCACCGATGTGGCCCGCATCGTGACGAGCGCCTCACTGGACGAGCCGGCCCTGGAACTGGCCCGGCGCGAGGGTGTCGAGGTGATCACGGCGTGAAACTCACGATCCTCGGCGGAGGCGGCTTCCGAGTCCCCCTGGTGTACTCGGCCCTCCTGGCCGACGACGATCGGCTGATCGACAGACTGTGCCTGTATGACACCGACCCGGTCAGGCTGCGGGTAGTGGAGAGCGTTCTGGCACAGATGCAGGCAGCCCACCCCTCGCCCAAGCCGGTGAAGGTCGAAGTCACCACGGACCTGCCGACTGCGCTGACGGGCGCCGACTTCGTCTTCTCCGCCATCAGGGTGGGCGGCCTCGAAAGCCGTATCGCCGACGAACGCCGGGCCCTGGCGCTGGGGGTCCTGGGGCAGGAGACGGTCGGGCCGGGGGGTATCGCCTACGCCCTGCGGTCGATCCCCGTCGCCCTGGAGATGGCACGGGAGCTCAACCGTCGCAGTCCCGAGGCATTCGTCCTCAACTTCACCAACCCGGCAGGCATGATCACCGAGGCCATGCGCACCGAGCTCGGCCACCGGGTGGTGGGTATTTGCGACACCCCCAGCGGCATGTTCCGTCGCCTGGCCACACACTTCGATGTCGACGACAACCGCCTGAACATCGACTACGTGGGCCTCAACCACCTGGGCTGGCTACGCCACGCCACGGTCGGTCAGCGGGACCTGGTGCAGGAACTGCTCCAGGACGACGACGGGCTCGCCGGTTTCGAGGAAGGCCAGCTGTTCGGTGTCGACTGGGTCCGGCAGTTGGGAACCCTGCCGAACGAGTACCTGGCTTACTACTACAACAACCGCGACGCGGTCGCAGCGATCACCCGGCAGCAGCAGACCCGCGGGGAGTATCTGGCCGAGCAGCAGGACCGGTTCTACCGGCAGGTGATGCAGGACCCCGGTCAGGCGCTGGCCCGTTGGCAGTCGGCCCGGGCCGAGCGCGAAGACTCCTATATGCGGGAGATCCGCGACGGCGAGGGCGCCGGCACCGAGCACGGCGGGGGGTACGAGAAGGTCGCCCTCGACGCCATGCATGCCATCGCCCGCAACGAACGTGCCACGATGATTCTCAACGTCGCCAACGGATCGGCGATCGAGGCCCTTCCGTCCGAGGCCGTGGTGGAGGTGCCCTGCCTCGTCGACGCGGGCGGCGCACGCCCACTGGCTGTACGACGCCCGGACCCCGCACAGCTCGGCCTCATGCTGCAGATCAAGCACGTCGAGCAGCTGACCATCCAGGCTGCCACCAAAAGAGATTCAGGCCTCGCCTGGGAAGCCCTCTCACTCCATCCGCTGGTGGGATCGACCACAATCGCCAAATCTCTCGCCGAAAGTTTGACCTCCTGAGGGCACGCCGGCCGGGCTCTACGACCTGCTGGCGTTTCGACCGGAGACCGGCCTGATCTTCTCCGAGCCGGGGCTCGCTGTTGTCCTCGCTCCCCAACTGTCGGCGAGCCGGATGATCTCGGAGTCGCCGGCCAGTGGCTGGATGCCCGCGGCGACGTGCTGGGTGACCGCGTCGACGCCTGGGCGGGCGCAGCGCTCCAGGAAGCGGACGGGGGCGTGGCGGGAGCGGGCCGGTGGCATTGGGTTGGAGATGCTGCCCTCGGCATCGTGTGTGAGCGCGGAGTGCCTCAGCCGGCGCGCAGGGCAGGATCACCTACGAGGCGACGGCCACCGGCGGGCCCGACGGCACGCTCACCGCACCGCACGAGAGCTTCGACACCACGCTCACCGTCGGAGCCGGGCCCGACCTCGCCATCGACCCCGTCGCCGACATCGAGGACGGTCGGCCCGGCGACGAGCGGACGATCCCGTTCAAGGTCACCGACAACGGCAACGAGAGCGCGAACGGGGTCACCGTCAAGCTGTACGCCTCGTACGGCCTGACGGATCTGACGCGGTACGACGCCTGCACCTACACCACGACGGACGGCAACGACTAGGCACCGTCGAGCAAGGCGATCTGCGCGTTCGACCAGGTGCTGGCGCCGGGCGACTCCTTCGAGTTGCCCGGGCCGCTGACGGTGCGACTCTCCCCGCACTCGCTGAACGAGCGGCTCGACATCGACGTCGAGCCGGGCGACGGTGCCGAGGACATCGACTCCCAGAACGACTACGCGGTTCTCCAGATCGGCGCGGAAAACACTGCGGACTTCTCCGTGACCGGTGACGTCATCTCGGCCGTGGCGGGCGAGACGGCCACGGCCGAGCTCACGTTCAAGAACAACGGCCCGGCCTGGTTCGGCAACCTCGGCTCCGGCGACCCGGTCGCCGAGGTCCGGCTGATCGTGCCCGAGGGCACCACGGTCATCGGCGTGCCGTCCGGCTGCTACCCGCGCACCCTCGACGGCGGCTACTACCCGAAGCAGACGGGCGCCCCGCGCTACGACTGCAACCTGCGGTACTGGGTGCTGGAAGACACCCAGCGCACGTTCGCGTTCTCCGTGCGTATCGACACCTTGGTGCCCGGCGCGACCGGTGCCGTGAGCATCCACCCCCCGTTCGGAGAGTTCGGCGAGTACCCCTTCGACTTCGACCCGGACCTCACGAACAACACGGCGGTCCTGGCCGTCAACTGACCAGTCCGGGGGTTCAGTATTCCTCAAGTCGCGCCGACTCGCCCGAATCCACGCTGGTCGATTCAAAGAAGCAGAGGCGCTTTTTCTGCATTCAGCAGCATATTGCCGATGCCCGCACCCATCGATCGGTGCTCGCTCTGCGTCGGTCGATTATCGCCGCGGATGCCGATCGGCGCCAATGCCGATTGGTGAAGCCGCCATGCCGGTCAGGCATCGCCAAAGCCCAAGGCGTTTTCATGGGAGGGCAGTTCGACAAGAAAAGGTCCGTGGCTAACATGGCGTCATGGATATGGACCTCCGGCGTCTCCGTTATTTTGTGACAGTCGCCGAAGAACTCAGCTTCGTGCGTGCCGCCGAGCGACTGAACATGACGCAGCCGGCGCTGAGCCGTCAGATCCGCGCTCTTGAGGACCACCTGGAAGTGTCGCTGCTCCATCGTGGTCCGCTGGGTACGGCGCTCACACCGGCCGGTGCGCAGTTGCTGGAGGACGCACGGCCGCTGCTCGCGACATCACTCGCCCTGCAACGCCGAGTACGCCTCGCCGGCCGCGAGGGCCACCACTTCACCATCGGCTTCATGCCGGGGGTGATAGTGACGCCGATCGTCCGGCAGTTTCGGGCGTTGGCGCCGGAGGTCAATGTGCAGGTGCTGCACACGGCACTCACCGATCAGGTCGACTACCTGCTCGACGGACGTGTCGACGTTTGCTTCGTCCGGTTGCCCCTGCCAGTCGACACCTTCGACATTGTTCCCTTGTTCCCCGAACCGCGCGTCGCGGCTCTCTCCGACGAGCATCCGATGGCGCAGGCACGGGTCGTCGACATCGCCGAGCTGACGCCGTACCGCTTGTTGCAGGACGCCGGTGACGTACCGGAATGGCGCGGCACCGCCTTCCACGCGACCTCCCTGCGCAACGGCCCGGAAGCCGACCGGCCCACGACGATCGAGGAAAGCCTGGAAGCCGTCGCGTCCAGCACCGGGTTCATCGTCGTCCCGGCCGGCCTTGCCGACTTCTACCGTCGCCCCGACATCCGCTACGTCCAGCTCACAGGAGTCCCCCCGCGCATGGTGGCTCTGGCCTACACCAAGAACCGGAAGATGCCGTCCATCGACCAGTTCGCCAAAATCGTGATCGCGGCCCTCGGTTCGGACGGGAGCACCATCGGTCGATGACGAGGCTCTTTCGCATGGTCACTGGCTCCTGGCGGATGCTGAACAACGCCGAGGTGTAGAAGACGCGTTGGAGGCGGCGATTGTATCGGCGCGGGCGCCGCCGGTGGTCGCTGATCTTCCCGGAATCGGGGGCATCGGGGTGACGCCGCCGAAGCCGGTGAGGGGGTCGGTGGTTCCGAAGGCCGTCGTGTCGCCGCCGGTGGCAGCCAGGAACTCGGCGCCGAGGATGACGACCGGGCCGGGCAGGCTGGTGATCACGTAGCAGGCTCGGTGGTCGCGAAATCGGGTGGGCGGGCCGGTGTCGGTGAGATCCAACGCCCGTTCCAGGCCGGGGAGAAGCTGAGGTGCGGGGCACGTTGAAGTCTTCGCATGTCAATGCGGACGACCGCTCCAGGTGGTCGCGGCCGGTATGAGATCTGACCGTACGACGGGGTGTGTCCTGGTCACCCGAGCGGTGGCGACACCGGATCGCCTGTACTGCCGCGGCGGGCCGAGGCCGAGCAGAACCACGCTGTGCTGCGCTCATGCGCGGTCGGCATGACGGTCCGTGCAATCGGCATTGGCGTTACGCGTCGACAGCAGTAATGATCGGCGTCGGACGGGGAGCAGTCCGGGAAAGAGGGGGTGGGAAGACGTCGTTATGCCGCCCATTCCGAGCATCCGCGCGGACGAACAACGGAAGGCCTGAACGTTGAAGGGGTCTCAGAACATGCCTAGCACTCAGTGGCGCGAAGTGTTTCTGCCCGACGAGAGTACGGAGCATGCGGAACAAGCGCATGTTTTCACTGAAGTGCAGCGTCAGCACCTGAAGAAGCATGGCCGGGGAAGGGCGTTGCACCGTAAACAGGTGGCCGCTCTGAGAGCCGACTTCGCGGTGGAGGAAGGTCTTCCTGCATATGCGAGGCAGGGCATTTTTGCCGATCCATCTGTTCATGAGGCACATGTGCGGCTGTCCAACGGTAATTTCTCCGCCGACCGGGCTCCTGACATCCGTGGTTTCGCGATCAAGGTGCTCGGAGCCTCGACGCCATCGACCGCCGACGTCGAGCAGAACTTCACCCTCGTCAGCCAGGAGACCCTGAAGGTCAGCGGCAGCGCGGAGTTCGTCGGAATCGTCGGTCTCTCCACGAGCGCGCCCGGCGCCGCCCTCCGTAAGGCCGCAAAGAAGCCGCACATGACCCGCAGTGCTGTTGCGAACTTCCGTGACATGATAAAGCCGTTCAGCGGATTCGCCACACACGACTTCTTCAGCATCATGCCCGTCATGTTCGGTGACTACGCGGCCCGGTTGAAGCTGCGCGCCGCCTCGACGACGATCAACAAGGAAGCCCGCAAGGATTTGGCCGCCGACATCTACGCGCGGCTCGCCGAAGACGGCCTGGAGTTCCTTTTTCAAGCCCAGTTCTTCGAGGACGAAGTTCGTACGCCCATCGAGAATTCTTCGGTCCGCTGGGACGCACCATGGCTCACCGTGGCACGACTGCGTGTGCCTCGGCAAGCGCCGGACGAGGCTCTGGCCGAGGCCATCGAGCAGAGCAGCTTCAACCCTTGGATCTCGGCGCCGGAGCATCGCCCGCTCGGAGAGTTGATGCGCGCTCGCCAGGCGGCTTATTCCCTGAGCTGGCGCAACCGCGGCGCTGCGCCCTGATACCCACTGGACGCAGGTCCGGATGAGCGCGTCCGTGTCGGCGTGGGGATCGGCCATTCCGAGGCGTCGCGGTCCGGCCCGTTCAGAGCAAGGGGCACGGACGCGGCGAGGCGGGGCATGGGCTGTTCCGCGGCCACGGCTTCAGCCGGGCGGCCGGTGTCGGGGGTCAGTCCGCGCCCGGGCCGAGCATGCGACGGGAGAGCTCGGCGAACTGGTGCAGCTCGGGCATGGTCCGGTGCTTGGTGTAGGCAAGGGCGACCATGCGCGGGGCGACGCCCTCCAGCGTCAGGTAGGCGACGTCGTCACGACGGTAGAAACCGGCCATGCCAGCCGGCATGACATAGCATCCGGCGCCGGAGGCGACACCCTCCAGACACTCCTCGATCGTCACAGGGAACCGTCCGGTGTCCTCCAGCGGCATGACCGGATGGCGTGGGACGCGCCCACGCCATTCGGGGACGTCCAGCGGGTCCTGCAGCAGGGTCATGTCACGCAGGTCCTCGACATGTACCGCCTTGAGCTCCGCGAGTGGATGCGCGCTGGAGAGCGCCACCACACGGGGCTCCGGGAAGAGCGGGACCACCTCGAACATGCCCTCGGGCAGCGGCAGCCGCACGTAACACACGTCGACTCGTCCGTCGAGCAGGAAGTCGACCTGGTCGGTGATCGAGGTGTGTACGACCTCGATGTCGAGTTGGGGCGCCGTCCGGGCGAATTCCCGCACGATAGGGGTGACGATGACACCAGGCATGAAGCCGATGGTGAAGTGGTTCACCTCCCGGTTCGCCATCCGGACCCGCTGCTGCACGGCCTGTGCCATCGACAGCATCGGCCGGGCGTCCTCCAGCAATTGGTGCCCGGCCCGCGTCAATAGGGTGCCCTGCCGGTCGCGCTGGAAGAGGACCACGCTCAGGTCCTCCTCCAGCGCCCGGATCTGGCGGCTGAGCGCCGGCTGCGTCATGTGGAGACGGCTCGCCGCACGCACGAAACTGCTCTCCTCGGCCACAGCGACGAAGTAGCGCACCCGGCGCATGTCGAGGTCCATGAAGCTCATGGTAGCCACGGCCACGAGGGCATATGCCGAACGGCTTCAGAATCGAACAGATAGGCCGTGGCAGCCAGGGGAGTTGCGTGCGCTCATCGTTTCAGCGGCGGCGACACCCCGGTCTGTGTCAGTGACGCCGCCTGGACCGTGCCGGCCTGGACTGTGTCACGCGAGCGGGCCCCGCCGCTGGCTGGACGGGGCCCAATGGTGTCCGCCTACTGTCGTGCCGTCATTCGAGCTGCCCGATAGGGCAGCTCCGGCACACAGTGCAGTCCCTTCCTTGCCGACGCATCAGTTCCCTCACCACGCGCCTGAGCGAGGCGTTGCTCAGGGCCCTGGGCGTCGTGACGCACACGGTTCTGTCGCCGTCCCGACCTGTCCACGCGATGACCTTGGACCCCAAGTCGAGCGCTACGAACTCGTGCATGGGTCCCCTTCCCGTTCGGAGGAACCCCCCAGGTAGCGGGCAAGAGACTGACATATTAGCCAAGAAAGAGAGGGTGCTTACCGCAAGTAACCGTTAGTTTTCGGTGTAACGATCGGATATACCGATGGGGTTGTCTCCGGTTCGAGCCAATCTAGGTGGCTCGAAGGACGCCCTTGCGCTTCAGTGTCTCGATGATCGTCTCGTTGGCGGCGCTGATCTCTCTGGCGGTGGCGTCGGGCAGGACCGCGATCATGACGTCCTGTACGACACGGCGGATGGTCTCCTCGGCGTCGAGGGAGGTCGCCGCCGGGGAGACGTAGCGCACTCCTTCGACGACGGTGCCGGCGGGTTGGGGTGACTCGGCCCCCTGGAGGATCGCGGTACAGGTGCCGGGGGCCCAGTCGAAGGCTCTGTCGATCCCGGCGTAGGTCGTCTCCCGGGCGGACCTGCCCGCTTCCACGTTCCGGTACGTGACGATCGTGACGCCGGCCTCATCGGCTGCGCGTTGTTTGCTCCACCTCAATTCAAGGCGTCGCGCCTTGACGGCGGACGCGAGCCGCATGAGGTCTGCCTGATACTCGGCCATGCCTCGCATCATCGCAGCACCTAGCGGGTTCATGCAGGCCCTGGTCGGTTCTCCGGCATCTCTTCACGAATGTACGGATGTCTTCCGGCGGCATCATGTAGAAGAGCGAACAAGGTGAAAGAAGTTACCGGAGGTAGCCTATAGAAACAGATAGAAGAAGCAGATAGAGTCCTTCCTGTCGGTGGCTGGAAGCCGCACGAAGGAGACTTCTATGACCGTACGGACCGCTGTCACCTTGCCGTCCCGGCGCGCACGAGGATGCCGGGAGCGGGACCACGACCGGGAGGTACCGCCGGAGCGGGAAGCGGGCCTCGGCGGGGGCGTGGGCCCGGAGCGGGACCGTGGCCGTCCACGGGGGAAGCCGGCCGCGCACGGCTCGGCAGCCGCTGTGACGGCGCCCGCGCCGCCACGCCCTGCGCGATCGGGGGCGGTGCGGGCCGCCGTCGCCGTGGTCGCCGCCGTGCTCGCCCGTGGACCGCGCACGCCGGAGGCCGTTGTCGACGCGGTACGGATGGCCGGTCTCCTGTTCGACCCACGGCGCGTCGAGGCCGTGGCGGCGGCGGCCCGGGAGCAGACCGCCGCGCAGTGGCGGGCCGAACGCAGTGAGACGAGCCGGCTCCGCGAAGAGGTCGCCTCCCTGATGTGGTTCAAGGAACGCCTTGCCGGGGTGATCGCGCTGTGTACCGGGCGGCCCGACGGCGACCTGCTCCTGGTCGGCGAGGTCCTGGCGGCGGCCGACGGCCGTCTCCGCGCGCGGGGCGTGCCCATGACCCTGCGCTGGGACCGGATCGTCACCGGTCCCACCGCCGGCGGCCCCGTGGACGCCATAGGGACCGGCGGCGGGAACACGATCGTGCCCTGCACCAGTGAGGCCGGCGGTCCGGCGGCCCTGGTCCTGGACGATCAGCAGCGTTCCGCTCTGGGCGGTCTGCTGCTCGCCCCCCTCCAGCCGGCGGGGACCTGCCTCGCCGCATGCGGTCGGCCCGCACGTGACCGGGAGACCGAGGATCCGGCCTTACGGGGCTGGATCCGCGTCGAGCCGGCCGGCGCGCAGGACGGTGCGCGCTGGTGGTGCTCGCCCTGGTGCGCGAGCGTCGCGCTCACCGCCCTGGCCGCCGGTGCCGAGGCCCCGGCCGCGGACGGGGGCCGTTCCGAGGGCGGAGCGCGGGGCGGCGACCGGTGAACGCGTTACACAGAACGTCGGAACCCCTGGAGCCCGCCGAACCCGTGGTGCCGGACGACCGGGCGGACACCGCATCGGCCGAGTTCGTCACGTCCGTCGGGCGCGGTCCGCTCGCCACCATCGAGGCGTTCGAGGCCGGTGCGTTCCGCACCGGATACGTGGCGCGCAGACTGCTGGCCGAACTCCCCGGTCTGCCACTGCGCGAGATCAGCCCCCTGGCCACCGCGTACGCGGACCGTGACGCCACCACCGCCCAGCTGGAGCTGAACACCGGTGCCGTGGAGGGCGTCCGTGCCTGGGGCGATGTCCTCGGAGCCGAGGTGGAGGTCAGCTTCCACGACGAGCGCCGCAGCCGACGGGTCTACGAACTGCACGAGGTCAAGGGGATGATCGGCGGCGTCGCGGTGCGAGTCGTCGACATCCGCAGCCTGCCCGCGGACGAGGCCGCGGCATGGCGCCGCGCGCGTCACCGGGCCGACGGGGGAGATGACTCGTGAGCGTCCGGGGTACGGCGCCGGAGGCGGCGGCTGGGAAGGACACCCCCAACGGGGGCGAGTCCACCCGGACCGGGGCCGCCGCGGACGCCGGGCAGGCGACCGGGCGCGCCCGCCCTGTACGGAAACCGGCCGGGCGCACGGGGACGGCCGTCACGGTGGAGCCGTCCGCGGGGACGCCCGTCACCGGGACGGCCGGCCGGCGGGCGGGACGACCGTGTCGTGGTGCTCGGCGACCGCGTCCCGGCCCGGAGCGCGGGGCTCGGTCCGCACGGGTGAGTCGAGCGCCCCTTCCCGGGCGGAGACAGGCGCTGGTGAGCGTCCGTGACACACTCCGCCGACGCGTCACGCGCAAGTGCTTCGACGCGCTGGGCTCGCCAGGGCGGCACGCCGACGGGGCGATCAGTGGCTCCCGTTTCCGTGCCGGGCTGCCGCACGAGGCCGCAGCCCGCCGGCTCCGCACCACGCGCGTGCACCAACCCTTCGACGCACACGGCGTCGGGTACGGCGCCGAGTCGCCGGACCGATGGGCGAGGACGGCCCGCGGCATCGCACCGCCCGCACCCGGCCAGGGAGAGGGGAGGTGCGCGCCGTGACCGAACCCCTGCCGCCTGTCGTCCTCACCCGGATCAGCAGGGCGGGCATGGTCCTCCCCCCGACGCCCGGTCCGGCCCAGTCGTGGCAGCCGCGCACTGCCGCTGAACGGCATCTGCAGGGCGAGGTGTTCCGGCTCGACCGGGTGCGCCGGGTGCTGCTCGGTGAGGTCGACCGACTGCGCCGTACGTCCCCGGGCGGGGTCGCGCAGCCGGCGCCCGTCCGGTGCCCCCTGACGCCGAAACAGCTCGACATCCTCGCCGGCGCGGCGGCCGGTGAGACGTCGGAGGACACCTCCCGGCGGCTGCTCATGCCCTTCAACACGGTCAAGACGCACCGGCAGCGAGCGGTGCGGAAGCTCGGTGCGCGGGGCATCACGCACGCCGTGGCCATCGTGGTCGCGGCCGGCTGGATACCCCGGGAGCGGGTCACCGGGGATGACGCATCGTGAACCGTAGGGGAAACGCGTCACCCGCGGTGATCGTGTGACCGAGATCTGGCTCATCGGCATGGCCCTCGGCACGGGCGTGTTCTGGCTCCTCCAGGGCGCCGCCGACGCACGACTCCGACGTCGGCCACCGCCCGGTCTCGCCCAGCGGCCGCCGTACCCCTGGGTCCGGGCCCCGCACCCCGCTCCCGTGTGGGTCCCGGCGGCACCTCCGGGGCTCCAGGGCGTCCTGCGTCGCGGGCGGGGGAGGCACCGCAGAGCCCGAACCCGCTTCCTGCGCCGCGCCTTCGAGAGGGACGGTTCCCGTCCCGTCCGCGGAACGGTGCGCGGACGCTCCCACTGACCGGGCGGCCCGCCCCGGCCTCCCTCCTCACATGGGCGGGCCGCCCTCTCCTCTCCCGGCCGTCTCCCCGCCGCGGCCTCCCCTCCCGGCCCTCTCCCCGCCGTGGCCGGGACCACCCCACACCAGCACCCACAGGAGGACCACTCATGCCGATCACGCACCAGGAGATCGGCCGGCGTTTCGCCCCGCCGCGCACGGGCGGCGAGCACTATGCGCGCAAGCTCGCCCTGTCCGACCTGGCCATGCAACTGGCCGACGAGGTACTGGCCCTGGTGCCCGGCAGCCGCGAGCAGTCCCGGTCCATCGAGGGCCTGGAGAGCTGTGTGCACTGGGCGCACGCGGGCATCGACCGCCGTCTCGACCGCTGCCTCGATGCTTCTGACGCCTTGGACGGCGCGCTGGGGCCCGGACACGGGGGCGTGCGGTCGGCCTTCCGCCCGCGTCGGAGGAGGTGGGCACGGCGGTGTGGGTGCCGGGTGTGACGCACAGCGGGCTCCCGCCGACGCACCGGCTGGTCGCCCTCGTCCTCGCGGCACACGCAGACCCGGCGACCGGGCGTATCGCGGAGGACGCCAACCCCACACTGCCGGAACTGCGGGAGCGCACGGGCCTGGCCCTGCACGACCTGCACGCGGTCCTTCGCGATCTGGACCGCCTCGGCTGGATCGGCCGTGAGCACACCCGGCAGGGCGAGACGCACCGTGCCCGTTACCGGCTGCACCTGCCCCGCCCCGTGCGCGGCGCGCCACCGTACGCCGGCGGCCGGCGTGAGACCGGACGCCCCTGACCCGACCTGACCTGACTCTGTGAAAGGACCCGAAGCGATGACCCTGGCATCTCCCGGCGCTCCGGCGCCCCTGCCCGGCCCCGCCCCCACGCCTGCCCCGGCACCCGGCACACCCGCGATGCCCGGTTGCGTCGCCGTCGCCGCCGCCCTCGTCCTGCCGGTCGTCTGCGTCGCGGTGACCATCGGCGCCGCCGTCCTGGGCGGTGTCCTGCCCGCAGTCCTCGGCGCGGTTCTCACGGTCGCCTTCGTCCGGGAGATCCTGCGTGACCTCGCCGGCCACCGGCGGGCCGGAGGCGCTCGATGAGCCGTCCGGCACACACCCCGTACATCGTTCACGCCCTGCACGTGGCCTACGGCGCGGCCTTCGCCTGGCTGGCCCACTGCGCCGTGCAGAGCGCGCGCAACGACGCCCCGGGGGTCGCCGTCCTCTTCCTGGCGGTCTCGTGCCTGTTCGTCGTGGCCGCCGCCCGCGAGGGGCGGCTGCTCGACGCCCCGCCCCGCACCGGGGCCACGGCCACTACCCGCGTGTTCCGCACGGTCGGCAGGGCGGCACGCAAACCTCGCGGTTCGGCCCCGACATCCCGTCAGCCGCGCAGGGCCTGCCCGCCCGGCGCGCCTGAGTACGCCGTCGAGGACCGGATCGCCCTCGGCTGGAACGACCTCGAAGCCGTCTGCTGCCTGCGCTCGTGGGAGAGCTACGGCGTCGCTCACGATCCGCTCACCTGCACAAGGAAGGACGCCACCGATGTACGCGACACCACGGCCTGAGTGCGCCGGGCCCCCCGCCGCGCGGACGCGGAGCCGGCCGTGAGCCGGTGCGTGGTCTGCTCCCGTCCGCTGCGCCCGGACGAGGCACACCGCACGGCATGCCACCGCTGCGAACACCACATCCGGGCGTGGCTGCGCGAACTGCCGCTGCAACTGCCCATCCTGGAGGTGTTCCTGCACCCGTCCGCGCCTCGCCCGGGAACCGGTCGCCCCGGCCCCGGCGGGCGGCCCGCCCCGCCGGTGCGCGCTGACGTCCTCAACCTGCTGGGACCCGGAGCCGGCAGACCCGACGACGGCCCGGACGGCGACCAGAGCGGCCCCCGGCCGATCGCCGCCGTCCTCGGTGCCTGGATCCGGTTCATCGCCGAGCGGCGCCCCGCGGCCCCGCCGACCGGCCCCCAGGCCCCCCTCCATCTCACGCGGTGGATCGCCACGCACATCGACTGGGCGGTGCGGCAGCCGTGGATCGCCGACCTGCACCGGGAGTTGCGAGACCTCGTCACGCACATCCGCCGTATCACCGGCGTCGAGCCGCGGCGCCGCCCGAGCCCTCTGCCCTGCCCGGACTGCTCGGCCTTCGCCCTGGTCGCGACGGGCTGGGCGAACCATGTGGACCACGTCGAGTGCGCCGTCTGCGGACGCCTGCTGTCCCCAGCCGCGTACGAGGCCCACGCCATCGCCGGGCGCACGGCCCCCGGCCCCGAACCGGGCCCCGCGGACCAGGAGGTGTACCCGGACGACCGCGTGGACGACCGTGCGGCCCACGAAGGGGAAGAAGGAGGAGAAAAGCCATGAACGCCGATCGTTCCGCGCTTGCGAGGATCCGCCCCCGGCGTCACCCGCAGGGCCCGGCGCATCCCTTCGCAGACACTCTCTGGACGCGTGCGATCACTGTGCGCATACTCGATGTCAGCGGTACTCCTGTGCCCTTTGTGTCCTCTCCCCGCCCGGCCCGACGCACGGCTTCGGAGCAGGGCCTCACCGTGAGACAACGGTCCGGTGCTGCTCACCGCCCGTGAAGCTGCCCGGCACGCGGACCAGGCACGGCGGCTCATGTCCGGTGGCACGTCCGTCGTCACCGAGCGCACGGTCCGTTCCTGGGTCGCCCGCGGGCACCTCGCCCCCGCCGGACTCGACGAGAGCGGTCGCCAGCTCTTCGCGCTGGCCGACGTGGCTCGTGCCGAGCGCGGTACACGCGAGCGTGCGCTGCGCGGGACGGGGGCCCGGCGCACGCCGACGGACGGTCAGCGGCGCCGGGCGGAAGGGCCGCGGGCCACCCGGTCCGGGCCCCCCGAGAACGACCCGTGAGCCCTTGACACCCCCATCCGACCACCGCCCCCGAAGTCCGGTCACCGCCGCCGGCCTTCGCCGAGTCCTCAGCCAACCTCGCGGCCCCGCGCCCTCGTCGCCCGGGGCCGCCCGCCTTTCCCCCTTCGCCCCCGCGGCTCTCCCGCCCTCACCCGGCATTCCACCGGTCATGTACCGGTCCGCCTCGTCCGCACGATCCCACCCCTCACCGACGCACCCCCACCAACACACCCACCAACTCACCTGCACCTGGAGGTTCCCATGGCCGATCCGCTGTCCGCGTCCGCGCTCCTCGACGCTCTGCGAGCCGAAGGCGTCACGGTCGTCGAAGTCGGGACATGGCGCACGCACAACCGCAATCACAAGGGTGCCTGGGGCCCCGTACACGGGGTGATGATCCATCACACCGTCACCCAGGGCACCGACCGCACGGTCCAGATCTGCCGTGACGGCTACGCCTCGCTGCCCGGCCCCCTGTGCCACGGCGTCATCGCCAAGGACGGCCGGGTCCACCTGGTCGGCCACGGGCGGGCGAACCACGCCGGGCTCGGTGATCCGGACGTCCTGGACGCCGTCATCGCCGAACGTCTGCTCCCGGCCGACGACCAGGCCACGGTCGACGGCAACGCCCGCTTCTACGGCTTCGAGTGCGAGAACCTCGGCGACGGCGAAGATCCCTGGCCCGACGCTCAGTTGACCGCGATCGAGCGAGTGAGCGCGGCGCTCTGCCGGGCCCACGGATGGAACCAGCGCAGCGTCATCGGGCACCTGGAGTGGCAGCCGGGCAAGATCGACCCCCGGGGCTTCACCATGGACGCGATGCGGAGCCGGATCGGCGCCCGGCTCGCCGCGAAGGCCCCCTCGGCGGGGACGAAACCGGTGGTCGTCCTGTCCAAGCTGGTCGCGGCCGCCAAGAAGAACCCGGCGGCGAAGGGCACGCCCGTCACCTACGCCGGGGTACGGACCGTGGAGGCCGCGCTCGTCGCCGAGGGCCTGCTCGCCTACGCGTACAACGACGGCCACTTCGGTACGTCGACGGTGGCCGCCTACGCCCGATGGCAGCGGCGCTGCGGCTACAGCGGCCGGGACGCCGACGGCATCCCCGGCCGGGCGAGCCTGGCCCGGCTCGCCGCCAGGCACGGCTTCGACGTCACTTCCTGAGCCCCCGCACCCGGAACCCCCGCTGAAGCGACGAAAGGAAATCCACCATGGCCGACCTGTCCCTCCCCGACACCCGAACGGTCGTCAAGTCCGTGGACACGTACGCGCGCGACCTCCTGGAACGCGTCCTCGTCACGTTCCTGCAGGCGTTCGCCGGCGGACTCGTCATCACCTGGCCCCTCGACGCCTCCGCCTGGTCCGCGGCCCTCAGCGGTGCGGTCGGCGCGGTACTGGCGCTGCTGAAGGGGCTCGCCGCGCGCCGACGGGACGTCACGCAATCGGCGTCGCTCGCCAAGGGGGTCTGATGACCGCGCAGGACCACGGCATCCTCATCCCCACGGCACAGATGTTCCAGGAACTGCGCCAACTTCACGACGAGGTGAAGAGCGTCCGCACCGGTCTGATGGGGCTCACGGAGGGCCGCACCGACCACGAGAACCGCATCCGCTCGCTGGAACGGCGCGTGTGGACGGCGTCGGGCGCCGCCACTGTCCTCGGCGCCGGGGCAGGCATCCTCGCCCAGTTCCTGCTGCGCTGACACACACCTTCCGGGCGGCCGGTGCACCGGCCGCCCGGAAGGACGCCCGGCACCCGAAATCCCCGCTTGGGGCCGCGTGCGCATAAGGAGGGCCCGACAGGGGAAGTCTCCTGTCTGACATCGGGGGATGGATCTTTCCATGGACATATGTCCGTGACATAACATGGCAACTGGGCCGGATGGTTGAGAATCCCCCCAGGAAACCGTCCGGCCCTGGCACGCCGGCAGCAATTCGACGTCGCCCTTGCCCAGGGGCGGTTCGGGTGAGCGCAGTGGGCTGATCGCCGCTCAGTGCTCTCGTTCCCGGACCGCCCCTCGATGGCCGTCCTCGGACGACCCCCGGCACCGGCCGTCGCGCTAAGGACCCGTGTTCGTCAGGGTCGCGCGGTCGCGGGCCGTGCGGACCGCCACCGACAGTGAGGCGACGTCGTACGCGCCGTGGTGCCGTCGGCCGTTGACGAAGAACGTCGGGGTGCCCGAGACCCCGCTCAGATCGGCCGTCTCCACGTCCTCGGCCACCCGTTCCGCACCGGACCGCGCCCGCAGATCGCGGCGGAACGCCGCCATGTCGAGCCCGGTCCGCTCGGCGTGGTCGAGGAGATCCTTCACACCGAGGTCCCCCTGGTGGCTGATCAGGACGTCGTGCAGCTCCCAGTAGCGGCCCTGCAGCGCTGCCGCCTCGGCGGCCTCGGCGGCGAGCTGCGCGTCGGGGTGGACGTCCGTCAGGGGCAGATGCCGCCACACGTAGCGCAGGTCGTCGCCGAACTCCGCCAGCAGTTCGCGCACCACCGGCTCCGCCCGTCCGCAGTACGGGCATTCGTAGTCGCCGTACTCGACCAGGGTCACCGGAGCGTCGAACGGGCCGCGCACATGATCGCGCGTCACGTCGACGGGCTCGCTGAGATCGACGATCGGCTGTCCCTCACCCAGCAGGGCGCGGGTGCGCGGGCGCGCGGGCAGCAGGGCGATGACCCGCGTCATGACCCACGCGATCAGGCAGGACAGCACGACGGCCGCGAGAATGCCGGTCTTCGCCTGTTCGAGGCGCTCCCCGTGGAAGGCGAGTGTGGCGATCAGCAGCGCCACCGTGAAGCCCACCCCGGCGAGGCCGCCGCCCACCGCGACCGCACCCCAGCCGACCGGCGGGCGCAGCCGGCCCCGGCTCACCCGGGCGGCGACCCAGGTGGCGCCCAGGATGCCCACCGGTTTGCCCAGCACGTAGCCGCACAGGATGCCCAGGGTGACGGGTGCGGCGAACGCGGCCGCGATCCGGTCGGCGTTGAGCGTCAGGCCCGCGTTGGCCAGCCCGAACAGCGGCACGATGACATGGCTCGTCCACGGGTGGACCATCCGCTGCAGCCGCTCGTTGGGCGAGAGGGCCGAGGCCAGACCGCGGCGCAGGGTGCGTTCCAGCTCCGGCGTCGGCTGCTCCCGAAAACCCCGGAACAGCCGGGTGACCCGCTCCAGGGCGTGCCGCTCGGCCGGATGCGCGTACGTCAGCAGCCCCATGACCAGGCCGCTCACCACCGGATCCACCCCCGACCGCAGCAGCGCGCCCCACAGGGCGACCGCCAGGACCGCGTCCACGGCGGTGATCCGGACCCCGGCCGCGCGCAGCGCGAGCAACAGGACGAGGATGCCGAGCGCGAGACCCAGCGCGGGGAGGCGGACCGGGCCGCTGTAGGCGAGCGCGATGACCGCCAGCGCCACGAGGTCGTCGGTGACCGCGACGGTGAGCAGGAAGACGCGCAGGCCGCCCGGCAGCCGGGAACCGAGGACGGCGAGCATGCCGAGGACGAAGGCCGTGTCGGTGGACATGGCGGCGCCCCAGCCGTGCGCCGAGTCAAGTCCGGCGTTGAAGCCGAGGTAGATCGCGACCGGGACGAGCATGCCGCTGACCCCGGCGACCGCCGAGAGCACGAGGCGGCGCCGCTCGCGCAGTTCCCCCACGTCGAACTCGCGCCGCGCCTCCAGGCCCACGACGAAGAAGAACAGCGTCATCAGGCCGCTGTTCACCCACTCGCGCAGCTCCAGCGAGACACCGGCCGAGCCGACCCGCAGCGACATGCCGGTGCGCCACCATGACTCGTAGCCGCCGGGGGAGACGTTCGCCCAGACGAGGGCCGCCACCACCGCGCCGAGCAGGACGGCGGCGCTGCCGGTCTCGGTCCGCAGGAAGGCACGCAGCGGGCCGCGCGCGCCCGCGCCGCACACGGTCTGTCCGGTCATGGACACGGACCCGGACGGTGAGGGCCCGGTCGGCTCCGGCGGCACGTCGTGCACCCGCATCCCGATCAGTCGGCGAAGACCCCCGGCCCGGTCGATGGGGGCGAGGAGCGGGCCGGGCGGGGCGGCCGTCCTCCTGGACGGGCACGAGACACCGGCGGGCCGGGGGACGGAGCCGGAAGCCGTCGTGTGCGTGCCAGTCTAGTGAGGGGGCCGCCGTGGGACCCGGTCACCCATCACCCCGAAGGGCGGGCAGAATTTGCGTCGCTGTGCAACTATGGAGGAGTGCCGGAAGCCCGGAGAACCGGGCGCCCGCCGACCGAGGAGGAGGTGAGCGACATGGATCGCAGCAGCAGTAGTCCGGGCCGTACCCGGCCCCACAGCCCCATGTCCCCCCGCTCCTCGGGCATCCGGTAGCCCCCCGCCCCGCACGGCGGCTGCCATGCCCTCGACCTGCCCCGCCGCGACGGGGGAGGGGAGGTTCCCATGGCCGACCTGACCACCTTCGACGTCGTGCTCCGGCTCGCGGCCGGCGTCGGCTTCCCCGGCGCCGGGGTCATCCTGCGCGAGGGCGGCGGCGTCCGCGGCCTCAACACGGCCGCCACCCTGTGCTGTTCGGCCGCCGTGGGCGTGCCGGCCACCTCCGGCCGGCCGGCGCTGTGCGCGATCGGCACGGCCGTCGTCCTCCGCGTGCATCCGCTGCCGCGCCCGGCCGGCCGGATGATCGACCGGGTGCCGCAGCGCGCCCCCGACCCCGAGGGCGTGCGCGCGACCGTCCAGCTGATCTGCGACCGCGCCGACAAGACCCATGTCCGCGCCCTGCTCTCCCCGGCACTCACCGGCGACGGACGCGACCCCACCGGGCTGCGGGTGCCGCGCGACGGCGAGGACACCACCGCCCTGCGGTCCGGCGTCCGCCTCAGCGGCGACCCCGCCCGCAGCCCGGAACGGCCCATCGCCCGGATCTCCCCGGAACCCGGCGTACGGGACCTGCACCGGCAACCGGACCACAGCTCGCTCGACACGGAACGGGAGGCGACAGCGGCATGAACGACCTCGACACCCTGAGCGCACGACGCACCGTCCGCCGCGCTGCCCGGCGCCTGGCGGAGGATGCCCCCAAGCTCGCCGTCGGCTCCGCGGACGCGTACCGGACCGGCCTCGCCACCCGCGCCGCCGAACTGCGCCGGGCCGTGCTCGCCGCCTGGCTCACCGGCGTGCCCGAGCACGTCATAGCCGCCGACGGCGGTCTGTCCCCGGCCGTCGTCCACGCGTGGATCTCGGCCGGGGCCCCGCCCACGGACCGGGCCGGCGGACCGGGGTGAGGCACCGCGCCGCACCCCGGCCGCAGCGCCGGGGTCAGGTGGCGGGCAGCTCACTCCTGACGGTGCGGGCGGCGGTGACCAGGTTCTCCAGGGAGGCGCGGGTCTCGGGCCAGCCGCGGGTCTTCAGGCCGCAGTCGGGGTTGACCCACAGCCGTTCGGCGGGGATGGCCTTCAGGCCGGTGCGGAGGAGTTCTGCGGCTTCCTCGGCGCTTGGTACGCGGGGTGAGTGGATGTCGTAGACACCCGGTCCGGCCTCGCGGGGGTAGCCGTGGGCGGCGAGTTCGCGGGCGACCTGCATGTGGGAGCGGGCGGCTTCCAGGCTGATGACGTCGGCG
>NZ_PENI01000056.1 GCF_003688995.1 Streptomyces shenzhenensis | reverse complement strand
CTTCCGCGCCGACCCCGAGGTCCAGCAGGCCCTCACGGCCGCCCGCCTCGACCAGCTCGCCCGGCCCACCGCCGCCGACGGCCTCCAGGCACTGCTCGCGGACCGCACCGCCTACGAGGACTTCGACGTCGAGACCGCCGCCGCCCGCGGCATGGCCTTCGAACACCTCGACCAACTCGCCATGGACCACCTCCTCGGCGTCCGGGGCTGAACGCACGCGCGCGTGGGGCGGCGCATTTCCTGCCGCTCCACGCGCGCGTGCCGATGTCCGGTCGGTACCGCCGTGCTTCTCCTGCGCGGGACCGTCAGATGCCGTGGGGCAGCCGGACGTAGGTCACGCTCGTCTCGATGCCGCTGTCGACGAGCCGGCCCTGCGCGTCGAAGGCGCCCGAGCCGTCCGTCATCCCGAAGTCGTTGTCGTTGATGAGGGCGAGCGTGTCATGGTCCACGCGCGCGACGCCCTCGATCTTCCCCGGCAAGCCGCTCACCTTGCCGAGGTCGACCACGAGCCGCTTGGCGAGCACCGGGACGCCCGCGGCGGCCGGGTCGTCCAGCTGCTCCAGCGAGGGCGACGTGGTGTCGTCGTCCCAGGGGCCGCCGAGGATGTCGGCCTTGCGGCTCAGCTTCACCACCTGGAGGCGGGCCGCCTTGTCGGTGCGCTCCTCGACCAGCAGCCGGTCACCGCCGAGGGCCACCACCGAGGAGATCTTCAGCTCGGACGTGTCGTCCTCGCCCGGGTCCACCACGCCGACCGGGTCGAACCGGTAGGCGTACTCGGCGGTGACCGCCTTCTTCTTCGGCGAGAAGCGCAGCAGCCGGGTCGTGCGCGAGGCGTCCCCGGAGGCCGCGTCCGGCAGCGAGAGCGGGCTCTGCAGGGCCATCACGAGGTCACCGCCGGGCAGCAGGGCCAGCCCCTCGAAGCCGCGGTTCCCCTTGCGGTGCAGCAGCACGGACGGCAGCGCCTCCACCACCGGGTAGTCGGCACCGGTCAGGTTCAGCCCCTCGGGCACGTACCGGGTGAGCACCTTGCCGCGCGCGGAGGCATGGACCAGCGACGGCCCGTACTCGTCGACCAGCCAGAACGTGCCGTCCGCGGCCCGCACGATGCCCTCGGTGTCCAGGCCGTTCGGGTTGTACGACAGCAGCGTCGTGGCGTCGTAGGTGTACGGCGCCTCGTCGCGCGACTTCTGGTTGGACAGCCCGGTGACGGCCTTGCCGGAGGACGTGGTGAGGGGGATCGCGTCGAGCACCTTGACGCTGCTTCCGGACAGCCGGATCTTCACGATCGCCGGGTCGAAGCCGGGCACGGGGAACGTGCGGCGCTTCTGGCCGTCGACCTTGATCTGGCCGTTCGGTCCGCGGTCGGTCACCGTCCAGAACTCGTCCTTGCGGCCCGTGGGGTAGATGTCGCTGCCGATGCCGCCGAGGTCCACCCCCCGGTCGTCGGCCACGCTGCCGGGCAGCAGGGCGTTGCTGAACGTGCCCAGCGGAATGTCCGCGAGCGTCGCCGTGCGGACGACATGGGCCTTCGCCGCCCCCGTCGGCGCCGCCGCGGCCGTGCCGGTTGCCACGAGGGCGGCTGCCAGGGCCAGCGGAAGCCCCGTGACGACGGAACGGTGGGCTCGGCGCCGGCCGGTGGTGTGCGAGGACATCGGGCCTCCAGAGGTCAAGTTCGATGGCATTGGCCAGATTTGAGCCCCGGAGGGAAATCGGTACGACTGCCGGATGAACGCAGGGCGGCGCCCACTCGTCCAATCGCCGGGCCGTGGAACCCGGCCGACGAACCGTCAGCCGCTCACTCCCGCACGGCCACCGGTCCGTCAGGGCTCACGGACGGCTCCTCCTCAAGGGCCGGCCGGGCCGTCGCGAGGGCCGTCGCCGGATCCCGCGCCGCGTCCCCCGCGGGGATCCAGTGACCACGCAGCCGGTAGGGCCACCAGCGGCCGTCCCGCCCCAGCCGCAGCTGCACGCCCGCGCCGTGCACGGTCCATCGGTTGCCCGCCCGCCGCAGCGCCGGCCGGTCGTCCTCGTCCCAGGCGGCGTCCAGCGCGGCACACGCGCGTGCCAGGGCGTTGCCCTCCAACTGCCACTCCTCGTCGAGCACGGCCAGCGCCTCAGCGCCGCCGTGGCGCCAGGCGCGCGCGGCCGTCTCCAGACCTTCCGGGTCGCGGCCCGAACCGTCCGCCAGGCGGTGCGCGACGGCCCTACCGGGGGCGCCCGCGGCGAGCCGCACGGCGTCCTGGCCCACCGTCAGCTCCGGTTCGGTCCTTGCCTGCCCCGGCGCACCGTGGAGCGCCCCGGCGAGCAGCCGACGCGCCTCCGCGGCGGTCCGCGCGGCAAGGTACGCGAGCGCCTCAGGGTCGATCCCGGGCGCCGGTGCCGCCTCGGCGTCCAGGGACGGCGGCCGGCCGGGCGCGTCGGGCAGCGGGGGCGGGGCGGGCAGGGGCGGCAGGATGCCGCCGGCCGCCCAGGCCTCCGCGGCGTCCACTCCGTCCGGCTCGTCGACCGGTCCCTCGGGCACCGCGGTACGTGACTGCAATGCGTCCAGCAGGGCGTGTCTGCCCCGCCCCCGCAACAGCAGCAGCACGAACGGATCCTCGTCCAGCAGCCGCGCCACCTGGTGGCACAGCGCCGCCGTGTGCCCGCAGTGGTCCCAGGTGCCGCAGTCGCACTCGGGCTCCAGATCGCCCAGTCCCGGCAGCAGTTCGATCCCCGCGACCGCCGCGTCCTCGACCAGGTGGGGCGGCATCTCGCGGTCGAGCAGCGCCGCCACGTGCCCGGCCCGCTCGACGACCAGGTCGAGCAGCCGGTCCCACTGTTCGTCCGGGAGCTCCGGCAGCAGCACATCGGCCCGGTGCGCGGCGCGTCCCGGGTCCCGGACGATCGCCGTGACCCGGCCCGGCCGCACCGAGACCGCGCCCACCGCCCCGGAGCGCGCGAGCCTGCGCCCCGCCTTTACCTGCGCCCCGTCCAGCGCCGTGTCCTCCAGGGCGCGCAGCCACGCCCGGCCCCACCACGTCTGTGCGAAGCCCCGCCCGCGCGCGGGCGGCAGCGCGGGGAACGTGCGCTCCGTGTCGTCGTCGTACCGGGTCATCGCGACTCCCCGCGCAGCTCCACCAGTGCGGCCAGTTCCGTGTCTGTCAGTTCTGTGAACGCCGCCTCGCCGGAGCCGAGGACGGCGTCGGCCAGTTCCCGCTTGCGGTTCAGCAGTTCCGCGATGCGGTCCTCCACGGTTCCCTCGGCGATCAGCCGGTGCACCTGTACGGGCCGGGTCTGGCCGATGCGGTACGCGCGGTCGGTGGCCTGCGCCTCCACCGCCGGGTTCCACCAGCGGTCGTAGTGCACGACGTGCTCGGCCCGGGTCAGGTTCAGGCCCGTGCCGGCCGCCTTCAACGAGAGCAGGAAGACGGGCACCTCGCCCTCCTGGAAGCGCTGCACCAGCTTCTCGCGCTCGGTCACGGGCGTGCCGCCGTGCAGCAGCTGCGCGGGCACCCCGCGGGCCGCCAGATGCCGTTCCAGGAGGCGTGCCATCCGTACGTACTGGGTGAAGACGAGCACGCCCGCCCCCTCGGAGAGGATCGTGTCGAGGAGTTCGTCCAGCGACTCCAGCTTCCCCGACCGTCCGGCGATCCTGCCGGTGTCCTCCTTGAGGAACTGCGCCGGGTGATTGCAGATCTGCTTCAGACCGGTCAGCAGCTTCACGATCAGCCCCCGGCGCGCCATGCCGTCGGCCGTGGAGACCGCCTCCAGCGTCTCCCGGACCAGGGCCTCGTACAGGCCCGTCTGCTCCCCGGTCAGCGGTACGGTGTGATCGGTCTCGGTCTTCGGCGGCAGTTCGGGCGCGATGCCCGGATCCGATTTGCGGCGCCGCAGCAGGAACGGTCGCACCAGCCGGGCGAGCCGCTGCCCGGCGGCGGGGTCACGGCCGTCCTCGACGGCCTGCGCGTACCGGGCGCGGAAGGTGCCGTGGCGGCCCAGCAGCCCGGGGGTCGTCCAGTCGAGGATCGCCCACAGTTCCGACAGATTGTTCTCCACCGGGGTGCCGGTGAGCGCCACGCGTGCGCGTGCTCCGACGGAACGCAGCGCCCGCGCCGTCGCCGCGTACGGGTTCTTCACGTGCTGGGCCTCGTCGGCGACGACCATGCCCCAGGGGATCTCGCCGAGGCGTCCCGCCTGCAGGCGGAGCGTGCCGTACGTCGTGAGGACGAACTCGCCGTCGGCGCACGCGTCCAGGGTCCGTCGCGGGCCGTGGAAGCGGCGCACCGGGGTGCCGGGCGCGAACTTCTCGATCTCCCGCTGCCAGTTGCCCAGCAGGGACGCCGGGCAGACCACGAGCGTGGGGCCGGCCGCGGCGGGGTCGGTCTGCCGGTGCAGATGCAGGGCGATCAGCGTGACGGTCTTGCCGAGGCCCATGTCGTCCGCCAGACAGCAGCCGAGCCCCAGGGACGTCATCCGGGCCAGCCAGGTGAACCCCCGCAGCTGGTAGTCCCGCAGCGTGGCGGCGAGTGCCGCGGGCGGACCGACCGGCTGCTGTCCCTCGGGGTCCGCGAGCCGCTCCCGCAGCTCTGCCAGCCACCCCGTGGGCCGTACGTCGACGTGGCGGCCGTCGACCTCCGTCGAGCCGGTCAGCGCGGCGCCGAGCGCCTCGACGGGTGTGACCTCGCGGTCCTGCCGCGCACGGGCGCGACGCGCCTCCCGCGGGTCGATCAGCACCCACTGGTCGCGCAGCCGCACCAGGGGACGCCCGGCCTCGGCCAGTACGTCCAGCTCCTCGCGGGAGAGTTCCCGGCCGTCCAACGCGAACCACCAGGTGAACGCGAGCCGGGTGTCGGCCGACAGGAACGACGGCACCTGCGCGCGTGCCGCCTCCCGTGCGCTCCCGCCGGTCGGCGGGCCGATGTCCACCTGGGCGGACAGCTCCCGCGACAGTTCCTTGGGCCAGTGCACCTCGACGCCCGCCGCGGACAGGGCAAGCGCGCCCGCTCCGAGGAGTTCGGTGATCTCGTCGTCGGCGAGTTCGACGCGGTCCGGTACGGTCGCCGACAGCAGGGCCGTGAGCGGCGGCCAGGCGCGGGCCGCGCGGCGCAGGGCCAGCAGGACGTCCAGCCGCGCGTGGGGACCGAAGGCCGGGCCCGAAGGGCCGGATCCGGACCACACCTCGGCCGCGTCCGCGACGGTCGCCGGACCGCCGACGGTGTGCACCTGGAGGACGGCACGGAACCGCTGCGGGGCGTCGTCGTGGGACGTGTCGTCGAGTCCGGGCACCTCGATCCGCAGCGAGAGCCGTACGCCCGCGTCGTGTCCCGCGGCGACGCCGTCGGCCCAGGCCCGCTGCCCGGGCAGATGCTGCGGCCGCGTTGCCGCGTACGCCGGGCCGCCCGTGACCAGCGGCGCGGCGGGGGAGCGGGGGAGCGTGTCGGCGACCGCGTCCAGGAAGGCGTGCAGCAACCGCTCCGGGGCGGGCAGCCGAGGCGGCTCGGCGTCGCTCACCGGGACGGCATGCGCCTCCGGCGGCATCGACGCGGCGAGTTCGCGGACGAGTTCCGTGTCCCGCGCGGTCAGGGGGCCGACCCGCCAGGCGTCGTGATCGGCCGGGGAGAGCCCGGGCAGCAGCAGACCGCGGGCCAGGAAGTGCAGGGCCAGCAGGCCGGCCGAGCCCCAGAACGCGGTGGCCCGATGGGCGAGCGGGTCGACACGCGCGCGTGTGAGCACCGGCAGGGCGGCGCGCACCGGCAACAGCACCGCGGGCACGCGCACCCGCTCGATGCCGTGCCCGCCGGACACTGCCACGCCCAGGTCCGCGACGGCTCCCGAGCCCGGAGCGGGGGGATGGGCGCCGTCGGGCCGCCAGAAGGCGAAGTGGCCGGCACGCGCGGGGTCGGCCGGTACGAACACGGCGGGGCAGCGGGCCAGTTCGGACGACTCGGGGGGTGGGGCCGCGGTGATGCTCTGCACAGCTCTGCCCGACTCCTCAAATTTGACTACTGGGGGCACGGCCGCCGAGGTTACTCCAGGTCCGCGGCCGACCCCGAACGGCTAGGCTGTGACCTGAGTCACTTCAGCCAGTGCTCGATGTGCGGCACGGACATCCGGCCTCGGGGGTGCGTAAGGGTCGCGTATCAGGGACGTCTCAGGGTCGCGGTCCGGAACTGTGGGAAGCACGGGCCCGTTTTCAGAACAGAGAGCGGCAGTGGCCGCGAAGGAGGCGACGCACATGTCGAAGAACGCGAAGATCGCCGCAGGGGGTGTGGCGGTCGGGCTCATCCTGTTGATATGGCTGCCCTGGTGGGTGGCGTTCCTGATCGTGGTGGGCGTTCCGGCCGCCGCGTATCTCGCGCTGGACCCCTCGCAGCGGCGCAGGCTGCGCCGAGTGACCCGCAAGGAACTCGGCCGCTGAGGCGCCGGAGCCTCAGCGCGTCACCCTTCGGCGCGCGGAAGCCGACCGCTTCGCCGCCCCCGGACGTGTCGACGGCACGGTCCGGTGGTGGCGAGGGCCGCACTTCGCACGGCAGGCGCCCGGCCCCGGGCCGCTGATTCGGCGCCGCCGGCCGCATTGGTCACTTACCGGCTGCTGCGGCCCGGCCACCGTCCCACCTCACCGCGCGACTGCTGCCACGGGTTCAACTGGGGCGCACGGCCAGCTTGTCGAGTGCCTCCAGGAGCCCGGGCAGCTCCGGGCCGCGGCCCACCGGCAGTACCTCGCCGGGCTCCTCGTCCAGCAGCACGAACGCGATGTCGTCGGTGCGGGCCACCATCGACCAGCCGGGCCCGTCGGCGCGCAGCGTCCGGGCGTCGCCCGGGGCGAACGACGAGCGGACCCGGCCGATCGGCGGTGGTGCGGCCACATAGGCGCGGGCCTCGGCCAGGACGCGCCGGACGCCGCGGTGGCCTTCGGCGGGCCCTTCCGCGCCTTCTGGGGCCGCTTCCGCGGCCTCCTTCGGTGCGGCGGCGGGCAGGGAGAAGTCGGCGTCGTCGATCTGCTCCCGCCAGACCGCCCACTGCAACGCGATCTCGTCGGCGCCGAGCCGCCGCTGGGCCGGGCCCCAGGTACCGGTGTCCGGCGGGGCCAGCGGCGGGCCGTCCGCCACATCGGGTGCGGGATCGTGCGGCGCCGGCACGCCCGGTGCGGCGACGGCGACCGCGAGCGGCCAGCCCGGCAGGGCCGCGACGACCGTGCGCTCGTCCGGCGACAGGTCGTACTCCATGCCGCAGTCCCAGGACGCGATCGCGACGGCGACCAGCGAGACGTCGTCGATGGCGACCGTCCAGCGGGCTCCCTCGCCGTCCTGGCCGAGCACCAGGCCGTACCCGTCGGCCAGCGGCGCGAGTCCGAGTGCCGCGCAGGCCTCCGGGTAGTCGTCGCCCAGCACGCTCGGAAACTGCGCCGGTGTCAGCAGCACGGCCGTGAGCACATACAGCGCATCGTCCGCGGCGGCGACGACCTCCTCGTCCGTCCCGGCCATTCCAGCCTCCCCAGGGTTCGTCCAACGGCGCGCACCCTAGTGCGAGCGGAAGGCGGTTGTCACGACTCTCCTTCACACCCGGAGCTGCAGTTATCCGCCTGGACAGGGGCGAAACGGCCGCGGACCGACGAGCGTGCGCGGAGTCCTGCTCAGGCCTCCCGGACCGCCAGGGCGAGGAAGCGGGCGTCCTCGTCGACGTACGACGTCATGCGCCATCCCGAACCGGCGAGCAGCGGGTGAAGGTTGGCTTCGGCGCGCAGGTCGTCCGGGGTGATCCGGCGCCCCTGGCGGGCCGCCAGCGCCGCGCGGCCGATCGGATGGAACAGGGCCAGCGTGCCGCCCGGCCGCACCACCCGCGCCAGCTCCCGCAGATTCTCGGCGGGGTCGGGGAGATGCGCGATCAGACCCGCCCCGAACGCGGCGTCGAAGGCCGCCGACCGCAGTGGCAGCGCGGTCACGTCGGCGAGCAGCAGCCGCCCGTCCCGGTCCCGGCCCGCGCGTACCGCCTCGTGGAGCATCGCCGGGGTCAGGTCGGCGCCCACGACCAGCCCCGAGGGGCCCACGGCCGCGCGCAGCGGCGGCAGGGCGCGGCCCGTGCCGCAGCCCGCGTCGAGCACGCGGTCCCCGGGCCGCAGCCCGAGTTCGGCGACGGCGGCCGCGTAGGCGGGGCCGTCGTTCGGGAACTTCTTGTCCCAGTCGGCGGCGCGGGCGGTGAAGAACTCCTGTACGCGTGTGTGGTCGTCGCTCATGTCTGGCATGATCCCGCACGACGCGAAGGATGTCGCAGCGCGCATGTTCGAGCCTGACGCGATCGTTCCATCCCATCTCTGTGTCATATTCCAACACCTTTCGAAATGCGCCCCCGTTGTGCGCCCCTGCTCCGGCTAGCGTCCCGGGGCCATGGGACACCTGGACCACGCCGCCTTCGGCTGGCTGACCCCCGTGCTGTCGTACGCGATGGCCGGTATCGGCTCCGCGCTGGGACTGCGCTGTACCGTCCGCGCACTCGCCGCGACCGGCCGGTCGCGCCGCAACTGGCTCGCCACCGCGGCCTCCGCGATCGGCACCGGCATCTGGACCATGCACTTCGTGGCCATGCTGGGCTTCCGGGTCAGCGGCACCGACATCCGCTACGACGTGCCGCTGACCGTCCTCAGCCTCCTCGTCGCCATGGTCGTCGTCTGGGCCGGCGTGTTCGCCGTCGGCTACGGCCGCGACCGCACCCGGGCCCTCGCCCTCAGTGGTCTCACCACAGGACTGGGCGTCGCGAGCATGCATTACCTGGGCATGGCGGCGATACGGCTGCACGGCGACGTCGGCTACGACCCGGTCCTCGTCGCGCTCTCCGTACTGATCGCCGTGGTCGCGGCCACCGTGGCCCTGTGGGCGGGACTGAACATCAAGTCGCCCGTCGCGGTCACCGTCGCCTCGCTCGTCATGGGGGCGGCCGTCGGCAGCATGCACTACACCGGCATGCTCGCGGTGACCGTCCACGTCACCCCCTCCGGCTCGGTCCTGCCCGGGGCCACGGCTATGCAGTTCATCTTCCCCCTCGCCGTCGGCCTCGGGTCCTATCTGTTCCTCACCTCGGCCTTCGTCGCGCTCTCGCCCACGGCGGGGGAGCGCGAGGCGTCCGCCTCGGCCCAGCGGCCCATCGAGAGCGCCACCGCCCGCTAGCCGGACCCGGCACGAGCACGCCCCGGACCACCACCGAGCGAGGAGCCCATGCGCACACCCCGGAGGACATCCACGGCCGGCACCCGGGCGCCGTCCCCACCGCCCGTCCGCGGTCGCCGCGCGCACGCCGGACCACCCGCCGACGAAGGCACCGACGAGCCGGTGGGCACCGTGCCGGCGCGTGCGCCCACGCGCGCGGGGCGCTGGCGGACACGGCCGCGGACCGTGCGGGCCAAGGTCGTCTGCCTCCTGATGGTCCCCGTCGTCTCCCTGCTCGCGCTGTGGGCCTACGCCACCGTCAGCACCGCGCAGGACGTCGCCCGGCTGCGGCAGGCGCAGCACATCGACGCCGAGTTGCGGGCCCCGGTCGCCGCCGCCGTGGCCGCCCTGCAGGCCGAGCGCGCGGCGGCGGTCCGCTATGCGAGCGACCCGGCCGCCGGATCGGGCGGCGGCCTCAAGACACTCGGCGCGCGAACGGACCGGTCCGTGGCCGGACTTCGGCTCGGCGACGACCACACCGTCGCCGACAGCCGAGAGCTGCCCGCCGACGTCGCACGCCGCCTCACGGACTTCGTCACCGGAGCCGAGCGCCTGCGCACGCTGCGGACGGCGGTGCTCGACCGCAGCGTCGACTGGGACGAGGCGTACGCGCGGTACACGAAGACCATCGCCACGGCCTTCGGTGTGGGCGGATCCCTCGCCGGTGTCCAGGCCGACGATCTCGGCGCCGACGCGCGCGTGCTCCTCGAATTCGCCCGCGCGGGCGAGGCGCTGGCCCAGGAGGACGCGCTGTTCGCCGGGGCGCGTCCGGCCGGACGGCTCGACGGCGAGCGGCTGCGGCTGTTCACCGCGGCGGTCGGCACGCGCCGCGCTTTCACCGAGACCGCCGTCGCGGATCTCCCGGCCGCACAGCGCACCGCCTGGCTCGGCCTTGCCGACAGCAGCGCCTACCGGGCCGTCACGGCTGTCGAGGACGCGATTCTGGCGAGTCATCCGGGTGCCCGGACGGTCGGCGCGGCCCCCGACACCCCATGGGATGCCGCCCACGCACGCGTGCGGGACGGCATGCGCTCGATCGAGACGGACACCGGCCGGGCCGACCCGTTCGCGCGCGGCCTGTTCACCCCGGCCGGTGCGGCAGTCCTCTTCGGCCTGATCGCGGTCGCCACCTCGCTCGTCATCTCCGTGCGCATCGGACGGGGACTCGTCGTGGAACTGGTGAGCCTGCGCAACGACGCCCTGGAGATCGCCCGCCGCAAACTCCCCGAGGCCATGCGCAGGCTGCGCGCCGGGGAGGAGATCGACATCCGGGCCGAGGCACCGCCCGGGCCGCCCGCGGAGGACGAGACCGGACAGGTCGCCGAGGCACTGACCACCGTGCACCGGGCCGCCCTGCACGCCGCCGTGGAGCGCGCCGAACTCGCCAGCGGCATCTCGGGTGTGTTCGTCAACCTGGCCCGCCGCAGCCAGATCCTGGTGCACCGTCAACTGACCCTGCTGGACAGCATGGAGCGCCGCTCGGAAGACCCGAACGAACTGGGCGACCTCTTCCGGCTCGACCACCTCACCACCCGGATGCGCCGCCACGCGGAGAGCCTGATCATCCTCTCCGGGGCCGCCCCCGGACGGGCCTGGCGGATGCCGGTGTCCCTCACGAACGTGGTACGGGCGGCCGTCTCCGAAATCGAGGACTACGCGCGCGTGGAGGTACGCCGGCTCCCCGAGACGTCCGTCGTCGGCGCCGCCGTCGCCGACCTGACCCACCTGCTCGCCGAACTGATCGAGAACGCCGCCCAGTTCTCCCCGCCGCACACGCGCGTGCGCGTCACCGGCGAACCCGTCGGCAACGGCTACGCCGTCGAGATCGAGGACCGCGGCCTGGGCATGGGGAAGGACACTCTCGCCGAGGCGAACCGGCGCATCGAGCAGTCCGAGGCGCTCGACCTGTTCGACAGCGACCGGCTCGGCCTCTTCGTCGTCAGCAGGCTCGCGGCACGCCAGGGCGTCAAGGTCCAGCTGCGGCCCTCTCCCTACGGCGGCACCACCGCGGTGGTCCTGCTTCCGACCGCCCTTCTGCACACCGGCGCGGCGGACGGTTCCGCCGGCTTCGCCGCACAGACGCAGCAGCAGACGGAACACACGTACGCGCGCGTGGCCGGCGCCGCCCCGCCCCAGGCAGCCGTCGTCGTGGCGGCGGACCGGCTCGCCCTCGTCGCCACCGACCGC
Source organism: Streptomyces shenzhenensis (assembly GCF_003688995.1). GTDB lineage: Bacteria > Actinomycetota > Actinomycetes > Streptomycetales > Streptomycetaceae > Streptomyces > Streptomyces shenzhenensis_A. The sequence continues at coordinate 25,478 of NZ_PENI01000056.1, read as the reverse complement.
GCGGAGCCCGGACCGGCGGCCGACACCGCGCCCCCCGGAGCCGAGTCGGCCACTGGAACCGCGCCCCCCGGAGTCGGGCCGGCGACCGACAACATGCCCCCCGGAGTCACGACCTTGCGACTGCACCGCCCGACGGACGGCCCCGAGCCCGCCGACGACCTCCCGCGCCGGGTGCGCCAGGCACACCTCGTCCCGCAACTGCGCGGGCAGCGGGCCGAGAAGCCGGACCGGACACCTGAGTCCGACGATGATCGGCGCACCCCCGAACTCGTACGGGACCGCATGGCCGCCTACCGCGCGGGATGGGCGCGCGGCGGCGGCCGGCCACCCGGCCGCGGCACCGGCCCGGACCGAGGAGCGGGCCGGGACAGCAGCGAAGGAGACCCCGCATGATCCAGGACCCGAACACCGGGGCCGACCGGCGCTCCGGCGAACTCGACTGGCTGCTGGACGATCTGGTGGCCCGCGTGGGCGAGGTACGGCACGCCGTGGTGCTCTCCAACGACGGTCTCGCCGTCGGCGCCTCGACCGGCCTGGCCAGGGAGGACGCCGAGCACCTGGCCGCCGTGGCGTCGGGCTTCAACAGCCTCGCCAAAGGCGCGGGCCGGCACTTCGGCGTGGGCGGGGTGCGCCAGACCATGGTGGAGATGGATGACGGATTCCTGTTCGTCGCCGCGGCCGGGGACGGCTCGTGCCTCGCCGTCCTCACCGCCGTGACCGCGGACATCGGACTGGTCGCCTACGAGATGGCGCGGCTGATCAGACGGGTCGGTGAGCACCTCTACACGCCGCCGCGCGCCACCGTCCGGCCGCCCGCGGCCGGATGAGCCGGAAAGGCGGACAGTGACGATGACCGAGGACACGACGGGCGCAGCGCGGGAGCCGGGCAGTCAGTGGTACGACGGTGAGGCCGGTCCCCTGGTCCGCCCGTACGCCATGACCGGCGGCCGCACCAGACCCGGCCCCACCGGAGTGCGGTTCGACCTGATCGCGCTCGTCTCGCTCGACCCCGGCGCGTCCGGGGCCGACGACGACACGCTCGGCCCCGAACACCGGGCACTCATCGACCTGTGCCGCGCGGAGACACAGTCGGTCGCCGAACTCGCCGCAGGCACCGACCTCCCCGTGGGGGTGGTCCGGGTGCTGCTCGGCGACCTGCTGGAGCTGGGCCGGGTGTCGGTCAGCCGCCCGGTGCCACCGGCCCAGCTGCCCGACGAACGGATTCTGCGCGAGGTCATCGCGGGATTGCGAGCACTGTAGATGACGATGCGGAACGAACCGGGCGCGGGCCGGTCACGAAGCTCGCAATCATGTCAAAGCCCCCGGAACGGAGTTGTGGTTGTCATGATGCGGACCAGGCACACGGACGTCGATCGCGGTCGGCACTCCGGAGGGAAGTGATCATGGTTTCCGAGGGCTACGACACGGTCGACGACGAGACCGCACTGGCGCTGAAGATACTCGTCGCCGGCGGATTCGGCGTCGGCAAGACGACGCTGGTCGGCGCGGTCAGCGAGATCCGGCCGCTGCGCACCGAGGAGTTGCTGAGCGAAGCCGGCCAGTCGGTGGACGACATCGATGGCGTGGACCGCAAGGTCACCACGACCGTCGCCATGGACTTCGGGCGCATCACCATCCGCTCCGGCCTCTCCCTGTACCTCTTCGGCACACCGGGCCAGGACCGCTTCTGGTTCCTGTGGGACGAACTGGCGCAGGGCGCCCTCGGTGCCGTGGTCCTCGCGGACACCCGGCGGCTGGCCGACTGCTTCCCCGCGGTCGACTACTTCGAGCACCGGCGCATCCCGTTCGTCGTGGCGGTCAACTGCTTCGCCGGGGCCCGCGGTCACGCCGCACAGGACGTGTCCCGCGCCCTCGACCTCGCCCCGGGAACACCCGTGGTCCTCTGCGACGCCCGTGACCGTGACTCCGGCAAGGAGGTGCTGATCCGCCTGGTCGAGTACGCCGGGCGCAAGCACACCGCCCGGCTCCTCGACTCCGTGGGCTGACGGGCCGTCAGCCCGCCAGATCCCGCACCGCCACCACCTTGTCCACGGAAACGCGGACCAGCAGCTCGCCGGGGACTCCGTTGCGGGCGCCGAACTCCTCCGCCCGGTCCTCACCCATGTACCGGGCCCCGATCCTGGTCGCCCAGTGCCGGACCTCGCCGAGATCCTCCGACAGCCGCGCCCGTCCGCTCAGTACGACGAAGTGGAACGGCGGCCGGTCGTCGTCCACGCACAGGGCGACCCGGGCGTCACGGGCCAGGTTGCGCCCCTTCACGGTCTCCTTGCCGGTGTTGAAGACCACCTCGTCCCCGTCCAGCAGGAACCAGATCGGGGCCACATGCGGGCTCCCGTCGGCGCGTACGGTCGACAGCTTGCCGGTGCGGGTGCCGTACGAGACGAACTCCCGCCATTCCTCATCGGTCATCTTCTCTGCCATGCCCCCATCCTCCTTGCCGGGACGGCGGTCGTGGGGAAGGCTGGCGGAGGGATCCTCCGGCCTGGGGGGAGACATCGCGCGGGGAGACGGAACATGGCGCAGAACCAGGGACTCGGCTGGTTACTCGACGACCTGAGCGAGCGCGTGGAACACGTACGACATGCACTGGTCCTGTCGAACGACGGGCTGGTGGCGGGGGCGAGCACGGGCCTGCGTCGTGAGGACGCCGAGCACCTCGCCGCGATAGCCTCCGGACTGCACAGCCTGGCCAGAGGGTCGGGACGCCACTTCGGCGCGGGCAACGTGCGCCAGACCATGATCGAGTACGACGACGCGGTGCTCTTCGTCACCGCCGCGGGCTCCGGCAGCTGCCTGTGCGTGCTCAGCGGCGCCGAAGCGGACATCGGCCTGATCGCCTACGAGATGACACTGCTCGTGAACCGGGTCGGCGAGCATCTCGGCGTGGACGCCCGACACCCCGAGCACCGTCCGGCCTCAGACCACTGACCTGCGCATTTCCTCTGTCGCGTGGAGTTATCCACAGGCTTGCCACGGCATCCGCCCGAACGGCTAACGTCAGGTGTCACAGCGAACGCACACAGCGTGAGCGCCGACTCCACGGGGGAGCACCACCATGCCGGGCAGCACTGCCGCACCACCTCGTCACCACACCCTTGCCCCAAGCCGTGCCGCACGCGAACTGGGCCTCAAACGCCGCGAGTTCGAGCTCGCCGTGCATCTCGGACGCATCCGGACCATGCCGGGCGAGGGCGGCGCGGGCCGTCGCGTCGCACGAGCGGAGATCGACCGGCTGCGCGCGACGCAGAGCTTCCCCGAGGGCCTTCGGGAGAGCGTCGCGACCGTGAGCACCACGGCGGGCGCGGCCCTCGTCGACGTGCCGGCCGGCCGGTTCACCCGGCTCGCACGCCTGGGCCTGATGACCCCCGTGAACTTCTACGTGAACCGTTACCGTGCCGTGGTCTGGCTCTATCTGGCCGACGAACTGCGGGAGTTCGCGGCCGACGGCAAGAGCGCCGCCCTGCTGACGGGCCGAATGCCCGAGGGGCTGCGCGACCAGCTCGCGGCGGGCCTGGACCTGCGCGCCCGCAACTGGCGCGGGCGCCATCTGGGATTCCTGCTGCGGCAGGCCGACGATCCATGGGAGCGCGCCGGAGCCGTGGCCGCCTTCCTCGACCCCGCCCACCTGGCGGACATCGTCCCTGACCCCTACGAACGCTCCCATCTGCACCGCTTCCGCCCCGGGCCGCCCGCACACGGCACGCCGGGATCCCCCGCCGCACAACTCGCGGAGAAGATCATGACGGCGGAACACCCCGACGAGATCGGCTGGCTGAGGAACGACCTGGCGCGTGCGGTGGAGGAGGCCCGCGCCCACCGGTCCGCACCGCGGCCCGCGGCGCAGCCCGTCCAGCATCCGCTGCGGCCGGTCACGCCGACGGCCCGAAACAGGGCCGCCACGCCCCGCTGCGGCCCACCCGCGGGCAGGGCACCCGAGCGGCCCCGGGGGCTGCGGGGATGGCTGCGCGGCAGAAAGCCCCGGCCCGCGCGGGTGTGAGGAGTCCGTCTGCTCCGGCTGCAAGGCCCCTACAAGGTCCTGAACAGCCCCTCCTGGACGACCGACACGAGCAGACGCCCCTCCAGGTCGTAGATGCGGCCGCGGGCCAGCCCACGCCCACCGGTCGCGATCGGCGACTCCTGGTCGTACAGGAACCACTCGTCCGCGCGGAAAGGGCGGTGGAACCACATGGCGTGGTCGAGGGAGGCCATGTCGAAGTTCCGCGCACCCCACAGCGGTTCGACGGGAAGCCGGACCGCGTCGAGCAGGGTCATGTCGCTGGCGTAGGTGAGCGCGCAGGTGTGCACCAGCGGATCGTCGCCCAGCGGGCCCACCGCGCGCATCCACACCGCGCTACGCGGCTCCGCGCCGTCGACGTCCTCGGCGTTCCAGCGCAGCCGATCCACGTAACGGATGTCGAAGGGCTGACGGCGCGCCATCCGCTCCAACTGGTCCGGCAGGGCACCGAGATGCTTGCGGATCTCCTCGGCGACCGTCGGCAGGGCTTCCGGATCCGGCACCTTGCGGGCCGGCGGCAGCTGATGCTCGAACGGTCCTTCCTCGGGTTTGTGAAAGGAGGCGGTCAGATTGAAGATCGTGCGTCCCTGTTGCACCGCGGTGACCCGCCGGGTGGTGAACGACCGGCCGTCCCGGATGCGCTCCACCTGGTACACGATCGGCACGCCCGGCCTGCCCGGGCGCAGGAAGTACGCGTGCAGCGAGTGCACCGGGCGGTCGCCGTCCGTGGTACGCCCGGCGGCGACCAGCGCCTGGCCGGCGACCTGGCCGCCGAAGACCCGCTGCAAGGACTCCTGCGGGCTGCGGCCACGGAATATGTTGACCTCGATCTGCTCCAGGTCGAGCAGGTCGACGAGCCTTTCGGCCGGGTTCGTCATGGGTGGGATGCTCCAGTGTTCACAGCTGGCCGACGGCGGTGACGCGGATGACCGCGCGGCCCTCGGCGTCGGAGGCGGTGAGGTCGACCTCCGCGCTGATGCCCCAGTCGTGATCGCCGTTCGGGTCGTCGAAGATCTGCCGGACGCGCCACAGGCCGTTCTGCGGCTCCTCCTGGATGACGAGCAGTTTGGGGCCGCGGGCGTCGGGGCCGGTGCCCAGGTCCTCGTACTCGTCCCAGTACTTGTCCATCGCCTCGCCCCAGGCGTCGGCGTCCCAGCCGGTCTCCGTGTCCATCTCGGCCAGTTCCTCGACCTGGTCGAGGGCGGCGAGTTCGACGCGGCGGAACATCGCGTTGCGGACCAGGACCCGGAAGGCCCGCGCGTTGGTGGTGACCGGCTTCACCTCGTCGGCCTTCTCCTGGGCCTCCTCGGCGGTCATCTCCTCCGGGTTGGCCAGCTGCTCCCACTCGTCCAGCAGGCTGGAGTCGACCTGGCGGACCATCTCGCCGAGCCAGGCGATCAGATCCTCCAGATCCTCCGACTTCAGATCGTCCGGGACGGTGTGGTCCAGGGTCTTGTAGGCGCCCGCCAGGTAGCGCAGCACGATGCCCTCGGTGCGCGCCAGCTCGTAGAGGGACACCAACTCCGTGAAGGACAGCGCCCGTTCGTACATGTCACGGACGACCGACTTCGGCGACAGGGGATGGTCGCCGACCCAGGGGTGGCTCTTGCGGTAGGTGTTGTACGCGTGGAAGAGCAGCTCTTCCAGGGGCTTGGGGTACGTGACGTCCTGGAGGCGCTCCATGCGCTCCTCGTACTCGATGCCGTCCGCCTTCATCGCGGCGACCGCCTCGCCGCGCGCCTTGTTCTGCTGAGCGACCAGGATCTGCCGCGGATCGTCCAGCGTGGACTCCACGACGGACACCATGTCCAGCGCGTACGACGGCGACTCCGGGTCCAGCAGCTCGAACGAGGCGAGCGCGAACGTGGACAGCGGCTGGTTGAGCGCGAAGTCCTGCTGGAGGTCGACCGTGAGCCGGACGATGCGGCCCTCGGCGTCCGGCTTGTCGAGCTTCTCGACGATGCCGCCGTCCAGCAGCGAGCGGTAGATGGCGATCGCCCGCCGGATGTGCCGCAGCTGCTGCTTGCGCGGCTCGTGGTTGTCCTCCAGCAGATGGCGCATCGCCTCGAACGCGTTGCCGGGACGGGCGATCACCGACAGCAGCATCGTGTGCGTCACCCGGAAGCGGGACGTCAGCGGCTCCGGCTCGGAGGCGATGAGCTTCTCGAAGGTGTTCTCCGTCCAGCTGACAAAGCCCTCCGGCGCCTTCTTGCGGACCACCTTGCGGCGCTTCTTCGGATCGTCGCCCGCCTTGGCGAGAGCCTTCTCGTTCTCGATGACGTGCTCCGGCGCCTGCGCCACGACCAGACCGGCGGTGTCGAAGCCGGCGCGCCCGGCCCGGCCCGCGATCTGGTGGAACTCACGGGCGCGCAGGGTGCGGACGCGACTGCCGTCGTACTTCGTCAGTGCCGTGAACAGCACGGTCCGGATGGGCACGTTGACGCCCACGCCGAGCGTGTCCGTGCCGCAGATGACCTTCAGCAGACCGGCCTGGGCGAGCTTCTCCACCAGACGCCGGTACTTGGGCAGCATGCCGGCGTGGTGGACGCCGATGCCGTGGCGGACGTACCGGGAAAGAGTGCGGCCGAACTTGGTGGTGAAGCGGAAGTTGCCGATCAGCTCCGCGATCTGGTCCTTCTCCTCGCGCGAGCACATGTTGATGCTCATCAGCGCCTGCGCCCGCTCCACGGCCTGCGCCTGAGTGAAGTGGACGATGTAGACCGGTGCCTGCCTGGTCTCCAGAAGGTCGGTGAGGGTCTCGGTGAGCGGGGTCAGCCGGTACTCGTAGGAGAGGGGCACGGGGCGGTTCGCCGAGCGGACCACGGAGGTGGGCCGGCCGGTGCGCCGGGTCAGGTCCTTCTCGAAGAAGGACACGTCGCCGAGCGTGGCCGACATCAGGATGAACTGCGCCTGGGGCAGTTCGAGCAGCGGGATCTGCCAGGCCCAGCCGCGGTCGCCCTCCGCGTAGAAGTGGAACTCGTCCATGACGACCTGGCCGACGTCCGCGTTCCTGCCGTCGCGCAGCGCGATGGAGGCCAGCACCTCGGCGGTGCAGCAGATCACCGGGGCATCGGCGTTGACGGAGGCGTCGCCGGTCAGCATCCCGACGTTCTCGGTGCCGAAGAGCTTGCACAGCTCGAAGAACTTCTCCGACACGAGCGCCTTGATCGGGGCCGTGTAGAAGGTGACCTCGTCCCGGGCCAGCGCGGCGAAGTGCGCGCCCGCAGCGATCATGCTCTTGCCGGATCCGGTGGGCGTCGACACGATCACGTTCGCGCCGGAGACCACCTCGATCAGCGCCTCCTCCTGGTGGGGGTAGAGCGTGAGACCACGATCCTGCGCCCACGACTCGAAGGCTTCGTAGAGGGCGTCGGGGTCGGCGGTCGGCGGCAGCTGATCGATGAGGGTCACGCACCCATCTTGCCTGGCGTTCCGGCCGATGCGGGAATCGGCTGCGAGCACGAAGATCGCTACCGCTACGCTGTGTCGCCGACGGAGCGTCAACGCACCCGGTCAACTGGACAGCGGCACAAGAGGAATGGGGCGGGCAACGGCGATGATGGGACCAGCACACTCACTGTCGGGAGCCGCGGCCTGGCTCGGCGTCGGGGCCGCCGCGGCGGCGGCCGGGCACACGATGCCCTGGCCGGTACTCCTCGTGGGTGCCCTGATCTGTGCCGGTGCCGCCCTCGCTCCGGACCTCGACCACAAGGCGGCCACCATCTCGCGCGCCTTCGGACCCGTGTCGCGCTGGCTGTGCGAGATCGTGGACAAGCTCTCCTACGCCGTCTACAAGGCCACCAGGATGAAGGGCGACCCGCGCCGCTCCGGCGGGCACCGGACGCTGACGCACACCTGGCTGTGGGCCGTGCTGATAGGCGCGGGCGCCTCGGCCCTGGCGATCACCGGTGGCCGCTGGGCGGTGCTGGCGATCCTGTTCGTGCACATGGTGCTGGCGATCGAGGGACTGCTGTGGCGGGCGGCCCGCGGGTCCAGCAGCGACGTCCTGGTGTGGCTGCTGGCCGCGACCAGCGCATGGATCCTCGCGGGCGTCCTGGACGAACCGGGCAACGGCGCCGGGTGGCTGTTCACCGAGCCCGGCCAGGAGTACCTGTGGCTGGGCCTGCCCATAGTGCTGGGTGCGCTGGTGCACGACATCGGGGACGCGCTGACCGTCTCCGGGTGCCCGATCCTGTGGCCGATCCCGGTGGGCCGCAAGCGCTGGTACCCGCTGGGCCCGCCGAAGCCCATGCGGTTCCGGGCGGGCAGCTGGATCGAGCTGAAGGTGCTGATGCCGGTGTTCATGCTGCTCGGGGGAGTGGGCTGCGCGGTGGCGCTCAACGTGATCTGAGCGGCGCCGGTGATCCGGGTCACGGCCCGGGCGGAGCTGCGAGCGCGCCGACGCAGCGGCCGGCGCGTCCGCCGGACCCGTGGGCCGGCCGGCCCGGCGGTCCGCGATCAGGCCGCCCCGCCGCCGGTGGTGTCCCGCCCGGCCCCGCCGTACCGGCGCTCGAAGCGGGCGACGCGGCCCTCCGAGTCGACCGTGCGGGCCTTGCCCGTGTAGAAGGGGTGGCTCTCCGAGGAGATCTCCACGTCCACGACCGGGTACGTCTCCCCGTCGTCCCAGTCGATGGTCTGGTCGCTGGTGGCGGTGGACCGGGTCAGGAAGGCGTAGCCGGCGGAGCGGTCGCGGAAGACCACGGGGTGGTAGTCGGGGTGCTTGTCCTGCATGGCGGCTCCTCGCGCGGGGCGGTCGGCGGGTGGGGGAGGTCCGGCTCAGGTGGGCAGGGAATCCTCGTCCACGACGTGCATCGCGGCTTCCTCTGCGGAGGCGCCCGCGCCGTCGATACCCACGTCGGTGGCGACGAGGGCGCTCTCCTCGTCCTCATGGACCCCCTCGTCGGGCGCGACGAGACGGCCGGAGCGAAGGTCGCCGACCTCGTTGTCGAGCAGTTCGCCGTCGGTGCCCTGGCAGTCGCCGATGCCGTCGCTGTCGGGCACGGCGAGATCGGGCAGCTCCTCGGCGAGGCGCTGGTCGAGTGTCTCGCCCCGGTGGCCCTCGGTCGCCGTCACACCGGTGTGCTCCACTGCCCACGGCCGCTCGGGGGGCGACCAGCCCCGGTCGAGTGGATCTTCGACACCGTCGTCGACCAGTGTGTCCTCCGCGTCGAGCAGCCCCGAGTCCTCCTGGATCTCGGATCCGTCCGGCTGGTAGACGTCGTCCCCCCATCCGTCGGCGCTGTTCACGGGTACCTCCAGGTGGTGGGCGCGGCCCGTTCCCACCGCGGTCGGCGGCGGACCGCCGGCACGCGGGGCACAAATCTCACCCGGCTCGAACCCGACGGTTCCCGGGCATCCCCCGAACCGGTGCCGTTCTCCAGCCTTCCACTCCGCTTCGGCACCGCGCAACGCCACGGCCCCCGCACCGCGGGCCCGCGGAGCGACTTGTCTGCCGCCGCACGGGCCGACGCCGGGTCGCCGCACCCGGCCGCCGGGCCCGACGACCATGCACCGGTGGAACCGGTGCCACCGGTTCCACCGCCCGGGCCGGTGCCCCGCTCGCCCCGGTCATCGGCTGCGGCGCCCCCCTCACCCGTGCCAGGACCGCCACAGTGCCGCGTACGCCCCGTCGGCCGCGACCAGCTCGTCGTGGCTGCCCAGCTCGCTGATGCGGCCGTTCTCCACGACGGCGATGACGTCGGCGTCGTGGGCGGTGTGCAGGCGGTGGGCGATGGCGACCACGGTGCGGCCGTCCAGGACGTGGGCCAGGGAACGTTCGAGGTGGCGGGCCGCGCGCGGGTCGAGGAGCGAGGTCGCCTCGTCCAGGACCAGCGTGTGCGGATCGGCCAGCACCAGCCGGGCCAGCGCGATCTGCTGGGCCTGGGCCGGGGTCAGCGCCAGCCCGCCCGAGCCGACCTCGGCGTCCAGGCCGTCGTCCAGGGCCCGCGCCCAGCCGTCCGCGTCGACCGCGCCCAGCGCCGCCCACAGCTGCGCGTCCTCGGCGTCGGTGCGGGCAAGCAGCAGATTGTCGCGCAGCGTGCCCACGAAGACGTGGTGCTCCTGGTTGACGAGGGCGACGTGCGAGCGGACCCGCTCGGCGGTCATCCGGGACAGCTCGGCGCCGCCCAGGGTGATCCGGCCGTCGCGGGGTGCGTAGATGCCGGCGAGCAGCCTGCCCAGCGTGGACTTGCCCGCGCCCGACGGGCCGACCAGGGCCAGCCGGGTGCCCGGCGCGACCGAGAGCGACACCTTGCGCAGGACGTCGACGCCCTCGCGGTAGCCGAAGTGCACCCGGTCCGCGTGCACGTTCCGCCCGTCGGGGGCCAGCGCGGCGTCCCCGGCGTCCGGCTCGATGTCCCGCACCCCGACCAGCCGCGCCAGCGACACCTGGGCGACCTGCACCTCGTCGTACCAGCGCAGGATCAGATTGACCGGGTCGACGAGCATCTGCGCGATGAGGGCGCTCGTCGTCAGCTGGCCGACGCCGATCCAGCCCTGAAGGACGAAGACCCCGCCGGCCATCAGGACCGAGCCGAGCACCACCACATGGGTGAGGCTGACGACCGGGAAGAGCACCGAGCGCAGCCAGAGGGTGTAGCGCTCCCAGGCCGTCCACTCCCTGATCCGGCGTTCCGACAGGGCGATCCGCCGGTCGCCGAGGCGATGGGCCTCGACGGTGCGGCCGGCGTCGACTGTCTCGGCGAGCGCCGCGGCGACGGCGGCGTACCCGGCGGCCTCCGAACGGTAGCCGGACGGGGCCCGTTTGAAGTACCAGCGGCAGCCGATCACCAGCAGCGGCAGGGCCAGCAGCACCGCCGCCGCCAGCGGCGGCGCCGTGACGACCAGCCCGCCGAGCAGCAGCGCCACCCAGACGACGCCGATCGACAGCTGCGGCACGGCCTCGCGCATGGCGTTGGACAGCCGGTCGACGTCCGTGGTGATGCGGGACAGCAGGTCACCGGTGCCGGCGCGTTCCAGGACGCCCGGCGGCAGCCCGACCGACCGGACGAGGAAGTCCTCGCGCAGGTCGGCCAGCATCCGCTCGCCGAGAATCGCGCCGCGCAGCCGTACCTCGCGCACGAACACGGCCTGCACGGCGAGCGCGAGCACGAACAGCCCGGCGGTCAGGCCCAGATGCAGTTCCCGGGCCCCGTCGGAGACCCGTTCCACGAGTCCGCCGAGGAGGTAGGGGCCCGCCATGGAGGAGACCACGGCCATCGTGTTGACGGCCATGAGGACCAGAAAGGTACGGCGGTGCCGCCGGAACAGCTCGCTCACGTAGGCGCGGACGGTCGTGGTGGCACCGACGGGCAGGGTGGTGGCCGTCGTCGGGGCCGCCGGGTCGTACGCCGGTGGCGCAACGCCGATCATGCGCTCTCCTCGATCTCTTCCAGCGGGCCGCGCGGGCCGGCCTCGTCGTCCAGTGGGCCGCGCGGGGCCGCTCGGCCGTGCCGGGTGCCGGGCGCCGCCGCCTCGTCCTCGGTCTCGCGGGTCACGACGGCCCGGTACCGAGGCTCGCTGCGCACCAGTTCGCGGTGCACGCCGACCGCCACGACCTCGCCCTCGTGCACCAGCGCGACCCGGTCAGCGCGGTCCAGGAGGAGCGGTGACGAGGTGAACACCACCGTCGTGCGTCCCGTCCGCAGCTCCCGCACCCCCTGCGCGATCCGGGCTTCGGTGTGCGAGTCGACGGCGGAGGTCGGCTCGTCCAGGACGAGCACCTCGGGGTCGGTGATCAGCGACCGGGCGAGTGCGAGCCGCTGGCGCTGGCCGCCCGACAGCGACCGTCCCCGTTCCGTGATCCGGGCGTCCAGGGGATCCCCGGCGTCCAGGGCCCCCTGGACGAGCGCGTCCAGCACGTCCCCGCACTGCGCGGCCGCCAGCGCCGCCTCGGCGCGGACATCGGCGGACGCCGGCACGTCGAGCAGGTCGCGCAGCGTGCCGGACAGCAGGACCGGGTCCTTGTCCTGGACCAGGACGGCGGTGCGGGCGCTGTCGAGGGGGAGTTCGTCGAGCGGTACACCGCCGAGGAGTACCGACGGGCCCGGTTCGGCCGGATGTCCGCCCAGCCGTTCGGCGAGCCGCCCCGCCGCGTCCGGGTCCCCGCACACCACGGCGGTGAGCCGGCCGGCGGGCGCGAGCAGACCGGTGGCCGGGTCGTGCAGATCACCGGTCGGCGCGTCGGCCGCGCGTGAGCCGCCGGCGTCCGTGGTCCGCTCCAGGGACAGCACGCGGGCCGCGCGCTGGGCCGACGGGCGCGAGAAGGAGTACGCCATGGCGATCTCCTCGAAGTGCCGCAGCGGGTAGGTGAGGACCATCACCGCGCTGTACACGGTGACCAGTTCGCCGACCTCGATCCGGCCCTGGCGGGCGAGGTGGACGCCGTGCCAGACGACCGCGATCAGCAGCAGGCCCGGCAGCAGCACCTGGATCGCCGAGATCAGGGCCCACATCCGGGCGCTGCGCACGGCCGCGTGCCGTACCTCCTGGGAGGCGCGGCGGTAGCGGTCGAGGAACAGTTCCTCGCCGCCGATGCCGCGCAGCACGCGCAGTCCGGCGACGGTGTCGGAGGCCAGTTCCGTGGCCCGGCCCGCCTTCTCGCGCTGTGCGTCGGCGCGCCGGGTCGCCCGGGGCAGCAGCGGCAGCACCGCGAGGGCCAGCACGGGCAGGCCGACCGCCACGACCACGCCGAGAGCCGGCTGGTAGACGAGCAGGCCCACGCAGACCACGACGACCGTCAGAGCGGCGGCGGTGAAGCGGGAGGCGGCCTCGACGAACCAGCCGATCTTCTCGACGTCGCCGGTCGAGACGGCCACCACCTCACCGGCCGCGACCCGCCGGGTCAGCCCCGATCCCAGCAGTGCGGCCTTGCGGGCCAGCAGCTGCTGGACTCGGGCGGCGGCGGTGATCCAGTTGGTGACGGCCGCCCGGTGCAGGAAGGTGTCGCCCACCGCGATGCCGATGCCGCAGATCACCATCAGCACGCCGGTCAGGGCGAGCCGGCCGCCCGAGCGGTCCACGACGGCCTGGACGGCGAGCCCGACACAGAACGGAAGTGAGGAGACGGACACGAAGTGCAGCAGGCCCCAAGCCAGCGACTTGAGTTGGCCGCCCAGCTGATTGCGCCCCAGCCACCACAGGAACCGGGGGCCCGAACGTGCGTCCGGCACGCCCGGGTCGGGATACGGAAGGTCTTGAATCTGCATGACGTCCCAGTGGCTCGTGTCAGGGAGGAAGCGGACAGGGGTGAAGGACGAAGAGGCGGTAGCAAACCGTGCAAGGTTCGCGTCGGAGGGTGGTGAAAATCAATGGGTTTTCCGCAACAGCGCACGGAATCGGCAAGCCTGCCCGACCGGTGTCGTCCGAGCCGCCCCGGCCCACCGGGTCCGCCTCCGCCTCTGTCGCGAAGGCCGGCCGAGGCGGTATTGCCGGGATGGCCGACTCCCCGTAGAACACCGGCCATGAGAAGCCGGATAGTCATGTGCATGCTCGCCGGAGCGGCCCTCCTCGTGAGCGCCCTCCTTGGTCCCCCGGCGGCGTCCGCCCGCACCCTCCCGGACCGGGCCGATGTCCCGGCGGAGTTCGGCACCGACTGGCACGACCCGGTGACCGCCGCGCCGCCCGTCGCCCGGCCGGAGGGCAGGTCCTGCCGGGTCACGCTCGCGGAGGCCCAGTTCCGTGACTTCACGCCGTACCGGGGCACGTACGCGCCGCCCCGCGGATGCGGTGACCGCTGGAGCAAGGTCGTCCTGCGCCTCGACGGCAAGGTGCAGGGCCGTCAGTACGACCGGCTCGGCTATCTGCATGTCGGCGGTGTCGAGATCCTCCGCACCTCGACACCGGAGCCGTCGCCTGACGGCATCGAGTGGTCCGTGGAGAAGGACGTCACGCGCTACAGCGACACCTTCCGCGGCCGGCAGGACGTCGAGATGCTCATCGGGAACGTCGTCGACGACATGTACACGGGCGTCCTCGACGTCAAGGTCACGCTGACGTTCCACGCGGGCAGGCAAGCCGCCGTCCCCGACCGCGTCCTCACCCTCGCCGACACCGGCACGGGCACCACCCTCACCACGCCGCGCAACAGCGAGCGCATCGTCGCCGAGGTGTACGCCACCGGGTCCGGCGGCGGCTGCGAGGAGTTCTGGTATCTGACCGTGGCCGACCCGGCTCCGTACTCGTGCAAGGCGGACCGCGGCCCGTACCGTGAGGTGCAGATCAAGGTCGACGGACGGCTGGCCGGCATCGCCGCGCCGTTCCCGAACGTATGGACCGGCGGCTGGTCCAACCCCTTCCTCTGGTATGTGATCCCGGGGCCCCGTGCCTTCGACGTGAAGCCGATCGAGTACGACCTGACCCCGTTCGCCGGGCTGCTCAACGACGGCCGGCCGCACCGGGTCGACGTCTCCGTCGTGGGCCTCCCCGAGGGACAGTCCGGCTGGAGCGCGCCGGTGAACGTCCTCGTCTGGCAGGACCCGCACCGCGCCCGGGTCACCGGCGGGCTCACCGCGCACCGGGTGGCCGACCTCGTCAACTCCTCGACGTACACGCCCGGTTCCGAGCATCGCGTCGACACCCGGGCCGGCCACCGGCTGACCGTCGCCGGCCATGTCGACACCTCGCACGGCAGGGTGACGACCACCGTCAGCCGGACGCTCGGCTCCACCTCGGCGCACCGCTGGACCGACGGCGAGACGACGGACGCCCTCGACGCCACCTGGACGGACGACGAGTCCGTCACGGTCGACGGGGGCGGAGCGGTCCTGACCACGCGCACGGACCGGACCTACACGATGAACGGCGCCACGACGATCGGCGCGGACGACCGGTTGCGCACGGTCCTCACGCTCGGCGACCGGGCGTCGGCGGCGCGGACCCTGGACGGTCGGCGCACGGCGTGGTCGCGGCTCGACGACACCTACACCGGCGACGCGACCTACACCCTGAACGTGCCCCGCGACCAGCGGCACGCGGTCGGCACGACGAGCGAACGCTACCGGCTGTACGGCTCGCACGGCTGCTACGACCGCGCGCTGACGACCGTCCAGGGAGTGCTCACCGAGGACGCCGACCGCTGCTGAGGGGGCACCCGTATCGGGCCGGGGCCCGCGCGGCCCCGGGGTCGCTCAGCAGCGCTCGCTGATCGCCCCGTCGATCAGGGTGTCCAGCAGCCCGCCGAGCAGGTCGCGCTGCTCGGCGGAGAGCGGGGCGAGGATCTCCGCCGCTGCCGCCCGGCGCGCGTCGCGCAGTTCCGCGAGCGTCGCACGCCCGTCGTCGGTCAGCTCGATCCGGGTCACCCGGCGGTTCGTCGGATCCGGCGCCCGGCGCACCTTGCCGCTCGTCTCCAGCGCGTCGACCAGGGTGGTCACCGCGCGCGGCACCACCTCCAGACGTGCGGCGAGGTCGGCCATGCGCGGCGGCGAGCCGTAGTGCGCCAGGGTGCGCAGCAGCCGGGACTGGGCCGGGGTGACGCCCAGGTCCCGGCGTTCCAGATGGCGCTTCTGGATGCGGTGGACCCGGCGGGTGAGGCGCAGCAGCTGCTCGGCGAGCAGGCCCTCGGGGTCGGGGGTGGTCATGGCGGGAACAATATCAGGACCCCATTCATTGTGAGTATAGGTAACAATGAGCTGTGATCCATCAGTCGTCGTCGGCCGTCTCCGCGCCGACGCCCGCTCACCTCCGTAGGAGCCCATGCATCCCGACCGCAATCCCTCCTGGACGCCGTCCTCCGACGTGACGGAACAGCCCCGGCAGGTGCGCCGCATCCTGGCCCTCTTCCGCCCCTACCGCGGGCGGCTCGCGATCGTCGGCCTGCTGGTCGGCGCCTCGTCGCTGGTGTCCGTGGCCACGCCGTTCCTGCTCAAGGAGACCCTGGACGTCGCGATCCCGCAGGGCCGCACCGGTCTGCTGAGCCTGCTCGCGCTCGGCATGATCCTCAGTGCCGTTCTCAACAGCGTCTTCGGCGTGCTGCAGACCCTGATCTCGACGACCGTCGGCCAGCGCGTCATGCACGACCTGCGCACCGCCGTCTACGGCCGCCTCCAGCGCATGTCGCTCGCTTTCTTCACCCGCACCCGCACCGGCGAGGTGCAGTCCCGCATCGCCAACGACATCGGCGGCATGCAGGCCACCGTCACCTCCACCGCGACCTCCCTGGTCTCCAACCTGACCAGCGTGGTCGCCACGATCGTCGCGATGATCGCCCTCGACTGGCGGCTGACCGTGGTCTCGCTGGTCCTGCTGCCGGTGTTCGTGTGGATCGGCCGCCGCGTCGGCAACGAACGCAAGCGGATCACCACCCAGCGTCAGAAGCAGATGGCCGCCATGGCCGCCACCGTCACCGAGTCCCTGTCCGTCAGCGGCATCCTGCTGGGCCGCACGATGGGCCGCGCCGACTCGCTCACGCGGTCCTTCGCGGAGGAGTCCGAGCAGTTGGTCGACCTGGAGGTGCGGTCCAGCATGGCCGGCCGCTGGCGCATGGCCGTGATCACCATCGTCATGGCCGCGATGCCGGCCGTCATCTACTGGGCCGCGGGAATGACGCTCCAACTGGGCGGTCCGCAGGCGTCCATCGGCACCATCGTCGCCTTCGTCTCGCTCCAGCAGGGACTGTTCCGCCCGGCCGTGAGCCTGCTGGCGACCGGCGTCCAGATCCAGACCTCGCTCGCCCTCTTCCAGCGCATCTTCGAGTACCTCGACCTGCCGATCGACATCACCGAGCGGGACGAGCCCGTCCGCCTCGACCAGGTCAAGGGCGAGGTCCGGTTCGAGGACGTCACGTTCCGGTACGACGCCGAGGGCGCCTCCGTTCTGGACGGCATCGACATCACCGTCCCCGCGGGCGGCAGCCTGGCGATCGTCGGCCCGACCGGCGCGGGCAAGTCCACGCTCGGCCATCTGGTGCCCCGGCTGTACGACGTCACCGGGGGCCGGGTCACCCTGGACGGCGTCGACGTGCGTGACCTCGACTTCGACACCCTCGCCCGGGCGGTCGGCGTCGTTTCGCAGGAGACGTACCTCTTCCACGCCTCGGTCGCCGACAACCTCCGCTTCGCCAGGCCGGACGCCACCGACGAGGAGTTGTGCACCGCGGCGAAGGCGGCCCAGATCCACGACCACATCGCGGCGCTGCCCGACGGATACGACACGGTCGTCGGCGAGCGCGGCCACCGCTTCTCCGGCGGGGAGAAGCAGCGGCTGGCCATCGCCCGCACCATTCTGCGCGATCCACCGGTCCTGATCCTCGACGAG
The DNA here is from genome assembly GCF_003688995.1 of Streptomyces shenzhenensis. Taxonomy (GTDB): domain Bacteria; phylum Actinomycetota; class Actinomycetes; order Streptomycetales; family Streptomycetaceae; genus Streptomyces; species Streptomyces shenzhenensis_A. Next base: position 8,191 of record NZ_PENI01000056.1, on the reverse strand, counting down.
GCGACCAGTGCCCTGGACACCCGCACCGAGCACGCGGTTCAGGAGGCCATCGACGCGCTGTCCGCCAACCGGACGACGCTCACCATCGCGCACCGCCTCTCCACCGTCCGCGGGGCCGACCAGATCGTGGTGCTCGACTCCGGGCGGGTGGCCGAACGCGGCACGCACGAGGAGCTGTTGGAGAGGGACGGGCGCTATGCGGCCCTGGTCCGCCGGGACGCGCAACTGGAACCGACAAGCTGAAGATATGCCAGGTTTGCGGTGGTATGCGCGTTAACGTGCCCGCATGTACTTGAACACTCCGCCACGGAGCACGATTCGATTCACGCGCCGGGGCAAGCTCGTCCTCGTCGTGACCGGCGCCGTCGTGGCCGGCACCGCCGTGGCGGTGCCGCTGCTGAGCCCGGGCGGCGCGGACCGGAAGCCCATCAGCCTGGTGATCCCGGAGGGCTGGCGCGCGAGTCAGGTCTACGAGGCCATCGACAAGGCGCTCGCCCTGCCCGCGGGCAGCACCGCGAAGTCCATCGGCAAGGCCCGCCTCAAACTGCCGAGCGACGCCGCGGGCAACCCCGAGGGCTACCTCTTCCCGGCGACGTACCACGTCGACAAGGACGCAACGCCTCAGACGCTGCTGCAACAGATGGTCGACACCGCGAACGACAGGTTCGACGTCGCCCCCGTCGCGGCCGGCGCCCAGCGCAGTCCGATGAACCTCTACCAGGCGATCACCGTCGCGAGCATCGTCCAGGCCGAGAGCGCCTCCAGGACCGACATGGGGAAGGTCGCCCGCGTCGTCCTCAACCGGCTGGCGCGCGGCATCCCGCTGCAGATGGACTCCACCCTCAACTACGGGCTGCGCCGGCACGCGGCTCGCACCAGCCTGGAAGACACCCGGATCGACAACCCGTACAACTCCTACCAGCGGGTGGGGCTGCCGCCGACGCCGATCGACAGCCCGGGGGCGGACGCGATGCGCGCCACCCTCAACCCGACGCCGGGCGACTGGCTGTACTTCGTCACGGTCAAGCCGGGCGACACCCGCTTCACCACCGACTACGAGGAGCACCAGCGCAACGTCGCCGAGTTCAACGCGCTGCAGCAGAAGAACAAGAAGGCGCAGCGGAGCCCGAGCGCAACGGCGTCGCCGTCCGGGGCCTCGCAGTCGCCGTCCGGGGTCGCGCAGTCCCGGCTGTGAGCCGCCGGGACATCATGCGGCGACGGGCTCCGCGGCCAGCAGCCGTCTGATGTCCCGCACGGCGGCGCGCCCCGCCCGGTTGGCGCCGATGGTGCTCGCCGACGGGCCGTAGCCGACCAGGTGGATCCGCGGATCGGCGACCACGCGGGTCCCCTCGACCCGGATCCCGCCGCCCGGCTCGCGCAGCCGCAGCGGCGCCAGATGGTCCAGGGCGGCCCGGAACCCGGTCGCCCACAGGATCACGTCGGCCTCGACATGCCGTCCGCCGCCGAGCCCGGGGGACCCCAGCCACTCCACCCCGTCCGGGGTGATCCGGTCGAACATCGGCTGCCGGTCCAGGACGCCGTCCCGCAGCCCCTGCCGGATGGCGTCGTTGAGCGGCAGGCCGGTGACCGAGACCACACTCCGGGGCGGCAGCCCCTGGTGTACCCGCTCCTCGACCAGGGCCACCGCGGCACGGCCCGCCCCCTCGTCGAACGGGCCCTCCCGGAAGACCGGCGGCCGCCGGGTGACCCAGGTGGTGGCCGCCGCGTACGGTGCGATCTCCAGGAGGAGCTGGGTGCCGGACGCGCCGCCGCCCACCACGACCACCCGCTGCCCGGCGAACTCCTCGGGCCCCGCGTACCGCGCGGTGTGCAACTGCCGTCCGCGGAAGGTCTCCTGTCCCGGATAGCGCGGCCAGAACGGCCGGTCCCAGGTGCCGCTGGCGTTGATCAGCGCGCGCGTGGCCCAGGTGCCGTCCGAGGTCTCGACGAGCAGCCGCCCGGCCGCCCCCTCGCGCACCGCGCGGACGTCCACCGGACGCCGCACCCGCAGGTCGAACATGCGCTCGTAGGAGTCGAAGTAGGCGCCGATGACCTCGGCCGACGGCCGCGCCGGATCGGCGTCGGTCAGCTCCATGCCCGGCAGCGAGTGCATCCCGTGCACCTTGCCGTACGTCAGCGACGGCCAGCGGAACTGCCAGGCGCCGCCCGGCGCGGGGGAGTGGTCCAGGACCACGAAGTCGCGGTCCGGCTCGAAGCCGGTGCGCCGCAGGTGATAGGCGCTGGACAGACCGGCCTGCCCAGCGCCCGTGACGACTGCCTCGACCTCGCGCTCGTTGTTCACGTCCGTGGCAACAGTGCCGCGACCGGGGATCTTCCCGTCCCGTGCGCCGGCCGGCGGCCGCTCGCCACCAGGATCGGCGCCCCGCCCCCGGGGTCGCCTTCCGGCCCGGGCGCCGGCCGCTCGGAGGACGGCGACCTGTCACCGTTCGGTGTGCCGGGCGAGCGTGACCGTGATCGGCCAGGCGTCCTCGCACCAGGTGCCGGTCGCGCGTCGGCACCGCCTCAGGACCCGGCCCTCCGTCTCAGGAGCGGGCCGGGGTGGTGGACGGTGGCAGGTCGCCGTTGTACCGGGTGTCGACGAAGTCACCGAAGTCGACCTTGCGCGGGATGAGCTTCAACTCGGTGAAGGCGTCCGCGATCTGCTGCTCCGAGGCGACCAGCTGATAGTGCGCCGAGGAGCCCTGGGCCACGGCGACGGACCTGCCCTCGAGGTCCGCGGGCCGGGTCAGCTTCGAGCCGTTCGGCACGAGGACGGTGTCGCCCTTGGACGTGCCGTGCCAGGCGGCGACCACGGTGATCTTCGAGCCCGCGCCCGCGGCGAAGACGGGCGGGGTGTTGCCGACGCCGCCGATGTCGACGGCCCTGGCGTTGACGGCCTCCAGCAGCGGCGGGCCGGAGGTGAACGTCGACCACTTGATCCGGTAGTCGAGGTCCTTCAGCTCTCCTGCGGCCCGCAGGATGGCCTCGGAACCACCCTTCTGGTCACCGACGACGAGCGTGACCGGGCCCGAGCCGTCCGTGCCGGCTCCCGTGCCGGTCGAGGAGGCGCCACCACAGGCGGCCAGCAGCAGAGCGAGGGGCAGGGCGAGGGGCAGGGCGAGGGGCAGGAACAGTGCGGCGGGGACGGGGCGACGTCGCATGGCGGGTCCGTTCGTGTCCGGAGGAAGCGCGGCGGGAGCACGGGGAGTCGGGGCCGCCGCATCGGGAGGGCAGCCGGCTTCGGAGCTGGTCCTGGCTGCTTCGAGCGAGGTCAGGAGGCTTCGGTGGTGGTGCTGACGCCGAGCCGCTCCAGCAGCTTGGCGCGCAGTTCCGCGAACCGGGGACCGGTGATGTCACGCGGCCGGTCGAGATCGATCCGCTGCTCCAGCGCGATGACGCCGCCGTCCATGACGAGGACGCGGTCGGCGAGCAGCACGGCCTCCTCGACGTCATGGGTGACCAGGAGCACGGCGCAGCCGCGGCGCTGCCACAACTCCCCGACCAGGCGCTGGGCGTTGATGCGGGTGAGCGCGTCCAGCGCGCCGAACGGCTCGTCGAGCAGCAGCAGATCGGGTTCGCGCACCAGGGCGCGGGCCAGCGAGGCGCGCTGGGCCTCGCCGCCGGACAGCGTCTTCGGCCAGGCGGCGGCCCGGTGACCGAGCCCGACCTCGTCCAACGCCCGCTCGGCGACCGCCCGTTCGGGCTTGCCAGGCAGCCCCAGCAGGACGTTGCGCCACACCCGCTTCCACGGCATCAGCCGGGGCGCCTGGAAGGCGACGGCCCGGCGGCGCGGCACCAGGACGGTGCCCTCGATGTCGCGGTCGAGTCCGGCGAGGATGCGCAGCAGCGTGGACTTGCCGCAGCCGCTGCGCCCGAGCAGGGCGACGAACTCGCCCTGCCGGATGTCGACATGCAGATCGTCGAGCACGGCCCGGCCGTCGAAGGAACGGGTGAGGCCGGCGACATGGACCGCCGGGGCGGTCACCGGCCGGTGAACGTCGGTCGCCATTGCAGCAGCAGCCTTTCGAGGGAGCGGACGACGAAGTCGGCCAGCAGGCCGAGGAAGGCGTAGACGATCAGACAGACCACGATCACATCGGTGCGCAGGAAGTCCCGTGCCTGCACCATGAGGAAGCCGATGCCGGAGTCCGCGTTGACCTGCTCGGCGAAGACCAGCGCCAGCCAGGCGATGCCCAGGGAGTAGCGCAGTCCGGTGAGCGCGCCGGGCAGCGCGCCCGGCAGCACGACGTGCCGTACGAGCCCCCACCGGGACAGGCCCAGGGACTCCCCGGCCTCGATCAGTTGGGCGTCCACGCCCCGGATACCGGCGTACACGTTGAGATAGAGCGGGAAGGTCACCCCGAGCGTGATGATGGCGACCTTGGGGGCCTCGCCGATGCCGAACCAGATGATGAACAGCGGGATGAGGCCGACGAACGGCACCGTCCGCAGCATCTGCACCGGTGCGTCCACCAGGTCCTCGCCGACCCTGAACAGGCCCGAGACCAGGGCGAGTCCGGTGCCGATCAGCGTGCCCAGCAACAGTCCGGCCGCGACCCGCTGGAGCGAGGCGCCCATCGCCGAGGCCAGCGAGCCGTCGGCGACCAGATCGCCGCCGATCCGTGCGATCCGGCCCGGCGAGGCCAGCACATCGGATGTCAACACGCCCGTGATGCTGAGGAGTTGCCACAGGGCGAGCAGCAGTACGGGGCCGGCGGTGCGGCGCAGCCAGCGCGGCACGCGGGCGCGGCGGGTGGAGGCGGGGACGACGGGGTGCAGACCGAGGCCGGGGGACGGCTCGGCGGGGTCCGCGGTGGCGGCCCCCGGCTTGGATGTCTCCGTGGTGTCCGGCTCGGGTGGGCCGAGTGGGGCATGGCCGATGGTCATGGGTGCTCCACGGGCAGAAGGGCGAGGGGCGGTGGGGGTGCGCCTCAGCGCCGCCGCGTCAGGGCCGCCGTGTCAGGGCTGCCGTGTCAGGGCCGGGCCGAACGGGCGGGCAGGACTGCGGAGCGCGCGTGAACGAGCGGGAGAAGGGCGTCAGCAGCCGCGACGACACGCGGCGGAGGCCACCCGCAGCAGGTCGATGTGACCGCGCGTGGTGAGCAGGGCTGAACGCTGCATGCGGGCGAACGTAGCCAGTCGTGCGGCGGCGGTCAACGGTGTCTCGGAGAGTGGACCCCGTGCGCCAGGGGCCGGGCGGCGGCCGGAAGCCGGCCGCATGGGCCAGGATGGTGGCATGCCAGATGCCTTCACCACGCGCGTGCTGAACGTCGCCACCGGCTCCCGGGAGCGGATCGTCGACCTCACCGGCGACTGCGAGGCCTTCCTGCGGGAGGCGGCGGCCGGCCGCGACGGCCTCCTCAACATCTTCGTCCCGCACGCCACCGCGGGGATCGCGGTCATCGAGACCGGCGCCGGCAGCGACGCGGACCTGCTGGCCGCTCTGCACACCCTGCTGCCCGCGGACGACCGCTGGCAGCACCGGCACGGCAGCCCCGGCCACGGCCGCGACCACGTCCTCCCGGCGATCGTCCCCCCACACGCGACCCTGCCGGTACTGCGCGGCCGCCTGGAACTCGGGACCTGGCAGTCCGTATGCCTGGTCGACACCAACCGCGACAACCCGAACCGTCAGGTTCGACTGAGCTTCCTGGGCTGAGCGAGTTCGTCCAGGGGCGGCCGCGAGTGCTCTGTACTCCGCCCTGGAGGCCGTGCTGAGCCCGCTCGGCAATGGCTGGACGCTGAGCCTTGCCCCCAGGGCAACGTCAACGGGTGTGCAGGGAATTCATTCGGGAAGCAGTTCGCCGGCATAGTCGGCGAGCTGCTGATACAGGGCATCGCGTACCGCGCGTACGGCGGGATGGGTGACTGCCTCCCGCCGCACGGCCAGCGTGATCGGCAACCGGATGGCGACCTCGTCGGCCAGCAGCCGCCGCAACCGGGCCCGATGCGCGAGGAAGGCCGGCAGCAGACCGATACCGGCGCCCACACGTGTGGCCTCGAACTGGGCGAAGACGTTCGTGGAGGAGAACGCCGGTGTGAGTCCCGGCAGATGGCGTTCGATGTCGAGGTCGCCGACCTGGAGCATCGACTCGATGTAGAAGATCAGCGCGTGTTCCTGCAGGTCAGCGAGCGACTCAGGGACCCCGCACCGTTCAAGGTACTCGTCACTGGCGTACAGACCCAGCGTGTAGTCGGTCAGGTGCTCGGTCACCAGACGGCGCCCCGGCGGCCTGCCGATGGCCAGGGCCAGATCAAAGCCGGTCGGATGAAGCGTCAACTGCCTCGTCGCCGTCACGAGTTCGACCTGCAGCCCGGGATGGCTCCGGCGTACCCGGGCCAGAGCCGGGGTGGCGAAGACGGTGCCGAAACCGTCGGGCGCGCTCACCCGCACGGTGCCGTGCAGTGACGACGCACCCTGACCGGACGCCGCGTCGGCCACACGCACCAACGCCTCCTCGATCGCGCGGGCATGCTCCGAGACGTTCTTTCCGGCATCTGTCAGGACCCATCCCTCCGAACCCCGCTCCAGCAGCCGCAGGCCAAGGCGCTTCTCCAGAGCAGCGATGCGGCGCGACACGGTGGTGTGGTCGACACCCAGAGCGTCGGCTGCGACCACCATGCGGCCCGTACGGGCGACTGCGAGCAGATAACGAAGATCATCCGCGCGGAGCCGGCGCGGATCGACCGCGCCGCGATCGGTCTCCACAGGCGGGACGCCACGGCCGTGTGCAGGACGGGAGAGAGGGGCCATGAGACGACCCTATCTGCATTCATGCACATCGGATCTGCGTAAGTGGTGCTTGAACGCACACCGCCCAGGGAGTCACAGTCGAACAGCCCCGGCCGGAGCGCCTAGCCACTCCCCTCCCACCGCTGAGAGGTTCTCCATGGTTGCCAGCCTGTCCCTGCCACGAATCATGCGCGTCGGTCGCGGGGCCACCGACGAGTTGGGCGACGTCATCACGGGACTGGGGCTCAGCCGTCCCCTCCTGGTGACGGACGCATACCTGGCGGGGACGGGAGCGGCGGAACACCTGTCGGCAACGCTGAAAAATGCCGGGCTGTACCCCCGGCTGTTCTCCGAGACTGTGCCTGATCCCACGACCGACTCCCTCATCGCGGGCCTGAAGGCACTGCACGACCACGAGGCGGATGTGGTGATCGGGTTCGGCGGCGGCAGCCCGATGGACACCGCCAAAGCCCTCGCCCTGCTCGGCCTCCAGGGCGGCCACATGCGCGACTACAAGGCGCCGCGCATCAACCTCGGACCCGCGCTGCCGGTGATCGCAGTGCCCACCACCGCCGGCAGCGGATCGGAAGCAACCCAGTTCACCGTCATCACCGACAGCACCACGGACGAGAAAATGCTCTGCCAGGGTCCGGCGTTCCTGCCGCTTGCCGCCGTGGTCGACGTCGAACTGACCATGTCGATGCCGCCCCGGCTGACCGCCGACACCGGCATCGACGCGCTCACCCACGCCGTCGAGGCATACGTCAGCCGCAAGGCCAACTCCTTCTCCGACAGCCTCGCCCTCGCCGCGATCGGCACCATCGGCCGCCACCTCCGTCGCGCCTACACCGACGGCGGCAACGCCCAGGCCCGCGAGGCGATGATGCTCGCCGCCACCCAGGCCGGCATTGCGTTTTCGAACTCCAGCGTCGCCCTGGTGCACGGCATGAGCCGTCCGATCGGCGCGCACTTCCACGTCGCCCACGGCCTGTCGAACGCGATGCTGTTCCCCGCGGTCACCGCCTTTTCCGCGCACGGTGCCCCCGACCGGTACGCCGACTGCGCCCGCGCCCTGGGAGCCGCGACCGCCGCGGACTCCGACAATGCGGCCACCGACAAGCTCGTCGATGCGCTGCGCAGCCTGTGCCGCGATCTGAAAGTCCCCACACCCCGCGACCACGGCATCGACCAGAACACATGGACCCGCCTGACACCCCTCATGGCCGAGCAGGCCCTGGCGTCCGGTTCCCCCGCCAACAACCCCGTCGTGCCCACCACCGATCAGATCCAGGACCTCTACTCCCGGATCTACGCCTGATTCCCCGCTTCCTAATGAAGCTTCTATATCCCGTCAACCCCCATCGCCGTAGCGGCGCTGTTGAGGTGGCGATAGAAGCGTCGGGCGAGGTATCGCTTGAGACAGCGGCGGATCTCTCGGTCTGTCTTGCCTTCGGTGCG
>NZ_PENI01000055.1 GCF_003688995.1 Streptomyces shenzhenensis | reverse complement strand
CCCCCGCCGCCAACGCCCCGAACTCTGGAACCTCTACAACGGCCGCCACGCACCCGGCGAACACGTCCGCGTCTTCCCCCTCTCCAACTGGACCGAACTCGACGTCTGGCAGTACATCGCCCGCGAGCGGATCGAGCTGCCGGCCATCTACTACGCCCATCACCGTGAGGTGTTCCGGCGGGACGGCATGTGGCTGACGGCGGGCGAGTGGGGCGGCCCGAAGGACGGCGAGCACGTGGAGAAACGACAGGTCCGCTACCGCACCGTCGGCGACATGTCCTGCACCGGAGCCGTCGACTCCGACGCCGACACCATCGACAAAGTGATCACCGAGATCGCCGCCTCCCGCCTCACCGAACGCGGCGCCACCCGCGCCGACGACAAACTCTCCGAGGCCGCGATGGAAGACCGCAAGCGCGAGGGGTACTTCTAGCATGACCACGACCACCGACACCCTGCGCTTCGCGACGGCAGGCTCGGTCGACGACGGCAAGTCGACGCTCGTCGGCCGCCTGCTGCACGACTCCAAATCGGTCCTCACCGACCAACTCGAAGCCGTCGAACGCGCCTCCGCCGACCGCGGACAACACACCCCCGACCTCGCCCTGCTCACCGACGGACTCCGCGCCGAACGCGAACAAGGCATCACCATCGACGTCGCCTACCGCTACTTCGCCACCCCCCACCGCCGCTTCATCCTCGCCGACACCCCCGGCCACGTGCAGTACACCCGCAACATGGTCACCGGCGCCTCCACCGCCGAACTCACCATCATCCTCGTCGACGCCCGCAACGGCATCGTCGAACAGACCCGCCGCCACGCCGCCATCGCCACCCTCCTCCGCGTCCCCCACGTCGTCCTCGCCGTCAACAAGATGGACCTCGTCGACTACCAGGAGCCGGAGTTCGACCGCATCGTCGCGGACTTCGCGGGCCACGCGGCCGAGCTGGGTCTGCCGTCGTTCACCCCGATCCCGGTGTCGGCGCTGGTCGGCGACAACGTGGTGGAGCGCTCCGCCGCCATGGACTGGTACACCGGCCCGGCCCTGCTGGAGTTCCTGGAGACGGTCCCGGTCACCGCGGACCCGGCCGACGCCCCGGCCCGCTTCCCGGTCCAGTACGTCATCCGGCACGGCGACGTCCGCCGTTACGCCGGGCAGTTGGTGTCCGGCGCGCTGCGCGTGGGCGACCGGGTGACCGTCCACCCCTCGGGCGCCACCTCCGAGATCACCGCGATCGACGTGCTGGGCGAGGAGGTAGCCGCGGCCCACGCGCCGCAGTCGATCGGCCTGTGCCTGGCCGACCAGCGGGACGTCTCCCGCGGCGATCTGATCTCCGCGGGCGTCGACGCGCCCGCGCTCACCCGGAACGTCACGGCGGCCGTCTGCCATCTCGCCGACCGCCCGCTGCGCACCGGTGACCGGGTGCTGCTCAAGCACACCACCCGGACCGTGCGGGCGGTCGTCGAGTCCCTCGGGGACGCGACCGAGCTGTCCGCGAACGACCTGGGCCGGATCACCCTGCGCACGGCGGAGCCGCTCGCCCTCGACGACTACGCCGTCTCCCGCCGCACCGGCGCGTTCATCCTGATCGACCCGGCGGACGGCGCCACGCTCACCGCGGGCATGGCGCGGGTCGGCTCTCCAGCGTGAGCCGTGGCTTGGGGGCGTCCGTGCGCCCGGTCCGCGGACGGCGGCTGCCCGCGCGGTAGGGGGCGGGCCAGCCGGCGCCCGGACCTTCGTAGCCCTGCTCGGCCGCCGCGTGCAGCGTCCAGTTCGGGTCGTACAGATGCGGCCGGGCCAGCGCGCACAGGTCGGTGCGCCCGGCCAGGATCAGGGAGTTGACGTCGTCCCAGGAGCTGATCGCGCCGACCGCGATCACCGGGACGCCGGTCTCGTGCCGGATGCGGTCGGCGAACGGCGTCTGGTACGACCGTCCGAACTCGGGCCGCTCTTCGGCCACCACCTGCCCGGTCGACACGTCGATCGCGTCGGCGCCGTGCGCGGCGAAGGCGCGGGCGATCTTCACGGCGTCCTCGGCCGTGGTCCCGCCGTCGGCCCAGTCGGTGGCGGAGATGCGCACGGTCATGGGCCGCTCCTCGGGCCACACCCCGCGCACCGCGTCGAAGACCTCCAGCGGGAAGCGCAGCCGGTTCGCGAGCGGGCCGCCGTAGCCGTCGGTGCGCCGGTTGGTGAGCGGCGAGAGGAAGCCGGAGAGCAGATAGCCGTGCGCGCAGTGCAGTTCGAGCAGGTCGAAGCCGGCCCGGGCGGCCCGCCAGGCGGCGGCCGTGAACTGCTCCCGGATGTCGGTCAGCCGGGCGCGGGAGAGCCGGCCCGGGGTCTGGCTGCCCGGCTTGTACGGCAGCGGGGAGGCGGCCACGAGCGGCCAGTTGCCCTCGGGCAGCGGCTCGTCCATGCCCTCCCACATCAGCCTGGTGGAGCCCTTGCGCCCGCTGTGGCCGAGCTGCACGCCGATCGCGGTGCCCGGCGCCTGCGCGTGCACGAAGTCGGTGATCCGCCGCCAGCCCTCGGCCTGCCTGCCGGTGTAGAGGCCGGTGCAGCCGGGAGTGATCCGCCCTTCGGCGCTCACGCACACCATCTCGGTCATCAGCAGGCCGGCCCCGCCGAGGGCGCGGGCGCCCAGGTGGACGAGGTGGAAGTCGCCGGGGACGCCGTCGGTGGCCGAGTACATGTCCATGGGTGAGACGACGACCCGGTTGCGCAGGGTCAGCCCGCGCAGCCGGAACCGGGTGAACATCGGCGGCGTGCCCGGCGGGCAGCCGAACTCGCGTTCCACGGCCTCGGTGAAGCGGGCGTCACGCAGCCGCAGGTTGTCGTGGGTGACGCGGCGGCTGCGGGTGAGCAGGTTGAAGGCGAACTGGCGGGGCGGCTGGTCGAGGTACCGGCCGAGGTCCTCGAACCACTCCAGGCTGGCGCGGGCGGCGCGCTGGGTGGAGGCGACGACGGGTCGGCGCTCGGCCTCGTAGGCGGCGAGCGCCCCGGCCGTCGTGGGGTGCTCGGTCAGGCAGGCGGCCAGGGCCAGGGCGTCCTCGACGGCGAGCTTGGTGCCGGAGCCGATGGAGAAGTGGGCGGTGTGGGCGGCGTCGCCGAGCAGGACGACGTTGCCGTGCGACCAGTGTTCGTTGACGACCGTACGGAAGGTGGTCCAAGCGGACCTGTGGGAGCGCAGCGGCCGTCCGCCGAGCGCGGCCGCGAAGATCTTGGCGCAGCGCTCGACGGATTCCTGTTCGCCGAGTCCGTCGAAGCCGGCGGCCCGCCACACCTCCTCGCGCATCTCGACGATCACCGTGGACGCGTCGGCCGCGAAGGGGTAGCCGTGCAACTGCATGACCCCGTGCTCGGTCTCGGCGATCTCGAAGCGGAAGGCGTCGAAGGCGAAGTCGGCGGCGAGCCAGATATAGCGGCACCGGTGGTCGGCCACATGGGGCCGGAACATATGGGCGTAGGTCTCACGGGTGGTGCTGTGCACACCGTCGGCGGCGATGACCAGGTCGTACGCCTCCGCGAGCCAGGCCGGGTACGGTGCCTCGCTGCGGAAGCGCAGATCGACGCCGAGGGAGCGGCACCGTTCGTGCAGGATCTCCAGGAGCCGCCGCCTGCCGAGGGCGGCGAAGCCATGGCCTCCGGAGGTGTGGCGGGTGTGCCGGTGGACGATGTCGATGTCGTCCCAGCGGACGAACTCCCGTTGCAGGGCCGCGTGGACCACCGGATCGGCGTGTTCGATGCCGCCGAGCGTCTCGTCGGAGAGGACGACGCCGAAGCCGAAGGTGTCGTCGGGGGCGTTGCGTTCCCAGACGGTGATGTGCCGTCCCGGGTCGAGCCGCTTGAGGAGGGCCGCGGCGTACAGGCCGCCGGGGCCGCCGCCGATGACCGCGATGCGCCGGGGCCGGCCGGTCGACCCGGGCGGCTGCGGGTTGCCGGTGGCCGGCCGCGCCCCTTCGGCCGGCATGCGCGCGTCGGCCGGACGGTGACCGTCCCGCATGCTCACCTCCCCCGCCATTTCGGCGGGCGCTTCTCGGTGAAGGCCGCGTGGAACTCCGCGTAGTCCTCGCTGTTCATCAGCAGCGCCTGGGTCGCCGCGTCCAGTTCCACCGACGCCGCCAGCGGCATGTCGAGTTCGGCGGTGAGCAGCGCCTTGGTCTGTGCGTGGGCCAGGGCCGGGCCGGCGGCCAGCCGGCGGGCGAGGGCCCCTGCCGCCGCGTCGGCGCGGCCCTCCTCGGTCAGCTCGCTGATCAGGCCGATCCGCTCGGCCTCGGGGGCCCGCACCGGCTCGCCCAGCATGAGCAGCCGGGTGGCATGGCCGAGGCCGACGACCCGGGGCAGCAGATAGGCGGCACCCATGTCGCCGCCGGACAGTCCGACGCGGGTGAACAGGAAGGCGAAGCGGGCGCTCGGGTCGGCCACGCGGAAGTCGGCCGCGAGCGCCAGCACGGCTCCGGCCCCGGCCGCCACGCCGTGCACCGCCGCGATCACCGGGAACGGGCACTCCCGTACGGCCCGTACGACCTGGCCGGTCATCCGGTTGAAGTCGAGTAGCTGAGCGGTGTCCAGGGCGAGGGTGGCACCGATGATCTCGTCGACGTCGCCGCCCGAGCAGAAGCCGCGGCCCTCGCCGGCCAGCACCAGGGCGCGCACGGACCGCTCGCGGGACAGTTCGGCGAGCAGGTCGCGCAGGTCGGCGTAGGCGCCGAAGGTGAGCGCGTTCAGCTTCTCGGGGCGGGCGAGGGTGACGGTGGCGATGCCGTCGGTGCGGTCGACTCCGAGGTGTTCCCAGGTCGTGGTGCGGGCGGCGGAGCCGGTGAAGGGGCTCATGAGGTGCGGCCTCCTCGGGCGCGGACGGTTCCTCACGTAGCGCTACCCCATGAAGCTATCACCGAATTCTGACTACCGTCATAAGAGCGCGACAGACCGGGCCGTGGGGACCCGCCGGATCCGGCCACGTCGGTCACGGCTCGTCAATGGGGCGGTAACAACGTGAGCGGAGGTGCGACGCGGGCCGTCGGCCCGGGTAAGCCGCCTGATGTCGGGCCGAAAGTCCCGAGCGGTACCCGTCCAGGGCCTCTGTGGTCGGGCCCCGTACCCTTTCTAAGGTTGCGGGCAGGACAGCCTGCTCCATGAACGGACCCACCGTGCACGAACGCCCCTCCGCCTCAGCCTCCTGGCGCATAGCGCTGCCGCACACCACCGCGGCGGTGCCGGTCGCCCGTGCCCTGGTCCGCAGCGCCCTCGCGGAGCTGGAGCACATGGCCGACCGCGACACCGCGGAGCTGCTGACGGCGGAGCTGGTCGCCAACGCGGTGGAGCACACCGCCGGGCGGGGCCCGATCGAGCTGGTGGTGGAGGTGCGGCCGTCCGGCTGCCAGGTCGAGGTGCACGATCCGGACCCGGCGCCGCCCGGCAGCCTGACCCATCCGACCGTCGAGGAGCCCGATGTGTGGCAGGAGGGCGGGCGCGGGCTGCTGCTGATCCGGACCCTCAGCTCGTCCTGCGGTCACCGCCCCACCGAGTCGGGCAAGGCGGTGTGGTTCAGACTGCCCGCGGTACCGCGCCAGCGGCGCCGGACATGACTTCCGGCGCGGCCGACCCGACGGAGCGCGGGCGGCCGTACGGCCGGTCCGTCTCGTGGAGCGCGCCGATGGCGCACAGCGTCAGCACGGCGTCCAGCGAGGCGAAGCCGCACACGACGAGCCCGTCAGGGGACGGGCGAGCCAGACAGCGGCCCTGGCGGCGGTGACCCGGGCGCTCGCGCACCCCGCGCACGTCAGGCCAGGGTGGCCACCAGGACTGCCTTGATCGTGTGCATTCGGTTCTCCGCCTCGTCGAAGACGACGGAGTGCTCGGACTCGAAGACCTCGTCGGTGACCTCCAGCTCGGTCAGCCCGTGCCGCTCGTGGATCTCGCGGCCGACGTCGGTGCCGAGGTCGTGGAAGGCCGGCAGGCAGTGCAGGAACTTGACGTCCGGGTTGCCGGTGGCGCGCAGCACGTCCATGGTCACCGCGTACGGGCCGAGCAGCGCTATGCGCTCGTCCCAGACCTCCTTGGGCTCACCCATCGACACCCATACGTCGGTGGCGATGAAGTCGGCGCCGCGCACGCCCTCCTTCACGTCGTCGGTGAGCGTGATCCGGGCGCCGGAGGCGCCGGCGAGCTGCCGGGCCACCTCGATGATCGTCTCGTCCGGCCACAGCAGCCGGGGGGCGACGATGCGGACGTCCATGCCGAGCAGGGCGCCGGTGACCAGGTAGGAGTTGCCCATGTTGTAGCGGGCGTCCCCGAGGTAGGCGAAGGCGATCCCGGTCAGCGGCTTGTCGCTGTGCTCGGTCATGGTGAGCACGTCGGCGAGCATCTGCGTGGGGTGCCACTCGTCGGTGAGGCCGTTGTAGACGGGGACCCCGGCGTGGGCGGCCAGTTCCTCGACGACGCCCTGGCCGTGGCCGCGGTACTCGATGGCGTCGTACATCCGGCCGAGCACCCGGGCGGTGTCCTTCACGGACTCCTTGTGCCCGATCTGTGAGCCGGCCGGGTCCAGATAGGTGGTGTGCGCGCCCTGGTCGGCCGCCGCGACCTCGAACGCGCAGCGGGTGCGGGTCGAGGTCTTCTCGAAGACGAGAGCGATGTTCCGGCCGGTCAGGTGCCGTGTCTCGGCCCCGGCCCGCTTGGCCGCCTTCAGCTCGGCGGCCAGCTCGATCAGGCCGCGGAACTCCTCCTCGGTGAAGTCCAGCTCCTTGAGGAAGTGGCGGCCGGCGAGGGCGGTCGGGACTGTCGCCATGAGGGGCGCTCCAGGGTGACGAGAACGGGGGCACTGCACAAGATGATGGAAGTCTATACGATACTCAGCATTTATATACGAACGCCCGGGTGCGGGTCTCCCTAGACGGCGTCCCGCACCACCGGACAGCTCATGCAGCGCGGCCCGCCCCGGCCGCGCCCCAGTTCGCTGCCCGGGATCTCGATCACCTCGATGCCCTGCTTGCGCAGATGTGTGTTGGTGGTGGAGTTCCGCTCGTACGCGACGACGACCCCGGGCTCGACGGCCAGGACGTTGCAGCCGTCGTCCCACTGCTCACGCTCGGCCGCGTGCACGTCCTGGGTGGCGGTCAGCACGCGGATCTCGCTCAGGCCGAGGGCGGCGGCGATCGCGCGGTGCATGTGCTCCGGCGGATGGTCGGTGACCTTGAGCTCCTTGTCGACGGCGCCCGGCTCGATGGTGTACGAGCGGAGCATGCCAAGGCCGGCGTACTGGGTGAAGACATCGCCGTCGACCATCGTCATCACGGTGTCGAGGTGCATCAGCGCGCGCCGCTTGGGCATGTCCAGCGCGACGATCGTCCGCGCCGACCCGGCGGCGAAGAGCTTGTGCGCGAGCATCTCCACGGCCTGCGGGGTGGTGCGCTCGCTCATGCCGATGAGCACGGCGCCGTTGCCGATGACCAGGACGTCGCCGCCCTCGATGGTGGACGGATAGTCGGCCTGCCCCTCGGACCAGGTGTGGAACTCCTCGCCGCGGAAGAGCGGATGGTGCCGGTAGATCGCCTCGAAGTGCACGGTCTCGCGCTGCCGGGCCGGCCAGCGCATGGCGTTGATGGAGACGCCGTCGTAGATCCAGGCGGAGGTGTCGCGGGTGAAGAGGTGGTTGGGCAGCGGGTCGAGGAGGAAGTCATCGAGGTCCATCACATGGAAGCGGACGGAGGTCGGTTCCTCGTGCGCGTCCAGGAACTCCCGCTTGGTCATGCCACCGACCAGGGCCTCGGCCAGGTCGTACGCGGGCAAGGTCTCGAAGACGGCCCGGAGGTGGTCGGTGGCGAGCGGGCCGTACTCCTTCTCGTCGAAGACCCGGTCCAGGACGAGGCTTCTGGCCTGCGGGATCTTCAGGGTCTCGGTGAGCAGGTCACCGAAGAGATGGACGATGACCCCACGGTCGCGCAGCACGTCGGCGAACCCGTCGTGCTCGGCGCGTGCCCGGCGCACCCACAGCACGTCGTCGAAGAGAAGGGCGTCCTTGTTGCTGGGGGTGAGCCTTTTGAGCTCCAGATCCGGCCGGTGCAGGATGACGCGGCGCAGCCGCCCGGCCTCGGAGTCGACGTGGAATCCCATGCCTCCATCCTGGCCGTCGCGCACCGGCTTCACCCTCGCTCCGGGTCCTTTCCGCCCGTTCTTATTTTCGTCCTCTTGACGACAAGCCCGTATCGCGATTATCGTCCATATGACGAGAATCGGTGAGGGGGATCACATGGCCGACATCACCCGGCGCCTGGGCCTGCGTCACCTGCGGGGCGGGCCGACGGCGCACATCAGGCACCACCGCTCCGGCCGGCTCGCGCACGACGGCACGGGGCTGAGCTTCTGGTTCAGGCCGCTGACCGCCGCGCTCTCCGAGGTGCCGGTCGACGACCGCGAGCTGGCGATGACCTTCCACGCCCGTACCGCCGACTTCCAGGACGTGGCCGTGCAGGCGACGGTCACCTACCGGATCGGCGACCCGGCCGTCGCCGCCGCCCGGCTGGACTTCTCCATCGACCCGGACACCGGCGCATGGCGGGGCACGCCCCTGGAGCAGCTGGGCACGCTGCTCACGGAGACGGCCCAGCAGCACGCGCTGGACGTACTGGCCCGCACCCCGCTGTCGGCCGCGCTGGTCGACGGGGTGAGCGCGGTGCGCGAGCGGATCGCGGCGGGCCTGGCCGCGGACCCCCGGCTGCCGGCCACCGGCATCGAGACGGTGGCGGTACGGGTGATGGCGCTGCGGCCGGAGCCGGAGGTGGAACGGGCGCTGCGCACGCCCGCCCGGGAGCTGATCCAGCAGGAGGCCGACCGGGCGACGTACGAGCGGCGGGCGGTGGCGGTCGAACGCGAGCGGGCCATCGCCGAGAACGAGCTGGCCAGCCGGATCGAACTCGCCCGCCGCGAGGAGCGGCTGGTCGAGCAGCGCGGTGTCAACGCCCGCCGGGAGGCGGAGGAGCACGCGGCGGCGGACGCGGTCCGCGCGGAGGCGGAGGCGGCACGGACCGTACGGCTCGCCGAGGCCGAGGCGAAACGGACCCTGCGGCTCGCGGAGGCGGAGGCCGCGGGAGCCCGTGCGGTCGGCGAGGCGCGGGCGCAGGACCGGGCCGCATGGCTGCGGGTGCACGCGGACGCCGGGGTGGACGGCGTGACCACACTCAACGCGCTCACCGGGACCCGGCTGGCGGAGAACCTGCCCCGCATCGACAGCGTGACGGTGTCGCCGGACGTGCTCACCGGGCTGCTGACCAGACTGGCCGCGGGTGAGCGGGCATGAGTCTCGCGCCGCGGGCCGTACTCGTCCACCGGACCACGGAGTACGAGGAGCTGGTGGCCCGGCACGGCACGCACGGCCAGGCCGCCTTCTTCCTCGCCTCCCGCGGCCGGGACATCGCCGAGGTCCTCGAACGCCACCACCGCACCCGGCGGGCGCTGGCCGAGGTCGCCTCGGCGGTGCCGCTGAGCTGGCGCCGGACCCGGGTGGAACGGGCCGACCTGGACCGCTTCCCGTTCGCACCCGAGGACGTGGTCGTGGTGGTCGGCCAGGACGGGCTGGTGGCGAACGCCGCCAAGTACCTGGCGGGCCGGCCGGTCGTCGGCATCGACACCGACCCCGGCCGCAACCCCGGCGTGCTGGTGCGGCACCGGCCGGCCGACGCGGCGACCCTGCTGCCCGCGGCCCGGTCACCGGGCACCGGCGTCGACGAACTCACCATGGTCGAGGCGGTCGCCGACGACACACAGCGCCTGGTCGCGCTCAACGAGATCTACCTGGGTGCGGCCGGGCACCAGACGGCCCGCTACCGCCTGGGCCTCGACGGCGACGGGGGTGCCGTCGAGGCCCAGGCCTCGTCCGGGGTGCTGGTGGGCACGGGCACCGGGGCCACCGGCTGGCTGCGGTCGGTGTGGCGGCAGCGGTCCGGCCGGCCCGCGCTGCCCTCCCCCACCGAGGACCGGCTGCTGTGGTTCGTCCGCGAGGCCTGGCCGTCACCGGCCACGGGAACCTCGCTGGTCACGGGCGAACTCACCGCCCCGGCCACCCTGACGGTCACCGTGGAGTCGGAGCGGCTGGTCGCCTTCGGGGACGGGATGGAGGCGGACACGCTGGAGCTGACATGGGGCCAGACGGTCCGGGTGGGGGTCTGCGCGGAGCGGCTGCGGCTGCTGGGGTGAGGCCACGGGGACCGGACCCGGCCGGCGCCGGCTCCTTTGAGCCGGCCCGGCCGGAACGGTCCCCCACGGGTCGCCGCAGCGAACTCCGCGGCTCACAGCCGCGGGTCGACCGGCTCCGATTCCAGGGCCAGCACCGCGAACACCGCCTCGTGCACCCGCCACAGCGGCTCGGCGTCCGCCAGCCGGTCCAGGGCCTCCAGACCCAGCGCGTACTCGCGGATCGCCAGCGACCGCTTGTGGTTCAGGAACCGCTGCCGCAGCCGCGCGAGATTGTCCGGACGGGTGTACTCGGGACCGTAGACGATCCGCAGGTACTCGCGGCCCCGGCACTTGATGCCGGGCTGGACCAGCCGGCCCTGCGGGTCGCGGGCCTGCGCGGCCACCGGCTTGACGACCATGCCCTCGCCGCCCCGCCCGGTCAGCTCCAGCCACCAGTCGACGCCCGCCCGCACCGACTCCGGGTCCCCGGTGTCCACGTACAGCCGCCGCGTGGTCTGCAACAGCCCGCTCCCGTCGTGCTCGACGAGCCGGTCGAGCAGGGCCAGCTGCTCGTCGTGCGGCAGGCCGGCCAGGCTGCGCCCGCGCACGGCGAGCAGCTGGAACGGCGCCAGCCGTACCCCGTCCAGTCCCTCCGTGGACCAGCAGTAGCGCCGGTACGCGTCCGTGAACGCGGCCGCGTCGGCGGCCCGTTCCCGCTGGCGGGCGAGGAGCCCGGCCACATCGACCCCGCGCGCAGCCGCGCCCGTCACCGCCGCCAGCACCCCCGGGAACACCGCCCCGGACGCGGCGCCCACGGCCGCGTACTGGCTGCGCAGCAGCCCCGACGCCTTCAGCGACCACGGCATCAGCTCCGCGTCCAGCAGCAGCCAGTCGGTGTCAAGACCGGCCCACAGCCCCGCCGCGTCGACCGCCGACCGCAGCCGCCCGAGCACCTCCTCGGTCACGGCCTCGTCGTCGAAGAACGGCCGTCCGGTACGGGTGTACAGCGCCCCGGTCACCCGGTCCGTGCCGAACCGCCCGCGCGCCGCGTCCGCGTCCCGGCACACCAGGGCCACGGCCCGCGAACCCATGTGCTTCTCCTCGCACACGACCCGCGCGACACCGTCCGCGGCGTACTGCGCGAACGCCTCGGCCGGGTGCTCCAGATAGCCCTCGACCCGGCTCGTGGCCGTCGGCGCCATGGTCGGCGGCAGATACGGCAGCAGCCGCGGATCCACCGCGAACCGGCTCATGACCTCGAGCGCCGCCGCCGCGTTCTCCTCGCGCACCGCGACCCGGCCCGCGTACCGGGTCTCGACGGCCCGCCGGCCCCGCACGTCACCGAGGTCGAGCGGACGCCCGTCCCGACCGCCGGGCGCCTCCTCCCGCAGCGGCTTCACCGGTTCGTACCAGACCCGCTCGGCCGGTACGTCCACCAGTTCACGCTCCGGCCAGCGCAGCGCGGTCAGCTTGCCGCCGAAGACGGCACCGGTGTCCAGGCAGACCGTGTTGTTCAGCCAGGACGCCTCGGGTACCGGTGTGTGTCCGTAGACCACGGCCGCCCGGCCGCGGTAGTCCTCCGCCCACGGGTAGCGCACCGGCAGCCCGAACTCGTCGGTCTCACCGGTGGTGTCGCCGTACAGCGCGTGCGAGCGGACCCGCCCGGACGTCCGCCCGTGGTACTTCTCCGGCAGTCCCGCGTGGCAGACGACGAGCCGCCCGCCGTCCAGGACGTAGTGGCTGACGAGCCCGTCGATGAACTCCCGTACCCGCTGCCGGAACTCCTCGCTCTCCTGGTCCATCTGCTCGACGGTCTCGGCGAGCCCATGGGTGAGCTGGACCCTGCGGCCCTTGAGGTACCGGCCGTACTTGTTCTCGTGGTTGCCGGGCACGCACAGCGCGCTGCCCGCTGCGGCCATCGCCATCACCCGGCGCAGCACGCCCGGGCTGTCCGGGCCGCGGTCGACCAGGTCGCCGACGAACACGGCGGTCCTGCCGTCCGGGTGCACCCCGTCCGTGTAGCCCAACTTGCCCAGCAGTGCGTCGAGTTCGGCGGAGCAGCCGTGGACGTCGCCGATGATGTCGAACGGGCCGGTGAGGTGTGTGAGGTCGTTGAAGCGCCGCTCGGTGACGACGCTCGCCGCCTCGACCTCGTCCACCCCGCGCAGGATGTGCACCTTGCGGAAGCCCTCGCGCTCCAAGTGCCGTACAGAGCGGCGGAGTTCACGGACATGCCGGTGGATGACCCGGCGCGGCATGCCGGCCCGGTCGGCGCGGGCCGCGTTGCGCTCGGCGCACACCTCCTCGGGCACGTCGAGCACGATGGCAATGGGCAGCACGTCGTGCTCCCTGGCCAGTTCGATCAGCTGCCGTCTGCTGTCCTGCTGCACGCTGGTGGCGTCGACGACGGTGCGGCGGCCGGCCGCCAGCCGCTTCCCTGCGATGTAGTGCAGGACGTCGAAGGCGTCCCGGGTGGCACTCTGGTCGTTCTCGTCGTCACTGACCAGGCCGCGGCAGAAGTCCGAGGAGATGACCTCGGTGGGCTTGAAGTGCCGGCGGGCGAACGTCGACTTGCCGGAGCCGGACGCGCCGACGAGCACGACGAGGGAGAGGTCGGTGACGGGGAGGACCCGTCCCTGGTGCTGTGTCTCGGTCATGCTGCCTTCGCCTCCTTTGCGACCAGCGTGAACACGGCCATCTGTGTGGGCGGCCCGACCTCGGGGTCGTCCGCGCCGACGGGCCCGAACTCCACGTCGTAGCCGTGCCGTCCGGCCACCGCACCGGCCCAGGCGCGGAACTCCTCCCGGGTCCATTCGAACCGGTGGTCGCCGTGGCGCGGGCGGCCGGCCGGGAGGGTCTCCCAGCGGACGTTGTACTCCACGTTCGGGGTGGTCACGAGGACGGTGCGCGGGCGGGCGGAGCCGAACACCGCGTACTCCAGGGCGGACAGCCGGGGCGGGTCGACGTGCTCGACGACCTCGCTGAGCACGGCGGCGTCGTAGCCCTTGAGCCGCTTGTCGGTGTAGGCGAGCGAGCCCTGGAACAACTGGACGCGGGCGGCCTGGCGTTCGCCCATGCGGTCCAGTCCCAGCCGCCGGGAGGCGATGGTGAGCGCCCGCATCGACACGTCGACGCCGACTATCTCGGTGAAGGACGGGTCCTTCAGCAGCGCCTGCACCAACTGTCCCTGTCCGCAGCCGAGATCGAGGACGCGGGTCGCGGCGGAGCGCCTCAGCGCGTCGAGGATCGCCTCCCGACGCAGCACGGCGAGCGGGGCCGGCTTCTCCTCGGTCTCGGTCTCCTGCGCGACCGCGTTGTCGATCTGTTCGACCTCGCTGTCGTCGGCCTCGGCGAGCCGCACCAGTTCGAGCCGCTCCATCGCCTGCCGGGTCAGCGACCAGCGGCGGGAGAGGTAGCGGCTGACGATGAGCTTCTGCTCAGGGTGGCCGGGCAGCCAGCCCTCCCCCGCCCGCAGCAGCTTGTCGACCTCGTCGGGCGCCACCCAGTAGTGCTTGGCGTCGTCGAGGACGGGGAGCAGGACGTAGAGGTGGCGCAGCGCCTCGGCGAGGGTCAGGGTCCTCGACTCCAGGACGAGACGGACGTACCGCGAATCGCCCCACTCCGGGAACTCGGCGTCCAGCGCGACCGGTTCGGCCGTCACCGTCCAGCCGAGCGGCTCGAAGAGGTTTCGTACGAGGTCGGGGCCGCCGCGTGCGGGCAGCGCCGGGACCTCCACACGCAGCGGCAGCGGCTCGGCGGCCCGCTCCGGGCGGGCGTGGCACACGCCCCGCAGGGCGGTGGAGAAGACGTTGCCCAGGGCCACGGCGAGCAGTGAGGAGGCCGCGTACGGGCGGTCGTTGACGTACTGCGCGAGCGCCGCGTCCGGAGCGCCTCCGCGGCCCTTTGCCTTCCCCCGCCGCACCAACGCCACCGCGTCCACCTCCAGCAGCAGCGCTGCCGTGCAGCGCCGCGCGTCCGCCTCCGGGTAGAAGACGTGCGCGGTTCCGTATGAGGTGGAGAAGGCCTGCGCGTTGTCGGGATGCTTGTGCAGCAGGAATCCGAGGTCGGTGGCAGGACGCTCCGGGGTACCGATGGTGCCGAGGGTCAGGAACATTCCCCGAGTCTCCCCTTCCCCGCCCCCGGACGACCAGCGGTTTTCCCGGCCCCCGGCAGCCGGCGCCCGGCCCGCCGGCCCGCATTCCGAGGCTCGGCCCGCCCGCCCCGCATGTGCGCGGTGGACCGGTGCGGGCGGTACGCGGGACGGGCGGGAAAAGGGGCGAGGCGGGCCGGGGAAGGTGCCGGGTGTCAGGACAGCTGGGTCTGGATCTGGGACGAGATCAGTTCCAGGTGGTCCAGGTCGGCGAGGTCCAGGACCTGGAGGTAGATCCGCTCGGCGCCGATCTCCGCGTACCTGCCGATCTTGTCGACGACCTCGGCCGGGGAGCCGGCCAGGCCGTTGGTCTTCAGCTCGTCGACCTCGCGGCCGATCACGGCGGCCCGGCGGGCGACCTCCTGGTCGTCCCGGCCGACGCAGACGACGAGGGCGTTGGAGTACGTGAGGTCGTCCGCGGCGCGCCCGGCCGCCTCGGCGGCGGCACGGACCCGGCCGAACTGCCGCTCGCTGTCCTCGATGGAGGCGAACGGGATGTTGAACTCGGCGGCGTAGCGCGCGGCCAGCCGCGGCGTACGGGTCGCCCCGTGCCCGCCGATCAGCACCGGGATCTTCGCCTGGGCGGGCTTGGGCAGCGCGGGCGAGCCGGTCAGGTCGTAGTAGGCGCCGTGGAAGTCGAAGGTGTCGCCGACCTTGGTCTCCCACAGTCCGGTGACGATGGCCAGCTGCTCCTCGAGGCGGCCGAACTTCTCCTTCGGGAACGGGATGCCGTACGCCTGGTGCTCCTCCTCGAACCAGCCCGCGCCCAGGCCCAGTTCGACCCGGCCGCCGGACATCTGGTCGACCTGGGCGACCTGGATGGCAAGGACGCCGGGCAGCCGGAAGGTGCCCGCGGTCATCAGCGTGCCGAGCCGGATGCGTTTCGTCTCGCGGGCGAGTCCGGCGAGGGTGATCCAGGCGTCGGTGGGGCCGGGCAGCCCGTCCACGGCGCCCATGCGGAGGTAATGGTCCGAGCGGAAGAACGCGTCGAAGCCGAGGTCCTCGGTGGCCTTCGCCACGGCGAGCAAAGTGTCGTAGGTCGCCCCTTGCTGGGGCTCGGTGAAGATTCGAAGGTCCATACATCCATCCTGCACGCCGTAGCCCTGCCCGACCCCACCGGCACCACCTGTCACCGCCGTCCCCGGTCGGGTGAAATCACGTCAACCGTGCGCACGGGTGCCGTGGGGAGCAGTGACCGGTCCTCAGGGTGATCGTTGGCCGGTGGGGGCCGGACCGTCCGGCGTCCGCGAGGAGGCCGTCGTGTCCGAAGAGTCCGTGCCGCTCCCGGTGGGGGGCGGGCAGCCGAAGGGGTTGCTGGAGCAGATGGAGGAGCTGATGGCGGCGCTGAGCGCGGACCTGTCGGCGCTGGGCGCGGACCTGCAGTCGGCCGGGGAGCTCCGCCGCGCGCCCGCCGACGAGGCCGACCTCGCCTGACGCGGGACGGATCGCCCCCGGCCGGTGCTCAGCGCTCCGCTGGGACTGCCGCGAGTGCCGTCGGTCGGCTGCGGCACCGTCGTGGCTGGTCGCTCCCCCAAGTTCTCGGCTTCGCTCGAACAGGGGGGACCCCCATCGCGGCGGAGCCGCATATCAATACAGCCCCGCACCCCTTCAGGGGCTGCCGAACCCGCAGCGGATCTCACCGGACCCGCTCAGCCCACTTCCGTCTCCGGCAGCGCCGCCTCCTCTCTGGCGGCCAGCTTGCGCAGCATCTCCCGCACGCGGTCGCGGGACTCGTCCGCCGCGTCGATCGCCTCCATGCACTGCCAGTACGTCGTCTCGTCGGCCGCGGCGCTGGCCAGTCCGACCAGGGCGATGCCGACCTCCGCGAGCAGTACGCCGAGGCACAGGAGCGTGTGGCGGGCGTCGTCCAGTTCGGTGAGCTGGGCCGCGCGTAAGTCCCCGGGGTCGAGGTCCGGTGCGTCCAGGACGCCGCAGCCCCGGCCCGCCAGTTCCGTCAGGCCCAGCGCCTCGCCGCGCAGCTCGGGTGGTCCGGAGACCGCCAGCCGGCTGCCGATGGCCTGGGCCAGGGCCTGCGCCTGCCACACCTCCGCCAGGATCTGAGGCGCGTCGCCGCTCGCGGCCAGGGCGCACCTGCTCGTCACGATGAGCCGCACTGCGTCCATGCGCTGCCCCCGTCCCTCCGACGCGCTCGCGCACGCCTCACCCTGAGTCCGCTGTCCACTACCCAGAGTGAGGTTCCTTGGGACGAAAAGCCAGAGGAAGACGGAAATCTGTGGACAACAATTCGGATTCGGCGGGCGTTCCGACTTCGGAGAGTGAAAGCGGAGCGCAAGGTTACGCGCCCGCGCCCCCGCCCTGCGCACCCCCGCCCTCCGGTACGGGGAACCTCCGCTCGTTGCGGTCGATCTTCGCGTCGAGCGCGGACAGCGGATCGACGCCCAGCACTTCGCACAGCTGGAGCAGATAGGCGAGGACGTCGGCGATCTCGTCGTTGACCCGGTGCGCGGAGTCCGGGTCGGCCATGACACGGGTCGACTCCTCGGGCGTCAGCCACTGGAAGATCTCGACCAGTTCGGACGCCTCCACGCTGAGCGCGGTCGCCAGGTTCTTGGGGGTGTGGAAGGGCTGCCAGTTCCGGGCGGCCGCGAAGTCGGCCAGGCGGCGCTGCAGTTTCGCCACGTCCAGGTGTTCCGTCACGCCTCCAGGTGTACCACCGGGTCCAGGTCCACCACCGTGACCCCCTCCGTTCCGGCGGCCCAGGACGCGTCGCTCACCGCCCCGACGAACCGGATGTGCCCGAGCGCGCACATCCGCGCCGCGAGCCGCAGCAGCCCGCCGCGCTGGCGGCCGTCCAGGGCCCGGTCGAGGCCGTCGGCGAGGACGGTGAGCCCCCGTATGGCGTCGGGCACCTCGCCGGGCGCGTCGACGTCGAGCACGCCCGGCCCGGTGAGCAGCACCAGGGCCAGCGCGAGGTACCGGAGTTCGCCGTCGCCGAGCCGCCCTGCGTCGGTGCGGATGCCGTCGCCCCGGTCGAGCACCGCCCGTACGGTGTCGTCGCCCAGCGGCTCGGCGAGCACGTCGGTCACGGGACCGCGGCAGCCGTCGCGCACCGCGGCGACGAGTCGCGCGTACCGGCGCCCGCACTCCGACCGGGTGCGCCACAGGACGTCGGCGAGGTTGTCGCAGCCGGGCAGCAGCCGCCCGGAGCCCAGCGGGACGGGTCCGCGCATCCGGTCGGGCCGCGGATCGCAGGCGAACACGGAGCGCAGGGCGACCACGGTCTGCTCGGCGGCGGCGAGCACCTGGCGCTGTCCGTCGGTCTTGCCGGCCACGCGCAGCGGCAGCAGCGCGGTGCCGAGCCGGTCGTCGGGGAGCGGGGCGCGGGTGACGGGGGCCGACCCCGCCGTGTGCCAGGCGGCCTGGACGGCGGGCCGCCCCGGGTCGCGCAGGGCGGTCTCCAGGAGGATCCGCCCGCCCGCCGTCAACCGCTCGCCCACGATGCGCAGTTCGGGTTCCGCCTGGACGGCGACGTCGAGCCGGACCGGGCCCTCGGGACCGTCCGCGGTGCATCCGATGCGGAAGCCGCGGCGGCGCTGGGCGTCGGGTCTGGCCCGCTCGGGCACGCAGGCGGCCGGGTCCGGGAAGACCTCCGCGAGCGGGGCGCCGCCGGCAAGGCGGGCGAGTGCCTCGTACGCCCGGAGCGCGGTCGTCTTGCCGCTTCCGCTGGGTCCCGCGAAGAGGGTGAGCGGCCCCAGCGGGAACCCGGTCCCGCGGTGCCCGGCGAAGGCGGACAGCCGCAGCTCGGTCAGGCCCGGCCGCACCGTCCGCTCGGACCGTGCCGAGGAGCCCGCCGGCACGTCGGAACCCGGCGGCGGCCCCGGCCGGCCGGTTCGGGGGTGTGCGGGGGGCGGGACGGGCGCGACGGACGCGAAGGGCTCGGCCATGTCCGGACCGTAGGACCCCGGTGCCCAGGCGAACCGTTCCGTCCGTGGCACCTTCCTACGATCGGGGGACCGGGCTCAGCCGCCGGAGGCCCCGGCCCCGGCCATGAGTTCGCTGACCTGGATGCCGGGCGGGGTGAGCAGGAAGACGTTGCGGTCGACGCGGTGCATCCCGCTGCCCAGTCCGAAGACCACGCCGGTGCTGAAGTCGAGGACGCGCTTGGCGACATCGGTCTCGGCACTGCTGAGGTCGAGCAGGACGGGAATGCCGGCCATCACGGTCTCGGCGACCTCGCGGGCGTCCGCGAACACATTGACCCGCAGGACGACGAACCGGCGCCGGGTCTCGGTCTCCGCGTCGGGCAGCGCGCGGTGGCCCACCGCGGACGGCCAGGCGTCCCGGCCCCGCAGCGGCACGACCTGGGCGAGCCCTTCCCACTGTTCATCGGTGGCGTCGTAACGGCTCACCGGCTCCCCCCGATCTGACTCGCACTCCATGCCTTCACCGGGCCAATTCTTACGCCAAGTCACCCGTTCGGCCCAACTGCGACACGAAGCGCGACCGGGCATCGGCCACTCGTCGCCGGCAGTTCTTCGATCACATGGACGCATACGCCCGGTTCTTACCGGCCTCACACCGGACTCTTCGCCTCCTGTGACGCCCGGCTCACCCGCCGCGACTAGCGTGCCGTGTCGTGCACTTGGCAGAAAAACAGCTGGTGGCGCCTGGGCAGCGGACGCAGTCGGCGGTGTCCGCCGCCCGGGAGCATCCCGGCCCTCCCGCGCAGTGGCACCGCGTCCTCACGCTCCTGGCCGATGTGAGCCTGTTCATCGGCACCCGGTCGGTGTGGACGCAGACGGCCACGCACCGCATGGTCCTCGCGGCCGTCATCTCCGTATGCTACGCGGCCGTCCTGGTCACCGGCGTACTGGCCCTGACGGTTCGTCGAACCCGCTCGCTGGCCCGGCTCGACCTGGTGGTGCTGGCGACGGCGGTCACGCTGGTCCTGTGCGCCTGGGCGCTGAACCACGGCGGCGGCGACGAGGCGGTCCTCACCACCCAGGCCGCCCGGGAACTCACCGCCGGGCACCCCGTCTACGGGCAGCCCTGGCCCTGGCTGTTCACCGGCAAGGGTGTGGCCCTGACCCCGACGACGAGCGGCGGCTACGACCTGACGTACGGCTATCCGCCGCTGGCCCCGCTGCTGACCGCGCCGCTGCTGTGGCTGGGGCACGGCGGCGCGCCCGCCACGGCGGTGAGCACCGGAGCGCTCGTCGTGGGCACGGTCACGCTGTGGCGGATGCTGCCCGCGCCGTGGCGGTCGACGGCGACCATGGCCGGTCTGGGCTTCGGCTTCCTGCCGACGTACGCGCGGCTCGGCTACCCGGCGATCATCGGCCTTGCCCTGCTGGTGCCGGTGGTGGTGCGCTGGCCGCGGATCGGGCGGGGCGGGCGGCTGGGCGCGGCCGGGATCGCCCGGGCCGCGTGCCTGGGCGCGGCCTGCGCTGCCCAGCAACTCCCGTGGTTCGTGGCGCCGTTCCTGCTGGCCGGCATCTACGCGGTGCGCCGCGGTGAGCTGGGCGGCCGGGCGGCCGGGCTGGTCATGCTGCGGCTGGTCGGGGCCGCGGCCACCGCCTGGCTGCTGATCAACACGTACTTCGTCGTGCGGGAGCCGGGCCCCTGGCTGGACGGGATCGCGCTGCCGCTGACGCAGGGCGCGGTGCTGCACGGCCAGGGCCTGGTGGGCGTCTCGCTGTACTTCACCGACGGCAGCGACCGGCTGGACTGGTACGGGCACGCGAGCATGTTCCTGGCGGCCGCGCTGCTCGCGCTGTTCGTGCTGTTCGTGCGGCGGCTGGGTCCGGCGGCGACCGTGCTGCCCTGGTGCGCCTTCTTTCTGGCGACCCGCTCCCAGGACGGCTACTACCTGATGATGACGCCGCTGTGGCTGGCGGCCGCGGTCACGGCGCCGCCCGCGGAGTTCGCGCATGCCTGGCAGCCGCGGCCCCGGCCGCTGACGGGTGTGCGCCGCCGGCCCGCGCTGGTCGCGGTGAGCGCGCTGCTGGTCTCCCCGGCGCTGCTGAGCGCGGCCCTGGCGGTGACCGGCGCGCCACCGCTGCGGATGCGGGTCACCTCGGTGCGGCACGCCTCGGCGGACGTGGTCTCGGCGCTCACCCTGCGGGTGACGAACACGGCGGGCGACGCGCTCACCCCGCACTTCACGCTCACCACCGGCCAGGGCATGAGCAGATACTGGTCGCTGGCGCGCGGCCCGGCGACGATCCCCGCCCACGGCACAGCCACCCTCGAACTCCGCCCGCCCAAGGGCCGGTTCACCGCCCCCGGGCCGCATGTGCGGATCCGCCTGCGGGCATTCACGGCCACCCCGCAGACACTGTCGAGTCAGAACGTGCGGCTACGGGGGACCGACGGCGCGGACTGACGGCCCAATTCAGACCACCACGCGGATGAACCACAGCCCCACCGTCACGACCGTCAGACCACGG
Source organism: Streptomyces shenzhenensis (assembly GCF_003688995.1). GTDB lineage: Bacteria > Actinomycetota > Actinomycetes > Streptomycetales > Streptomycetaceae > Streptomyces > Streptomyces shenzhenensis_A. Next base: position 19,807 of record NZ_PENI01000055.1, on the reverse strand, counting down.
GCCATAGGTGCCGGCGCGCGACCCCGCGACGATCCCCGCCCACGGCACGGCCACCCCCGAACTCCACCCACCCGAAGGCCGGTTCACCGCCCCCGGGCCGCATGTACGGATCCGCCCGCGGGGGACCGGCGGCGCGGGCTGACGGGCGAATTCAGGCCGCCGCGCGGGTGAACCGGAGCGCGGCGGTCACGGTCGTCAGGCCGCGGAGCATGCCGAGTTGGTTCCAGTGCAGGCCGAACTGTTCGCGGTCCACGGTGAACTCGGTCTCCAGCGTGAGCGCGTCGGCGTCGGCCTCCACGAGCCGCGCGGTCAGGGTCTGCGGGCGGCTGATGCCGCGGACCGTGAGCCGGCCGGTGATCTGCGCGGCGCCGTCGCCGCGGAGTTCGGCGCCCTGCACCGTGAAGGTGATCTCCGGGTGGTTGTCGGCGTCGAAGAAGTCGGCCGCGCGCAGATGGGCGTCGCGCTTGGCGTTCTTGGTGTCCAGGGAGGCGGCGTCCAGGGTCACGGTGCCGGTGGCGGAGCCGTCGGGCCGGACCTCGCCCTGGCCGGCGACCGTGGCGAAAGCGCCCTTGACGGTGACCAGGCCCCAGAAGGTCTTGTGCCGCAGGCTCACGGCGGAGGCGGCCGGGTCGACCTGCCAGAGACCTGTTTCCACGGCGACGGTCATGGTCGTACTCCTTCGATGACGGGTTCAAGACGATGGTTCAAATTTGGATGAGCCAACGCTAGCCCACGATCCAAATTTGGACAACAGGTAGACTCGAACCCATGGCAGCCGACCAGGAACCCCCCTCCGACCGGCCCGAATGCCCCTCCGCGGAGGGAACAGGGCTGCTCCCCGGCGAGTTGCGTGCCTGGATGCTGCTGCTGGCCGCCACCGGGGCGGCGGAGCAGCGGCTGCGCTCCGTGGTGAAGCAGACCCTGGACGTCTCGCACGACGAGTTCCTGATCCTGTGTCTGCTGGCCGAGCAGCCGCAGGGCGGTCTGCGCATGACCCGGATCGCCGAACTGCTGGGCCGCCCCAAGACCCGGCTCACCTACCAGATCGCCTGCCTCCAGCGACCGGGCCTGGTCACCCGCAGAGCCGTCTGCGACGACAAGCGGGGCGTGGAGGTCGCCCTGACCGACAAGGCACGGCGACTGCTGCGGGAGTCCTCCGGACTGCTCGCCGAGGCGGTCAAGGACGCGCTGGCCGAGTTCGTCGGACCGGCCCAGCGCGCGGCCGTGCTCGGCCTGCTGCCCGGGCTCGCGGACGGGACCCGCTGACCGGCTCCGAAGTGCGGTCACCCTCCCCCTCAGAGCCCCTGAGAATCCGTGCGAAGCCCCGAAGCGGCACGGGTCACAGAGTCGGCGAGGGCAATGTCACAGCGCGTGCTCCATTGCCGCGCGAGCGGGCTGGCCTAGCATCCGAGCATGACGGTCCTGCCTGACGACGGGCTCTCACTGGCCGCCGGGTTCCCTGACGCGACACACGAGCAGTGGCAACGCCTGGTCGAGGGTGTGCTGCGCAAGTCGGGCAAGGAAGCCTCGGGCGCGGCAGCGGAGGACGCCCTGTCCACGACGCTGGAGGACGGGCTGCGCACCCGCCCCCTCTACACCGCGCGCGACGCCGCACCCGACCCCGGTCTGCCCGGCTTCGCCCCGTTCGTCCGCGGCGGCCGCCCGGAGGGCACCACCGTGGCCGGCTGGGACGTACGGCAGCGGCACGCGGCGCTCGCCGACGGCGCGGTCCTCGCCGACCTGGAGCACGGCGCCACCTCGCTCTGGCTGCTCGTGGGCGCGGGCGGCATCCCCCTGACCGGGCTGCGCCGCGCGCTCGACGGCGTCTACCTGGACCTGGCGCCGGTCGTGCTAGACGCGGGCCGGGACGTCGAGGCCGCCGCGGCACAGTTGCTGGCGCTGTACGAGGAGCGGGGCGTCGCCCCCGGGACGGCGCGCGGCAACCTCGGCGCCGACCCGCTCGGCCACGAGGCCCGCACCGGCGACCGGCAGGACTTCACCCCGGTCACGGCGCTCGCCGCGCGCTGCGCCGACGCGTACCCGGGGCTGCGCGCGCTGACCGTGGACGCGCTGCCGTACCACGAGGCCGGCGGCTCGGCCGCGCAGGAGCTCGGCGCCTCCCTCGCCACCGGCGTCGCCTATCTGCGCAAGCTGACCGGGGCCGGGCTGAGCGTCGAACAGGCCTGTGCCCAGCTGGAGTTCCGGTACGCGGCCACCGCCGACCAGTTCCTGACCGTCGCCAAGCTGCGCGCGGCGCGCCGGCTGTGGGCGCGGGTCGCCGAGGTGTGCGGGGCGCCGGACGCGGGCGCGCAGCTCCAGCACGCCGTGACGTCGCCGGTGATGGCGACCCGACGCGACCCCTGGGTGAACATGCTCCGGGCGACCGTGGCGACGCTGGCCGCGGGGGTCGGCGGCGCCGACGCCGTGACCGTGCTGCCGTTCGACCACGCGCTGGGCCTGCCGGACGCGTTCGCCCGCCGTATCGCCCGCAACACGTCGACGATCCTGCTGGAGGAGTCGCAGCTGGCCCGGGTGATCGACCCGGCGGGCGGCTCCTGGTACGTGGAGCGGCTGACCGACGAACTCGCCCACGCCGGCTGGGAGTTCTTCCGGTCGATCGAGCGGGACGGCGGCCAGGCTGCCGTGCTGCGCTCGGGCCGGATCCGCGCGGACCTGGCGAGCACCTGGCAGGAGCGCACCGCACGGCTCACCACCCGGCGCGAACCCGTCACCGGCGTCAGCGAGTTCCCGCTCCTGGCCGAGCAGCCCGTGACCCGCGAGCCCGCGCCCGAGCCGCCGTCCGGCGGGCTGCCGCGGGTCCGCCGCGACGAGGCGTTCGAGGCGCTGCGCGCCCGCTCCGACGCCCATCTGGCGGCGACCGGTGCCCGGCCGCGGATCTTCCTGGCGACGCTCGGCCCCGCCGCCGCGCACACCGCGCGGGCCACGTTCGCCGCCAACCTCTTCCAGGCGGGCGGCGTCGAGCCGGTCGCCGAGGGCCGGTTCGCGGACAGCGGCGCCACCGAGGCCGTGCTGTGCTCCAGCGACACGGTCTACGCCGAACAGGCCGAACAGGCCGCCGCCGAGCTGCGGGCGGCCGGCGCCCGGCAGGTGTTCCTGGCGGGCCGGCCCGCCGCGTACCCGGGCGTCGACGCGTACGTCTTCACGGGCTGTGACGCCGTCGCCGTGCTGTCCGCGACCCTCGACCGCATGGGAGTGTCCTGATGGGAATCCCCGACTTCTCCGGCATCGACCTGGGCACCCCGGACCCCGCGGGCGGCATCGCGGACTGGCACACGGCCGTGCGGCGGGCCACCGGGGGCGCGGAGCCGCTGTGGGAGACGCCCGAGGGCATCGGCGTCAAGGCCCTGTACACCGGCCGTGACCTGGAGGGCCTGGACTTCCTGGACACGTACCCGGGCATCGCGCCGTATCTGCGCGGCCCGTACCCGACGATGTACGTCAACCAGCCCTGGACGATCCGCCAGTACGCGGGATTCTCGACCGCCGAGGAGTCCAACGCGTTCTACCGGCGCAATCTGGCGGCCGGTCAGAAGGGCCTGTCGGTCGCCTTCGACCTGCCCACGCACCGCGGCTACGACAGCGACCACCCGCGGGTGACCGGCGACGTCGGCATGGCGGGCGTGGCCATCGACTCGATCTACGACATGCGGCAGCTGTTCGACGGCATCCCGCTGGACCGGATGACCGTGTCGATGACGATGAACGGCGCCGTGCTGCCGGTGCTCGCGCTGTACATCGTGGCGGCCGGGGAACAGGGCGTGCCGCCCGAGAAGCTGGCCGGGACCATCCAGAACGACATCCTCAAGGAGTTCATGGTCCGCAACACGTACATCTATCCGCCGAAGCCGTCGATGCGGATCATCTCCGACATCTTCGCCTTCACCTCGCAGCGGATGCCCCGCTACAACTCGATCTCCATCTCCGGCTACCACATCCAGGAGGCGGGCGCGACGGCCGACCTGGAGCTGGCGTACACGCTCGCGGACGGCGTGGAGTACCTCCGCGCGGGCCGGGCTGCGGGCCTGGACGTGGACGCGTTCGCGCCCCGGCTCTCCTTCTTCTGGGCGATCGGCATGAACTTCTTCATGGAGATCGCCAAGTTGCGGGCGGCCCGGCTGCTGTGGGCCAAGCTCGTCTCGCAGTTCGCGCCCAAGAACACCAAGTCGCTGTCCCTGCGCACCCATTCGCAGACCTCGGGCTGGTCGCTGACCGCACAGGACGTGTTCAACAACGTCACCCGTACCTGTGTGGAGGCGATGGCGGCCACCCAGGGCCACACCCAGTCGCTGCACACCAACGCGCTCGACGAGGCGCTGGCGCTGCCCACCGACTTCTCGGCGCGCATCGCCCGCAACACCCAGCTGCTCATCCAGCAGGAGTCCGGCACCACCCGGGTCATCGACCCGTGGGGCGGCAGCGCCTACGTCGAGCGGCTCACCCACGACCTCGCCCGCCGGGCCTGGCAGCACATCCAGGAGGTGGAACGGGCGGGCGGCATGGCGCAGGCCATCGACGCCGGCATCCCCAAGCTGCGGGTGGAGGAGGCGGCGGCCCGCACGCAGGCCCGTATCGACTCGGGGCGGCAGCCGGTGATCGGCGTCAACAAGTACCGGGTCGACAGCGACGAGCAGATCGACGTCCTCAAGGTCGACAACTCCGCCGTGCGCGCCCAGCAGATCGAGAAGCTGCGCAGGCTGCGCGCGGAGCGGGACGAGACCGCCTGCCGGGACGCGCTGGACGCGCTCACCCGGGCCGCCGACGGCGACGGCAATCTGCTGGAGCTGGCCGTGCACGCGGCCCGCGCCCGGGCCACCGTCGGCGAGATCTCCGACGCCCTGGAGAAGGTGTACGGCCGGCACGCGGGCCAGATCCGTACGATCTCCGGCGTGTACCGCAACGAAGCAGGCGAGTCCGCGTCCGTGGACCGCACCCGCGCCCTGGTGGACGCCTTCGCGGAGGCCGAGGGGCGCCGGCCGCGGATCCTGGTCGCCAAGATGGGCCAGGACGGCCACGACCGCGGCCAGAAGGTGATCGCGACCGCCTTCGCCGACCTGGGCTTCGACGTCGACGTCGGCCCGCTGTTCCAGACCCCCGCCGAGGTGGCCCGCCAGGCGGTCGAGGCGGATGTGCACGTGGTCGGGGTGTCCTCGCTGGCCGCCGGCCACCTGACCCTCGTACCGGCGCTGCGCGAGCAACTCGCCGCGGAGGGCCGGGAGGACATCATGGTCGTGGTCGGCGGGGTGATCCCGCCGCAGGACGTGCCGACCCTGCTGGAGATGGGTGCCACGGCCGTGTTCCCGCCCGGCACGGTGATCCCGGACGCGGCGTACGACCTGGTGCAGCGGCTGTCGGCCGGCCTCGGCCACGAACTGTAGGGCGCCATGGCGGCGATCGATCTCGACACGTATGTCAAGGGTGTGCTCGACGGGCGGCGGGCGGTCGTGGCCCGCGCGATCACCCTCGTGGAGTCCACCCGGCCGCAGCACCGGGCGCTGGCGCAGGAGTTGCTCACCGAACTGCTCCCGCACGGCGGCCGGGCCCGGCGGATCGGCGTGAGCGGGGTGCCGGGCGTGGGCAAGTCGACGTTCATCGACGCGTTCGGCACGCTGCTGACCTCGCTGGGGCACCGGGTGGCGGTGCTCGCCGTCGACCCGTCCTCGACCCGTACCGGCGGTTCGATCCTCGGGGACAAGACCCGCATGGAGCGGCTGGCCGTGGACCCGGCGGCGTTCGTACGGCCCTCCCCCAGCGCGGGCACGCTGGGCGGGGTGGCCCGGGCCACCCGCGAGTCGATCGTGGTGATGGAGGCCGCGGGCTACGACGTGGTCCTCGTGGAGACCGTCGGCGTCGGGCAGTCGGAGACCGCGGTGGCCGACATGGTCGACTCCTTCCTGCTGCTCACCCTGGCCCGCACCGGCGACCAGTTGCAGGGCATCAAGAAGGGCGTCCTGGAGCTGGCCGACGTGATCGCCGTGAACAAGGCGGACGGCCCGCACGAGCGGGACGCCCGGGCGGCCGCGCGGGAACTGGCGGGCGCGCTGCGGCTGATGCACGGCCGGGACGCCTTCTGGACGCCGCCCGTGCTCAGTTGCAGCGCGCGGGAGTCGACCGGGCTCGACACGGTGTGGGAGCGGCTCGAACAGCACCGTGCGCTGCTGGAGTCGACCGGCCGGCTCACCGCCAAGCGGCGCGATCAGCAGGTCGGCTGGACCTGGTCCATGGTCCGCGACGAACTGCTCGGCCGGCTGCACACCGACCCGGCGGTCCGCGCGCTCGCCCCCGAGCTGGAACAGCGGGTCAGGGACGGCTCGTTGACGGCGACCCTGGCCGCGGAACACATCCTGAGGGCATTCGGCGAACGGCCTGCCTAGCATCACCCGCCCCGAAGGGTCGCGGGGAACTGCGCGCCCACCCACTTGCCGCCGCAGCCGACCGACGACGCGTCACGGCCCGCCCCGCGGATCAGCGGGCCGAAGGCCGCCCGTACCTCGGACTTGGCGGCCTCGGCCCGACCGCCGCTAGCCGCCGTTGCGGCCGTCGTCGTTCTCGGGCGGCAGCGGACCCGTCGCCGTGCCCAGCCGTCGGTAGGCGGCGTGGGCGTTGACCAGGCGGGCGAGCACCGTGCCCACGAGCGTGGCGCCGAACAGACACGAGAGCCAGAACGCGTCCCGGTCGACGGCCCAGGTGAGGGTGCCCGCCGGGGGGATGCCGAAGCCGTTGAGGAGCAGCCAGCACAGCAGGGCGGTGCCGGGCGCCGCCACGAAGCGGGCGCACAGCCCGAGCAGCGCGGCCAGCAGGGACAGCACGGTCAGCGCGAGCGTGGGCCGGTACGGGCCCACGAGGTGATTGAGGAGCGCCACGAGCACCGATGCGCCGCCGACGGCGCCGGTCCACACCAGCGGCGTCGCTACGGGCTGGGGCACGGGGGTGGCCCCTGAGCGGTATGACACCCACTCGATCATGCTGACGCTTCCTTCCGGTCCTGCCCGGTGCCGACGCAGGGTGGTGCCCGACGGGCTCCCTCGGCCGGTTCCGGGGCGCTCGTTAGAGTGTCACCAACCGTTTTGCAAAGGAACAGTCAAACCAGACAGGGGGCCGCAGTGGGCGCCGCACGCATGAGCAGTACGCCGTTGCCGGGCATCGGAGTGCGCTACGACCTGACCACACGCGAACAACGGCGCCTGTCGGTGGTGGCCCACCGGGACGGGTCCAGGACGCTGAGCGCCTACCGCGAGGACGACCCGGACGCCTGCGCCCTGTCGGTGCGGCTGGCCTCCGGGGAGGCGGACGCGCTCATCGACGCGCTGATGCCCAAGCACCACAGCCCGAGCCTGCTGTCGACGACCGAGCTGGGCCTGGTGGCCGAGCGGGTCGAGCTGTCCGCCACGTCCCACTGGAACGGGCGGCTGCTGGGCGAGACCCGGATGCGGACGGAGACCGGCGTGTCCATCGTGGCCGTGATGCGCCGGGCCGAGGCGATCCCCTCCCCGGGCCCCGACTTCCGGCTGGCCGGCGGCGACACTCTGATCGTGATCGGCACCCGTGAGGGCGTGGACGCGGCAGCCGAGATCCTCGGTCGGGAGTGACGGTCTGTGCACTCCTCCGCAATCTTCCTGATCGAGTTCGGCGCGGTCCTGCTCGGGCTCGGTCTGCTGGGCCGTTTCGCCGGGCGGCTGCAGTTCTCGCCGATCCCCCTGTACCTGCTCGCCGGACTGGCCTTCGGCGAGGGCGGGCTGCTGCCGCTGGACGCCAGTGAGGAGTTCGTCGCCACCGGTGCCGAGATCGGGGTGATCCTGCTGCTGCTCATGCTCGGCCTGGAGTACACGGCGAGCGATCTGGTCTCCAACCTCAAGACGCAGTACCCGGCCGGTCTGGTGGACGCGGCGCTGAACGCCCTGCCCGGCGCGGTGATGGCGTTGCTGCTTGGCTGGGGTCCGGTCGCCGCCGTGGTCCTCGCCGGGGTCACCTGGATCTCCTCGTCCGGGGTGATCGCCAAGGTGCTCGGCGACCTGGGGCGGCTGGGCAACCGCGAGACCCCGGTGATCCTGAGCATCCTGGTCCTCGAAGACCTCTCCATGGCGGTCTACCTGCCGATTCTCACCGCGCTGCTGGCCGGCACCGGGCTGGCCGCGGGCAGCGTCACGCTGGCCATCGCCCTCGGGGTCGCCGGGCTGGTACTGCTCCTCGCGGTGCGCTACGGGCGGCACATCTCGCGCTTCGTCTCCAGCGACGACCCGGAGAAGCTGTTGCTGGTGGTGTTGGGGCTGACCTTGCTGGTGGCCGGGGTCGCGCAGCAGCTCCAGGTGTCCGCGGCGGTCGGTGCGTTCCTCGTCGGGATCGCGTTGTCCGGTGAGGTCGCCGAGGGTGCCCACAATCTCCTCGCGCCTTTGCGGGATCTGTTCGCCGCGGTGTTCTTCGTCTTCTTCGGTCTCCACACGAATCCTGCGGACATTCCGCCGGTGCTGCTGCCCGCGCTCGGGCTGGCCGTCGTGACCGCGCTCACGAAGATCGCGACGGGGTACTGGGCCGCCCGCCGGGCCGGGATCTCCGCGAAGGGCCGCTGGCGTGCCGGTGGCACCCTCGTCGCCCGCGGCGAGTTCTCCATCGTCATCGCCGGACTCGCCGTGACCGCCGGGATCGAGCCCTCGCTCGGGCCGCTCGCCACGGCGTACGTGCTGATCCTGGTCGTCCTGGGGCCGCTCACCGCCCGCTGGACCGAGCCGGTGGCCCTGGCACTCACGCGCCGCTTCGGCAAGCCGTCGGTCGCGACCGAGGCGCCCGCCGAGGCGGCGGTCACGGCACCGAGGGACTCCGCGGAGCGCTCCGCGGAGGATCCTGACACGGTCGGTCACGCCTGACCCCTCCCGGGGGCGGGGGCCGGACCGACAGCACGCCGTCCCCCGCCCGCGGCACCATCGCGGCCGAGCGCGCAGTTCCCCGCGCCCCTACAGGGCGGCTGCCCCACCGGGGTCGGTTCGGCACCCCCACAACACGCCGTCACCCGGCTGCAGCGCCGTCGTGGCCGAGCGCGCAGTTCCCCGCGCCCCTTCAAGGCGCCTGCCCCACCGGGGCCAGTTACAGGGGGCGGCCCGGCCAGGCCAGGAGGCGGGCTCCGACTACTGCGGTCTGCAGGGTGTAGCGGTCGCCGGGGTCCGTGGGGTCGCTGCCGGTCAGGGCGTGGATCCGGGCCAGCCGGTAGGTCAGCGCGCGCACGCTGAGTGACAGTTCGCGTGCCGCCACGGTGGCCACACAGCCGCTGTCGAAGTACGCCGTGAGCGTGTCGAGCAGTGGCTGCGCACCGCCGCGGGCCTGCTCCAGCGGGCCCAGCGTGTGCCGGACCAGGTCCATCAGCGCGGGCCGGTCGCGGGCCAGGACGGGGAAGACGAGCAGATCGGCGGCGCGCAGCAGCGGATCGTCGAAGCCCATCCGCTGGGCGACGTCGAGGGCGTTGAGCGCCTCCTCGTAGCTGTGCCCGATGCCGACCGTGCCGGGCCGGGGCCGTCCGACGGCGACCTGGCTCCCCACGACCCGGGCGTGCACGAGCTTGCCGAACCAGGTCAGCACGTCGTCCTGGTCGCCGGGTGCGATGCACACCATCCGCCCGTCCTTGGTGGTGAACAGGATGCGGCGGTTCTCGAAGCGGGCGAACAACTCGTCCGCGACCTGCCGGGGCACGGGGTCGGACTCGTCGTAACCCTCCGGCCCGCCGGCCACCGCGACGGAGTGGGTGCGGGACAGGCGCAGCCCGAACCGTTCGCAGCGCGAGGCGAGCTGGCCGGGGTCGCCGCGCCCGTGCAGCAGGTCGTCGATGAACTCACGGCGGGCGGCCTCCTCCCGGCGTACGACGTGCCGCTGCGCACGCTCGTATCCGTCGGCGAACGCGTCGACCGCCTGCTCGACGACGGCGAGGACGCTGTCCGGGTCGGCCCCGGCGGGCCGGCCGGCCCGGCCCGCCGTGAGATGCGCGCGTACCAGGGCCCGCCAGCCGTGCCCGGCCTCCGCCGCGCGGGCGCCGAGCAGGCGCCGGGACTCGATCTCGGGGCGGGTCAGCCGGCGGCCGGTGACCGCGGCGTCCGCCAGGATCTGCTGGAAGCCGTCGAGGAACGTCTCGGTGGTGGCCTCCTCCGCGGGCGTGGGCCGTGCCCGGGACGCACCCGGGTACGCCTCCTCGATCATCCGGAACCCGTCCACGGTCACCGTCTCCCCCGCCCGTATGCGCTCCTCGGGGCCCTCACGCCCCGCCTGCTTCCGGTGCTCCTCCGCGCCGGGGCCGCCCCGCTTGCCGTGTTCAGCCGTTCGCACGAGCCACCTCCACCGGGTCGGCCGCCGTGGCATCGGGCACCGCGCGCCGTGGGCGGCGGGTCAGGCGGCGGCTGAGGGGTTCGGTCCAGCGAGCGGTGAGCGGCCCCAGTATGACGAGGAGCAGTACGTAGGCGGTCGCCAGGGGGCCGATGCGCGGTTCGACGCCGACGGCGAGTCCGGCGATGACGATGGAGAACTCGCCGCGGGCGACGAGGGTGCCACCGGCCCGCCAGCGGCCCTTCGCGGAGATCCCGGCCCGGCGGGCGGCCCAGTACCCCGTCGCGATCTTCGTGAGCGCGGTCACGACGGCCAACCCGAGCGCGGGCAGCAGCACCGGCGGAATGTCCGCAGGATTCGTGTGGAGACCGAAGAAGACGAAGAACACCGCGGCGAACAGATCCCGCAAAGGCGCGAGGAGATTGTGGGCACCCTCGGCGACCTCACCGGACAACGCGATCCCGACGAGGAACGCACCGACCGCCGCGGACACCTGGAGCTGCTGCGCGACCCCGGCCACCAGCAGGGTCAGCCCCAACACCACCAGCAACAGCATCTCGGCGTTGTCGGAGGAGACCGCGCGGCTGACCAGACGGCCGTGCCGCAGCGCCACGTACAGGACGGCGCCGACCGTGCCCAGTGAGATCAGCAGGGTGACGGTGCCGCCGGCCAGGCTCACCCCGGCGAGCAGGGCGGTGAGGATGGGCAGGTAGACCGCCATGGCCAGGTCCTCCAGGACGAGCACCCCGAGGACGACGGGGGTCTCCCGGTTACCGATCCTGCGCAGGTCGCCGAGCACCTTGGCGATCACCCCGGACGAGGAGATCCAGGTGACCCCGGCGAGCGCCACGGCGGCGACCGGACCCCAGCCAAGGAGCAGCGCCGCCACGGCGCCGGGAACGGCGTTGAGGACGAAGTCGACCGCCCCGGAGGGGAATTGCGTCTGCAGGGTGGTGACGAGTTCGGGGGCGCTGTACTCCAGGCCGAGCATGAGCAGCAGCAGGATCACCCCGATCTCGGCACCGGTGGCGACGAACTCCTCACTGGCGGTCAGGGGCAGGATGCCGCCCTGCCCGAAGGCGAGCCCGGCGAGCAGATACAGAGGTATGGGCGAGAAGCCCACCCGCCCGGCGATGCGGCCCAGCAGGCCCAGGACGAGAATGATCGCCCCGAGTTCGATGAGCATGGCGGTGGTGTCGTGCACGGGCGTCTGACCTCCGTCGATCGGTTCGGTGGCGGCGTCTGTGCCTTCGCGGGTACCGGGCGCCGGACGCGTTGCCGGTGCCGTTGCGCGTGCGCATGTCCGTTGGCCGGCCCGGCGGCTCGAAGTCGTCGTACGGCGAGCGGGGTGCCGGGCGGGTGAGTGCGGGAGCCGCCGGGCGGCTCGTCGCGCTGGAAAGGGAACCGGATCGGCAGTGGATCCGGGGCGTCAGCGGGAGCGGTGGGTGCTCAAGGCGGCGCTGTCGGTATCAGGAACGCTGTCGCGGGCGGTGTTGTCGACGCGGACCCGGACGGCGGTACGCGCGCGGACGACTCGGTCCATCTCACGCCCCCCATCACGTCGGCCGGGAACCGGCGACCACCAACGACTGAGCAAGCCAACGCTCAACAGAGCGTAAGCACTCGGTAAAGAAGTCTATCGCATCCCGGAACCGGGCCTCAGAAGAACGTCAACGTTGGCGCATAGGGGAACCTCACCGCGACGACCCGTTCCGCCGCCGGGCCCGGTCGGGGTCGAGCAGCTGCACGGCGATGCCCATGACCACGAGGCCGGCCGCGATCAGCAGCCCGTGGGGCAGGAAGACGCCCGCGCCGAGCGCGACCGCGCCGGTGGCCAGCCCCCACCAGGCGCCGGTGCGCCGGTACTCACGGGGCCGCGCGGGACGCCCGGCGCCCAGGGCGCGGGCGAATCGAGGGTCGTCCCGTTCCAGCCGTGCGGCAAGATTGACCAGGCGTTCGTCGTCGAACTGGGTCACGGCTCCATCCCTCCCGGACCTGACACCGTCACGGACCGGACCGTCGCTCCCGGCGCGACCGGCCCACCGGACCTCCAGGCTCTCCCCCGCCCGCAGCCTGCCGCCATCGGGTTCGGCCCTCATCCTTCCTGGTGGTTGCCCCGCACGGAAGCGGTCACGCATACCGGGTGCACGGCCCGGAAGATGGGTGCTGGCACGGATGGCGCCCTGGCCGGAACACCACCACCCTGGTGGCAGCGGAGTCCACGTCGAGGAGGCGGAACGCGGTGCCCCTGTTCTGGCGGATCTTTCTGCTGAACGCCGTCGTACTCGTCGCGGCCACCGCTCTGCTGCTCGGCCCGGTCACCGTGTCCACCCCCGTGCTGCTCACCGAGGCCGCGATCCTCGCCGTGGGCCTGGCCGCGATGCTCGTCGCCAACGCCCTGCTGCTGCGCGTCAGCCTGGCCCCGCTGCAACGCCTCACCCGCGCCATGACCACGGCCGACCTGCTGCGGCCCGGGCGGCGCCCGCCGGTCGACGGGCACGGCGAGGTGGCCGAGCTGATCACGGCGTTCAACACCATGCTGGACCGGCTCGAGGACGAGCGGGCGACCAGCAGCGCCCGCGCGCTCTCCGCCCAGGAGGCCGAACGCCATCGCATCGCCCGGGAGCTGCACGACGAGGTCGGGCAGACCCTGACCGCCGTCCTGCTGGAACTGGAGCGGGTCGCCCGGCACGCCCCGACCGGCCTGCGCACGGAGCTGCACGAGGTGCAGGAGACCACCCGGGGCAGCCTGGACGAGATCCGGCGCATCGCCCGCCGGCTGCGCCCCGGCGTCCTGGACGAGCTCGGCCTGACCCGCGCGCTGAAGGCCCTGACCGCCGAGTTCACCGGGCCCACCCTGGCCGTCCAGCCCCGGCTCGACGCGGATCTGCCACCGCTGGCCCGCGCGTCCGAGCTGGTCGTCTACCGCGTCGCCCAGGAGGGGCTCACCAACACCGCCCGGCACGCCCACGCACACCGCGCCGAACTCAGCCTCCGGACCACGGCCACGGGAGTGGAGCTGCGCATCCGCGACGACGGCCGCGGCATCGGCGGTGCGCCCGAAGGCGCCGGCATCCACGGCATGCGCGAACGCGCCCTGCTCATCGGCGCCGATCTCGGGGTGGGCCCCGGGCCCGGTGGAGGCACCGAAGTACGTCTGGCCGTCCCCGTACCCGACCGGAATCCCTGAACCATGCCCCAGCCCGCGCCCGCCCGTATCCTGCTCGCCGACGACCACGCCCTGGTCCGCCGCGGGGTACGGCTCATCCTGGAGAGCGAACCCGATCTGACCGTCGTGGCCGAGGCCGACAACGGCGCCGAAGCGGTCGCGCAGGCCCGCGCCCACCGTCCCGATCTGGCCATCCTCGACATAGCCATGCCCCGGCTGACCGGTCTGCAGGCCGCCCGGGAACTCTCCCGCACCGAGCCCGACCTGCGGATCCTCATCCTGACGATGTACGACAACGAGCAGTACTTCTTCGAGGCACTGGGCGCCGGCGCCTCCGGCTACGTCCTCAAGTCCGTCGCCGACCGCGACCTGGTCGAGGCCTGCCGCGCCACCATGCGCGGCGAGCCGTTCCTCTACCCGGGAGCCGTCAACGCCCTCGTACGCACCTATCTGGACCTGGCCCGGGAGGGCCGGGCGCTGCCCGCGCGGGCCATCACGGACCGCGAGGAGGAGATCCTCAAGCTCGTCGCCGAGGGGCACACCTCGCAGGAGATCGCCGACCTGCTCGTCATCAGCCCGAAGACGGTGGAGCGCCATCGCGCCAACCTGCTGCAGAAGCTCGGCCTGAAGGACCGGCTGGAACTCACCCGCTACGCGATCCGCGTCGGCCTGATAGAGCCCTGACCGAGTCCGACCGGGACGGGGCGCCGGAGGCGTCGGCGTCCGGGGCGTCGACGTCCGAGGCATGGGTGTCCGGGGCGTCGTCCGGGGCCTCGGCGTCCGGGGCCTCGGCAGGGGTGCCGGGCGGGCCGTGCGCGGGCCGCAGGACGCGGGCGAACAGCCGCGCGTGTCCGGCCACGACGGGGCCGAGGACCGCGAGGACCAGGACGTACCCGGCGATGAAGGGGGCGAGACGGCCGTCCAGGCCCGCGCCGGTGGCCATGGCCGCCAGGATCAGCGCGAACTCCCCGCGGGCCACGAGAGTGGTGGCGATCACCGCGGCGGGCTCCGGGCCGTAGCGGTAGAGGCGGGCGACGCACAGGCCCGCGGCGACGTTCATCACGAGGGTCAGCGCGGCAGCGGCGGCGACCGGTACGGCGACGGAGGCGAGGTCTCCGGGGTCGATGATGAGTCCGAAGGCGAAGAAGAAGATCGCGGCGAAGGCGTCGCGCAGCGGGTGCACCAGCGCGCGGATGCGCGGGCCGGAGGGGGTGCCGGCCAGGATCAGACCGACCATGAAGGCGCCGATGGCGTCGGCCACGCCGAGGAGTTCGGAGACCCCGGCGATCAGGACCGCGGCGCCCAGGAAGCTGATGACCAGCAGTTCGTTGTCCCGGGTCACGATCAGGCGGCTGACGAGCCGGGTGCCGTGGCGCGCGGCGGCGGCCAGCACCAGCAGGAATCCGAACGCCTTCGCGCCCTGCGCCACCGCGTCCCCGGCGCCCTGGGCGCCGCCGACGACCGGCTGGAGCGCGGCGAGGTACAGCGCCAGGAAGATGTCCTCGACCACGATGACGCCCAGGATCAGCCGGGTCTCGGGACGGCCGAGACGGCCCTGGTCGATCAGGATCTTGGTGACGATCGCGGACGAGGAGATGCCCAGCACACCGGCGAGCACCAGCGCTTCCCGCACGCCCCAGCCCAGTGCGAAGCCGAAGGCCAGGCCCGCTCCGACGTTCAGCAGCAGATAGACGCCGCCGGCGGTCAGCAGCCGCCGGCCCCCGTTCCTGAGGTCGTCGAGGTGGAACTCCAGGCCCAGGCAGAACAGCAGCAGGACCAGCCCGAGCGCGGAGAGCATGGCGAATTCGTGCGCGTCCTCGACGAGGACCGGTCCGGGGGTGTGCGGGCCGAGCAGGATGCCGGCGAGCATGAACAGCGGAATCGTCGGGAGCCCGATCCGGCCCCCGAGCCGGGCGAGCAGTGCGGCACCCATGAAGGCACCGCCCATGGCGAGCAGCGTGTCGGCATGTCCCACGGGCCACCGCCTTCCGCACCGCGGTCTCGGGACGGCTGGTACCGGACTGCCCCCCGCACCCGCAGCGCGGCACACCCCACCCTCACAGGCCCGCCCCCGGAGCCGCCATCGGTGCCGACCCCCAATTCACCCCCGGGCCGACCCCCATCCCACCCCGTCGGCCCCTGGAGGCCGCCGCCACGATCCGGTGCCGGCTCGTCCCTCGTCCGCGGCGGCGTCGTGGCAGGTCGCGCAGCTGCCCGCACCCCTCGAGCGCCGGGCGGGCACCGGATCCGGTGCCCGCCCGCTCTGTACCTGCCATATCTGACGTTACGTCAGCTCACTGCTCCTTGTGTCCCACACCGCACCACATCGGCAGCGGGCCGCCCTCGGAGACGGTGTCGGCGTCGGGACGCCACTGCGGCAGCTCGACCACGCCCGGGTCGAGGATCCGCGTGCCCTCGAAGAACCGGGACACCTCCGCGTGCCTGCGCGGCGCCGCCTGCTCGGCTGCCCGCTCGTTGTAGACGCGCATGGACTCGGAGACCTCGTCGGCGCCGATGTCCGAGGCCGGATGCGACAGGACGAGGTAGCTGCCGGCCGGGAGGGCGTCCAGGAGCTGGCGCGCGATCCCCCACGGGTCGTCCGCGTCCGGGATGTACTGGAGGATCGCCACCAGCATCAGGCCCACGGGCCGGGACAGGTCGAGGGTGTTGCGCGCCTCCGCGAGGATGCGGTCGACGTCCCGCAGATCAGCCTGGAGGTAGTCGGTGGCGCCCTCCGGCGCGCTGACCAGCAGGGCCTGGGCGTGGGCGAGCACGACCGGGTCGTTGTCGACGTAGACGACCCGGGAGCCCGGGTCGGCTCGCTGCGCCACCTCGTGGGTGTTGTCGGCGGCGGGGATACCTGTGCCGATGTCGAGGAACTGCCGGATCCCGGCGCGGCTCAGTTCGCGCACCGCCCGGCCGAGGAACGCGCGATTGGCCCGGACGGCCGGGATGATCTGCGGGTTCGCCGCCGCCGCGAGGCGCGCCGCCTCCTCGTCCGCCGGATAGTTGTCCTTGCCGCCGAGCCAGAAGTTGTAGACGCGCGCGGGGTGCGCCACCGAGGAGTTGAAGGGTGCCATGCCGCCGGTCAGTCTGTCGCTCATCGTTCGGTCCTACTCATTCGCGTGTGCCGACGCGAGCACACTAACCCACGCTGTGATCATCAACGTGCCCTGAGCCGAGGCGAGTTCGTGACACACGGCGGGCGGACCGCCCCGGCCCGCGTACGACGGAGAAAAGACCGAGGTCAGCGGCCCGGAGTGGGGGCAGCCCCCTGGGGTGCCTGGGGACAGCCCCCGGCCGCTTCGGGTGCCTGGCAGGCTGTCCCGGCCGGTCCGCCGCCCCGAGACTCGACAGCATGACGATCTCCACCGACTCCTCCGTCGCGGCCGGCACGCCCGCCCCCCGCCGCCCTGCGCCCGGCTCCGCCCCCGCGGCGGGCAGCGACTTCGCCCGGCTCTCCCGGCGGATCACGGACGCGGGCCTGCTGCGGCGGCGCCCCGGCTACTACACGGCGCGGCTCGGCCTGGTGATCGCGCTGCTGGCGGCGGGCTGGGGGATCTTCTTCGCGCTCGGCGACACCTGGTGGCAGCTGGCGGTCGCCGCCTGCATGGCGCTGATCTTCGGTCAGATCGCCCTTGTGGCCCATGACTTGGCGCACCGGCAGGTCTTCCGGCGGCGCCGGCCGAGCGAACTGTGGGGCCGTCTCTTCGGCAACCTGGGCATCGGCATGAGCTACGGCTGGTGGATGAACAAGCACACCCGCCACCACGCCAACCCCAACCACGAGGAACTCGACCCCGACGTCGCCCCGGACATCCTGGTGTGGTCCACCGAACAGGCCCGGCACAGCCGCGGCCTGGCCCGGCTCATCGGCGGCCACCAGGCCTTCCTGTTCTTCCCGCTGCTGACGCTGGAGGGCTTCAACCTGCACGTGGCGAGCGCACGGGCGCTGCGCTCGCCGTCCATGAAGAACCGTGTCCTGGAGGGCGTCCTGCTCTTCCTGCACATCGCGGGCTATCTGTCCGCGCTGTTCCTGGTGCTCTCCCCCGGCAAGGCGGTGGCGTTCCTCGCCGTCCACCAGTGCCTCTTCGGCGTCTACCTCGGCTGCACCTTCGCGCCCAACCACAAGGGCATGCCCACCTTCAGCGGTGACGAACGGCCCGACTTCCTGCGCCGCCAGGTGCTCACCTCCCGCAATGTGACCGGCGGCCCGCTCACCGACGTGATGCTCGGCGGTCTCAACTACCAGATCGAGCACCACCTGTTCCCGAGCATGCCCACGCCCCATCTGCGCCGGGCCCAGGTCATCGTGCGCGCGTACTGCGCGGAGATCGGCGTGCCCTACCACGAGACCGGGCTGATCCGGTCGTACCGCGAGGCTCTCACCCACATGCATCGGGTCGGGGAACCGATCAGGCAGCGGCGCAGGGCGTCCTGACGGCGCGGGGAGCGTCGGATCCCCCCGTCTGCTGCGGGCGTCGGCCCTCCACGGCAGGCGCCCGCAGCGGTTCGCCCTGGCTCAGCCGCCGCAGCCACGGACGGCTTCAGCGTGGCTGTGAAGAACGGGTGCTTGAGCACCCCGCAGGGGTCGTCACGCGCGGCTCAGGAGGTCGCGGACCTGTTCGTCGATCGCGTCCCAGGCCTCGTCCGGGAGGTCGCCGAGGTGCTGCCTCCGCAGCGAACTCTGCACCTGTCCGGCGTCGGTGCCGGCCTCGCACACCACGCTGCCGCTGAACACGTCGTAGCCGTCGCGGACGGCGACCCGGAGCCGGTTGCGGCCGCCCGCGTCCGCGTGCAGCGCCGTCGCGACGACGAGCTGCGGCGGCCCGCCGATCTCGCCGGGCGCCTTGTGGTACGCGCTGGCGAGCGGTGCGCGCCAGTGGATGCTGAGCAGCAGCGGGCGTTTGGCGGTGACCTCGGCCAGGTCGGTCTCGTGGATGCCGTCGGCGTCCAGGACCCGGGCGCGGGCGTCCAGGACGAGGGCCGCGGGCAGCAGGCACCGCAGGGCGCTGCCGACGATGTTGCCGCCGACGGTCGCGGTCCGGCGCACGGCGCCGGTGCCGATGGTGGCGGCGGCCAGCCGCAGGACGTCCGGTACCCGCTCGTCCACCCGGTTCAGCAGGACGGCACCGCCGAGGGATTCGGCGCCGATGACGTTGGCTTCCGGCAGGTCGCGCAGTGACATGGCCCGTTGCGGGAAGCCGTCGCGTTGCCAGGTGGCCCACACCAGTGTCGCCCCGCCGATCGGGACGGCCTCCTCTGCCAGGCACTCCTGGGCTTCGGACACGGATATGGGAAACCGCAGCAGCACGGCAACCGACCTGCCTTTCATGGGGAGTTGAAGGCGGGAGAGGCGATAGGTCGACCTTCGCCCCACCGGCACGGCGTATTTTTGCCGCACAGCGGGGGGCGCGTAAAGGGCTCACATGAGCATGACCAGGGAAAACTGACGGTATCTCAGATACGGCGGGTGCCGGCCGTGCCGTACGCCTCGAAGACGGATCCGCCGCTTTCCGCGCAATGTACCGGGCTTATGAATTCCGGGATTCACGGCGAAGCGGCGGCGCAATTCCCTATATCGGCGTGCCATGTTCGACGGCGGGATCCGCTGGTGCGCCGGGCGGGAGCCGGCGGCAGAGGGGGTTCCCCGGCCACCGGCTCCCGTGTGTGTCGTCGTCCCACCCCATCAGTGCTGCGCCACAAGGCCCTTGAGCGCGATGTTGAGCTCCAGGACGTTCACCCGGGGCTCGCCGATGAAGCCGAGGGTACGGCCGGTGGTGTGGTCGTCGACGAGCTTGTCGACCTGGGCGGCCGGAAGGCCGTTCTTCGCGGCGACCCGGTGGACCTGGAGTGCGGCGTAGGCCGGGGAGATGTCCGGGTCCAGGCCGGAGCCGGACGAGGTGACCGCGTCGGCGGGGACGTCGGACGGCCGGACGGTGTGGCCGGGCACCGAGTTGTCCTTGACGACCGCGGCCTTGGCGTCCCGCACCTGCTCGATCAGGACCTTGCTGTCGGCGGAGAGGTTGGTGGCACCGGACAGGATCAGCTTGTACCGGGTGTTGAGGCTGTTGCTGCCGAGGCCGTTGGCCGGGCGGCCCTGGAACCACTTCAGGTCCGCGTCCGGGGTCTCCTGGCCGTTCTTCAGCGGCAGGTTGTACGACTGCCCGATCAGGGACGAGCCGGCGACTCTGCCGTCCGCTGTGATCTCGGAGCCGTTCGCCCTGCCGTGGAACAGCCCCTGGGCGATGCCGGTGACGACCAGCGGGTAGATGACACCGGTCACCAGGGTGAGCACGAGGAGGGCGCGCAGGCCCG
>NZ_PENI01000054.1 GCF_003688995.1 Streptomyces shenzhenensis | reverse complement strand
GTGCCGGTCTGGAACTTGAAGGCGATCGCGTCGATCACCTCCCGATGATCACGCCAGCGACCACCCCGTCTGGGCGTCCGGTCCGGGAGCAACGGCTCGATCCGCGCCCACTGCGCATCACTCAACGACACACCCGGACCAACGACCAACTGATCCAAACGAAACCGCCTAGGTCGGTCGTCTGGACCACGTGCCGGTGCCCGGGGGCCGGGTGCACCGGACGTCGGGGCCCGTGCCGCGGCGCGCGGTGGTCCCGGTCACGCGGGGGCGGGGAGGTCCGCCTCGGGTGACGCCACGGCTGCCGCCGCCCAGAAGAACAGGGCGATGCCCACGGCTCCGGGATCCGGTGCCCCCTTCGCCCGGTCGCCGACATAACTTGCCCGGCCCATCCGGGCACGCAGCAGCGCGGTGCGGTCCGCGCCGGCCCTCGCGGCGTTCGCCGCCTCGACCGGCCCGCCCGTGACCAGGGCGTCGACGGCGGGAGCGAGGGCGTCGACGAGGGTGCGGTCGCCGACCCGGGCCTCGCCGACGCGCTGGATCGCCGTCAGCCCGGCCCCGGCCCCGTCGGCGAAGCCGGCCCCGGAGTCGAGGGCCCGCGCGATCTCGGTGAACAGAAGCCCGAGCAACGGGCCGCTGGTTCCGCCGACTTCGTCGAGGAACACCTCGCCGAGAGCGCCGAAGGCACTGGTCCCGCCCTTGTCGAAGCGGGTGAGGGCGGCCCGCAGCCCGCCGCGCAGGTTGTCACCGAAGTCGCCGTCGCCGCTGCGCTGGTCCAGTTCGGTCAGCGTGGTGTGCGCGTCCTCGACGGCCCGTGCGTAGCGGCGCAGAACCGCCTCCTGGTCGATCATCTACTTGGTCCTCACGGTCAGGGCGGGGGTGGCGGCGGGGGCGGTCCAGTACGACCGCCATGCCGGTCGCACGCGGGTCAGGGTCAGCGAGAACCCGGCCATGTCGAGCGCGGGCGCATAGGTGCCGACCAGTGCGCCGGACACCGTCAGACCGCGCTCGGTGAGCGCGTCGACGAGCAGGTCGTGGATGCCGTAGAGCTCCAACAGGGTGGTCCCGCCGAGGCCGTTGACCACGGTGATGACGTCGTCGGGGCCCTCCGGCAGGCCCGTGAGCAGTTCGTGGGTCAAGCGGGCGACCAGTTCCCCGCTCGACGGCCGCTCGATCGTCCTTCGGGCGCGCTCGCCGTGGATGCCGACCCCGTACTCCAGTTCACCGTCGGCGAGTTCGAAGGACGGCCGGCCGGTGTGTGGGGAGGTCTGCGCCCGTGCTGCCACCGCGAGGCTGCGCGAAGCCGCGGCGAACTCGGCTCCGAGCGCGCTCAGTTCGTCGATGCCGAGCCCGGTGTCGGCCGCCGCGCCCAGGAGTTTCTCGACGACGACGGTGGCGCCGGTGCCGCGACGGCCGGTGGCGGTCTCGTCGGATTCCGTGGCGAGGTCGTCGTCGACGAGTACCCGGCGGACCTCGATGCCCTCAAGTCGCAGCCGCTCGGCCGCTATCCCGAAGTTGATCCGGTCGCCGGTGTAGTTCTTGACGACGTGGATCACGCCGCCCGGTCCCGCGGCCCGGCGGGACGCCTCCAGGACCTGCCTGTTGTGGGGTGAGGCGAAGACCTTGCCGGGGGCGACGGCGTCGAGCATGCCGCGGCCGAGGAACCCGGCGTGCAGCGGCTCGTGTCCGGAGCCGCCGCCGGAGACGAGGCCCACCCTCCGGTCGGGGTGCCGGTCGCGGGCGAGCAGGTGGGCCGGTTCCTCGACGAGTTCGACGAGGTCGGCGTGGGCGCGGGCAAAGCCGCGGAGCGCCGGCGGGACGGGGTCGCCGTCGGCGGGGAGGAAGGGCAGGGGCATCGGTGGGACTCCTGGGTCGGGTGGTCCTTGTGTCGTGGGCGTGTGCCGTGATCGGCTACCGGCTCGCGTCGGGGTCGAGGCGCTCGACGCGGTCGATCAGTAGCAGGTAGGACAGCAGTCCGCAGACGGTCAGGCAGGCCATGAACACCAGGGCGCCGTTGAACGAGCCGGTCGCGTCGAGGATCACGCCGATGACCAGCGGGACGAGGGCGCCGCCCATGTTGGTGAACAGGTTGAACATGCCGCCGCCGGTGCCGATCATCCGCAGCGGGATGACCTCCGAGGCGAGCGTCCAGCCGATGGCGCTGAGCCCCTGGGCGAAGAACGCCACCGACATGACGGTGATGATGAGGCCGGGGGCGCTGGTGTAGTTGGCGAGCACGATCACCGTGGCGAGGGTGAAGCCCGTCATGATCGGCACCTTCCGGGCCCGTGTCGTCGACGCCCCTGAGCGCAGGAGCCGGTCGGACCACCAGCCGGACAGCAGCACACCGCACAGCGCCGCGAGGTAGGGGACCATGCCCATGAACCCGGCGCGGATGAAGGTGATGCCCTTCGCCTCCACCAGGTAGGTGGGGAACCAGGTGAGGAAGAACCACATGACGCCGTTGCTGCAGAACTGGCTGATGTAGAGGCCCCACAGCCGCTTGCGCGACAGCAGGTAGCGTACGTCGGACCGGGAGATCCTGGCCTTCGCCGACTCGGGGGCGGGGGCGGCCTCCGTCCCGTCGGCGGGAGGGGTGTCCCGGGCCAGTCTCAGCCACAGGACGACGAAGACGATCCCGAGCATGCCGGTGAAGACGAAGACCGACCGCCAGCCGAAGGAGGCGACGATCAGCGACAGCAGCGGGAGCGCCACGGCCAGCCCGATGAACTGCCCCGCGATGTAGACGGACGTGGCGCGGGCCCGCTCGGAGCTGGGGAACCACTTGGTCACCAGCGCGTTGTTGGCCGGGTACGAGGGCGCCTCGGCTGCGCCGAGGGCGAGCCGCGCGCCGAGCACGGAGGCGAACCCCCGGGTGAGGAACGTGGCGGCGGTGGCCACCGACCAGGTGACGATCGCCCACGCGTAGGCGACCCGCGGTCCGACGCGGTCGACGAAGAGGCCGCCCGGCAACTGCGCGACGACATAGGCCCAGGAGAACGACGACAGCAGCAGTCCCTGCTGGGTGGCGCTGAGCCCGAACTCCTCCTTGATGTGGGGCATGGCGATCGACAGGTTGCTGCGGTCGAGGTAGTTGATCGCGGTGACGGCGAACAGCAGCGCCAGGATCACGATCCGTCCGCGCCCGGCCGCGGCCCGGGGCGCTCGGCCGCTCCCCGTGGATTGTCTGGTCACGCCGGACGCGCCGTCGACGTTGACGGACATGGCTCACCTCTGCTCTGAGGGTCTGAGGGGAAAAGGAAAGGAAGGGGAGGGGAAGGAGCCCGGCTGTCAGAGCGCGGGGGTGGTCAGGGACGTGCGGCGCGGGAGCGGACGACCTTGCCGGGGTTGAGGATCCCGGCCGGGTCGAACAGCGCCTTCATGTCCCGGTGGACGGCGAGGGAGACCGGTCCCAGCTCCTTCTCGAGCCAGGCGGCCTTCAGCAGGCCGATCCCGTGCTCCCCGGTGATCGTTCCACCCAGGGCGAGTCCCAGTTCCATCACCGCGTCGAAGGCACGCTCGGCCCGGTGGACCTGGGTGGCGTCCCTCGGGTCGAAGACGACGGTCGGATGCATGTTGCCGTCGCCCGCGTGGCCGGTGCAGGTGATCAGCACGGAGTGCTCGGCAGCGATCTTCTCGACGCCGTCGACCAGGTCGACGAGCCGGCCCAGCGGTACGCAGACGTCGTCGGAGAGGTAGGCGCCGAGCAGTTCGGTGGCGGGGCCCACCGAGCGGCGGGCCTCCAGCAGCAGGCGGCTCTCCGAGGGGTCGTCGGCGACGACGGTCTCGCCGCCGTGGGACTGGGCGATCTCCGCGAACCGGGCCAGGTCGGCGGAGGCGGGCGGACCGCTGTCGGACTGGACGATGAGCATGGCGCCCGCGTCGGGCGGGAAGCCGAGGTCGCGGTATCCGCGCACGATGTCCATGGACGGGCGGTCCATCAGCTCCAGCATCGAGGGCACGACCCCCGACGCCATGCAGGCCGTGACGGTCGCGCACGCGGCGGCGGTGCCCGGGAAGAACGCGATGGCGGTCAGCGGTTCCCTGGCCGCGGGGCGCAGCGCGAGGGTGATCTCGGTGATCACGCCGAGGGTTCCCTCGGATCCGCAGAACAGCCGCGTGAGGTCGTAGCCGGCCACGCCCTTGGCCGTCCGCCGGCCGGTGCGCAGGACGCGGCCGTCGGCCAGCACGACCTCCAGGCCGCGCACGAAGTCGGCGGTGACGCCGTACTTCACGCAGCACAGTCCGCCCGCGTTGGTGGCGACGTTGCCGCCCAGCGTGGAGAACTCCCACGACGACGGGTCGGGCGGGTAGAACATCCCCCGCTCGGCGACCGCCCGGGAGAGCCGGGCGTTGAGCACGCCGGGCTGGACGACCGCGATCCGGTCGACCGGGTCCACCTCGAGGACGGCGTTCATCCGCTCCAGCGACAGCAGCCAGCAGCCGTCGACCGCGTTGGCGGCGCCCGCCAGTCCCGAGCGCGCGCCCTGGGGCACGACGGGAATGGCATGGCGGGAGGCGAGTTCCAGGACCGCCGCCACCTGGGCGGTGGATGTCGGACGCAGCAGTGCCGCGGCCGTGCCGTGGGCGCAGAGCGGCGCGTTGTCGCGCGCGTGGCTCTCCAGCACGTCCGGATCGGTGGTCACGATCTCGGCGGGGAGCCGGGCGAGGGGTGATGACATCGGTCCTCCGGTCAACGACGCTGTTGAGGGGGACGCGCCGGGCGTGCGGCACACACCCGGCGCGAGGCCGTACGGCAGGATCCTCGCTCAGTCGACGAGCTTGACGTCCGCGGCCACCAGGGCGCCGCGGACGGCCTCGCGCTCGGCGTCGCCGAGCGGGGTCAGCGGCGACAGGCTGTGCCCTCCGTTGCGTCCCTGCATGGCCAGCGCGGCCTTGATGCGCACGGTCATGTTGGGGCCGTCGATCGCGCGCCACACGGGGAGCAGCTTGTTGTGGATCTCGAGGGCGGCGGCGTGGTCGCCGCGCTGCACGGCGGCCCACTGGGCCACGCACAGCTCGGGGACGACGGTGAGGGTGGCCGAGATCGCGCCCTGCGCGCCGAGCAGATAACTCGGGTAGAGCAGGTCGTCGACGGCGGTGAACACCTTGCCGCCTTCGGGCGCCATGTGCAACAGGTCCGCGAGCTGGTGGATGTTGCCGCCGGACTGCTTGACGCCGATGACGTTCGGGATCTCGTCGAGCACGCGGGCCACGGTGGTGGCCGGGATCAGCGCGTAGGGGATGACGTTGTAGATGACGACGGGCAGGCCGGTCTCGTCGGTGACCCGCCGGTAGTACTCGACCGTGGTGTCCTCGTCGGGCTGGAAGAGGTAGTGCACGGGCGTGACCTGGAGGGCGTCGACACCGGTGGCGGCGATGGCCCTGCCGTAGGCGATGACGTCCTTGGTGCTGTCGCGGATGATGCCTGCGATCACCGGTACCCGGCCGGCGGTCTCCTCGACGGCGGCTCGGGCGATGGCGACCGAGTCCTCGATGGAGAGCATCTGGCCGTCGCCGGTGCTCCCGGTGACGCAGAGTCCGTGCACGCCCAGGTCGAGGTGGTGGCGGACCTCGGCCCGCAGCGCGTCGAGGTCGGGCTCCTCGTCGGCGGTGAACGGGCTGACCAGCGGCGGGATGATGCCGTGGATGTCGAGTGTCATGTTCTCGAACCTCTTCGGTCGTTCGAAGGCGGAATCGCCGAGCCCGCCCGGCGGGCGAAAGAGCACGGGCAGGGCGTGGCAGACAGAATGTAACCGGTGACATTCGTGACTGTGAGGCATCACCCGATGGATGTCAACGGTTACATCACGGCTGTCGATCCCACGCCTTCGGACCGACCGGACGCTCGGACGGCCGGAGGTTCTGGGCAACTGGACGACGGCCCGCCGTCGTTCGGTCGTGCGCCGCCCGCCGGCGCACAGGGCTGACGGCCCACCGACCGGCCGGGCTCCGCACACCGCACGCAGGGCTGACGGTCCACCGGCTGGCCAGACGCCGCCCACCGGCGCGCAGGACCGACAACCCACCCACCGCTCAGACTCCGCCCACCGGCGCCCAGGACTGACAACCCACCAACTGCTCAGACTCCGCCCACCGGCGCGCAGGACTCCCTGATGCGCAGCTCGGTCGAGAGCACGACGTCGGGCCGCTCGGCGTCGGCGCCGTTCTCCAGCAGGTCGAACAGCACGCGGCCGGCCTCCGCTCCGATCTCGTAGGCGGGCTGCGCGATGGCGGTGAGCGGCGGGTCGACGAAGGGGAACAGCTCCATGTCGTCGAACGTCACCAGGGAGAGGTCGGCGGGAATGCGCACGCCGCGCTCACGGACCGCCCGCAGGGCGCCGATCGCGAGCATGTTGTTGAAGGAGAACACGGCGGTGGGGCGGCGCGGCAGGTCGAGCACCTCGCACATCGCCGCGTAGCCGCCCTCCGTGCCGAGGAAGCCCTCACGCAGGCACTCCGGGCGCACCACGAGTCCGGCCTCGGCGCACGCCTCGCGGAACCCGGCGGCCCGTTGGGCGGCGGTCGGCATCGACACCGGGCCGCAGATCATGCCGAGGTCGGTGTGGCCCAGGCCGATCAGGTAGCGGACGGCCTCGCGGGCGGCCGAGAGGGAGTCCGTGCGCACGAGCGGGATGGCCGGCGTGTTCGGGGGCCTGCGGTCGACGAACACCGTCGGCATCCCGCTCCGCACCAGGCGCGACACGCTCTCCGTGGCGCCGTCGGCCGACAGGAGCGCGACGGCGTCGACGGTGCGCCTCGCGAAGGACGCCAGCATCGCCGCCTCCCGCTCGCGGTCGAAGTCGGAGCTGGCGATGAGCACTTGATAGCCGTGCCGGACCGCCTCGTCCTCGAGCCCACGCGCCACCTGGGCGGTGAAGGGGTTGGCGATGTCGGAGACCAGGAGGCCCAGGAGCCGGGTGCTGCCACGGGAGAGGCTCGCCGCCACCCCGTTGGTCACGTAGTCGAGTTCGGCGACGGCCTTCATGACCCGCTCGGTGCGCGCGGGGCTCACGGTGGCACCGCCGTTGAGCACCCGTACGACGGTGGCCGTGGACACCTGCGCCAGGCGGGCCACGTCACGGATGCTCGCCATCGGTTCCTCCTGGGCGCGTGCTCGGCATGCGCTTCAAGTCTAGGCCGCGATTGACATCGGACGTGGCGGGGACGACACTGCCCGCTAATTATGTAACCGGTGACATTCTGTCTGGCACTCCACCTGGTCAACCTGCTGGCCGACCCTCCGGTCGGCCTTCCGGTCGATCCTTCGGTCGGCTCTCCGGTCGGCCTTCTGGTCAACGCACAATGAGGTCGCGTTATGGAAGTCCACAGCACGAGCACGTCCGGTGGCGCCGCACTCGCCGAGCGCCCGGAAACCCCTCACCGGCCCAAGGGGCGCAACGTCCGCTGGTCCGTCATCGCCGTGATCACCGTTCTCACGATCACGAACTACCTCGACCGCGGGAACCTGTCCGTCGCCGCGCCCGCCATCCGCGAGGACCTCGGTTTCAGCGCGACGCAGATGGGGCTCATCCTGTCCGCCTTCGTGTGGCCGTACGCGGTCATGAACCTGCCGGGCGGCTGGGCGATCGACAAGTGGGGCCCCCGGTTCATCATGACGATAGCCGCGACCCTCTGGTCGATCGCGGGAGCCCTCACCGGTCTCGCCCGCACGATCGGGGTCTTCCTCGGACTCCGGGTCGTCCTCGGGATCACGGAGGCGCCGCTGTTCCCCGGCGCGGTGAAGGCGACCGGCGAGTGGTTCCCCGACCACGAGAAGGGGCGCGCCACCAGCATCTACGTGGCCGCCACCCAGGTCGGGCTCGCCATCGCGCCCCCGATCACGACCGCGCTGATGATCTCCTTCGGCTGGGAGCTGATGTTCGTCATCATCGGCCTGGCGGGCTTCCTCGGGGTGGCCGCTTGGGCGCTGGTCTACCGCAAGCCGGAGGAGCACAAGCGGCTCAGCGCCGAGGAACTCGCCTACATCCGCGACAACCAGAAGGCCGACGCGGTGGCTGCCGGCTCCCCGCACGACGAGGCGCGGGAGCGGCCCGACATCGGCAGGCAGTGGCTGCGACTGTTCCGGTACCCGACGATCTGGGCGATGGTGGCCGGTGCCTTCTGCCTCCAGTACGTGTTCTGGTTCTACATCACCTGGCTGCCCAGTTACCTCGAATCCGCCCAGGGCTTTTCCCTCGGCACGGCGGGCCTGCTCGCCTCCCTGCCCTACATCGCCGGCGGCGTCGCGGTGATCATCGGCGGCCGGTTCTCCGACTCCCTGGTCCAGCGCGGGATGCGCGCCATGGACGCCCGGCGGCGCGTGATCGCGGGCGGCGCGCTGCTGACCGCGGTGTCACTGTGCCTCACCGCGGTCAGCACCGGGCCCGCGATGGCCGTCACGATGCTGACGGTCGGCATGTTCTGCTACAGCCTCTCCACCGCGTCCTACTGGGCCCTGGCCTCCGACGTCGTCGAGACAACCCGCATGGTCGGCTCGGTGGGCAGCATCCAGAACTTCGGCGGCTTCCTCGGCGGCGCCTTCGCCCCGATCGCCACCGGCGTCATCGTCGACACGATGGGCGGCTTCACGCCCGCACTCCTGATCTCCGCCGCGCTGCTGATGGTCACCGTCGTCAGCTACGGGTTCCTCGTCCGGAAGAGGCTGCCGCTGTGAACGCACCGACCGACATCACGTACGACGTCGTCGTCGCCGGGGGTGGCTCCGCCGGGGTCGCCGCCGCCGTCTCGGCGGCCGAGGAGGGGGCGCGGGTCCTGCTCGTGGAGTCCTCCGGCTCGGTCGGCGGCACCCTGTCCTGGCAGTTGCTCGAACACTCGGCCGGATTCCACGACGTGCACGGCGAGCAGGTGGTCGCCGGGTTCGGCCAGCGCCTGGTCGACCGCCTCACGGCGGCGGGCGCCTCCCCCGGTCATGTGCGCGACGATGTCGGCTACACCGCCACGCGCACCCCCGTCGACCATGCCGAACTGGCGCTCACCCAGTCGGTCATGCTCGCCGAGGCGGGCGTGGACGTCTGGCTCCAGTCCGTGCCCGTCGGCCTGGACCGCGACGGATCCCGGATAGCGGCGCTGCACGTCCACACCTCGCACGGCCGGCGCACCGTCCGCGCCGCCGCCGTCGTGGACGCCACGGGCGACGCCGCGATCGCGGCGCTGGCGGGCGCGCCCTTCCAGAACGACACGACGGCCGTCCAGCCCGTGTCGTTGACGTTCAAGCTGGGCGGTGCGGACATCGGCGCCCTGCTGGCGTATCTGAGCGAGAACCCGGACGAGATCCGGCCCGGCAGCGTCCTTGGGTCCGGCACGGACGACCACGCCAACGTCTGGGGGCTGGGGGCGCTGCTGTCGGCGGGGCACGCGAGCGGCGCGCTGAGTCTGCGGCGCACCGAGATGCATCTCGCGCTGTGGCCGACCCGCGGCGAGGCGGTCGTGAACGTCACGCGCACCACCGGGGCCGACGGGCTCGGTGCCGCGCACGCGGTCCTCTCCCGCCAGGTGCTCGAGTTCGTGCGGTGGTTCCGGGCCGACGTCCCGGGATTCGGCGACTGCCGTCTCGTCGCGGTGGCCGACCGCGTCGGGGTTCGGGAGTCGCGCCGGGTACGCGGCGTCCACACGATGACCGCGGCCGAGGTGGGCGACGGTACGCCGTTCGCCGACGCGATCGGACGTGGCGCGTTCCCCATCGACATCCACGCGGCGGACGGCGCCGGGCTCTCGCACACCGATGCCGTCGGGGCGGGGTACGCGATCCCCTACCGCATCCTGCTCGTCCCGGACCCGGCCAACCTGCTGGTCGCGGGGCGTTGCGTGTCGTCCACCCACGAGGCGAACGGCACCCTGCGGATCACCGGCACCTGCTTCGTGACCGGTGAGGCCGCCGGGGTGGCCGCGGCGATGGCGGCACACCACGGCGTGGTCCCCGCCGAAGTGGACACCACCCGCCTCCAGGAACGACTCGCCGACCGCGGGGTCCTGCTGCCGACGGGGGCCGGGCGGGCGGCGGGCTGCGGGGCGAGGGTGGGGGCGGGCTGATCTCGTGACGGGGCGCCGGTGTACGAGGGGGCAGCCCGGTCGGCCACTAGGGACGCCCCTTCCGGACCCTTCAGCGCCCCCGTCTCCGAGATCATGAGGAGATCGGCGCGAAGAATCGTCTCCACGCCGGTCACCTCATCAACCAGCACGGTCTGGTGGACCGTTCACCTCAGGGCCTCCTGAGGGCTGCCCTCACGCTCCGGCGCCCCGCTCGCCCGCGGCAGCCGGTGCTCCAGACGCAGCATCAGCAGCGCCCCCGACGCCGCGAGCAGCCCGAGGGCGAGTCACGGGAACAGCCGGTCCCGACTGAAGCGCAGTCCGAACAGGCTCGGCGCGACGATGCCGGCACAGGCGAAGGAGTACTGGAAGGCAGCCATGTACGTGCCCCGTGCCCCGTGACTCGGGCGGTGCGGCGTCCGCCGCGAGCGCGTTGGACGCGGGTCCGTAGGTCATCTCCGCGACCGAGAAGCACACCACGACGAGCACCAGGTACGGCACCAGCAGCGAGGAGGGCCCCAGAACGGCCGCGGCAGACGCGGCGCACCACAGGCCGCCGGCCGAGGCCATGGCGCGGACCCGGCTGCCGCAGCGCCGCACGAAACGGGTGATCGCGGCCGTGCAGGTGGCCGGCAACACCTTGTTCAGGGCGAGCAGCGGGCCGGACACCCAGTCCGGCCCGTCCAGCCCCTGCACGATGTAGACGCAGCCACACGGCCAGAAGGCGCTCTTGACCTGTACTGCACGAGAGCCGCAGGCGCGCTCCCCGCGGTGCGTTCGCAACGCACCGCGGGGAGGGCTGGAGATCAGTGGGTGAGGTAGGCGTTGAGGACGGTCTGGACGGTGCGGTTGCCGTGGGTGTCGACGGCGGTGGCGCGCAGGGACACGGAGCCGCCGGCGAGCGGGTTGTCGACCTCGGCGTCGGAGATGTTTCCTGAACCGTCGTGGACGGTGGTCCAGTTCTTCCCGCGGTCGATGGATGTCTCGATCTTCAGGTGGGCGGCTGTGCCGCCCTCGACTGTCACCGGAACGCGGAATCGTTCCCTGTCGGCGGGGGCCGTGTTGTCCGGAACGAGGGCGGGTGTGTAGCGCACGGCCAGCGGGCCGGCGATGGGAGCGGGCCCCGCGGCGGGGGCCGCTGAGGTGAAGGTGTAGTCCACCGTGACTTCGGTGGAGACGTCGGTGTAACTCACCCCGGCGCGGGAGGCGGTGGAGACGATCCGGTACTCCGCCCCTCCTTCAGGGACGCCGAAGAGGAGGTTGTCGACGGCGATGTTCAGGTCACGCTCGAGTTCGCCGTTGCGGTAGACCTTCGTGCTGCCCTTGTCGGTGGCGGCCCAGCCAGAGGCGGCGGTACCGGGCGCGAACAGGCTCAGGTTTCCTTCGATCAGGTTGGCCTCCCGCAGGAACGCGGCGCCGGCGGGGTAGGCGGGGCCGAAGACACCGACGTTGAGCAGGCGCTCGTGGACCGTGCCCGGGGCGTACGTCTCCGGGCGCTGGTTCGCTGTCTGGACCAGCTCGCCATCCGCGTCGTACTGCGTGCTGTTCAACTGCCACTGCGTGCCCTGCTGCAGCCAGAGGTCGGTCTTGGCCGGGAGCCGCACCATACTGCCAAGATCCAGCCCCTTCCCTGCGGGCGCGGCGCCGATCCAGCCCTGCGCGCCCTCCGCACGGGTGCCCGTGGTGGCGACGACATGGGCCATGTCCGTCGTGTCGGGATGGTTGACGAGACCGGTGGGGAACTGGCCGTTGATCTCGCGGTACCCGTGGTACTGCTGCCCGCCCGTGCCCAGGTGGTGGGAGCGCAGTGAGAGGAGGAAAGGGTCACCGGCTGGGGGATCGGCGACCGAGAGGCTGTGGACACCGTCCCGCGGGGCACCGAAGTACCAGCCCCATCCGGAGAGACCGGGGGAGTCGTAGGACGTCGCCATGTCCTCCAGCGCAGCGTCGGGATCGGGGGCGGTGAAGTCGAGTTTCCTGGCGTCGCGCAGGTCTACCTTGAGTGTCGTCGGCCCGTCGATCGTCAGCCGTGGCGCCATGGCCCAGTCGATTCTCTCGCCACGGCCGTCGCCCATGTCCGGGTTGACGACCTCGATGAAGTAGTCACCGGGTTCGATCTGCCTGCTGACGGTGCCGTCCTTGCTCAGGGCGTTGAAGCCGTTCGCGGACTCACCGAGGACATACGCACGTGCCCCGTTGGCGGGCTTGCCGTCCCGGTCGGTGATCTGGAGGGTGATGTCGGTTTTCTTGGTTTCGAAGGTCATGCTGCCGGCGGTGCGGACCCACTGGTCACCGGCGGTTCCGGTGACGACTACGCCGTAGGTGCCGGCTCCGGACGACGGGACGACGCTGGGGTCCGCGACAACGTCAACCGCGGCGGTGCCGCCGGCGGGAACGGTCAGTTTCTGCTCGCTGAGTGAGAACAGCTTCTTCGGAGCGCCGTCCCCGTCGGGCGTGTTGGCCGCAAGGCCCAGGCCGAGTGTGATGTCGTCCGCTCCGCTGTTGCGGTAGGTGACCTTGCGGACGATGCGATCGGCACCGCCGTAGGGATAGCTGACCGCGCCGAAGTTGAGGTTGTTGGAGTCGGCAGTGACGGCCTGGTCGAGAGCCCGGGGGACGTACAGCCGTCCGGTGCCGGTCTGGGCGGGTGTGGCGTTGATTTTGGTTGCGGAGCCGACGAGTGCGGACTTGATCTGTGCGCCGGACCAGTCACGATGCTTCTGCAGCAGCAGGGCAGCGGCCCCGGCGACCTGCGGGGTGGCCATCGAGGTCCCGTCGAGGGCCACGTAGCCGTCCGCGACCGGCGTGCCCAGCAGTTCCATCTCGCTGCCGGCGGCAGCGGCGGCCGCGACCTGGACACCCGGTGCCGACAGATCCGGCTTGAGCGTCTGGTCCACGTTGCTCGGACCCACCGACGAGAAGTCGGCGACCCGGTCGTTGCCGTCGACCGCACCGACGGTCAGTGCCGATGCCGCCACACCCGGCGAGCCCACGCTCTCCTGGCCCGGTCCCTCGTTGCCCGCAGCGACGACGAAGAGTGTGCCGTTCTTCTCCGACAACTCGTTCAGCGTCTCCACCACCGGGTCGTACCCCGGGCGCGCGGCACTGCCCAGACTCATACTGACGATGCGGGCTCCCTTGCCGACGGCCCACTCCATGCCCGCCATGATCCATGAGTCGAGGCCGCCGTACTCCCCGAGGACCTTGCCGACCAGCAGGTCCGCGCCCGGCGCGATGCCACGGTAGGTGCCGGCGGAACGCGCACCGGACCCGGCAGCCAAGGAGGCGACGTGCGTACCGTGCCCGACAGGGTCATCGGTTCCCTCGTCGGTGAAGTTCGCCGTGTCGCGGATCTTGCCCTCGAAGTCGCCGTGATCCGCGTCAATCCCGGTGTCCAGGACCGCGATTGTCGTCCCTGCGCCGTCATACCCCTCCTTCCACGCCTGGTCCGCGCCCACCTGACGGGCGTTGTCGCTCACGGTGGCCTGCTGGGGGTTCCTGCGACCGACGCTCTTCCCGGCACTGCGGTCCACCGGAGCCTGCCGTATGCGGTCCAGGGAGACCGCGCGGATGCCCGGGGCGGCGGTCAGGGACATCTCGTCCTTGCCCTTGGGAGCGGTGAGGGTCTCCCACAGCGACTCGGTGTGCTCGTCGGGCACGGTGAGGGCGTCTGCCTTCACCGTGTCGAACCGGGCCCGGACATCGATGTCGTCGTCGGAACGCAAGGCCCTGGCCACGGGCCGTGAGCCATCGCCGTAACTGACGATCACGGGGATACCGCGGAACGCCCGGTACGCCTTCCGGGAGAGTTCGGTGACGTCGAACAGCGCTTCGTCCACCGTCCCTGCGTCGATCAGCGGCTGGGCGTCCCACGGCACCACCAGCCGCTCGCCGTCCTGCTGGTAGACACGTATCGGTATGTTCTCCCGGCCTTTGGCGCGGACCACTGCCGACACCTTCCCCTTGGCATCGAGTGTCACCCGGTCGCCGGTGATGAGCGTCACCGAGGTCACGCCCGCGGCGGCCGACCCCGTACCTGTGCCGCTGTCTCGGACCAAGGGGGCGGCAGCCGCGGCACCCGGCCCGGCTGTCACACCCAGCACCATCGCCATGGCGGCGACAGCCACACCCGTTCTCATTCTCGACGTGCTCAAGAAGCCTCCTACGCAGTCCCGTTGGGCACACGACGTTCCGTCACGCATGTCGGTCCCACTGACCGCTGCCGGACGCTAGCCGCTGACCGGGCACGTCAGGTTTGGTTGGCCGCTAATCGGCCACAGTGGACGGGCGCATGCGCGACGCCGAGGACGTACGCCCAGGACGCTTCGGATACACATACGGGGAGCGTCGGTCCTACGGCGGGGGCGCTCCCCGTCTCCTTCCCGGCGCGTCGACCCTGTTGCCGGGGGACCGCTTCACGGTGTCCTCTCGGCCACTGGTACTCCCCATGGGTCATAGCTCGGCTCGACACTGACCGTGGGGACGGGGCTGTGGCTCGCCTTGGGACTGACCGTGGGGACAGGACTGCCTGTGGAGGCGTTACTGGGGCTCGAGACGGGACTGCGGGCAGGTCCGGTCGGCCGGATGGGCTCCGACTCGTAGCGGCCGAGCGCCCAGAAGCTCACGACCGCGAGGACCAACGTCGTGGCGAGCCCCGCCGTTGTCGCGGCCCTGCGCCGCCTGCGCAACCGGCGCCCGCCGTCGATCGCTGCGGAGACGGTGTCGTGAAAGGGCGGCTCCGGCTCGCCCACGAGGATCGTCTCAAACGCACCGCGCAACTCGTCGCCATCTGACCGCTCCGTGGCACCTGTCATCTCCGGCTCACCTCACCCTCTCCTCGCTCGATGAGCCGACGCAGGCGGCTCAGCCCTTTGGCACTGTGGCTCTTGACCGTGCCCGTGGACACGCGGAGCGCATGTGCCGTCTGTTCCACACTCCAGTCCTCCCAGTACCGCAGGACCAGCACCGCACGGTAACGCGGGGGCAGCTGCATGAGCTGCGCCTGCAGCACGAGGCGGAGTTCCGGCTCGGGAGCCGCAGCGTCTCCGGCCTGGACCTCCGGCACCTCGCGAACAGGTTCCTCCGTCGCCCTGGGGCGGCGATACTGGTCGACGAAGGTGCGCATGAGAATGGTGCGCGCCTCCAACTCCACATCGCCGCGGCGCCGGACGCGTCTCCAGGTGACGTACAGCTTCATGAGAGTCGTCTGGGTCAGATCCTGCGCCTCGTGCCAGTCTCCGCACAGCAGATAGGCGCTACGTCTGAGATCCCGTTGCCGCGCCTCGGCGAACTCCCTGAACTCCCGTTCCCAGGCTGCTTCCACCGCACGCCGACCTTCTTCTCTCTCTTCTCACGCTGCGTAACAGGTCTGCACGAGGACCTGCCGCAGGACAGCGACGGCATCCATCTCTCCATCACACCGGGGTTGTTGACGGCCCAGTCGGCCGGGTACAGGGCAAGGCCGTCCTGGCCGAACACCACCGTGAGCCGATGGCGTGCGGTCGTCGACGACGGCATGGTCCAACCGTTGACGCGTAGCGTAGCGATAGGCGGCGATCTTTGTGACGTCGATCGGGCTGTCCGGCCGGGAGCCGCACGGCAAGGGCCTCCAGGGCGGCCCTCGTGCTCTCCCCGGCCGGTTCCAGCCGGTTCAGGTCTCGAACAGGGCCGATCACGTGTGTGGCATCGGTGTGCTCCTTGCCCACGGTATCGACCAGCTGCGCGTCCTTGTGGAGTTCCAGGAGCCGGTTGATAGTCCCCGCTCCAGACCGTGACCGGCCAACCGGGTGCTGAACTCGCTGAGTACGCCGGCGTCGAAGCCGGTGGCGGTGAACTCAGCCTCGGGCGCGTACGTCCAGCCGATGGCCCGCATTCCCATCGCCGCGGCCTGCCGGTCGGCCAGGTAGCCATGTACGCGCAGGCTCCTCGCGTGAGCAGTCGTCAGGCGGCCTGCAGAAGAGCTGGCTGTGCGGCTGCGTGCCCCGTGAGCTGCGTGCTGGTCTTGCCCGGAACTGCCTTGGCACAGCGCAGCCACAGGGCCGGCGGGCGCTCACCGGGATCCGGTTGAGCGGTCGGCAGGCCACCTCAGGTTGCCTGTCCCCGCGCGCGGTGCACGGCTACCCGCATCCCGGCCCGGGGGTGGGCGAGCCGGCCGGTGGTCGCGGTGGGCGCCGGGGTAGCCGCCGAGCATGCCGCCCAGTCCGCAGGCCAGGCCGAGGAGCCGGTCCGGCGCGATCGGGCCGGTGGTGGTGAGGGCCGGGAGCGCGTACGTGGTGGCGTCGACGACGGAGGTGAGGAAGGCGGCGGCGAGTGCGGCCGGGGCCACCGCGGCGATGGGCAGGCCGAGACTGACCAGGATCGGTACCGGGCAGCCACGCGGGCTGCCCGCGGCGCGGGAAGAGATCCGCGAACTCCTCGTCGTGGAACAGCGGACCGAGCACATCCCGGACCCGCATGCACAAACAGCCCTTCGGGAAGGCCAGATGGGCCACCTCGGCCGTACGGGCTGGAACCTCTGCGGGCTCATGGGGATGCAGCGACATGTCGATCACCTCACCGCGGCCCCCACGCCGGCCGGTCCCGTCATCCCGCCGACAGGAGATCAGCAGGCAGACCTGAATTCGCCAACGGTGTCAGCCGGACGAGGCTGAGCAGGTGATGGACCACCTGCGTGACAGAGGTCTCGGGGTCGATCCGGTCTGCCGGGTCCTTGAGCTGTCGCCGTCGACGTACTTCGCCCGCAAGAAGCGGCCGAGGCGGGCCCGTCGGCTCCGTTACGAACAGTTCATGCCGCTGATCGAGGAGATGCACGCGGAATCGGGCCGCAGCTATGGTGTGCGCCGGATCACCCGCGCGCTGCTGCGCAAAGGCGTCGGCGTGGCCCGCTGCACCGTCGAGCGGCTGATGGCCGAGCTGGGCCTGGAGGGTGTCATCCGCGGACAGCGGCGACGGACCACGGTCCCGGAGCCGTCGGCGCCCCGGCCGCCGGACCCGGTCGACCGCGACTTCACTGCGAGCCGGCCCGACCAGCTGTGGGTGGTCGATATGCCCTACGTCAGGACCTGGCCGGGCTGGGCATACGTCGCCTTCGTCCTGGACGTGTACTCCCGCATGATCGTCGGCTGGCAGATCGCGAACCACATGCGGACCGAACTCCCACTGGATGCACGGGAGACGGCCCTGTGGAGACGCTTGGAAGGGCATCGACCAGGTCGAGCGGGGGATCTTCCAGTGGGTCACCTGGTACAACGAAGAGCGCCTCCGCTCTGCACTCGACTACATGCCGCCTGTCGAGTACGAATCCGGCTTCCGGCAAAGCCAGGAGCACACCCCACAGGCCGCCTGAATCAAGATCACCGGACTCTACGAAACTTGGTACGGCCCACCTCAGCGGTCTGCCGCCGACCGGCGAGGCGTCCCGGTCCCGGCCGCCGAACGAGTTCCAGAACTTCCTGGACCAGCATGTGATCCGCCGGTCGAAGTCCTGGCGAACCCTCGGCAAGTGACCTCGGCCGCCCGGGATCCCTGACTGGGGCAGGCTCGGGGCGGCAACGATGTGGTGATGTCGTGAAAGCTCTGTGCTTGACCGGGTGCGACGGGGGCAGGTGTCGTGGCATGCGCCATGAACATATGCCAGCTTTCATACCCGGCCTTGAACTCAGCCGCCGCTTCTACACCGAGGCCGTACGTCCTCTGCTGGAGGAAGCGGCCCCCGCAACCCCGCATTCCGCAGCCCGCATCGGCGGTGGCTCCGAGGTCCTCGGCTACGACACCGCACGCTCCGCCGATCACGAATGGGGCCCGCGTCTCCAGCTCTTCCTCCACCCTCATGACGTGCCCCGTCACGCGGCACGCATCAGACACACGCTCGCCGAACATCTCCCGAAGACTTTCCACGGCTATCCGACCCACTTCGCTCCCACAGGTGACGGGGACGTCCGCGTCATGCAGTTCACCGACGGCCCTGTTCGCCACCGCGTCGAAGTGACCGGCGTCTCCTCCTGGTTCACCGCCGCCCTCGGTTTCGACCCGGCGTCCGGCATCACCCCTGCCGACTGGCTCGCCACACCCACTCAGCTCTTCGCCGAGGTGACCGCCGGCGCTGTCTTCCATGACGGTCTCCACGTCCTCTCGCCCTTACGCACGGCCCTGCGCTGGTACCCCCGCGACGTGTGGCTCCACCTCCTCGCGTGCCAATGGCAGCGCGTGTCCCAAGAGGAAGCTTTCGTCGGCCGCTGTGGCGAAGTCGGCGACGAACTGGGTTCCGCCGTTGTCGCCGCGCGCCTGGTCCGTGACCTGATGCGGCTCTGCCTCCTGATGGACCGGCGCTACCCTCCGTACGCCAAATGGCTCGGCAGTGCCTTCGCCCGCACCCCCACGGCCCCTCGGCTCACCCCCGTACTCACCGCGACCCTTGCCGCCACGGACTGGCACACCCGCGAACACCATCTCGCCCAGGCGTACGAGATCGTCGCCCAGATGCACAACCAGCTGGAGCTCACCGACTATGTCGACCCGGGCACGCGCCCTTACCGCTCCAGACCGTTCCGCGTCCTGCATGCCGAACGCTTCACACGGGCGCTGAAGGCGCGCATCGAGGACCCGGTCCTGCGGGACCTGCCGGTGGTCGGGGCGGTCGACCAGTTCATCGACAGCACAGACGTCCTGGGCCGGCCGGACCTGACACGGGCCGCAGCCCGGGCCCTGACCCCCACCACACGGCCACGGCTGGGTGTGCCACTTAACGGCTGATCCTGGTTGGTGAGTGGTCAGCTGCTGCTCCGGGCCGGCCGTCGAAGGCGATCTGGACCGCGTTCAGGGGGCCTTCCAGCGCGCGGTCCCCATGGTGCGGCCCTTCCCCGTCGGGTCCAGGCTCACCCGTGCCATGCAGATGCACGTGAGGGCGGCTTGGTCGGGGAAGTACCCGCGGGTGCGGACGGCCTTGCGGATGCGGGCGTTGACGCTGTCGATCGCGTTCGTACCGCAGATGACCTTGCGTAACTCGACGCCGAACGAGAGGAAGGGCACGAACTCGGCCCAGGCGTCCAACTGCAGCTCACGATCGCCGGATACTTCGGCCCCGGGGACTCTTGGAATTCCAGGAACCGCTCCGTCGCCGCGTCCTCGCTGGGCGGAGCGTAGACGGGCTTGACGCCGTGGCGACGTTGTCCCAGCCCTGGCGGGCCAGGCGGCGCTGCTCTCGCCTGGCCTCCAGTAGCGCTGACCGAGACCCAGTGGCGCACCTACATCCCGAACACCCCGTAACGCACCATCTGCGACGAATGACGCTGTGCCCGCAATCGCTCAGGGCAGCGGCTCTCCTCGTTGCGAACCAACTGCCTCAAGTGGAACAGAAAATCGTGGGGCCGGGTCCCATGGGACCCAGCCCCACGATTGGCTATCTGCTGCCGACAGTAGGCTGCGCAGCTGTCAGTTGTTGGTCAGGACGACTTTGAGGGCGCCGGTGTCGGCGCTGTTGGTGAAGATGTCATAGCCCTGCATGGTGTCGGCCAGTGGCAGGCGGTGGCTGATGAGTTGGGTGGCGTCGAGGGCGCCGGTGGCGATGGAGTTCATCAGCTGGGGGATGGTGAGGCCGGAGGGGATGCCGGTGGTGATGGTCACCTGCTTGGCCCAGAGCTTTTCCAGGTGGAGGGTGGCGGGTCCTTCGTGCACGCCGATGTTGGCGATGTGTCCGCCGGAGCGGACCAGGTCAGCGGCGAGTTCGAAGGCGTCCGGGAAGCCGACGGCCTCGATGGTGACGTCGGCGCCGTAGCCGTCGGTGAGTTTGCCGACCAGCTCGTGGACCTCGTCTTCGCCGACCGCGTGGGTGGCGCCCAGCTTGAGGGCCATCTCGCGGCGGGCGGGGGTGCGTTCGACGACGACGATGTTGCGGGGCGAGAACAGCTTGGCCGTGACCGTGGCGGACAGGCCCACCGGTCCCGCTCCGACGATGACGACGGTGTCGCCGGGGCGGACCTGCCCGTTCAGGACGCCGACCTCGTAGCCGGTGGCGAGGATGTCGGTCAGGAACAGAACCTGCTCGTCGGAGAGGGTGTCAGGGATCTTGTAGACGGAGTTGCGGGCGAAGGGGATACGAGCGTACTCCGCCTGCACGCCGTCGATGGTGTTGCCCAGGGCCCAGCCTCCGCTGACACACTGACCGTACATGCCAGTCGTGCAGAACCGGCAGAACCCGCAGGCGCTGACGCAGACAGCGAGGATCCGGTCGCCCGGCCGGATGTTCGTCACCGACGACCCGACCTCCTCGACCACGCCGGTGGCCTCGTGACCGAGGACCGTACCCGGCTTCACCGTGGGCACGCCGCCCTTGATGATGTGGGAGTCCGTGCCGCAGATCGTGGTGTGACTGACGCGCATGAGCAGGTCGGTGTTCTCGGTCAGCACGGGCATCGGGTGATCCCGGAACTCGATCTTGCCCGGTCCGTCATAGACGAGCGCCTTCATGTCCAACTCCTTTGTTGAATAATGTGGTTGTGCCGAATGGCGAAGGAGAGCAGCGGCTGTTCCGGTGTCAGACACCCGGCCCGTACAGGCCGAAGCGCAGGTCCGGGTCACCGGGCGTCCAGGTGCCTGCCACCTGGGAGCGATGTCCCATCTCCGCCACGCGGTCGATCAGTTGGTTGCCCAGCTGCAACTGGGCTGGTTCCCAACGCTTGAGAGCGGAGGGGATATCGCCGCCGGCCGTGCTCAGGTGCTCGTAGAGCGTCCACGCGTCGTCCGCGGCCTTGGCCGTGCCGGCGGCGGCGTGCGGTCGGGCGGCGAAGGCGGCGTCTCCGATGATCGCTACCCGGCCCTCGGCCATCGCCGGTATCCGTGTGTCGAAGACGACCTGGAGATAGGGCTGTTCCGTCCGAAGAACGGTCTCGGCCGCCGCGGGCGCAAGCAACTCCTCGGCCGCCGCTCGCATCTCGTCCACGTAGCGTCGTTGCACCTGGCCGGGATGCACGGAGACAGGGCAGTCGAAGCCCCGCAGGTCCGTGGTCAGCTCATGGAGCGGCGGCCCGTCGGGAACATTGCGGTACCAGACGTAGTTGAGCAGGCGCTGCCCCTCCTGAAGTCCGCCATCGAGTCCCGGGATGGGGTACAGGACGATGTGCGCGTCGCGGGCCACGCTGTAGGTCAGCGCGTCGCCCAGCAGCCGCCGGGTCTCCTCGCTCACATGACGCTCCGGCACTGTGCCGCGCCAGCCGACGTACCCCGAGTAGAGCCGCTGAAGCTTCGGAAACATGCGTCGGCGAGCTGTCGAGGTGATGCCGTCGGCGAAGACGACCAGGTCGGCACGCTCACTTCGGCCCGACACGAACCGCAGAGTCACGCTGTCGGCGTCCTGGTCGAAGCCGGCGCAGAACTCGCCGAGGTGATAGCGGTCCGTTCCGAAGTCGTCGAGCAAGGACCGGTAGATCGTCGACCATGACGAGTAGCGCCACTCGACCGGATCGTCGTGGAGCACGTCATTGCCCTTGCCGAGATACCGGACGTGGTGAGTGACCGTGCTGAGTTCCTCGATGCGGTGGGCGCTGCGTTCACCAAACCACTTCATGGTGGTGGGCTGCAGCACGATCCCGCCGCCGCGGTTCTCCAGAGGGGTCGGCGTGCGCTCGTAGACGTCGACGGTGAAACCCAGCCCGCGCAACAGCAGCGCGCTGGTCAACCCTCCGATGGAGCCGCCGACGACGGCGGCACGCAAGCCCTTGTAGCTGTCCACCATGGATTCCTCTCGCCCAGGGGGTGGTGAACGCCATGGTCACCCCGCCGTAGCGAGACACCCGATGTGTAGCACCACAGGACTTCACCAATAGAATGGGAACGAACACAGGGGTGATACCCCCGAAAGGTGTCTGCTGGGAGGTATCGATGACGTCCGTGTCGTCCGCACCACCGGATCTGCTGCGCTGGATGAGCGCCATCGACGAACTGGCCATCGCGGTGAACCAGCGGCGTGACCTGCCAGGACTCCTGGAACAGATCGCCCGCACCGCCTGCGATCTGCTCGGCTACGAGAGCGCTGCCGTGCTGCTGGTCGACGACGACCGAAAAGTCCTGCGCATCGAAGGATGCTGGGGGCTGAGCCTGAGCTATGTCCGGCTGGTGAACGAGGAGTCACCGCTGTTCCTGGTCCCCGAAGACACCTTCACCGGAAGTCCGTCCCGCAGGGCCTTCATAGAGGGCTCCCCGGTGATCGTCGAGGACATCTCCCGCGACCCCTCCTACGGTCCATGGGCCAGAGCCGCCCAGGAGCACGGACACCGCTCGATGGCGGCGGTGCCCCTGCGCAACCAGGGCGAGACCGTGGGCACGATGAACGTCTACGGCAGCGATCCGCGCCGCCTGGGTCCTGGGGGGCTGCAGTTGCTGCAGGTCCTCGCCAGCCATGCCGGCATCGCCCTGGAGACCAGCGCCCAGCTGGTCCGTGACCGCAGTCGTCTGCGTGAGCTGAGTTCGCTGAACGACCTGCTGCGGCAGCACGCCGCCATCCATGACCGGTTCATCGGCGTGGCCCGGCGCGGCGGCGGGGTCAGTGACATCGCCGCCGCGCTGGCCGAGATCGCGGACCGTGCCGTCGTGGTCCAGGACGTCTCCGGGCAGATCCTCGCCAGCGTGCCCCGAGCCGGGGTTTCCGTACGCCCGCCGGACTGGCTGTCCGGGCAGCAGCCGCACGCATCACTCCTCAGCCTTGTGGCCGGCGCTTCTCCGGTGGTCTCCTCCGAGGCGTTTCCCGGTCTCCTGGCGGGGCCGGTTCGCGTGGGCGAGGAAACACTGGGCGTGCTGTGGCTGGCCGGCGAGGCGGAGGACGACGACGTGCGTCTGCGCGCCATCGCGCAGGCCGCGGTCGTGCTCGGCCTGGAGATGCTGCGCCGGCGGGCCGTGGTCGACGCCCAGTGGCAGTTGCGCGGAGATCTGGTCTCCGAACTCGCCGCCGGCAGCGTCACCGACCCGGAGGTGCTGATCGCACGCGGTGACCGGCTGGGCAGCGATCTTCGGCTCCCTCAGCGCGTACTGGCCATCCGACACGAAGAGGCCGGGGAGGCAGGTGAGACGGTCACCGCCGAACTGCTCCGCCTGGTGCAGTCCCTCGTGCTGTCCCGAGCCCGGCCGAAACCGCTTCTCGCGCTGCGCGACGGAGTGATCACGATCGTGGCGCCGGCGGGGGACGCCCCAGAGGTCGAGGAGCTGGCGCGGCACATACACACTGTCGCGTGCCAGGCGATGGAGGGCGGCGTACGCGTGGCCATGAGCGAGACCTGCCCCGAGCCCGGACACCTGTCGGGGGCGTTCCGCCAGGTCACCGGGCTGCTCCGGCTCCTTCCCCACACGCCCGACGAGGACATCCTCACCGTCGCCTCAGCGGGAGTGCTCGGCATGCTCCTCGCCGACGTCGACCCCCATCGCGTGGGGGTCCTCGCCGCGCGTTGGATCGGTCCCCTGCACGACTACGACCGGCAGCGGGGCACGGAACTGGTCGGCACCTTGCGCACCTACCTCGACCACGATCTCAGCACC
This sequence comes from Streptomyces shenzhenensis, assembly GCF_003688995.1. GTDB lineage: Bacteria > Actinomycetota > Actinomycetes > Streptomycetales > Streptomycetaceae > Streptomyces > Streptomyces shenzhenensis_A. Next base: position 22,611 of record NZ_PENI01000054.1, on the reverse strand, counting down.
TCTGCCACCGCGGAGGCGCTCTTCATCCACGCCAACACGGTCGGTCTGCGCATCAAGCGCATCGAGAGCCTGCTGAACATCTCCCTGAGCAGCGTCGGCGACCTCACCACGCTGCGTATGGCGCTGGCGATCGACGACATCACCCGCTTCCTCTGACCATGTCATAGGGCACAGCGATCGCGGCAAAGACTGTGCATCGCCACAGCACGGATTGTGTGGCGCGGAGATGACCATGTCCTCACCCAGCAACGACGCGGGGAGGACCCATGCACGACAGCCCACAAGCGGCGATACCCGTGGCCACGCCGACACCCGGCATCGCTCCCGAACCCACTGCCCCGCCCTCCGCGGAAGCGCGAAAAGCTGGTGCGACCCTGCTGATCGTGACCGTGTTGTCGCTCGCTTCCTGGTGGCTCTTCATCGACCCCCGGTGGAGCGTGCTGGACGTCTACGGCAACCCGGCGAACGCCGTGATCTTCTGGACTCTCTTCGCCGTCGTCTGTCTTGCCTTCAACCTGGAACTGAAGGGCTTCGACCGGCTCGCACAGCCCCTGAGGGGCCTGGCATTCGCCGTGGTCACCATCGGCTCGGGCGTAGGGCTCACGTCCCTGCTCGCCCTGGTGTGGAGTTCGGTGGACCGCAGCTTCGCTCCAGAACGCGCCGGTGGCGTGGGCTACTTCATCGGAGCGATCTTCGTCCTCTTCGTCTTCGTGACGAATGTGCCCTCCGCGACCGTGTTCGAGCATCGCCCATGGAAGACGCTCGGTCTCGCCCAGCCATGGGCCGGGATCGCCGAGATCGCCGTCTCCACGGTCGCGAGCATCGTCCTCTACAGCGTCTTCGCCCTTCCTGTGCTGGCCAGTTGGACCAGCGTCAGGGAAGCGCCGCTGACCGTCAACGAGGTCGTCGGCCTCTTCTACTCGATGGTCGTATCGATCATCGTCACCGGCAATCTCACCGACAACCAGCCCTGGAAGGCGATGAAGGGTGGCGCCCGCTGGTTTCTCTTCACCACCGTGGGCAACGTGGTCGTCGGAACCTGCCTCTACTTCGCGCTCTCGGGAGTGAGCCGCCTCTTGCTGGGAGGCGACGCACGAGCCGCCATCGGCTCTGACGGACTCAGTCTCTTTCCCGCCCAGCTCGGAGTCTGCTGGGTCTTCTGGATCATCTTCTGGGCCAACTGCGCGGGAAACAGACCCCATCACCTCAGCCCGGCACGGAACCGGTGCCTGCGCATCCTTGTCACGCTGGCGCTCGCGGTCGTCACCTTCACGGTGTACTACCGGCTGGTCGCCGCCCACATCCTCCATGAGCCGACGATCGCTCCCGGTATCGCGGGCAACGCCCTCGGCTTCATGGACCTGGCCATTGTCTGGCTCCTCCTGTTCGTCATCGGAGGAGACTCCTGGCCGCTGGCCGGCACCCACCGCACAACCTGACCGAGGAGAAGTACCTCATGGGCGAGAACCACTCCGAACCCCAGATCCGCGTCGTGCACCAGGACCAGCTCGACGGCAACACCCCGCAGACACCCGGCCTGATCCGCAAGGTCGCCTTCGACAGCCGAAACCCCGGCGCGGCCCATCTGTCGGCCTTCCAAAGCACCGTACGGCCAGGTGCCGCCACCGGCGCACACCACCACGGCGACCAGGAGACCGTCCTCTACGTCATCAGCGGCACCGCCCGATACCGCTGGGGCGACAAGCTGGAGAACGTCGCCGAAGCCGGGCCCGGCGACTTCGTGTTCATCCCGGCCCACGTCGTACACCAGGAGATCAACGCCTCCCCGGAGTTCGAGACCGTCTGGGCCGTCGTCCGCTCCGGCATCGACCCCATCGTGGTGAACCTCCCCGAACTCGACGAGTACGCCGAGCCCGCCGCAGTCGACTACACACATCCTTGATCCCTGTGCAACAAGGACAGCGACCACGCCGCCGTAGGCTCCACAGCCTGCGGCGGCTCGTCGCGTCCTCTGGGACCGAGGTTCCAGGCCCCGGCAGAAACAACGCTCGCCCGCCGACGAAACGACACAAGGACCCGACCGTGACTTCCACAAGGCCTCTGACACGTACTTTCAGCAGCGACAACACCGCCCCCACCTCACCGGAAATCCTGGAAGCGGTCGCGCGGGCAGCGTCCGGTCCCGCCCTGCCCTACGGCGCGGATGCCTACACGGCCGATGTCAACCGCCAGCTGAGCGAGATATTCGAGCGGGACGTCGACGTCCTGCTGGTCTCCACGGGAACCGCTGCGAACGCCCTGAGCCTGGCCGCCCTCACCCCGCCGTGGGGCAGCGTGCTGTGTCACCGCGACAGCCACATCAACCACGACGAGTGCGGGGCACCCGAGTTCTACACCGCGGGCGCCAAACTCGTTCTGCTCGGCGGTGGCGACGCCAAGATCGATCCCGGTGAACTCCGGACGGCCGTAGGGCACATGGCCGGAGACAAACACAGCGCGCAGCCATCCGCGGTGAGCGTCACCCAGGCCACCGAGACCGGAGCGGTCTACACCCTCGACGAGCTCTCGGTCCTCGGGTCCATCACCAAGGACGCGGGCCTGCGCTTGCACATGGACGGCGCGCGCTTCGCCGGAGCCGTCGCGTCCCTGGGCTGTACGCCCGCCGAGCTGACTTGGCGGGCCGGCGTCGATCTGCTGTCATTCGGGGCCACCAAGAACGGCACGATGACCGCCGACGCGATCGTCGTCTTCGACCGCTCGCTCACCACCGAACTCACCTTCCGCGCCAAACGCGCAGGCCAACTCCCCGCCAAGATGCGCTTCCATTCAGCCCAGGTGGGCGCCTACCTCGCCGACGACCTGTGGCTCCGCAACGCCGCTCACGCCAACGCCATGGCCGCCCGCCTCCAGGAGGGCCTGGACAAGATCCCCGAGATCGGCCGCCTCGGCACGGTCGACGCCAACATGCTCTTCTGCCACCTGCCCGAGCAGGTCACCAAGGGGCTCCTCGCCGAGGGATACGTCTTCTACCACGACCGCTGGGACCCCGGCGTCGCCCGTTTCGTAACCTCCTTCGCCACGTCGGAACAGGATGTCGACGACTTGCTCGACGCCATCCGTCGGCACTCCGCCGACTGACCACCACGCGCAGCCGAGAGCCTCCACGTCGAGGTACCGTCTGACTCGACGTCTTCGACGTGGACGAAACTGGTAAAAGCCAGGGCCGCAGCCCCACAGGGCGCGCGCGAGCATGCGCGAGAGCACCGCCGCCCTGAGCGTCCGCTGCAACCTGTGGCCAGCCACAGCATCTCCGACAAGGACTGTTCCCGCACCCATCCATAACGCACTGAGCCGCGGCCTACGGTCAACGCAACCGGATGGGCCGAGATCAGGGAGAGCACGATGTCCATCGCTGTATCGAAGTTCCGGGACGTCGCCGAGGGCACACAGGCAGGCCAGTTCGAGGTCGGCGATCGCGCGGCCGTGCGCGGCCTGAATGACCTGGACCCGGTGTACAAGCAGTTGCTCAACGGGCCCGTCACTGCCGTCGTGGCGGTGACGGGAAGCAGGGGGCGGCCGAACCTGACTCCGGTCTGGTTCGACTACGAGGACGACAAGGTTCTGCTCAACCTGGCGTCCCATCGCAAGAAGGTGGAGTGGCTGCGTAGCACGCCGCAGGCTTCGTTCCTGCTGATGAACCCGCAGAACGCCTACCACTGGCTGAGCATCAAGGCCACGGTGATCCGGGAGGTCTCCGAGGACGATCCGGACGAGGGCACCCGCGTGACCGAGCAACTGAACCGCATGTGGACCAAGTACACCGGCAACAGCGGTTCGTACCCGTTGCGCGAGCCAGGGCGGAACGAGCGCCGCATCCTGTTCGAGCTGCGCGTCGACAGCGTCGCCACCTTCGGCCGCCCCTGAGACGGCCGAAGCCACCGCGCGGCGGCCTGTCCCGCTGCAAGACCCCCATGCCCCTCCGGACAACGACAGGAGCACGATTTACATGCAACCGGACCCGGGGAATCCCGTCCGCTCGACAGCGCACCAGAAAGCTCGGCCCCACGAAGGCTACAAGAGGGAGAGATGATGGCGATCGCTGGCGCCATCGGGTACCGGGCTGTTTTACGGTTCCGGCACGGTCATCGCCGCCACCGGCCCCAGCGTGATCGCTTGCTACGCGATCGCGGGAGTCGTCGTCTACTTCGTCCTGCGCGTGCTGGGGGAACTCCTGACTTAGACCGTGTCCCACGTGGTGAGGAGGACGTTGGGCTGTGTATGGGGCGGGGTGCGTGGAGTTGGATTGTTCCGGACGGGCTGTGGGAGATCGCGGAGCCGCTGATTCCTCCGTCGAGGGTTCGGCCGCAGGGCGGCGGGACGCAGGAAACGCCTGATGAGACGTTGTTCGCGGCGATCATCTACGTGCTGGTCAGCGGCTGCGCCTGGCGGGTACTGCCTCCCTGCTTCGGCATTTCGAAGTCGACCGCCCGCCGCCGTTTCCTGATCTGCTCCAGAGCCGGCGTCTGGAGCCGCCTGCACCAGGCCGTCCTGCACCGCCTGGACGGCGCCGGCCTCGTCGACGTCATCAACTCCCTCCTCGAGTACGCCCGCGCCGCAGCGGCGGCGACCGGGCCTGGACGAGCGGATCGTGGACGCCGCGCTTGCCACGTACTGCCTGGACATCAGCGAGCCGAAGACACTGCGCGGCCGGATGCCCGCCTACCGCCTCTACACCGCCCGCTGGTTGCTGGCTGACCTGGAACCCGACCGACGCCCGCCGACTCCTGTCCCGGACCCGGACTGTCAGCCGCCGGCCGACCCGGGTACACCGGCCGCACGCTGGCCCTCGGGCCTGGAGCCGGGGGAGTGGGCGATGCCCCGCGTCCCGCTGCAGTACGACCGGGTCGTCCTCGCTGGCGCGGTGGTACGCGAGACGCTGCGCACCACCGTTGCCGCGCGGAGCCGGGCGTACGGCGTCCAGCACCAGCAGGCGGCACTGCCCAAGCAGCTGCTCGCGCCCCCGGCCGCCGATCCCAAGAGCGGCGGCAAGGAGCCGGAGGCCGGCCCCCGGGAGGCGATCGACCTGATGGCGGTGCGGGCCCTGAGGGAGTTCCGTACGGACGTGGAAGCCCTCGGTCTCACGGCCGAACGGCTGCGCCACCTCCAGGGCGCCTTCACCGCGGCGGCCGACCGGGTCCGCGCCGCCATGAACCGCTACGCCGACCGGGACGATGCCGATGGACCGCGCTCGGTGCGCGAGGCCGACGGGCAGGCGCGCCGCCCGTAGCAGCCCGGGCCGCACCGCGGCCGGGAGGCCGGCCACTGAGTGCACCTGATGCCGCGCACCCAATGCCGCAGTGCGCACCGACGATGCCCGACATCGCCTCCACCGGGTGGAGTCCACAGGCCGGGAGCGCACGGCATCGCGTGCACCAGTGCACCGCACCGATGCGCACCGACGCCGCGCGGGCCCGCTCCAGGTGCTCGGTGCGCATCGTCTTGAGGGTGTCGACGATGTCCTCGCCCCCCTGCCGGAGGACGTTGTCAGTGAACCGGATGATGGTGCGATGCTTCAGACAGCGCTGGGGACGCACTCACGTGTCCACTCCTCCAACGCGGCCAGCAGGACGCCCCGACCTCGTCCAGGGCGAAGGAGCCCGCGCACGGATCGGACATCGGCTGCCAGGTCCGTCACGGGGAGGATGACGTCCTCAGCCAGCCGCAACAAGAGGTAGGTCGGCGCCGGAACCACCTGCGGTCGATCGATGACGGTGGCAAGGGCGTGCTCACTGTGGTCCTGTATCGCCGTCTGTGCCGGAATAGAGCGTTCGGACGGGCCAAGGTCATGCTGCAGTGTCGTGGAGTCCTATTCTCTGGCCTCTTCTGGTTCTGCGCTGGTCTCGTCCTCGATCAGCCCGTAGGGGGCTGATCCTCATTGCGGCTGTAGCGGGCCACCACGCTGCCTTCCGCGAGCAGCGGCGGGCTGTTGTCGACGACGATGAGCTGAGCCTTGGTGCCTCGGTCTGCCAACCAGACAGAGAGGTGGCGGTAGAAGTCGTCGATGGCGAGGGCATCGGCAATCACCGCATCGAGGCTGCCGACGCCGTGGCCGAGGTTCTTCTGCGGGCTGTCGATCATGAGGAAGCCAGAGTGCGCGGCGCCGGTTTCGACGGCGATCTCGAAGACAGCCAGCTGCCAGGCCAGGGTCAGAAGCGTGCGGGCGCCAGAGGAAGCCTCCTGGTAGGGCTCCCCGCGGACGAAAGGTGTGAGGTCGGGCTTGATGAAGGGCGGTTTCGGACCAGGTCCTGGAAGACCCGGGTCAGGTCGCAGGCGCGGGCGATGTCCGGGCAGGCGAGACGGACTTGGTCGAGTTGCCCGCTGGGGGAGCGGAGGCTGCCCGTCGGTGGTTCAGGAAGGTCGGACCAGGCCGACGTCGTACGCGAAGATCACGGCTTGTACGCGGTCCCGGGCGCCGATCTTGGTGAGGATCCGGCTGAAGTGGGACTTGACCGTCGACTCCGCCAGATGCAGGTGTTCGGCTGTCTCGGCGTTGGTGGCGCCGGTCGCGATGACGGTCAGCACCTCGCGTTCGCGTTCCGTGAGTTCCTCCAGCTTGCGCTCTTGTTCGACGTTCTGCCTTGAGCGTCTCCTGGTGTACGCATCGATGAGCTTGTGTGTGAGGCCGGGAGAGATGACCGAGTCGCCGGCGGCGACCGCGCGGATACCGACGACGAGTTCGTCCGGGCGGGCGTCCTTGAGGAAGAAGCCGCTCGCTCCCGCCCGCAGGGCTTCATAGGCGTACTCGTCGAGATCGAACGTGGTCAGTACCAGGACGCGGGAGCGGCCGCCGGACTCGACGATGCGGCGGGTGGCCTCAATGCCGTCCATGCCGGGCATGCGGACGTCCATCAGGACGACGTCGGGGCGCAGTTCGGCGGTCATGCGGACGGCCTCGCTGCCGTTGGTGGCCTCGCCCGAGACGGTCATGTCGGGCTGGGCCTCCAGGAGCATGCGGAAGCCGAGGCGTTGCAGGGTCTGGTCGTCGACGATGAGGACGGTGGTCATGCCGGGTGACCCTCCGGGTGCGTGGTGGGGACGGTGGGGACGAGACGGGCGTGGACGGTCCAGCCGCCGTGAGAGTTGGGGCCGGAGGTGACCTCGCCCTCATAGAGGGCGGCGCGTTCGCGCATGCCCACGAGACCCTTCCGGCTGCCTGGACGGCCGTTCCCTCGCGCCAGGCGCGGCCCGGTGTCCTCGACGGTGACGTGGACAGCTCCGGTGTCGGCGGTGAGGGTGACTGTGACGGTGGTGTCGGAGGCGGCGTGCTTGAGGGTGTTGGTGAGAGCCTCCTGGATGATCCGGTAGACGGTGAGCTGTAGCCCTTGGGAGAGCCCTGCCAAGTCCCCGCGGGTATGGAAGGCCGCGGCAGGACCCGCCGCCCGGAACCGTTCGAGGAGAGCCTCGAGATCGGCCAGCCCCGGCTGCGGGGCCAGAGGAGCCTCCCCGCGTGGCAGGTCGTCGCCGCCGACGGCCGTGAGAAGACGGCGCAGCTCCGCCAATGCGTCACGGCCGCTGCCACCGATGATGCGCAGCGCCTCGGCACCGCGTTGTGGCTGGGTTGCGGTGAGGGCGGCGCCGCCGTCGGCGAGGCCGACGATGACCGCAAGGGTGTGACCGAGGATGTCGTGCATCTCCCGGGAGACCCGATCTCGTTCCTGCGCCGTCGCCAGCCGGGCTCGCTGGTCGCGTTCCACTTCCAGGGCGGTGATGTAGGAGTTGGCCAACCGAGCGGCGAGCCCCAGGCCGGCGAAGGCCGCCACGGTGACCATCGCGAGGACTGTCACCACTTCCGGACGCGTCACGTACCGCAGTTGGCCGCCGGTGTAGAAGACAGCGGACCATGCGGCCAGCTGCGCGACCGTGACGCCCACCGCGATGACGATCTGACGCGGCACGCACAGTCGGCCCACGTTGTACAGTGCGACGACTCGCGCGGCGTCGGCACCGTTCAGAATCCCCAGCGGAAGAGCGACGAGGGAGACCGCTGTGGTGAGCGCGAAGACCAGTACGGGGCGGCGTTCCCGCCACAGCAGTGGCACGGTGAAGCCGACCATGACGGCGATCTGCGCCAGTACGTCACTGCCGTTGGCGGGATTGAGTAGTGAGGGAACACCGAAGAGGGCACAGAGAGCCGGTGTGCCCCATAGACGGACTTTGGGGTGAGCTCGATCGGCTGTCCGCAACGCGGCCAGCCGGGAGATGATGGAGACGACCACACGCTGCTCGGGGTCGCTCGTCAGGGGCTCCGGCAGCTGCGCCGTGGACTCGGCGGAGCGAGGCGTGGACGCGGTTGCGCCTGATGCGGTCACGGGGAGCCCTTCGGTGATGGTGGCGGGAGGACCGCCCGCCGACCTGGGGGAAAGCAGCGGGTCGGCGGGCGGACCGGTGTAAGCGAATCAGCTGGGCCCGCGTCGTTACTTCCGGCGGGAGAACCTGTCGCGCAGGCTGGAGCACCGATCCTTGCGCCCCCTGCCGGCAGGCGACTCCTCAGGTCCGGCGTCGGAATCAGCGGTGTCGGTGCGTCCGACCCGCTCCCGGAGCCGACCCTGGAGGCCGCGGGCCTTGGGCGTCCGAGCGGGCTGTGCCGAAGGCGGTTCCTCAGTGGTGATGACGGCCGTGGCAGTGCGGCCATGGGGGGCAACTCCGAGGTAGCCGTCGACGTTCGTCCCGCTGATTGTTCCGCTCGCGCCGGTGACCGGGCCGGGTTGTCCGGAGAGGGGCTTCGTCGTGTCGGCCGCCTTCTCCGCCCCCAGCTTCTGGTACAGCTTCTCGCCCTCGACGTCGACGTTGGGCATGATCCGGTCCAGCCACTTGGGGAGGGACCAGGCGCGGTGGCCGACGAGCGCCATGACGGCCGGGATGATGGCCATCCGGACGACGAACGCATCGAAGAGGACGGCAGAGGCGAGGCCAAGACCGATCGACTTGATGAGCGCGGTGTCGTCGAGAAGGAACCCGGAAAAGACCGAGATCATGATGATCGCCGCGGCGGTTACCACACGGGCTCCGTGCTTGAAGCCCGCCACGACCGCCTCGGTGGGCCCGGCCCCGTGGACGTACTCCTCGCGCATCCGGGTGACGAGGAAGACCTCGTAGTCCATGGCGAGTCCGAAGACGACGCCGATGAGCAGGATGGGCAGGACGCTCACGATGGGACCGGTCTGGCTGACGCCGAAGACGTCGGCGAGCCAGCCCCACTGGAAGACCGCGACGAGGACGCCCAGAGTGGCGGCCACGCTGAGCAGGAAGCCGAGAGCGGCCTTGAGGGGAACGAGGATGGACCGGAAGACGAGCAGCAGGAGGACGAGCGCGAGGCCGACCACGATGGCGAGGTAGGGCACCATCGCCTGGCCGAGCTTGGTGCTGACGTCGATGTTGACGGCGGTCGTACCGGTCACCATGAGCTCGGCGCCGGTGTCCTTGTGCAGGGTGGTGCTCTGGTCACGGATTACGGAGACCAGATCCTTGGTCGCCTGGCTGCTGGGGGAGCTCTCCGGGACGACCCCGATGATGGCGACGTCACCGGACTGGTTGAAGGCCGCAGGACGTACGGACGCGACGTCGTCGAGCTTGGCGAGCGCGGCGGTCGCGTCATCGGCGGCGGCTTGCGGAGCTTGGCTGTCACGGGCGTCGACGACCACCGTGAGCGGGCCGTTGAAGCCGGGGCCGAAGCCCTTGCTGATGGTGTCGTAGGCGACTCGCTGGGTGCTGTCAGGCGCCTTCATGCTGTCGTCGGGCAGGGCCAGACGCAGGGACATCGCGGGTATGGCGAGCAGCCCGAGGGCGGCCACCGAGAGCACGAGGGTCTTGACGGGGTGGCCGGTGACGAGCTTGGCCCAGCGCACGCCCATCGCCTCGCCCTCGCCGCGTTCCTGGGCCTTCATCCGACGCGTGAGCAGCTTGCCCTTCGTGATCCGCATCCCGGCGAAACCGAGCAGAGCGGGCAGCAGGGTGAGCGCGATGACAACGGCCATCACTACCGCGAAGGCGGAGGCCAGACCCATGGAGGTGAGCATCTGGATTCCGATGACGCTCAGGCCCGCCAGTGCGATGACGACGGTCAGACCGGCGAAGACGACGGCGGAGCCCGCGGCGCCTAGGGCACGCCCCGCGGCTTCTTCCGGATCGCGGCCCTCGCGGATCTCGCTGCGGTAGCGGGAGACGATGAACAGGGCGTAGTCGATGGCGACGGCCAGTCCGAGCATGAGGGCCAGCGTGGTCGCAGTGGAGGCGACATCCCAGAACGAAGTGGCGATGGTGATGCAGAAGATGGCGGAGACGACACCGAGGACCGCGGTCAGCAGGGGCAGCCCCGCCGCGAGCAGTGAACCGAAGGTGATGACCAGGGCCACGGCGGCGACGGCGAGACCGATCAACTCGGCTGCCTTGCTAGCCTCCTTGGCCTTCACCGCGTTGCCGCCGAGGCTCACGTGGAGGCCGGCTTCCTCACCCTTGGCGGCGATCTCGTTGAGCCGGTCGGCGGCGGCGCTGACGTCCGCCTGCGGGACTTTGTAGGTCACACCGGCGAAGCCGATGGTGTGGTCCTTGCTGATCTGGTGGCTTTCGAACGGATCGGAGACGCTCGCGACCTGGGGAGCCTTCTGCAACTCGGCGACCAGGGACTGCACCTCCGACTTGTTTGCGGAGGTGGTCAGCTTCTGCCCACCGGGCGCCTCGAACACCACCCGGGCGGTGGCGCCGCCGGCGGAAGCCTGCGGGAACTCCTTCTCAAGGAGGTCGATCGCCCGCTGCGACTGGGTACCGGGGAGGGCGAATGCGTCCGAGGTCTTGCCACTGACGCTCATCGACCCTATTCCGACGGCGGCCAGAACGACGATCCACAGCATCAGGACGAGCCGTCGTCGTCGGAACGAGAACCGGCCGAGCCGGTAGAGGAACGTAGCCACAGTGTTACTCCCAGCAGGGAAGACATTGGTGCGAATGGGCCTGCCTGGCCCATGTCTCAAGCTAGGAGCGAATTTCCGTGCGTTCTCGGCACGGCGGGACGCAATTGCACCAGCGGCTTAGTACCACGGTACTAGTGGTGCTCCTCCTGTGAGACAGGTGTGAGGGGAGACGTGGCGCGGGCGACAGGGCCGCCGCGCCCGCGAATGCCGATACCCACGTGTTTGGAATTCCTGCGAAACGTCGATGACCAGGAATGTCTCGGCAGTCCGAAGCTGAAGGTAAATGGGTCATGGAGTTCCCAACCCCCCCTGTGCTGCGGTGATAATTCTGGGGAATTCCTGACGGTGCATCCGGGAATTCGCGGATTTTCTCAGCGGTGCGACGGCCGCACCGAGTTCCGTCGGCCGGACAACCCGTATTGCGCATTGACTCGATGCGATTCGGTTCAAACCGGGATGGGGGTTGCCCGGGCTGTACGGCGGCGACGCGCGTACTTGGGTGCGTGGTCTGGGCGGGGGCAGCTGGCATCGGTGGGACCACGAGGCGGCACGGCCCTTGCGGTCTTCGGCGCCCTCCGTTTCACTGTCGACATTCTGACGGTGCGTCATATGACCATGACCGCCGTACCCGGGGCGGCGAGCCCCTGCGCATGGGCGTAGGGCGGTGCCCGAGCGAGCGCTGATGGGAGAGTCGAGACGGGATGACCGACACCCCGCGTATCTCAGGTACCTCATTCGAACGGCCGGACGGTCTCGATGCGCCGATCGTGCCCAGGATCATCAAGTGGGCGTCCCGGCTCAACGTTGTTGTCTACCGCGCCACGGGTGGATGGATCGGCGGCACCTGGAGAATCGGCAGCGCCTTCCCGCGTGGAGTGCCGGTCTGCCTGCTGACGACAACAGGGCGCAGGAGCGGTCGGCCGCGGACCCAGCCCCTGCTGCAACTCGTCGACGGAGAGCGGGTGATCCTGGTGGCGTCGCAGGGCGGGCTGCCGAAGAACCCCTTGTGGTATCGCAACCTCCAGGTGGAAGCCGAGGTCAGTATTCAGATCCGCAGACGGGTGCGCCGGATGCGGGCCCGTACCGCCGATCCCGAAGAGCGGAAGGAGCTCTGGCCGCGACTGGTGGAGATGTACGCGGACTTCGACAGGTACCAGGCATGGACGGACCGGCAGATACCCGTGGTCATCTGCGAGCCTGTGCCCTAGTCCGGCAGGGCGAGATCCGCTGACGGCGCGTCCGGCGAGAAGCCGGCGCACCGTTCTGCCGTTCCAGGGGTCAGAGCAGCCAGTCATGGGGTGTCGTCGAGTTGCGCAGAGGGACGGCCGCAGGGAGGGGTGACGCCGCGGCCGGGGCCAGGCCGTCGAGGACCAGGGAGAGATAGCGGCGCCAGCCGTCGCTGTCCTGGTCCATGCTCCAGAGCACGCTGAACAGCATGGCCATGATCCTCGGCAGGTCGTCGGGGACCAGGTCGGCTCGGATGCGGCCGGCCTCCTGTGCGTTCCGGGCGAGCAGTGTCAGTGACTCGTAGTACGGGCCGATGACCTCGGAGGTGAGGGTGCCGGCGTTCCTTGCCGCGGCCAGGGTGTTGCGCTCCCTGGCGGCCATCACCATCGCGGCCTCCATCACGGAAGTCAGCGCGTGCAGGGGGTCGTCGTCGTGCAGGGAGTGCTCGATCGCCGGCGCGATGTCCTCGTCGATGGCCTGCTCCAGGGCGCCTCGGGCGAGGTCTCCCTTGTGGGCGAAGCGCCGGTAGAGAGTCCTGATCCCGACCCCGGCGTGGCGGGCGATCTCCTCGAGTTGGGCGTCGGGGCCGCTCTCGGCGAACACGGTGCGCGCAGCGCGCAGGATGCGCTCGGCGTTGCGGGCCGCGTCGGCTCGTAGGAGGCGCTCGGGATTCATGACCACGGGGAAAGAGTAGCAAGAGACAGTTGACTGTCAGATGCGCTACGGTGACCATGTAATTGGCAGCTGGCTGCCAGTTGGTGTTCGCAGTGCCCGTCGAGGCGGCGAAAGCACCAGCGGCCGCGTTCGTGCCGACGCCTCTTTGTCTCCCCACATCGCACCAGGAGGCTTCATGACCACCAAACCCCAGCACAGCGACGTCACCGGCCTGCCGGTGTTCCCCGGCGACCGGGATGCGCGCTGCCCCCTCGACCCCGCCCCCGTCTACCAGGAGTGGCGCAGGACGGACGGACTGCGTCGCGTCAACTGGAACGGCCTGCCTGCCTGGGCCGTGAGCAGGCACGAAGACGTCCGGGTCGCTATGACGGACCCGCGGATCAGCGCCGAGGTGGAGATGCAGCAGGGCAGCCACGGCCCCGGCGTCACGGTCTTCCCGCGGATGGACGATCCCGAGCATGCCCGGCTGCGTCGCATGCTGACCAAGGACTTCACCGTCAAACGCGTCCAGGCGCTTCGCCCCGAGATCGAGAAGATGGCGAACACATTCATCGACGAGATGGTGGCCTCCGGCGATGCGGCGGACCTGGTCCAGGCGTACGCCCTCCCCATCCCCTCCATGGTCATCTCGCTGCTGCTCGGCGTGCCCTACTCCGATCACGCCTTCTTCCAGGACATCACTTCCGTCCTGATGAGCCGTACCACCACCGTCGAGGAGAAGCTGAAGGCCAACGCGACGATCTTCGCCTACCTGCTTGACCTGATCGGGAAGAAGGAGCACGAACCGGACGACGCCATGATCAGCCGTGTCCTGAGGGAGTACGTCGAACCGGGCGAGCTGAACCGCGAGACCCTGGCAATGAACGGCTTCATCCTGCTGAACGCCGGGCACGAGACCACCGCGAACATGATCGCCCTGGGCACGCTGGCGCTGCTGGGACTCCCGGACACGCTCGCCCGGATCCGGGACACGGACGATCCGAAGGTGATCTCGGGAGCGGTCGAGGAACTCCTGCGCCATCTCTCGATCGTGCACAGCCTGGTCGCCCGGGTGGCCACGGAGGACATCGAGATCGGCGGTCAACTCGTACGCCCCGGCGAGCTCCTCGTCATGAACCTCCCGGCGGCCAACCGCGATCCCGCGTTCTACGACGACCCCGACCGTCTCGACATCGACCGGGACACCCGCGGTCACATGGCCTTCGGGCACGGCGTTCACCAGTGCCTGGGCCAGGTCCTCGCCCGCGCCGAACTCGAGATCGCCCTGCCCACCCTGCTGCGGCGGCTGCCCGGCCTGCGCCTCGCCGTGCCCCTCAGCGAGATCAGGTTCCGCAACGACATGAGCATCTACGGCGTCCACGAGCTTCCCGTGGCCTGGTGACACAGAGGCGTCCCCACCAGCAACGCGGGCCTTTCGCCCAGCTCCGCACAGTACCGATGCTCATCACCCGGGAGTCGACATGGCAGAGCTCGAATTCCACGGCAGAGTCGCGATCGTCACCGGCGCGGGGGGCGGTCTCGGCCGGGAGTACGCGACCTTCCTGGCATCACGAGGAGCCCGTGTCGTCGTCAACGACATCGGCGGCTCCATGGCGGGGGAGGGCACGGACGACGGCCCGGCCGCAGCTGTCGTGAAGGCGATCCGTGACAGTGGCGGCGAGGCGGTCGCCGACACCCACAGCGTGGCCACTTCCGAAGGCGGGCGGGCCGTCGTCCGGACCGCTCTCGACGCCTTCGGACAGGTCGACATCGTGGTCAACAACGCCGGCATCCTGCGTGACCAGCCCTTCGACGAGATGACCCCGGACCAGTTCGGCGCGGTCCTCGACGTGCACCTCGGCGGGGCCTTCCATGTCACCCTCCCCGCCTGGTCCGTCATGCGGGAACAGGGGTACGGCCGAGTGGTCAACACCACCTCGGCAGCGGGCCTCCTCGGGTCGGCCCGCAAGAGCAACTACGCCGCCGCCAAGGCCGGCGTGGTCGGCCTCACCCGGACGCTCGCCGTCGAGGGCGCCGAACTCGGCATCAAGGTCAACGCCGTCGCGCCGATCGCCGCCACCCGCATGCTCGCTGGCTCCATGGCGGACGCGCAGAGCGTCGGCACCAACGGCCGTCCCCTCGATCCCGCCGCCCTGGAGATGATGAACGCCATCACCCGTCGTCTCGACCCCGCCCTCGTCACACCCGTGATGGCCTATCTCGCACACGAGGAATGCCAGGTGTCCGGCGAGGTGTACACCGCGGGCGGTGGCCAGGTCGCCCGGTTCTTCGTCGGCCGGACCCGGGGCTACTACAACGCGGCCCTGTCCGCAGAGGACGTACGCGATCATCTCGGCGCGATCCGCGACGAGACGGACTGCCTTGTGCCCGCCGATCCCGGCGTGGAGATAGCCCACCTGCTGCGCGCCGTCGCCGCGGCTGCCGACCGGCCTCTGGGCGGCTAGGCACCCTGCCTGAGCCGAGCAGGCCACGGCAGGGTCCGCTGCGGCTCGCCCCAATCCCTGGCCCGAGCGGACCGGCACCCGTCTGTCCGCTGCCAACTCTCCTCCCCCCACAGGAGTGTTCATGAGCACGACGACCGGCAATACCGACCGTCATCACATCACCGATCCGCCTGACTTCCCCGGCGCCCGTTCCCCGCGCTGCCCCTTCGACCCGCCGACCCAACAGGCCGACTGGCGGCGCGCCCGCGGTCTGCGGGAGGTCCGGCTGACCAATGGGCGGACGGCCTGGGCCGTCACCCGGTACGACGACGTCAAGAAGATCCTGAGCGATCCGCGCATCAGCGCCGACGGTCGGCGCTACCCCCAGCTGATGAACAGCGACCGGACGGAGCAGCCACAGGCCTTCCCTCGGATGGACGACCCCGAGCACGCCCGCATCCGGCTCACGCTCACCGGCGAGTTCACCGTGAAACGGGTGGAGACGATGCGACCGCACGTGCGGTCGGTGGTTGACCGGTTCCTCTCGGAGCTGGTCGAGGCGGGACAGCCGGCAGACCTCGTCCACCACTTCGCCCAGCCCATTCCGTCGACGGTAATCTCCCTGCTGCTCGGAGTGCCCTACGGCGACCGTGCCTTCTTCCAGACACGCAGTGCGACGCTCCAGTTCACGGGGGCCTCACCAGAGGACAAGAAGACCGCGCACCGCGAGCTGTTCCAGTACCTCGTCGGCCTGGTCGAACGCAAGGAAACCGAGCCCGGCGACGACCTGATCAGCAGGCTGATGAAGGAGCGGGTTGCCACCGGGGAGTTCACCGCTCGCGAGGTGGCTATGAACAGCCTGGTCATCCTGCATGCCGGCCATGACACCACGGCCAACCTGATAGCCCTGGGAACACTTGCCCTGTTGCGGAACCCCCAACAGGCCGACCGCATCCGGGAAACCGACGATCCCCGGGTGGTGGCCCGGGCCGTCGAGGAACTGCTGCGCTACCTGTCGATCTCACAGGACCTCGTGTTTCGCGTCGCCACCGAGGACCTGGTCATAGGCGGTCAGCTCGTCCGAGAAGGGCAGATGCTGACCGTCAGTGTCCCCTCCGCGAACCGTGACACGGTCTTCGAGGCCGCCGACACCCTGGACGTCGGCCGGGACACCCGAGGACACCTGGCCTTCGGATACGGCGTGCATCAGTGTCTCGGCCAGTCCCTCGCGCGCGTGGAACTCCAGGAGGCCCTGCCCGCCCTGCTGCGCCGGCTGCCGGATCTGCGCCTAGCAGTTCCGCTGCAGGACGTGCGCTTCCGGCACGACACGGCCACCTACGGGGTGTACGTGCTGCCCGTCGCCTGGTAGCCGGTTGCCGCCCACCCGACCCACCACACAAGAACCGAAGCAGATCCAAGGAAGAACGAGGACCAACCATGCGCGTGGAACTGGATGAACCGAAGTGTGTCGCGGCAGGCCAGTGCGTGATGGCCGCCCCCGACGTCTTCGACCAACGGGACGAGGACGGGGTCGCCGTGGTACTGGACGAGCACCCCGGCGCAGAACTCCTCGACGGCGTCCGTGAGGCCGTCGCGATCTGTCCCGCCGCGGCGATCCGCCTGGTCGAAGAATGAGCCGAAGGATGAAGAGGATCGTCGTCGTCGGAGCCTCGGCAGCAGGGCTCGCGGCTGTCGAGACGTTGCGCCGGGATGGCTTCGACGGCACGCTGACCCTGGTCGGCGAGGAGCCCCACCTGCCCTACGACCGACCACCGCTGTCCAAGCAGATCCTCGCCAGGGAGTGGGACGTCGACGCCCTGGCCCTGCGCACGGCGGATGACATCGATGCACTGGGCCTCGACCTCCGTCTCGGAGTCGCGGCCACCGGACTCGACCCTGTGAGCTGCGTCGTCCGGCTCTCGGACGGTACGGCCGTGCCGTACGACGGGCTCGTCATCGCCACCGGCGTACGGCCGAAGCGGCTTTCCGGCGATTCCGGAGCCCATGTACTGCGCACACTCGACGACGCGCTCGCCCTGCGGGAACAGCTGAAGCCGACAAGCCGGCTGGTCGTGGTCGGAGCCGGTTTCCTGGGTGCCGAAGCCGCAGCCGTGGCCCGCACACTCGGCGTGGAGGTCGTCCTGCTGGAACCGGCCCCTGTACCGCTGGCCCACGCGGTGGGCGCGAAGGTCGGGCATGTGCTGTCGCGAGCCCACGTCGACCACGGTGTCGCGTTGCGCACCGGCGTCGCCGTCGACGCCGTGACCAAGGACGGTGTGCGGCTGGCGAGCGGCGAACTGGTCGACGCGGACGAGGTGCTGATCGCGATCGGCTCGCTGCCCAACACCGAATGGCTCGCCGACAGCGGACTGCCGTTGGGCGACGGCGTCATCTGTGACCAGTACCTGGAGGTCGCGAGGGGTGTGTTCGCCGCGGGGGACGTGGCGCGCTGGTACAACCCGCTGTTCGGCACGACGATGCGCATCGAGCACCGGACCAACGCGTCCGAACAGGGCGTGGCTGCCGCGCGCAATCTGCTGCGGCCCGAGGCCGACAAGGCGTTCTCCCCGGTTCCGTACTTCTGGTCCGATCAGTACGACATGCGGATCCAGGCATACGGCTACCTGCGCGGCCACGACGAGGTCCTGGTCGTGGACGGCGATCCGGCCGAGCGCCGGTTCGCCGCCGTCTACCGCACCGGAGACCGGCTGACCGGTGTGCTCGCAGTCGGCATGCCGCCCAAGGCACTCCGTTCGTGGCGGCAGGCCATCGCCGCCCGGACTTCCTGGCACGACGCGCTGGCGCACGCCGCGCTCTGAGGCAGGGCGGCCTTGCCCGCCCTCCCCCCTGGTTCCCCGCCTTCCAGGGCTCCGCACCCCGTAGCGACGTTCCTCCACCCGTACCCCCACATACGGAGGTTCCAATCATGTCCGAAGCCCATTCCCCGGCCACCGGGAACGCGACCCCGTCCCAACGACCGGGTGCAGTCGTGGCGGTCCTGGCGTTCGCCGGGATCGTGGTCGCACTGATGCAGACGCTCGTGATCCCGATAGTTCCCCTGCTGCCGCAACTGCTGGATGCCAAGGCCTCGGACACGGCATGGGCCCTCACAGCCACGCTGCTGTGCGGGGCCGTCGCCACCCCGGTCATGGGGCGGCTCGGCGACATGCACGGCAAGCGGCGGATGCTGCTGCTGGGCGTGGCCCTGATGGTGGTTGGCTCGGTCGTCTGCGCGATCAGCGAGTCTCTCGCGCCGCTGCTCGTCGGCCGGGTACTGCAGGGCCTGGCGACTGGTGTGGTCCCGCTGGGCGTGAGCGTCATGCGGGACCTGCTGCCCGCCGAGAAGCTGCCTGCGGCGACCGCCGTGATGCTCGGCTCGCTCGGTGTCGGCGGGGCACTGGGGCTGCCCGCGGCGGCGGTCATAGCCGACAACTTCGACTGGCACGTGCTGTTCTGGGTCGCCGCCGCCCTCGGTGCCGGGGCTTTCGCACTGGTCCTGGTCATGGCGCCCGAGTCCGGGACCCGTACCGGCGGACGTTTCGACCTGACCGGTGCGGCCGGTATGGCCGTGGGCCTGATCTGTCTGCTGCTCGCCGTGTCGAAGGGCGCCGACTGGGGGTGGGGGAGTGGCACCGTGCTCAGCCTCTTCGCCGCGGCCGTCATCGTGCTCCCGCTCTGGGGCTGGTACGAACTCCGAGCCCCACAACCGATGTTGGACCTGCGCACCACAGCACGTCCCCAGGTGCTGTTCACCAACCTCGCCGCGCTGGCCCTCGGCGTCGCCCTGTTCTCCATGAACCTGGTACTGCCGTCTCTGCTCCAGATGCCCGAGGCGACGGGCTACGGCCTGGGTAAGTCCCTGGTCGTCACCGGACTCGTCATGGCCCCGCAGGGTCTGGTCATGATGGCCGTGTCCCCGTTCGGCGCCCGCATCACGAAGGCCAAGGGGGCCAAGGTGACCCTCATGACCGGCTCGGGGATCGTGGCGGCAGGCTATCTGCTGACCATGGTGATGATGTCCGGTGTCTGGGAGGTCATCTTCGCCACCAGCGTCATCGCGACCGGTGTGAGCTTCGCCTACGGCGCGTTGCCCACACTGATCATGGGAGCGGTGGCAGTCTCGGAAACGGCGGCCGCCAACGGGTTCAACGCCCTGATGCGTGCCGTCGGTACAACCGTCTCCAGCGCGGTCGCCGGGTTGATCCTGGCTCATATGACCACCGACTTCCATGGCGTGCCCCTGCCGACGGAGAACGGCTTGCGTGTCGTCCTCGTCCTGGGCGCCGGCGCCGCGACGGTCGCCTTCCTGTTGGCGACGCTCATCCCCGGCGGCCGTACGCCGTTGTCCCGGGACACGGCGTCGGACGCGAACGTCGAGCAGGCTGCTGGGCGGGTCGAGGGCGCGCAGTAGGAAGGACGGCGCCACCCGTCGTCCGCTTCGCGAACGAGATGCTGACCTGAGCCGGGCCGTGTGCTCCGGTTCGATCAATTCTCGGTCGATGAGGTGTCCTCCTCGTTCGGAGCACCGCCGCGATCAGTCCCGAGGCAACTGCACTGGGTTCGCGTGCCGCATCAGTGGGCGGACAGCGGTGAGAGCAAGGGTCACGTCCGCTGGAGTGGTGTATTGACGGTCACTCGGTGATCTCGTTTTGAGGCCTCGATACGGTGCTCGACTGCTGCGCCTGGCCCGCGTCCTGCGCGCCGCCCGCTTCCTGCCCCAACTGCGGGTCGTCCTGGTCGCCGTGGCCCGCAGCCTGCCCGGCACGCTGAGTTTCCTGCTCGTCGGTGGTCTTGTGCTGTACGTCTACGCGATGGCCGGCTGGGTCTTCTTCGGCCGCCACGACCCCGAGCACTACGGCTCGATCGGCCGCGCGGTCCTCACGCTGTTCCTGCTGATGACCCTGGACGGCTTCGGTGACGCCGTCCACACGGGCCTGGAGATCTCCCGCTGGAGCCTGCTGTACTACGCCTCGTACGTGCTGCTGGCCTCGTTCGTCCTGGTCAACGTCCTGATCGGGGTGGTCCTCACCTCCCTGGACGACGCACGCGCCACGGAGCGGGACGAGCCCGCGCATCAACGTCCAGGGGCAGTGGAGGACGAGGACCGCCGGCTGCTGCTGGAGCGCGTCGCCGCGGCCCGCCGGGCACTGGACGCCCTCGAACAGGACCTCGCCCGGCCGGAGTCGGGACCGGCGGGACGGAGCGAGCTGTCCGGCAAAGACGCCGGCGGCCGCCATGTCGTGCAGTCGGTCGGCCCGAGCGGTACGCCCTGACGCGCGGGTGAGAGTCGTCCCGCCGACGTCTCTCCGCCGCGTCGGCGACGGCGTGAGAGGAGGATCCCAGAGTTCACTCCAGGGCCTTCAGAATCCCGTCCCACAGCAGCGACCGTGCCTCCAGGGCGAGCGTCGCCGTTTCCGCCGCCTCCTCCCAGCGAGTGTCGTCCGTGCCGCAGAGGTCGGCGACCATCTGCATGGCCATGGGAGTGTGCTCCTCGCCGTCCACCTCGATGTGACGGGCGAGGTAGTCGCAGAACAGCGGGAAGCGTTCCGTGCCCTCCTTCTTGATCACCTGGTCGAACATGTCGGGGATCAGGTCCTCGCGGGAGAAGGCGAAGGCCGCGGCCCGGCAGTGCAGCGGGCGGTCCTCGATGATCCCGAAGGTTGTTTGCACGAACTCTGAGGCGGGTGAGGGAACTTGGGCGCCGCGCAGCGCCGCCGGCACGCCGTGGCCCTCGATCAGCAGGGCGAGGAACGCGTCGATCCGGGTCGTGTCGGCCCCGGCCTCGATCATGCCGGCGCGGTACAGCTCGAAGTGACTGGTGAATCCGCCGTTCAGTTCGTCGCTCTCCTCGACCAGCACGATGTCGTTGATGAGCCGTCGGCCGACTTCCGAGCCGCGCGGTACCCAGGGGACGTCGACACAGGTCAGTTCACGTTGCAGGGACTTGAGCAAGGACATGAAGTCCCATACCGCGAAGACGTGGTGCGCCATGAACGTCGCCATGTTCTCGCGGGTGTCGATGCGCTGGTAAATCGAGTGCGCCGTCACTTCTTTCCGCGCCTTCTCGATCACCGAACGAGCCCTGTCGATTCCCTCGTTCCGTATATCCCAGTCGTACCTGGACATGATCCTCCTCCGGTCGGGGGAGCGATCATGCAGCAATTCAAGTCGAGCCTGCAAGCGCTTCCAAGAAATTGGGGGAACTTACCCGGAGCAGGTCTCGACAGAGCACCCCAAGGCAGTCGAAAGCCTGATAAAAAGTCACGATTCGGGCTATCGAAAAAACTTCGTTGAAGATTTGAACGTGCCGTGAAGATGCCGCGTACCTGTCCCCGTGAGCAGTAATCCCGTCACCATCACCGTGGCCTATCACGTGGCGTCGGGTCGCGAACCCGACTTCCATTCGTGGGGGTGGTCGATGCTGAACGCGAGCGCTCAGCAGCCGGGCTTCATGGGCGGTGGCGTCCTCGTCGACCGAGAGGCGGAGTGGCATGTCGTCTATCGCTTCGCCAGCGAAGGAACGGCCCGGGCCTGGGAGGATTCCGCCGCCCGGGCCCAGTGGGACATCCGGGCCGCAGACTTCGCCCGGCAGACCGGACGCCGGAGCGTCCGGGGCTCCAAGGTGTGGTTCGACTCACAGACCGCTGCGCCGAAGACACTCACTCCGCCGGCGAAATGGAAGCTGTGGTTCGTGAACATGAGCGCGGTCTTTCCGCCGGTACTCCTGTTCAATCTGATAATTCTTCCCTATCTTGACGGTCTCAATCCGCTCGTCCGCACGTTCCTGTTGTGCCTGTGTGTAACGGCTCTCGTCACCTGGATTCTCATGCCGCGGCTCCAGCGTTTCCTCAAGAAATGGCTGTATCCGCCACTCCAGGCATTTCGTGGACGGCATAAAAGACGGACCGCATAAGTCCGCCGCGAACCAAGGGAGGTGGGCGGGTGAAGACCCTGCTCATCGACAATTACGACTCGTACACGTACAACCTGTTCCAGCTGATTGCCGAGGTCAACGGCACGGAACCGGTTGTGATCCGCAATGACGCCCCGGGCGGGATCCCGGATCTCGCGGAATTCGACAACGTCGTGGTGTCGCCCGGCCCCGGACACCCGGGCGAACCGCGCGACTTCGGCATCGCCTCCGCCGTGCTCGCCCGGTCCCCGCTCCCGGTGCTCGGGGTCTGCCTGGGCCACCAGGGCATCGCGCTCGGGGAGGGCGTCCGGGTGACGGCCGCGCCACAGCCCCGGCACGGGCATCTGTCCATGGTCCGGCACGACGGACGCGACCTGTTCCGCGGCCTGCCGCAGGACTTCACCGCCGTCCGCTACCACTCGCTGGCCGTGCCCGAGCCACTGCC
>NZ_PENI01000053.1 GCF_003688995.1 Streptomyces shenzhenensis | reverse complement strand
GGGAAGAAACACGTCCAGGCCGTGCTCGCTCTCGCCCGCCGACGTGTCAACGTTCTGTGGGCTCTGATCCGTGACCGACGGTGCTATCAAGTCGCGCCTCCAGTGACTACGGCCGCTTGACGACAGCATTAGGAAGCGAGGGGCTCGGCGGTCTCGGTGTCGTCGGCCGGGACGGGGGCGGAGTTCTTCGGTCCGCGCAGGGCGATGTAGACGAACAGGACGCCCATGACGGCGACGCCCGCCCACATGGCCTGCTGCCATCCGTCGACGAAGGACTGCTGGGCGGCGTGGACCAGGTCCCGCGCGTGCGAGCCCGTGCCGCCCGCCACCTCAACGGCGTTGGCGATGCCTTCGCGTGCGGTGTCCGCGGCCCCCTGGGGGATGCCGCTCAGGCGGTCGTCGATGGCGTCGCGGTAGCCGGCGGACAGCAGCGCGCCGAGCAGGGCGACTCCGAGGGCGGTGCCGAACTCACGGGTGACGTCGTTGAGGGCGGAGGCGACACCCTGCTGCTCGCGCGGCAGGGAGCCGGTGATGGCCTCGGTGGAGGGTGTCATCGACAGTCCCATGCCGATGCCCATGGCGAGCATGCCGGGCAGGATGGTCAGGTAGCCGCCGTCGACGGAGACGAAGAGGGCCATCAGGGCGAGTCCGACGCCGGCCAGCGCAATGCCCACGGCCATGGTCGAGCGGGAGCCGATGCGGGTGGCCAGCTTGGGGGCGAGGCCGGAGGTCATCATCATCATGACGGCCATGGGCATCATCGCCACCGTGGACAGCAGTCCCGACCAGCCGAGGACGGCCTGGAAGAAGGGGAAGAGGACCACGGCGATGCCCGCCTGGACGCCGAAGACGACCAGCAGCGTGATGGAGCCGCCGGCCAGGCCGCGCTCGCGGAACAGACGCACGTCCAGCAGTGAGGCGTCCCGGAGACGCAGTTCCCAGGCCACGAAGCCGATGGCAGCGACGAGCCCGACGGCGAGGCTGAGCAGAGTCGCGGGCGCGGTCCAGCCGCGCTCGGGACCTTCTTGCAGGACGAAGATGAGCCCGATCACGGCGACGGTGGACACCAGCGCGCCGACGGTGTCGAAGGAGTGGACGGACCGTTCGCGGGAGTTGGGAACCGACTTCAGCGTCATGGCCAGCGCCACGACGACCAGGACCACGGGCAGGACGAACAGCCAGCGCCAGTCCGCGACGTCGACGAGGAGCGCGGAGAGGAACATGCCCAGGATGCCACCGCCTCCGGCGACGCCGGTCCACACGCCGATCGCCTTGCCGCGCTGCTCCTCGGGGAAGGTGGAGGTGATGACCGCCAACGTGATCGGCATGATCATCGCGGCGCCGATTCCGGCGGCCACGCGCGCGCCGAGCATCACCTCGGCCGTCGGCGCCAGCGCCGCCGCGAGGCTTGCGGCACCGAAGAAGCCAAGGCCGGCGATCAGCATGGGCTTGCGGCCCAAGCGGTCACCGACGGCGCCGAGCGGCAGCAGCAGCGCGGCCAGCGCCAAGGTGTAGATGTTGATGATCCACAAGATGGTGTTCTGCGAGGCCCCGAACTCGACGGCCATATGGGTCTGGGCGACGTTCAGTCCGGACACCGACGCGATGACGGCCATCAGCGCGATGGACACGGCGGTCAGGATGGAGCGCAGCTGTCGCGCGTCCGGTGCGCCGCCCTCGCCGCTCCCCACAGCGGCTGTCACCGGGGGAGTCTGGTTCGTACTCATGGATTCCTCTCACAAAGGGCATGCGGAGTCAGCGCCGGAGCAGGGCCGGTCGCCGAAGTGGATGAAGCCGGGACGTCAGGTCATTCGGTGGTGGTGTCGCCCCGGGCGGCGGCAAGTGCCGCGTCGGTGTCCGCCACGGCCAGTTGGGCGTTGATGTGGGATCCGGCCAGCGCGCCGGCCGCGGCGGAGGCACCGACCTGGGCGGTCAGGTCGGTGGCGTTGCCGGCCACCCACACACCCGGAACCTCGGTGGTGCCGGCCATGCCGGAGGCGAAGCGGCGGCCCATGCCGTCGGGCAGGTCCTCCATCGGCAGTTTCAGGCCGTCCAGGCCCTCGGTGCGGGCCAGCATCCGCGTGGCGACCGCCAGGACGCGGCGGGCCACGAACGTGCCGTCGGCCAGGCGGACGCCCGCGACAGCGCCGTCCTCGCCGTTCACCACGTCCCGCACCGATGTGTCGACGACGCGGATGGCGCGGGCGGCGAAGCGCGCTCGCGTGTCGGCGTCGAGCTCGGTGCCGCGGGTGAAGTAGACGAGGTCGTCGGTCAGTTGGCGGAACAGCAGGGCGTGGTGGAGCGAGCCGGGGCCGGTGGCGAGGACGCCGATGGGCTCGTCGCGCACCTCCCAGCCGTGGCAGTACGGGCAGTGCACCACACCATGCCCCCAATGCTCAGCGAGACCCGGGACGTCGGGCAGCACGTCGCGCAGCCCGGTGGCCACCAGCACCCGTCGGGCCGTCACCGTCCGGCCGTCGGCCAGGGTGACGCGGAAACGCAGATCACCGTCGGCCGACGGGGCGGCGGGCTCGGCCGAGGCCACCTCGCCGAAGACGACCCGGCCCCCGTACCGGCGCACCTGCTCCCGGCCCCGCGCCAAGAGCTCGGCGGGCGGGGTGCCGTCCAGCACGATGAAGCCGTGCATGGCCTCGGCGGGCGCGTTGCGCGGGGTGCCGCTGTCGAGCACGACCACCGTGCGCCGGGAGCGGGCGAGCATCAGCGCACCGTTCAAGCCCGCGCTGCCGCCGCCGATCACCACGACGTCCACGGTCCCGGCGGGCAGTGGGTCGCTCGCGTAGGCGGAAGTCCGCACCGACATGTCGCGCTCCTCTCGTCGTGCGTGGCCCCGGTCGTTCCGGGCCTTGTGCACACGACGCTAACCCCGTCTTGCATCCACGGCATACAATGTTGCTCATGACGCAAGAAACTGGAGAGCTGGACGGCCTCGTACGCAAACGCATCCGCGCCCTGCGGGTCGCGCAGGGCTGGTCCCTGGAAGAGCTGGCCACCCGCGCCAACCTCAGTCAGTCCTCGCTGAGCCGCATCGAGAACGGCCAGCGCCGCCTCGCCCTGGACCAGCTCGTCACCCTGGCCCGCGCCCTGGAGACCACCCTCGACCAGCTGGTGGAGACCGCCGCCGACGACGTCGTCACCAGCCCGATGATCGACGGCACCCATGGCCGGCTGCGCTGGGCCATAAAGGCCGAACCCGGCATGAGCGTGATGCGTCAGCGGCTGACCGAGCCGCCGCCGGACAACCCCGCCCGCATGCGTGCCCACCCGGGCCGGGAATGGCTCGTCGTGCTGTCCGGCACCGCGGTCCTCATGCTGGGCCACCGGCGCTTCCGCATCCGGACCAACCAGGCCGCCGAGTTCCCGACCATGATGCCGCACGCCATCGGTGTCGAGGGGGGACCGTGCGAGATCCTGGGCATCTTCGACCGCGACGCTCGCCGCGGCCACCAGCGCGACACCGGCAACGGCGACGGTGACATCCAGGGCGCCTGAGAGCGACGGCACAAGCCGCCCGGCGCGGGTGCGGCTTGCGCGTCCGGCACCGCCACGCGGCAACATCTTGCGTTTTCCGGGAGACGTTGTGCTGTGCGCGCATATGCGCCGTACCGTGACGGCATGACCCACGCACACCCGCACACCCCCCACGACGGCCACCACCCGCACAGTGACGGCGCCGGACAGGTGGAGATCCTCGATCTGGACGCGGAAGTCCTCGCCGAACACCTCGCCGCCATCACCGCATGGCTGCCCCTGGAGTCAGGCCCGCGCCGGATCGTGGACCTGGGCTGCGGCACGGGAACGGGCACCTTCGCCCTTCTCGACCGATTCCCCGAAGCACAGGTCATCGCTGTCGACGCCTCGCCCGGACATCTTCAGCGGCTGCGGGAGAAGGCGGGCGCCCGGGGCGTGGCCGAGCGCGTGCACACCGTGCAGGCCGACCTCGACGCCGCCGACTGGCCCGACCTCGGCACGCCGGACCTGGTCTGGGCCTCCGCCTCGATGCACCACATGGCCCACCCCGACCGCGCCCTGCGCACCGTCCACGACCTGCTCGCACCCGGCGGTCTGTTCGCCGTCGTCGAGCTGGCGGGTTTCCCCCGCTTCCTGCCCCAGAACGCCCCGGCTGACCGGCCCGGCCTGGAAGACCGCTGCCACGCCGCGACCGACCGCTTCCACGCGGAACATGTGCCCCATCGCGGCGCCGACTGGGGGCCGATGCTGACCGCCGCCGGGTTCACCCTCGACGGCGAACGCACCATCGCCGTGAACATCGACGGCTCCCGCAGCGAAACCATCGGCCGCTACGCCCTCGGCACCCTGCAGCGCATCCGCGGGGCCGCCGCCGAAGAGCTCTCGGCCGAAGACCTCGCCGCGCTCGACCGGCTGCTCGACACGGACAGCCCCCACAGCATCCTGCGCCGCGACGATCTCTCGGTACGCACCGAACGCTCCGTCTGGGCCGCACGCCGTAACTGACCCAGCGGCCAAGCAGGTTGCTTGAAGCGGCTTGCTCGTCCGGCAGCACCTCCTTCTTGCTTCACGCGCAAACTCTGATGCTTTACGGGCGTGCGCTGCCCGGGTCGAGCAGTGCCCCCGGTGCGCGCGGCCCCCGGAAAAGGAGCATTCCTGTGACTGCACCTCAGTCCCCCTCGGGCCGGCAGGCCGCGACAGACAGCAGCGCCGCACACGGTGCGCCCGCCGAGTACCTCGCGTGGCGCGCGGGCCGATGGGAAGAGGTCGCCGGGGCGAACGGCAAGGCCAAGGTCGTCGCCAAGGGGAAGATCACCGGCCGCGACCCCCACACCCTCCCCGGCGTCCCAGGCGAGTGGAGTACCGACGAAGCCGGCGCCCTGACCGTGACAGCCACGGCTGCGGACGGCGTGACGATCGACGGAACGACGGTCGACGGAACGGCCGAAGTGCCCTCCGGCCGCGCGCTGGAGTTCCCCGACGACCGCGTCGGCTTCGCCGGTGGCGCCGACGGCTCCTACGGCCTGGTGGTCATGGACCACGGGGCCGTCGAGCGCTCCGGCCTCAGCGGTATCGACACCTTTCCCTACGACCCGTCCTGGGTGTTCGAAGGCACCTACCGGGCAGCTCCCGAGGGCCGCCGTATCGAGGTGGGGCGGCTGACCACACCGCGCAGCACCGAGGCCGTCCTGGCCCCGGTCGACCTGGTCGTGACCATCGACGGCACCGCACACGTGCTGGCCGTCCTACAGGACTTCCCCGGCCAGCGGCTCGTGGTCTTCACGGACGAGACCAACGGCAACGAGACACCCGAGATCGGCCGCTGGCTCGTGCTGCCCCTGCTGGAGCCCGGGAGCACGGTGCCGGTCGACTTCAACCAGGCGACGCTCTCCCACCACCACCTGAACCCGGCCGTCTTCGTCTGTCCCCTGTCGCCTCCCGGCAACCATCTGCCCCTGCGCGTCGAGGCGGGCGAACGCGCCCTGATCCACGGCCCGGCCGGCCACAAGTGACCCACCCCGCCCCCTGCCGACCGCCCGCACACACAGGAAGAAGCACCACCATGACCCAGGACCTCGAGGACAAGGCCGTCACCTACCTCCGCGCACTGGAGAGGGCCGACTGGGACACCGCCCGCGCCCTGTGCGCCGACACCACGACCGTCTGGCACAACGACGGCAAGGGCGAGCAGAGCATCGAGGAGAACATCGAGGGGATGAGGGGGCAGATCGACACCATCGAGTCGATGCGCTACGACATCACCCGTCAGCTCTCCCGGCCCGGCGAAGTCCTCCAGCAGCATGTCGTGCACGTGGCCACGAAGAACGGTGTGCGCGGCGAGGTGCATGCCGCGGTCTACTTCCGGTTCGACGACGACAACCTGATCAGCCGCATCGAGGAATACGCCAACTTCATCCCCGTCGGGCAGCACAGCTGAGACCGCGTGTGGCACTGCGCAGCCGGCCTCGTCCCGCCCTGAATATAGTTCCCCTGGAACGCTCGAACGGGGACGCGGGGAGAGGGAGAAACGGGTGTCAGGGGCGGCAGGGGTGGGGGAGACGGAGGAGTTCGCGACGCTGCTGCGGGAGCTCAAGGACCGCTCGGGACTGAGTTACGGGGCGCTGGCCAAGCGGCTGCACATGAGCACGTCGACGCTGCACCGCTACTGCAACGGCACCGCGGTCCCGAACGAGTACGCGCCGGTGGAACGTCTCGCACGGGTGTGCCGGGCGACGCCGCAGGAACTCGTGGAACTGCACCGGCGCTGGATCCTCGCGGACGCGGCACGGGGGCGCAGGGCGGACCAGGCGGCGGCGACGCGAGCGGCGGCGGGCGGCACCACCGCCGATCCCTCCCCGGCGAAGGAGGGGCCCCAGGAGGCAGCACCGGCAACAACAGCGGCCGCCTCCGCCGCGGCATCGGAGGGACGGGACGAGGACGCCCAGCCGGGTGAGCCCGGTGATCCGGTGGTCGTCGGGGCGGCGCGCGGGCCCGCGCGGACGCAGCGTCGTCGTACCGCGCTGATCGCCGCCGCCGCGGCGGCCGCCGTACTGGGAGCCGTCGTGCTCGTCGTGCGTCCGCTGTCGGGCGGAGGCGGGGACGACACGCGGGACGAACACGCGGCCGGCGCGACCGCGGTCAGCGGCACGGCCGATACCGAGAAGCCGACCACCGCCCCGTCCTCGAGCGGGCGGAGCCGCACACCGTCCGCATCGGCCGCCGCCTCCGCCACCGGGTCCGGTGCCTCGCCGGGCAGTGGCAAGCAGGGCGCGGCGGCCGGGCCCACCGGCGGCAGCGGAAGCGGCACCGGCAGCGGCGCCACCCCGCTCGCCGTCGGCACCCGCCCCTACGTCTACGACGACCCGTGCAGCCAGCACTTCCTCGTCGACAGCGAACCCGAGCAGGTCGGCCCGCCCGCGAGCGAGCAGGACGCGCCGCGCTGGGCCGCCGCGTACGGTGCGGTCTCCTCGGGCGAACAGCGGGTCGCGCTCACCGTCCAGGGCACCGGCGCGGACACCGTCGTCCTGGAGGCGCTGCACGTACGCGTTGTCGCCAAGGGCGCGCCGCTCGCCTGGAACGACTACGCGATGGGGGTCGGCTGCGGCGGCGGCGTCGGCACCAAGTCGTTCGACATCGACCTGGACAACGGCAGCCCCACGGTCACCGTCAAGAACGGCCAGCGCGACTTCCCGTACAAGGTCAGCGAGTCCGACCCGGAGGTCTTCTACGTCACCGCCCGCACCCGGGCGCACGACGTCCGCTGGGACCTCACCCTGGACTGGTCCAGCGGCGGCCGCCGCGGCACCGTCCACATCGACAACGGCGGCACCCCGTTCCGTACCAGCGCGGACGTCGGCCGTCCCGGCTACGACTACCCGCTGGGCGGCAGCGACTGGATCGAACGGGTCAACTGACGGGCGCGGGGGGCGACACGGCAGTGCCGAGCCGAACACCATGACGTTGCCCACCGACCGGCCCTTCCTGACGCCGGCGAGGGCCTGCTGCATCATCGGGAGCTGGTCCCACGCCGTCCCGCGCAGCGTCCCGAGGGAGCTGGCGAGCAGGATGAACCGGGTGCCACCGACGCCGGGTGCGACCTCGCCCCGTTGGCCGGGAGCCGTCGCACCTGCCGGGCCGGCGCGAGAGCCTGCGGCAAGCCGCGGTCGGTGATGTCGCCGTTGCGGACGATCAGGTCCGGACGCGTCGCGCGGATCCGCCGGACGGCGGCCGTCGCGAGCAGTGAGCCGTCGTCGGAGACGGGCGGCTCGGGCCGGGCGGGCAGGTCGATCGGCGTCGGCACGTGAGGCTGCCGCTCTCGCGTGCGGCTGCGACGAGGTCTGGCTCGGCGGTTTCGGGGATCTGCGGTCACCTTGAAGGTCTTCTTCGGCCGCCGGCCGGTACCGTCACGCGTCCGGGTCCTGCCGGCCCTCGCGGTCCTCGAGTGCGCTGATCGCGCTGGCCGTCAGGCTGTGGGAGATGTGGTCGCGCATGAGCCGGGCGGCCCGGTCCGCCTCGCGGTTCACGATGAGCTCGACCAGGCGGTGGTGTTCTTCGAGGTCGCGGGTGCGCGGCTCGTCTCCGGGCGGCAGTTCGAGGCCGAGCCGGCGGTAGCGGTCGGACTTGTCCCAGAGGTCGTCGAGCAGGCGGATGAGGACGTCGTTGTGCGAGGCCCGGTACACGGTCTGATGGAAGGTCCGGTGGGCCGTGAGCGCTTCCTCACCCCACTGACGCGTCACGGGGAGCAGGCTGCCGACCGCGGCCCGCATGGCGGCGATGTCCGCGTCGGTGCGCCGGGCCGCGGCGAGTTCGGCCGCGGTGGGGTCCAGGGAGAGGCGGACCTCGAAGAGCTGCCGGGCCTCGTCGGAGTTCATCGCGGAGACGCGGACGTCGCGGTGGGTCTCGACGGTGACCAGCCCCTCGCTGCTGAGGCGCCGGATCGCCTCGCGCAGCGGTGTGATGCTCATGTTGAGCGACTCGGCGAGGTCGTACTGGGCGAGCCGCGAGCCGGCGGCGAGGCTGCCGGAGAGGATCTGGCCGCGGAGTTCCGCGTAGGCGAGATCGCTCTTGCTGAGGAACTGGTTCGGACCTGCCATCGCCCCCTGCGGTTCCTTCCCGGGCGCCCCGCACCCCTTGACAGCTCCTGTCTGCTCGCCCCAGCCTAACAGCCGATGCATCTTATAAGTTATGAGAAAGGCGGCCAGTGAAGATCACCAAGGTCCACGAGGGCACCGTCCCGATCAGCTCCTCGATCCGCAACGCCTGGATCGACTTCAGCTCCATGGACTGCTCTATCGTCGCGATCGAGAGTGACGTCGTACGCGACGGGAAGCCCGTGGTCGGCTACGGCTTCAACTCCAACGGCCGCTACAGCGCCGGCGAGATCCTGCGCCGCCGCATCCTGCCCCGACTGCTCGACGCGGAGCCCGGCAGCCTCCTGGACGAGCAGGGCGCACTCGACCCGGCCAGGGCATGGGACGTCATGATGCGCAACGAGAAGCCCGGCGGCCACGGCGAGCGCTCCGTCGCGGTCGGCGTGGTGGACATGGCGCTGTACGACCTGGCAGCCAAGATCGCGGGCAAGCCGCTGTACCGGTACCTGTCGGAACGCCACGGCGACGGCCGGCCCGACGACTCGGTGTTCGTCTACGCCGCCGGCGGCTACTACGCCCCCGGCAAGACCCTCACCGATCTGCAGGACGAGATGCGCGGCTTCCTCGACCTGGGCTACGACGTCGTCAAGATGAAGATCGGCGGCGCCGACCTGGCCGAGGACCTGCGCCGCATCGAGGCCGTCGTCGAGGTGCTGGGCGGCGACGGCTCACGGCTGGCCGTCGACGTCAACGGCCGCTTCGACCTGGCCACCGCCCTGGAGTACGGGCGGGCCATCGAGCCCTACGGCCTGTTCTGGTACGAGGAGATCGGCGACCCGCTCGACTACCACCTCAACGCCACGGTCGCCGAGCACTACACCGGCCCCATCGCCACCGGCGAGAACCTCTTCTCCCTTCAGGACGCCCGCAATCTGATCCGCTACGGCGGCCTGCGCCCCGACCGCGACACCATCCAGGTCGACCCGGCACTCAGCTACGGACTGGTGGAGTACCTGCGCATCCAGGACATGCTGCGCCGGCACGGCTGGTCCTCCCGGCGCTGCGTCCCGCACGGCGGACACCAGTTCTCCCTGCACATCGCCGCCGCACTCAAGCTCGGCGGCAACGAGTCCTACCCGGGCGAGTTCCAGCCCACCGGCGGCTTCGCCGACGACGCCGTCGTCGAGAAGAGCCGGGTCGGCCTGACCGACATCCCCGGGATCGGCTTCGAGGGCAAGGCCGCCTTCCACCGGGTGCTGCGCGACCTGCACAGCTGACCGGCACCGCGGCAGGCAGGGCGGCCCGCGGCACCGGTGGGCCGCCCGCCGTCGGCGCAGTCGTATCCGTGCGCCACGTACGTCACCCGGGGACGCGGGCCGCGCCCGCCCCCGGCACCCACGGGACAGGGCTACACACCATCGTCGTGCAAGGGAGCACCACCGATGACAACCACCGACGCCGCCGGCCGCCCGCAACGGTCACGGCTGAACCGCCTGATAGGCGAGCTGTGGTTCCAGGTCCTCCTGGCCGCGGTCCTCGGCATAGCCGTCGGCCTCGCCGCGCCCGGGACCGGCGAGGAACTCAAGCCGCTCAACGACTGGTTCATCGCCCTGGTCAAGATGATCGTGGTCCCGGTCGTCTTCTGCGTGGTCACCACCGGCATCGCCGCCATGGACAATCTGCGCAAGGCGGGCCGGATCGGTGTGAAGGCGATCGGCTACTTCCTGGTGCTGTCCCTGGTGTCGATGCTGATCGGCCTGGCGGTCGCCAACATCTTCCACCCCGGCAGCGGCCTCGACGTCGATCCCTCGGCCCTGAACGCGGACGACGTGCCCGAGGCCGCCCAGGAGCACGCCACCGTCACCGGCTTCGTCTCCTCCCTGATCCCGTCCTCGCTGCTGGGCGCGATCACCGGTGACGCGATCCTGGCCGCGCTCATGGTCTCGATCGTCTTCGGTGTCGCACTGAACCTGGCAGGCGAGGACGGCGCTCCGCTGACCCGCGGCATCCGGGCGCTGTCGGACGTGGTGTTCCGGATCGTGGGCTGGGTCATGCGGCTGGCGCCGCTGGGCACGTTCGGCGCCCTGGCCACCGTGGTCGCCACCTACGGAGCCGAGAGCCTCACACAACTCGCCTACCTCATCATCCTGTTCACGGCGACCTGCGTCGTCTACGTCCTGGTCGTGCTCGGGGCCATCATGCGCGCCTGCCACCTGAGCCTGTTCGCGCTCATGCGGTTCCTCAAGGCCGAGCTGCTCGTCGCCCTGAGCACCTGTTCCAGCGAGGCCGTCCTGCCACAGCTCGTGCGGAAACTGGAGACCCTCGGGATCGGACGGCCGGTCGTCGGCATAGTCATCCCCTCCGGGTTCTCCTTCAACCTGGACGGTTCCGCCGTCTATCTCACGATGGCGTCCCTGTTCCTGGCCCAGGCCGTGGGCATCGACCTCTCCTGGCAGCAGCAGCTCGTGATGGTCGGCGTCATGATGCTCACCAGCAAGGGGACGGCGGGCATCGCCGGCGGCGCGTTCATCGTGCTCGCCAGTACCGTCACCGCGGTCGGCCATATCCCGCTGGCCGCCCTCTCCCTGATCGTCGGTATCGACCGCATCCTCAACGAGGGCCGCGTCTTCATCAACGTGCTGGGCAACGCCGTCGCCACCATCGTGATCGGCAGGTGGGAGAACGACTTCGACACCGAACGGGCCCGCTCCGTGCTGCACCCCGGCAAGACACCGCCACCGCCGGCCGCCGTCGACACCGCCACGATCGGAGCCGGCGGCTGACCTGCCCGCCGTATCCGGCGCCCGGCAGCGACGGTTGCGCCACCGGCCGGTCGATCCCGCACCGTCACAACGGAGATGATGTTGACCTCGGCCCGGGCGCCGGCCGGCGTGATCACCGATCACCGGCCGGCCCCGGGTCACCACAACGGACACCTCACCGAGGAAGGGCATGCAGGGAGTTCTCACCGGTTTCATGGTGATCGCCGTGGTCGTCGGCGTCGGTTATGTGATCGGGCGCCGCAGGTATCTGGGCGACGACGGCCGGCACGTCCTGACCAGGCTCGCGTTCCACGTCGCCACCCCGTGCCTGCTCTTCACCACGCTCGCGGGCGCCGACCTGTCCGTCCTCCTCTCCGAGCGGCTGCTCATCACCGCGATCAGTACGGTGGCGGCAGCCGCTCTCTT
Organism: Streptomyces shenzhenensis; assembly: GCF_003688995.1. Taxonomy (GTDB): domain Bacteria; phylum Actinomycetota; class Actinomycetes; order Streptomycetales; family Streptomycetaceae; genus Streptomyces; species Streptomyces shenzhenensis_A. Next base: position 35,164 of record NZ_PENI01000053.1, on the reverse strand, counting down.
CATGGCCGTCGGCCTGCTGAACCGCTGGGGCGCGGGGCACCTCACCATCGGCGCCCTGTGCGCCAGCTACGTCAACGCCGGCAACCTCGGCATCCCCATCGCCGTCTACGTGCTCGGCGACGCCTCACTCGTCGCACCCGTCCTGCTCTTCCAGCAGATCGTCGTCACCCCGCTCGCCCTGACGGCTCTTGACCTGACCCGGCCCGGCGAACCCGAACCCCTCCTGCGCCGCCTGACCACGCCGCTGCGCAACCCCATGGCCGTCGGCTCGCTGACGGGCGTCACCGTCGCCGCCACCGGGTGGACCATCCCTCAGCCCGCCCTCGAACCCCTCACCCTCATAGGCAATATGTCCGTCCCGGCCGTCCTGCTGGCCTTCGGCATCTCCCTGCGCGGCAGCGGTCTGCCGGTCCGCGGGGACAACCGGCCGGCCATAGTGCTGTCCGCCGTCATCAAGACCACGGCCCAGCCCCTCATCGCCTGGAGCCTCGGCGCGACGGTCTTCCACCTCCACGGCCCTTCGCTGCTCGCCGTCGTGGTGATCGCGGCGCTCCCCGCCGCCCAGAACCTCTACACCTACGCGTCCCACTACCGCGTCGCCGAACAACTCGCCCGCGAGTCCATCCTGCTGTCCACCCTCTTCTCCGTCCCCGTCCTCATCACCATCGCGGCACTCCTCGGATGACCACCCACACGCCCTGGGGCACCCTCACCCGAGGTGCTTCATGACACGGTCCCGGAGGAGTTCGTACTCCTCGCGGAGCCTGCGCCACTCGGCGAGCGGAGGGCGAGGCATGACGGTGCCTCCGGTGACGATCTCCTCCGGCCCGAACTGCTCCCGGGTGAGGTCGATCTCGATGCCCATGCCGAGCCGGTTCCACCAGTGGTAGTCCACGCGTACTCCGTCCACCTGGACCTCGCCGCGGATCAGCTCCCCTCCCAAGAGGTCGTTCAGCACCATGGCCGTCACACCGCACTGGTCCCGTGCCGGGTTGTCCGCGCGCCAGCGCGGCCGGAACTCGGGCGTGCACGTATCGGCACCCCAACTGCTGCGAACGGCTCGCTCGATGTCAGTGAGAAGCAAAGGAGTCATGCGGCCGATACTCTCAGCCGGCACTGACAACAGCCGCCCGCACAGCTCGCACGTCCCTGCCGACGACGGCTGCGGCGCGGGGCGGGAGCGCGTCGGACGCGCGGGCCGACCGTCGCGGTCGCGCGCTTGACGGCATCGGCGAGCGAGGCGGTGGCACCGGAGGCGAGCCGGGCGTGCTGCGCGGGCATCGCCACCGCCGCATTCCATCCCGGCAGCGTCGCGATGGGCTTCGGAACCCGGTCCGAGAGCTGGGTGTTGAAGTTCATCGTCACGAATCGCTTCACCCGTTCCCTGCCGATCCTCCCCCGGAGTAAGGGGCCGTGGCTCGCCGAGAGCCGATCCGGCGTCGACTGGGAGTCCGGTGCTTACTACGAGAAGCGCAGGCCGACGAGGCGCACCAACTCGCTGGCGTCCGAGGCCGACCTGGCCCGACGCCTGTGGGACCGCACCACAGCACTGCCGGCCCGACTCCAGCACTCAACCCGGTCAAGCACACACCACACGACCGACAGCCCGGCAACGGATCACCTCCGCCGCGGCCGGACGCCCGACACTTCAGCCACAGCCGACGCGGTGGAACTTCCGGGAGGGCGTCCGGCTGTTCCCGTTGGCGCGGCGGTTTCTCCCTTCACGAAGCGGGATGTGCGATGAGTTCGATCTCGAAGCGGTCGCGATTCTCGAGGTAGGCGGCGTAGGTGCCCGGACCGCCGGCGTGCGGGTGGCGGTCGGGGAAGAGAAGGCGCCAAGTGCCGTTGCCGGTGGCTCTCTCGACGAGGGCGTCGACGTCGCGGCGGGATCCGGCGTGGAAGGCGAGATGGTTGAGGCCGGGGGCGCGCCGGTCGTGTCGGTGGGCGGTGAGGGCGGGGGACTGTTCGAAGACGAGGTACGTGTGGTCTTTGCGCCAGCTTTTTCCAGTGGGCCACTCCTGGTACAGGGAGTAGCCGAGTGATTCGAGCAGCCAGCCCCAGTCTTCTGTTGCGTGGGTGAGGTCGGGGACCCAGATTTCGACGTGATGGAGGGTGCCTGGTGCTGGACCGGGCGGGCTGTCGTTCATCAACTGCTCCTGGGGGTATGGCTCGGCCGGCGGTTCCTGTACGGTGCCTGGCCGTGTCGGCTGTGGATGTCAGGTCGGTTTCAGGGCGGTGTGTGGGTCGATGGACCAGTGGTTGGTTCGTAGGACGCGGTCCGCGAATGTGACGTCCTGCTCGGCGACGAAGCGGAAACCGAGGGATCGGCAGATGCCGTTCGAGGCGCCGTTGCTCGTTGCCGGGAACGCGTGCACGATGCCCCAACGGTCTTCGTCCCGGGCCCTTTCGAGGAGGGTTCGAGCCGCGCGCTTGCCGAGGCCACGGCCCTGGAACGGGGGCAGGATCATCCAGCCGATCTCGGAAACGGGCCCGTCGTCGGCCTCGTGCGACCAGATGGTCACCGATCCGGCCACCACGTCGGGAGCGTCCGGGCCGGGAACGATCATCTTGATCCACGAGACGTCGGCCTCGATGGCGTCTCGGCGCACCTTGTCGGGCATGCGGTCACGCGGCAGCGGGCCGCCGAGCTCGGCCATCATGAGTGGGTCGCACCGCATCCGGACGTAGGCGTCGACGTCGGCCGGTGTGACGTTGCGCAAGTGCACGGAGTCCTCCTGGTCCTGACCGTGACTGTAGGCAGTGCCGCCCCACCGGTAGGGGGCAGTTGTTCGCCCCGTTATCGTCGTCCCGCACGGGAAGTGCCGCGGATGACTGGACGAGTGGGGGACCTCGTGGACGTGACCACGCTTGCCGTCGCGCTCATCAGCGTCGGAGGAACGCTGGGCGGAACTCTGGGCGGGGCCGTGCTCGGCCGGCGTGCCAACCGGGAGCAGAACGAGCGTGCCGATCGGCAGCGGGCGGAGGAGCGCCAGGACCGAGTGCAGGAAGCCCGGCGTGACCTCTGTGCCAGCCTGAACACCACGGCTCGCGCGTACCGGGTCGCCGCCCGGGACGCGGTCCGCGCGGCCGAGCGCGGTGAGACCGTCGACCCGGCAGCCCTCGAGGCCGCCAAGGAAGCCTGGGCGGAGCAGTACTCTCAGGCGCAGATGGCCCTGGCGAAGGACGTCCTGGAAGTGGCGTCGACGCTCAACAGGGCGCTCGGAGTGGGGTACTCCGTCGTGAAGCAGTTGCCGAGCGGCCCCGGCCCGAGCGAGGCGTACGACGCCGCGAAGGCGTGGTTCAGCGATCCGCTGTCCGACGGTGTGTACTTGCTGAGGGTCACGCTGCGGCATGACCTCGGCGTCGAGGTCGACCCCGACTTCGAACGCACACGTGTGCGGATGCTCGCCGCACTCGAGCACGCGTGGCGGGACCGTGAACACCGACTCGCAGCGGGACAACCGCCCGGACCGGCTTGACACGCAGCGCGCGGTGGCCCGGACGGTGACGGTGTCCGTCTCGGCGGGGGACGCCGGGGTCCAGGACAGCTCGTGCACGACCAGGTCGGGGTTCGGGGCGGCGCTCCCGATCACCTCGAACTCGGCGACCTGGGCGCCGTATCCGCTGGAGTCGGCGGTGAACCTGAGCTGCACATCGGCATAGCGCTCGGTGACCGGGACGGCGGGTCTGGGTGCGCGTCTCCCGGGAGGCGGGCAGTTTCAGTACGACCTGGTCTCATGGCGTCCTCGTTCCATGACTGGGGACGACCGGGGGAGCGCGGTGGTGCGGGCGTGTGGACACCTGGGGGCGGGGTGATTCGGGTAGCGGTCCTGCTCGTCTGTCGCGATTTTGCTGAGCTTCATCGAGATTTTGCGGCTGTGAATCGGGCGAGGGTTCGGCACCCGCCCGGCGGCCCACGCGGGGTTTCCCGCCGCGACGCGTGCCAGGGTGATCCCGGTGGGCCTTGCCCGGCGGGCGTCCGCCGTGGTCTCGTGGAGCAGTCGCGTGATCGGAGGGACAACGGGTGGAGTCGTCGGCCGGGAGGACGGGCGGGTTGCTGGCCATCAGCGACCTGCACGTGGGATATCCGGAGAACCGGGACATCGTGGCCGGCCTGCGTCCGGAGTCGGACGCGGACTGGCTGATCGTGGCGGGCGACGTCGCGGAGACGGTGGCCGACATCCGCTGGGTCCTGGAGACCCTGGCGGACCGGTTCAGCCGGGTGCTGTGGGTCCCGGGCAACCACGAGCTGTGGACGCACCCCAAGGACGAGGTCACACTGCGCGGAGCGGCGCGCTACGAGCATCTGGTCGCGCTGTGCCGTGAGCTGGGTGTGACCTGCCCGGAGGACCCGTACCCGGTGTGGGAGGGGCCGGGCGGCCCGGTGGCGGTGGCGCCGCTGTTTCTGCTGTACGACTACTCGTTCCTGCCCGCGGGATGCGCCACCAAGGAGGAGGGGCTCGCCTACGCGCACGGAACGGGCATCGTGTGCAACGACGAGTACCTGCTGCACCCGGACCCCTACCCGAGCCGCGAGGCGTGGTGCCGGGCGCGGGTGGCCGAGACGGAGCGCCGGCTCGCGGAGCTGCCGGACGGGCTGCCCACGGTGCTCGTCAACCACTATCCGCTGGACCGGCATCCGACGGACGTCCTCTGGTACCCGGAGTTCGCCATGTGGTGCGGCACCCGGCTCACCGCCGACTGGCACCGCAGGTTCCGGGTCGAGACCATGGTCTACGGCCATCTGCACATCCCGCGGACCACCTGGCTGGACGACGTGCGCTTCGAAGAAGTGTCCGTGGGCTATCCCCGTGAGTGGCGCAAACGGCCGGGCCCGCCCGGCGGACTGCGCCGAATTCTGCCGATGGAGGTCGGATCCGGTGATCGAGGAGCTGCTCCCGGACTCGGTCGTGGCCGTGGACACACAGGGTGACGACAGGATCGAGGAAGCCCCGCTCTACCCCGAGGAAGAGGCGCTCATGGCCCGGGCCGTGGCCAAGCGGCGCCGCGAGTTCTCCGCCGTGCGGGCCTGTGCCCGGCGGGCCATGGAGAAGCTGGGGGTGCCCGCGCAGCCGATCGTGAGCGGCGAGCGGGGGGCTCCGCGGTGGCCGGCCGGTCTGGTCGGCAGCATGACCCACTGCGACGGCTACTGCGCCGCCGCCCTGGCCCGCGCCACCGATCTCGCCTCCCTCGGCATCGACGCCGAGCCGCACGGCCCGCTTCCCGACGGCGTCCTGGGGTCGGTGTCCCTCCCGCAGGAGCGGCGCCGGCTGAGCGAACTGGCTTCGGTCCGGCCCGGCGTGCACTGGGACCGGCTCCTGTTCAGCGCCAAGGAGTCCGTCTACAAGGCGTGGTTCCCGCTCACCCGGCGGTGGCTCGACTTCGGCGAGGCCGACATCGAGATCGTCCCCGAGCCCGGCGACGACCCGTCAGGCGCCTTCCACGCGACACTCCTCGTCCCCGGCCCCCTGGTGAACGATCGCCGGGTGACAATTTTCGACGGGCGCTGGGCGGTACGGCATGGCCTGGTGGCGACGTCGGTGACGATCCCGCACGCCTGAGCCGTGCGGGGTTTGCTTATCGGGGGTGGATCGTTCACCCGCTTGGCCCTGCCCGCCGGGTGTTGGCCGTTCGCAGGGGCTGGTGGTTGGGCGGTACGGCGTGGTCTGGTGACGACGTCGGTGACGGTCCCGCACGTCTGGGCCGTGCGGGTTTGCTCGCCGGGTGGCGGCCGTTCACCTGCCGGGTCCTGGCCGCCGGGCGTTGGCCGTTCACTCGCTTGGCCCTGCCCGCCGGGGGCGGGCCGTTCCTCGCCTGGCCCTGGCCGCAGGCCGTCGGCGAGCCACTCACCTGGCCCTGCCTGCCTGCCGGGCGTCGGCCATTCGCCCTGGTCCCGCTGCCGGACGTGACCCATCCATGGGCCACGCCCGCCGGGCCCCGGCTCTTCGTGGGGCCGGGTGTCAGCCGGGCAACTCGCCGAAGGCAGGCTGCTTGCGGCGTGTTGTGATCAGCATCGCCCACAGCGAGCAGACCAGCGGTATCGCGCCCGAGACGATCACCTGGCCGCGGCTGGAGACCAGGCTGTTGGGGGTGCCCAGCAGATAGCCGAGGCCGATGCAGGACCGGGACAGCGCCTGGTAGCAGGCCCAGGCACTGCCGTGCACCTCGGCGGGCACATGTGTGTGCACCGCGTTGCGCAGCCCGACGTTGCACGCGCCGTTGCCGAAGCCGCCGAGCAGGAACAGCGGGAAGATGACCGCGGCCACCGGGACGATCCCGGCGAACAGCAGCCCCAGCGAGATGGCGAGCACCCCGCCGAGGATCAGCGCGGTGTGCCGGTCCGCCCACCCCGCGCGGCCCGCGAGCAGCGCACCGGGGATGCTGCCCAGCGCCCAGGTCGCCAGGAACAGGCCGAAGACGCTGTCGTTGCCGTCGGCGACGTCGCGCAGATAGTAGACGCCCGCCACCACCTCGATGCTGGTGGCCAGCATCGCCGCGGCCAGGGTGGGCAGCAGCGCGCCCACGACCGGCGCGTGCCGCAGCGCCTGGTACCCGTCCGAGAGCTTCGCGGAGGGCCGCCGGCCGAGCGTCACGTCGGCGGACCGGGGCACGGCCAGCGCGGTGCACCAGGCCAGGACGAGGAAGGAGACCGCGTCGGCACCGAGCAGCACGGAGGTGCCCCACACGGAGTGCAGAAAACCCGCCAGCGCGGGACCGAGCAGCCCCGCGGCCGAAAGACCCGCCGTGAGCAGGCTGTTGGCCCGGCCCGTGTACTTCTCCCCGGCCACCACGGGCAGGATCTTGAAGCCGGCGGCCACCGAGGCCACACCGGCAAGCCCGGCCACGGAGATCAGCGCCACCCGCAGATGGAAGGCGTCGACGGCGGTGGCCGCACCGAGCGCCAGCGCCTGGGCGACCAGCGCCCACAGACACACGGCCCGGGCGCTGAGCCGGTCCACCAGGGAGCCGATGAGGGGAGCGGCGACGACCGTGGGCACGAGGTCGGCGAGGAACACCTCCGTCACACCGCCGGGAATGTCCTCGTGCGCCGCGTCGAGCACCATGCCGAGGGAGGCGAGCGAGTCACCGACGCGGGAGAAGAGCGTCCCGGCGATCAGGATGAGAGCGGGGGCCGGGACCACCGTCATCCGGTGCAGCGCGGCGAACGACACCTTCCGCGTCTTCTGCGTGTCCAATCGATTCCCGTCCGTCCGCTTCCGCGTCACCCAGAGGCTGCCTGCCGAACAGATTAGGCCGGTTCACACAGCGGGAGGGCGTCCACCGGCCATCCGGACACACCACTGTCCGTGGCCTGCGCGGCAGGCGGCTTCCGTACGCGAGTACCTGTTTCTCGGCCATGAGCGGCACTTCACCGGAAGTCCGCATTCCTGCGCCCGAATTCCGTAGAACGGCGGGCTGTGCGTAGCCGGCACCCGGCCGCGCCCGGCCGGTCCGACGGGGACTCAACTCGCCGAAATCACCCAGCCGTTGACCGCACTTTTCGGCCAGATGCCGCGGCTGCGCCGGTTTCCCCCGGCCGACGCGGGCGGCCCGGCGTACCGGCCGGGCATCGGCACGCCGGTCACCGCGGGTTTCCCGGATTCCGCCGGGCGATTGTCCGGAACATGTCGGGTCGGGGTTCGAACGACCTGCCACGACCCCTGCCGGGGAATCGTTGTCGCATACGGCCGTCACGCCACCGCGTTGCCGACCGGGCGCGGTCGTACGTAAATCGGATGCACCCGCCTCGCCGTCCTCCCTACACTCGCCACGACCGCGCGCCACCGATCCGGCCGGCGCGCCGCCGTGACCGCAGCACACCACAGGACGTCAGAGGGGAGCCCGGCCGTGCCCGCCCGCACCGCTTGCGCAGCTCTCCGTCCCCGCTACGACGTGATCCTGGTGTCCCCGGTCGGCCGGTGCCCGCTGCGCGGCCGGCACCGGACCCCGTGACCCACGGCTGACCGCCGCACGCACCGCCCCGCCGGGGGCCGCCGACGCGTGCCGTCCGCACGCCGTACGCCGCCGGCCGGCAGCTCGCCGGCGCACGGGGAATCGCGCCGCCCCTCACCCACCACCCGTGAAAGGCATCGGGCCGTGCGCACCGAACCGCACCTCACCTTCGACACCCCTCTCGCCGCCGTCCGCAACCTGGGCATCCTCGCCCACGTAGACGCGGGCAAGACCACCGTCACCGAGCGGATCCTGTACACGACCGGGACCACCCACAAGCGCGGCGAGGTCCACGACGGAACGACCGTCACCGACTTCGACCCCCAGGAACGCGACCGCGGGATCACCATCTTCGCCGCGGCCGTCAGCTGCGCGTGGGACGGCCATCGGATCAACCTGATCGACACCCCCGGCCATGTCGACTTCGCCGACGAGGTCGAGCGTTCGCTGCGTGTGCTGGACGGTGCGGTCGCCGTGTTCGACGCGGTCGCCGGGGTCGAGCCGCAGAGCGAGTCCGTGTGGCGGCAGGCCGACCGGCACGGCGTACCGCGGCTCGCGTTCGTCAACAAGATGGACCGCGCGGGCGCCGACCTGGACCGGGCCGTCGAGTCGATCCGGCACGCACTGCATCCGGCCCCGCTCGTCGTGCAGTTGCCGATCGGCGCGGAGGACGCCTTCACCGGCGTGGTCGACCTGCTGCGGATGCGCGCCCTGGTGTGGGCCGACGGCGACATCGGCGCCACGCAGGGGCCGGTGCCCCCGGAACTGGCGGACGAGGCACGACGGCGGCGCCGGCTGCTGGAGGAAGCGGTGGCCGAACTGCACCCCACGGCGATGGAGGAGTTCTGTCAGCACTCGGCCGTGTCCACCCCGACCCTGGCCGCCGCCCTGCGCGAACTGACCCGCAGCGGGGACGGCGTGGTCGTGCTGTGCGGTGCGGCCTACCGCAACCGCGGCATCGAACCGCTGCTCGACGCCGTCGTCGCGTATCTGCCCGCGCCGCCGGACGTGCCCGCCGTACGCGGCACGCACGACGGGACGCGGCAGACGCGGCCCGCCGACCCCGAAGCCCCGTTCGCGGCACTGGCGTTCAAGGTGAACGCCACCGCCACCGGGCGGCTGACCTACGTCCGGATCTACTCCGGCACCATCGAGAAGGGAGACACCGTGGGTGTCCCGGGCACGGGGCGCACCGAGCGCGTCGCGCGGATCCTGCGGGTCATGGCCGGCCGGCACGCCCCGCTCGACCGGGCGGTCGCCGGTGACATCGTCGCCCTCGTCGGCCTCCGGCACGCCCGTGCCGGTTCCACCCTGTGCGCCGTGGACGCCCCGCTGGTCCTCGAACCGCCCGCTGTCGCCGACCCGGTGGTGTCCGTGGCGGTCGAGGCCCGGCGAAGCACCGACACCGGACGGCTGGCGGCGGCGCTGGCCCGGCTCGCCGAGGAGGACCCCTCACTGGTGGTGCGGGCCGACCCGGAGACCGGTCAGACCGTGCTGTCCGGCCTGGGCGAACTGCACCTGGAGGTCGCGGTGGAGAAGATCCGCCGGGACGGCGGCCCCGACGTCGCGGTCGGCCGTCCCCGGGTCACCCACCGGGAGACCGTCGTGCGCGGGGTGTCAGGACTGGTGTTCCGGCACGTCAAACAGGACGGCGGCGCCGGGCAGTTCGCGCAGGTCGTGCTCGACGTGGCACCGCCGGCCGGTGAACCGGGCACGCTCGGCTTCGAGTTCCGTTCGACCGTGGCCGGCGGGCGCGTGCCGCGGGAGTACGTCCGCGCGGTCGAGGCCGGCTGCCGGGACGCCCTGGCCGAGGGCCCGCTCGGCGGGCACCCGGTGACCGGGCTGCGGGTCACCCTGACCGACGGCGCCACCCATGTGAAGGACTCCTCCGAGACGGCCTTCCGCACCGCCGGCCGGCTCGGGCTGCGCGCGGCCCTGCGTGGCTGCGCGCTGGTCCTGCTGGAGCCGGTCGCCGAGGTCACGGTCACCGTGCCCGAGGACGCCGTGGGCGGGGTGCTCGGCGACCTGGCGGCACGCCGCGGCCGGGTCACCGCCGCCACGGCGCGGGGCGGCGCTGCGGTGCTCACCGCCACCGTGCCGCTGGCCGAACTGTTCGGCTACGCCACCCGGTTGCGCAGCCGCACCCAGGGCCGTGGCACCTTCACCACCCGGCCCGGCGGCCATGCGCCGGCACCCGGGGCGCCGGACCGGGCCCGGTGAACCCGGGGCGGACGGCGGCGCGCGACGCCGCCGTCCGCCCCGGCCCGGTCAGGGGTACGACACCACCGTGGACGGCGTCGTCGAGGTGCCCGAGGTGGGCGTACCGGTCTCGTTGATCACGCGCTCGTACTGGCCGTTGCCGCCGAGCGAGACCACGAGCAGATTGTGGAACCTGACGCCCGGGACATTCGGGGCGGCGAAGCCGTGGTGCTGCACGATCGTCGGATCGACGTTGTAGTAGCAGTAGCTGCCCAGGCCCCAGCCCTCGTGCGCGGTGACGTTGTCGCCGACCCGGTAGGCGGCGAACCCCTTCACCGAGCCGTTCTGGATCGCCGCCTGGTCCGGGGCGTCGTACGCCTTCTCGTTCTGGAAGAAGATCGTGCGGCCCCGCTGGCCGAACCACTGCACGTCGTACTTGTTGAAGTGCTCCACGAACAGGCCGGTGGCGAGCACGTCGTCGCCGTTGACGACGACACCGTAGTCGGCCCGGTTGGTGTCCCAGCCGACGCCGGTGCCGTGGTCGGCGCGCCACACCCAGGTGTGGTCGACGACGGTGTGCCGGCTGTTGATCACCATGCTGGTGGTGGCCCTGCCCGCGCCGGCGCCGCCGATCCGGACGAACACGTCCTGCACGGTGGTCGGGTTGGCCGAGTGGTCCCGGGACGCCCCGGTCGGCCCGACCTCCAGCAGGGTGGGGGAGTCGACCGGCCCGGCGTCGATCAGGAAGCCCGCGAGGCGCACCCCGTCCACGTCCGCCACCCGCAGCGCGGTGACGCCGTTGCCGGGCACGATCGTGGCGTAACCCAGGCCCAGCACCACGGTGTCGGCGTTGTCGACCTGGATCGTCCGGTCGACGTGGTAGATCCCCGGGGTGAGCAGCAGATGCAGGCCCTGGGCGAGCGCCTGGTTGAGGGTGGCCGCGCTGTCGCCCGGCTTGGCGACATAGAACTGGGACAGCGCCAGGGACGTGCCCCGCGGGGTGCCGTTGCCCCAGGTGACCCCGCGGGCGCCGGTCCGCTTCTCGGGCAGGAAGACGCGGTACTCGCTGCCGCTGACGTACAGGAAGGGCTTCTCGCGGGAGACGGGGGTGGTGTCCAGTGTGGTGTACGGCGGGTTCGGGAAGGTCTGCCCGGGGGCGCCCTCCACGCCCGAGAACACCATGTTCCACACGCCGTTGAGCCAGCTGCCGATCGTGCTGTCGCGGGTGTACCACTGCTGCTGCGAGTACGGTCCGACCTGGCCGTCGATCCGGCTGTCCGCGATGTAGCCGCCGCTCGCCCAACCGTAGCCGTCGGGAGCAAGGTTGAGCCCGCCGCGGACGTGCATCCGGCGGAACGGCGCGGCCTGCGCGACCGCCCAGCGGTTGGTGCCGCTGACCGGTACCAGGGCCAGGTTCTCCGCCGAACGCCAGAAGTTCTGCGTGGCGTTGCCGTTGAACCAGCCGGCGTCGACCGTGACGTCCCCGTTGATGGTCGTGTCGTCGGGGGACAGGCCGAGGCCCGCGATGGAGGTGTAGAAGCCGAGCTGCGCGTTGAGGCCGTTGTAGGTACCGGGCTTGAACAGCAGCGCGTAGCGGCCGGTGCCGAACTGCGCCGACTCCTGCTGCCGGAACACCTCGTCCAGCCGGGCCTGGATGTCCGGCGTGGCCGGGTCGAACACGATGACGTTGGGGCCGAGGTCGCCGCCGCCGGGCAGATCGAGCGGGCGGCTGCGGGACGGCGCGGCGGACGCCGGGGCGGCCGATGCGGTGGTCGGCAGGCCCGCGACGGCGCCGGCCACCGCTGCCGCGGCGCCGAGGACGGCTCTGCGGCCCACGGAAGGGGAGGTAGGGGGCATGCGCGGCTCTCCTGGTTCAGGAAGTGAACGAAGTGGGGGGTAGGGAGCGCTCTCTCGCGGTTGGATGCTTCATTGGTGTGAACGAGGCGTCAAGAGGGGCGACCGAGATTCCGCGCGATTTTGCTGATCACCCGTCAGATCCGGCTCCGTGGCTTCGAGAAGTGAGCGCTGCGCCTCGCTGATCCTTCCGTCGGACGCCGGCAGCGGCGCCGCGGTGTCGGGGACTTGGCCCCCAGCCATGTCGACGTCGTACCGGCCGGCCGTCAACATCCGTGCCATGCAGGCGAGTTCGAGGAGTAACAGCTCCGAAGCCCCACCCGCACCCGGGTTCCCCGACGCTCAACCGGCCGTCGACACACAACCGTTGCAGAACGGCAGCGCGGCTCACCCGTCGCAGGTCACGCACCGTACGGCCACCCCGCGGCGGCGGCCGGCCGCCTAGCCTCGCCGCCGGCCCGTCAGATACCTGTGCCGGATCCCTTGACGGCCGTTTCTCCTGAGGTTTAACTCACGTCCTAAATTAAGCCATGAGGGGCTTCGGGAGTCGAACGGGGTGTCGCCCTCCCGTAGGCCGTCCTCGGGTTCTCGACTCCCGGAAAGGGACACCAGGAGCCATGCGCAGCATCCGAGCCGCGGCCGTAGGCGCCGTCACCATGTCTCTCGCCCTTGCCGCCTCGGCCTGCGGAGGCGGTTCGTCCGGCGGCGGGTCCAACGACTCGCCGAAGACCCTCACATACTGGGCCTCCAACCAGGGAGCGAGCATCGCGGTCGACAAGAAGGTCCTCCAGCCCGAACTCGACAAGTTCGAGAAGCAGACCGGGATCAAGGTGAAGCTGGAGGTCGTGCCCTGGTCGGACCTGCTCAACCGGATCCTCACCGCGACCACCTCCGGCCAGGGCCCCGACGTGCTGAACATCGGCAACACCTGGAGCGCCTCGCTGCAGGCCACCGGCGCGCTGCTGCCCTGGGACGCGCAGCACCTCGACACGATCGGCGGCAAGGACCGCTTCGTCGACTCGGCGCTCGGCTCCACCGGGGCCGAGGGCCAGGACCCGGCCGCGATCCCGCTGTACTCGATGGCGTACGCGCTCTACTACAACAAGGAGATCTTCGCCGCGGCCGGCATCGACAAGCCCCCCGCCACCTGGGACGAACTGGTCGCCGACGGCAGGAAGATCAAGGCGAAGGGCGCGTCGGTCCTCGGCGCCGAGGGCGCGAACGTCTCCGAGAACATCCACCACGTCTTCGTCTTCGCCAAGCAGCACGGCGCCGACTTCTTCACCGCCGACGGCAGGCCCGACTTCACCGCCGGCAACGTGGTCGCCGCGGTCAAGCAGTACGTCGACCTGATGGCCAAGGACAAGGTCATCCCGACCGGCGACGCCGAGTACGCGCAGAACCAGTCGGTCAGCGACTTCGCCAAGGGGGAACAGGCGATGCTGCTGTGGCAGTCGGCCGCCGCCAACCTCAAGTCCCAGGGCATGAGCGAGGACACGTACGGCATAGCTCCGGTGCCCGTGCGGTCCGGCACCCCCGGCACGGGCACGGGCATCAACTCGATGGTCGCCGGCATCAACATCGCCGTCTTCAAGAACAGCGACAACCTCGACGGCGCCACCGAGTTCGTGAAGTTCATGACCAGCGACGAGGAACAGACGATCCTCAACAAGGCCTACACCTCCATCCCGCCGGTCAGGAACGCGCAGGAGGACGCCGCCTTCAACACCCCGGCGAACGCCGTGCTGAGGGACACTCTCACCAAGAGCGCCGCCGCGCTGCCCCAGGTCGCCGCCGAGTCGCAGTTCGAGACGGTGGTCGGCACCGCCGTCAAGGAGCTGTTCGCCGACGCCGCGGCCGGCCGCGCGGTCACCACCGACTCGGTGCGGGCCGCGCTGGAGAAGGCCCAGCAGCAGATGCCGGCGAAGTGAGCACGATGACCGCCACCGTCCCGACGCGGGCAGATGGGCGGACCGTGCGCAGGAGTTCCCCCGGTGCGGCGCGCGGCCCGCGCCGCACCGGGCGGATCCGCCGCATCGGACTGCCGTACCTACTGCTTCTGCCCGCCCTGCTGCTCGAACTCCTGGTCCATCTGGTGCCGATGGTCATCGGCATCGTGATGAGCTTCAAGGAACTGACCCAGTTCTATATCCGCGACTGGGGTGCCGCCCCCTGGTCAGGCCTCGACAACTACCGGATGTCGGTGGACTTCGACGCCCCGGTGGGCAAGGCGCTGCTGCACTCCTTCTTCGTCACCGTCGGCTTCACCCTGCTGTCCGTCGGCCTGTGCTGGCTGCTCGGCACGGCCGCCGCCGTCTGCATGCAGGACACCTTCCGCGGCCGGAGCCTGCTGCGGGCCCTGTTCCTGGTGCCGTACGCGCTGCCCGTGTACGCGGCCGTCATCACCTGGGTGTTCATGTTCCAGCACGACAACGGGCTGGTGAACCACGTCCTGCACGACCAGTTGCACCTCACCGACAAGCCGTCCTTCTGGCTGATCGGCGACAACAGCTTCTGGGCCCTGCTGACCGTGTCCGTGTGGAAGGGCTGGCCGTTCGCCTTCCTCATCGTCATGGCCGGGCTCCAGAACATCCCCAGGGAGCTGTACGAGGCCGCCGCGCTGGACGGCGCCGGGATGCGGCAGCAGATCCGCCGCATCACCCTGCCGTCGTTGCGCCCGGTCAACCAGGTGCTGATCCTGGTGCTGTTCCTGTGGACGTTCAACGACTTCAACACGCCCTACGTGCTGTTCGGCAAGGCCGCGCCCGAGGCCGCGGATCTCATCTCGGTCCACATCTACCAGGCGTCGTTCGTCACCTGGAACTTCGGCACCGGCTCCGCGATGTCGGTCCTGCTGCTCCTGTTCCTGCTCGTCGTGACGGGCGGGTACCTGCTGCTCACCTGGCGCGGACGGAGGGCCTCCGATGTCTAGTTTCCGCTCGCCGATGGCCCCGCCGCGCTCCTTCCTGTGGTCACGGCGGATCTTCCTCACCCTGCTCACCGGCTTCGTCCTGGTGCCCGTGTACGTCATGGTCTCCAGCTCGCTCAAACCGCTCGCCGACGTCAGCGGCAGGTTCCGCTGGCTGCCCAGCGGCCTGACGATCCGCCCGTACATCGACATCTGGTCGACGGTGCCGCTCGCCAAGTACTTCGTGAACTCGCTGATCGTGGCGGGCGCGGCCACCGTCTGCTCGGTGGTGATCGCGGTGTTCGCCGCGTACGCCGTCAGCCGCTACTCCTTCCGCGGCAAG
Source organism: Streptomyces shenzhenensis (assembly GCF_003688995.1). Classification (GTDB taxonomy): domain Bacteria; phylum Actinomycetota; class Actinomycetes; order Streptomycetales; family Streptomycetaceae; genus Streptomyces; species Streptomyces shenzhenensis_A. The sequence goes on along the minus strand of NZ_PENI01000053.1, from coordinate 19,907 downwards.
CGGGTGTTCACGGTGACCGTGCTGTCGACGCAGATGTTCCCCGGCATCCTCTTCCTGCTGCCGCTGTTCCTCATCTACGTCAACATCGGCAACGCCACCGGCATCGCCCTGTTCGGCTCCCGTGGCGGGCTGATCCTGACCTACCTCACCTTCTCGCTGCCGTTCTCCATCTGGATGCTCATCGGGTACTTCGACTCGGTGCCGCGCGATCTCGACGAGGCCGCGCTGGTGGACGGCTGCGGACCGCTCGGCGCGCTGTTCCGGGTCGTCGTGCCGGCCGCGGTCCCCGGCATCGTCGCGGTCGCCGTCTATGCGTTCATGACCGCCTGGGGCGAGGTGTTGTTCGCCTCGGTGATGACCGACGAGACCACCCGCACCCTCGCCGTCGGCCTCCAGGGCTACTCCACGCTCAACGACGTCTACTGGAACCAGATCATGGCCGCCTCGCTCGTCGTCAGCGTGCCCGTCGTGGCCGGCTTCCTCCTCCTGCAGCGCTACCTCGTCGCCGGGCTGACGGCGGGAGCCGTCAAGTGACGCACCGTCCGGCCGGCAACTCCGTCCGTTCCGAAGGGACTTCCGTGTCCGACCGCATCGACCTCGCCGCGCTTCCGCACGACTTCCTGTGGGGCACGGCCACATCGGCGTACCAGATCGAGGGAGCCGTCGCCGAGGACGGCCGCACCCCGTCGATCTGGGACACCTTCTCGCACACCCCCGGCAGGATCGACAACGGCGACCACGGCGACGTCGCCTGCGACCACTACCACCGCTGGCGCGAGGACATCGACCTGATGCGCCGGCTCGGCACCAACGCCTACCGGCTGTCCATCGCCTGGCCGCGTGTGCTGCCCGGCGGCGACGGCCCGGTCAACCCCGAGGGCCTCGCCTTCTACGACCAGTTGGTCGACGCCCTGCTGGAGGCGGGCATCACCCCGTCCGTCACCCTCTACCACTGGGACCTGCCGCAGGTCCTCCAGGACCGCGGCGGCTGGCCCGAGCGGGACACCGCCGAACACTTCGCGGCGTACGCCCAGGCCGTGGCCGCCCGGCTCGGCGACCGTGTGCACCACTGGGCCACCCTCAACGAGCCCTCCTGCTCGGCCTGGATCGGCCATCTGGAGGGCACGATGGCCCCCGGTCTGACCGACCTGACCGCCGCGGTCCGCGCCTCCTACCACCTGCTCCTCGGCCACGGGCTCGCCGTGCAGGCCCTGCGGGCCGCCGCGCCGGACGCCGAGATCGGCATCGTCAACAACCTCTCCACCGTGCGCCCGGCCGGCGACCGCCCCGAGGACGAGGCCGCCGCCCGACGGCACGACGGGCACGTCAACCGCTGGTGGCTGGACCCGGTGCACGGCTGCGGCTTCCCCGCCGACATGCGCGAGGTGTACGGCGTGGACCTGCCCGAGCGCCCGGGCGACCTGGAGACGATCGCGGCACCGCTGGACTGGCTGGGCCTCAACTACTACTTCCCGGCGCAGGTGACCGACGACCCGGCAGGACCCGCGCCCCACGCCCGCTCCGTGCGCCGCCCCGGCGTCCCGCGCACCGGCATGGACTGGGAGATCGACGCGAGCGGCATCGAGACGCTGCTGCTGCGGCTCACCCACGAGTACGGGGCCCGCCGGATCTACGTCACCGAGAACGGCTGCGCCTACCCGGACGTGATCCGCCCCGACGGCACCGTCGACGACCCCGAGCGCCAGGACTACCTGGTCGAACACCTCGCGGCCTGCGCCTCCGCGGCCCGCAAGGGCGCCCCACTGGCCGGGTACTTCGCCTGGTCGCTGCTCGACAACTTCGAGTGGGCCTACGGCTACGACAAACGTTTCGGCCTGGTCCACGTCGACTACCGCACCCAACAACGCACGATCAAGAACACCGGCCACCGCTACACGGACATCATCCACCACCACCGAACCCAATCCCACCACACCACCTGACCCCGGCCCGGGGACCGCTCGCACATCGCTCCGCGCATGCCGGCCCGGCGGGACCGCGGGGGCGGGTTGATCACCGCCCGAAGTTAATGCATATGATGTGCAAGTGCGCGATATCATCATCAGGAGTGCGGGTCCGGAGGACGTCGGTGGGGTTCGGGGGGTCATGCTCGACACCGTCTACCGGGACTTCGGTACGGGGTATGTGTCCCGGTGGCACGAGGACATCGTCGATCCGGTGAGTGCCTATGTCGTCCCCGAGCGGCATGCGCTGCTCGTCGCCGTGGACGCGGGCGGCGGGGACGTCGTGGCGACCGCCGCGCTCGACTCCCGCGGGCCCGCGCATCCGCCCAACCCGCTGAGGCTGGCCGAGCGCTACCCCTCCGGGGAGACCGCCCAGCTGCGGCGGGTGTATGTGCGGCCCGAGTACCGCAGGCGCGGGCTCGCCCGGCGGCTCGTCGCGGAACTGCTGGCCTTCGCCGAGGCGGACGGCGGCTACCGGTCCGTGTATCTGCACACCGACCCGGCCGTGCCCGGCGCCGAGGCGTTCTGGCGATCGCTCGGGAAGGTCGTGCACGACGAGCGCGAGGACCCGGGCGGCGGACAGGGGATCGTGCACTTCGAGATACCGATGGGGCGATGAACGATGCGGCTCCGTCTGTCTCGCCGCGCGCGCCGGTTGCGGGCGGTCTGTGGTGTGCTGCTCGCTCCCGTCCTGGCCGGCTGCTTCGCCTCCGGCGGTGACACACAGGAAGGTGACGCGCAGGGCGCCCGGCGGCTCCGGGTCGCGCTCGCCTTCCCGCCCGCCGAACGGCTCTCCCCATACGGCGCCGACGCCACCATCCTCAGCCGGCTCGGGGTCACCGAGGGACTGACCGCGCTGGACGGCAACGGGGCCGCGGCGCCCGCGCTCGCCAAGTCCTGGCGGCGGGACGGCGACCGCGCCTGGGTGTTCACGCTGCGCGAGGCCGCCTTCCAGGACGGCGCCGACGTCACCCCGGCCGCCGTCGTCACCGCCCTCACCCACGCCGCCGAGGCCAGGCCCGCGCCCGCCGCCCTGTCCGGCGTCACGCTGACCGCCACGGCCGAGGGCGGCCGGAACGTACGCATCACCACCGGCCGGCCCGACCCGATCCTGCCGCTGCGGCTGTCCAGCCCGGGCCTCGCCGTCCTGTCCCAGAAGGCGTACGGACCGGACGGCGCCGTCGACCCCCTCGGCACCGGCACCGGCCCCTTCGCGCTCACCAAGGTCACCGGCGCGACCGCCGCCACCCTCGACCGCTTCGACGACTACTGGGGCGGCCTGGCCCAGGCGCCCGGCGTCGACGTCCGGTTCATCGCCGACGGCACCGCCCGGGCCAACGCCCTGCGCACCGGCGAGGCCGACATCGCCGAGGCGATCCCCGTCGCCCAGGCCGCCACCCTCGACCCCGCGACGCGGCGCGAGACCGCGACCACGCGGACCACCGGCCTGCTCCTCAACAGCGCGTCAGGCCCGTTCGAGAACCCCGCCCTGCGGGCCGCCGCCCGCGCGGCCGTCGACACCTCGGGTCTCGCCGAGGACGTCTACGAGTCACACGCCGACCCCGGCTCCGGCCTCTACGGACCCGCCGTGACCTGGGCCGACGGCAAGCACCTCGAACCCGCCGGCCGGGCCCGCCCGGGCCGGCCGGACGGCGCCGCCGTCACCCTGGCCACCTACGACAACCGGCCCGAACTCCCCGAGGTCGCCCAGGTGCTGAAGCAGCAGCTGGAGCGGGCCGGGTTCCGGGTCCGGCTGGTGGTGCGCGAGTACGCACGGCTGGAGAGCGACGCGCTCGCCGGGAAGTTCGACGCGCTCGTCCTCGCCCGCAACAGCCTCGTCGACACCGGCGACCCCGTGGCCGTCCTCGCCAGCGACTACAGCTGCGACGGCGGCTACAACCTGGCCCAGCTGTGCGACAAGGACGTCGACCGGGCGGTCGCCGAGGCCGAGGCCACCGCCGACCCCGCGCGACGACAGGACGCCGCCCTCGCCGCCGAAGCCGAGATCCTCGGCACCGACGCCGTCGTACCCCTCGTCCACCAGCGCGTCATCACCGGCGTCGGCACCTCGGTGAAGGGCGTGCTGCTCGACCCGTACGAGCGGACCCTCGTCGGCACCGGCACCCGGCGCTGACCCGTGAAGAGCGCACTGTGGCGGGCCGGTCTCGCCCTCGCCCTGGTGTGCGGGATCGGCCTGCTGCCCTGGCTGTCGCGCACCGACCCGGCGCTCACCGTCCTCAAGGCCCGCGCCCAGGACCGGGAGCCGACCCCCGAGGTGCTCGCCGCCGTCCGGGACCAACTCGGCCTGGACCGCGGACCGTTGCCGCTGCTCGGGCAGTGGCTGACCGGGCTCGTCCGCGGCGACGCCGGACGGTCGTGGATCTCCGGTGCCGAGGTCGCCCCGGATGTCCTCCAAGCACTGTCCGTCTCCCTGCTGCTGATGGCGGTCGCCTGCCTGGCCGCGGTCTGCACGGCCGCCGCGGTGTGCGCCCGCACCCTGTACCGGGGCGGGCGGCGGCGGCCCGGCGGCACCGGCTCCGCCGTGCTCGCCGCGCTCCCCGAGTTCCTCACCGCCTCCGTCCTGGCCACCGTCGTCGGCGTCCACCTGGGCTGGCTGCCCGCCCTCGGCTGGTACGGGCCGCGCTGGACGGTGCTGCCCGCGCTCGCCCTGGGACTGCCCGCCGGGGCCGTGCTCGGCCGGCTCCTCGACGACCTGCTGCCGGGCGCCTTCGCGGAACCCTGGGCGCGGGCCGCCGCGGCCCGCGGACTGCCCGGCCGCCGCATCGCCCGCCAGGCGCTGCGCCGCTGCGTGCCCGCACTGCTGCCCAACGCCGCGCTGTTCGTCGTCGGACTGACCGGCGGCGCCGTCGCTGTCGAGCAGATCTTCGACATCCCCGGCCTCGGCCGCACCACCCTGCAGGCCGCCCTCGCCCAGGACCTGCCCGTCCTCCAGGCCGGCACCCTCGCCCTGCTGCTGCTCGGCGCCGCCGCCTCGGGCGCGGCCCGTCTCACGGCCCGGCTGCTGATCGGCCCCGCCCTGCGCGACGGCGCCCTCAGCACGCTGCACCGGCCCACCCCGCCCGCGCACCGCACCCTGCCCCTCGTCCTCGGCGCGGCGCTCCTGGCCACCGTCGCCCTCGGCCTGCCCCGCGACCCGCTCACCGTCACCACCGACGAACGACTCCAACCCCCTTCCGCACAGCACCCGTTCGGCACCGACGCGCTCGGCCGCGACCTGCTCGCGCGCGTCGCGCACGGCACCCTCGACACCCTGCTGCTCGCCCTCGCCGTCAGCGCCGCCGCCCTCCTCGCCGGGGTCCTGCTCGGACTGCTGCCCCGGCTGTCCGGACCGCTCGTCGACACCGTCAACGCCGTACCGCCCGTCCTCGCCGCGCTCCTGGTCACCGCGGTCGCGGGCGGCGGCCCCAGCACCCCGGCGCTCGCCGTGACCGCGGTCGCCTGGGCCCCGCTCGCCACGCACACCGCCGCCCTGCTGCAACAGGAGCGCGCCACCCTGCACTTCACGGCCACCCGCGCCCTGGGCGCCGGCCGCCGCCACCTGCTGCGCCGTGAACTGGTGCCGGCCGTGCTCCCGCCCGTCGTCCGGCACGCCCTGCTCCGGCTGCCCGGCGTCGCCCTCGCCCTGGCCTCCCTGGGCTTCCTCGGCCTCGGCGCCCAGCCGCCGTCCCCGGAATGGGGCCAACTCCTCGCCGAGAACCAGCCCTACGCGGAACGCGCGCCCTGGGCCGTCCTCGCCCCCGCCGCTCTGCTCGCCCTGCTCGGCGCGCTCGCGGTGACCGCCGCGGGCGGGCTGCGCCGGCCGCGCCCCGGACCCCGTACCGTGGAAGTGCCCGTGACCGCGGCACAGGCGCCCGCCCGATGACCGCACGCGGGGCCCGCCCGGGGACGAAGGGCACGCCCCTCACCCCGCTGTTGCGCCTGCTGATCCTCACCCAACTCGCCTTCAACATCGGCTTCTTCGCCGTCCTGCCGTTCCTCGCCGAGCACCTGGGGCAGGCGATCGGCATGGCCGGCTGGCTCGTCGGCCTCGTCCTCGGCCTGCGCACCTTCAGCCAGCAGGGGCTCTTCGTGATGGGCGGGGCGCTCGCCGACCGCTACGGCATCCGGCCCGTCGTGCTCGCCGGCTGCGCCCTGCGGATCGCCGGATTCGTCTGGCTCGGCCACGCCGAGCGGACCTGGGCGGTGATCTGCGCCGTGCTGCTGATCGGGTTCGCCGCCGCGCTGTTCTCACCCGCCGTGGAGTCCGAAGTGGCCCGGCAGGCGGTGGTCCGGGAGAAGGCGGGCGGCGGCCCGCGCACCCGCGTCCTCGCCCTGTTCACCGTCGCCGGGCAGGCGGGCGCCTTCCTCGGGCCGCTGCTCGGCGCGCTGCTGCTCACCGCCGACTTCCGCACGGTGTGCCTGGCCGGCGCCGGAATCTTCGTCCTGGTCCTCGTCGGGCACGCCCGGCTGCTGCCGCAGCACATCCCCGGCCGGACACACCGGCCGGTCCGGGGCGGTGCGCGGGGTCTGCTGCGCAACCGCCGCTTCCTCGCGCTGTGCTGCGCCTACGGCGCCTATCTGCTCGCCTACAACCAGCTCTATCTCGCGCTGCCCGCCGAGGTGGCCCGGGCCACCGGTTCGCAGACCCCGCTGGCCTGGCTGTTCGCGCTGTCCTCGCTGCTGGTCGTGGCCGCCCAACTGCCCGTCACCCGCTGGGCGGGCCGGCGGCTCACACCCCGCCGGTCCATGGTGGCCGGGCTGCTGCTGGTCGCCGCCGGGTTCGCGGCCGTGGCGGCGGCCCGCCCGGCGGCCCCGACCGGCACCGCCGGGCTGCTGCCCGCCGCGGTCCTCGTCGTCCTGCTCACCCTGGGCCAGATGCTCATCGCGCCCGTGGCGCGGGCCTGGGTGCCCGATCTCGCCGAGGACGGCAGGCTCGGCCTGTACACCGGGGCACTGTCCTCGCTGGCCGGGCTGATCGTGCTGGCCGGCAGCGCGGCGACCGGCACCCTCCTCGACAGCCCGCTCCCGCCGGCCGTGCCCTGGCTGGTCCTGGCCGCCGTACCGGCTGCGGCCGTCGCCCTGCTGCCGCGCCCGGCGCGTGCCCCTGACGGGTCCGCGGGCCCGGTCACCGCCCGGCCGGCTCCAGCACCTGCGGAGCGGGAGCGTCCGGGACCGGATCGGGAGCGTCCGGAACCGTGAGCCGTGCGGTCCGCCACAGCCACAGCACGTCCCGGCCGAACGACCAAACCAGCGAGCCGAGCGACAGCAGCACCACGGCGAAGTCGGCGGCCAGCGGCAGCAGTTGCGCACCCGCCAGCAGCAGACACACGCCCTGCAGCGCGGCGACCGTCTTGCGGGCGAACGACGGCGGCAGCGGGGCGTTCAGCCACGGCGCGACGCGGGCCGCCGCGACGAACACGTAGCGCATGCAGCCGATCAGCAGCACCCACGGGCCGAGCCGCGTCGACACATACACGCTCAGCACCAGGATCAGGAACGCGTCGACCTCCATGTCGAAGCGGGCGCCCAGCGCCGTCGACGTACCGGTGCGCCGGGCGACCTTGCCGTCGACGCCGTCCAGGAGCAGCGCCACCGCCGTGAGGCCGACGAGCAGGGTGAGCGGCGGCGCGCTGTCGAAGGAGTCCGCGACCAGTGCCGTCACCCCGCCGACCAGGGTGGCCCGGCCGAGGGTGACCCGGTTGGCCGGGCCGAAGGAGCGCAGCCGGGAGCGGTGCAGCGCCCGGGAGAGCACCGCCCAGGTCGCGAACGCGAACGCCAGCCCGGTCAGCCAGCCCGCCGGCCCCATGCCGAACGCCGAACCCAGCAGGACCAGCAACAGGATCTGTACGCCCGCTCCCACGGCCGTCTCCTGCTGGACCAGCCTGGCGTCGTAAGTGTTGTTCAGGGCCACGGCACACCTTCCGGCCGAGTGACAGAGTTGATCAGTGCCGCGTACTGTGCGCGGCCTGTGCACATCTCGGTACGTGAACAACTTCCCGATCGTTCAGGAGGATGCCGATGAACCGGTCCGCGCGTGCGTTCTGGCTCCGTTCGCCGGGCCACGGCGAACTGCGTGAGGTCACCGTCCCCGAGCCCGCCGCGGGCGAGGTCCTGGTGCGCACGCTCTACTCCGCGGTCAGCCGCGGTACGGAGACCCTGGTGTTCCGCGGCGGGGTTCCGCAGAGCCAGCACGCAGTCATGCGGGCGCCGTTCCAGGAGGGCGACTTCCCCGGCCCGGTGAAGTACGGCTACCTCAATGTGGGCGTCGTCGAGCAGGGTCCGGACACCCTGACCGGACGCACCGTCTTCTGCCTGTACCCGCACCAGAGCCGCTACGTCGTTCCGGTGAGCGCGGTCACCCCGGTGCCGGACCGGGTGCCCGCCGGGCGGGCCGTCCTCGCGGGCACCGTGGAGACCGCCGTCAACGCCCTGTGGGACGCCGCGCCGCTCATCGGCGACCGGATCGCGGTGGTCGGCGGCGGCATGGTCGGCTGCTCGGTGGCCGCCCTGCTGGCCCGCTTCCCCGGCATACGGCTCCAACTGGTCGACACCGACCCGGCGCGCGCCGCCACCGCCGAGGCCCTGGGTGTCGACTTCGCCGCGCCCGACGACGCGCTCGGCGACTGCGACCTGGTCGTCCACGCCAGCGCCAGCGAGCAGGGCCTGACCCGGGCCCTCGGCCTGCTCACCGCCGAGGGCACGGTCCTCGAACTGAGCTGGTACGGCGACCGGCGCGTCAGCCTGCCGCTCGGCGAGGCCTTCCACTCCCGGCGGCTCACCGTCCGCAGCAGCCAGGTCGGCGAGGTCTCCCCGGCCCGCCGTGCGAGCCGCGGCTACGCCGACCGGCTGGCCCTCGCCCTCGATCTGCTCGCCGATCCGGCCCTGGACGCGCTCATCACGGGAGAAAGCGCGTTCGAGGAGCTGCCGGAGGTGATGCCGGGGCTCGCCACGGGGGAGATCCCGGCGCTGTGCCACCGGATCCGATACGCCTGACCTGAGAAAAAGCGTGAGCAGGCAGTGAACGCGGGGAAGCGAAGAGCCGTACTACACGGCATCCCCCGGCCGCAGCGGACGGGGGAACCAGACGCGCCGCACCTGGAGGGTCGTCCGTTGTTCAGCATCACCGTCCGCGATCACATCATGATCGCCCACAGCTTCCGCGGCGAGGTGTTCGGGCCCGCGCAGCGACTGCACGGGGCCACGTTCCTCGTGGACGCGACGTTCCGCCGTCAGCAGCTCGACGACGACAACATCGTCGTCGACATCGGCCTGGCCACGCAGGAACTCGGAGCGGTCGTCAGCGAGCTGAACTACAGAAACCTCGACAACGAGCCCGACTTCGCCGGCGTCAACACCTCGACGGAGTTCCTCGCCAAGGTGATCGCCGACCGGCTCGTGGAATGCATCCACAAGGGCGCCCTCGGCGAGGGCGCCAAGGGCCTGGCGGGCGTCACGGTCACCCTGCACGAGTCGCACGTCGCCTGGGCGAGTTACGAGCGTGACCTGTGACCGACACGACCATCGGCCGCGCGCCGTCCCTGACCTATGTGCCCGCGCAGCGCGCGGCCCTGAAGAACGTCGGGATCATCCCCATGTCCCTGCGCACCCTGCACTTCGTCATGCCGGGCGGTGTCGACGACCCGGCCGCGCCCAGCGGCGGCAACGCCTACGACCGGCGCCTGTGCCTGGACCTGCCCGGCTTCGGCTGGCAGGTCACCCGGCACGCCGTCGACGGCACCTGGCCCCGCCCCGGCGCCGCCGCCCGCGACCAACTCGCCCGCACCCTGCGGGAGTTGCCGGACGGCTCGGTGGTCCTGCTCGACGGCCTCGTCGCCTGCGCGGTCCCGGAGACCGTGGTCCCCGAGGCGGAGCGGCTGCGCCTCGCGGTCCTCGTCCATCTGCCGCTCGGGGACGAGACGGGCCTGGACCCGTCCGTGGCCGCCGACCTGGACGCCAGGGAACGCGCGGTGCTCCGGGCGGTGCCCGCGGTGATCGCCACCAGCGACTGGGCGGTCCGCCGCCTCGTCTCCCACCACGGCCTCGCCCCGGAGCGGGTGCACATCGCCACGCCCGGCGCCGACATCGCACCCCTCGCCGTCGGCACCGACGGCCTCTCGAACCTGCTGTGCGTGGCCTCGGTGACGCCGCGCAAGGGGCAGCACCGGCTGGTGGAGGCGCTGGCCGCGGTACGGGACCTGCCGTGGAACTGCGTGTGCGTCGGCGGCCTCGGCCACGACCCCGAGTACGTCACCCATCTGCGGTCCCTGATCGCACGGCACGGACTGACCGGCCGGCTGCACCTGGCGGGCCCGCGCTCCGGCGCCGACCTCGACGCCAGTTACGCCGCCGCCGACCTGATGGTCCTCACCTCGTACGCCGAGACGTACGGCATGGCGGTCACCGAGGCGCTCGCCCGTGGCATCCCGGTCCTCGCGACGGACGTCGGTGGACTGCCCGAGGCACTGGGCCGCGCGCCGGACGGCGGAGTGCCCGGCATCCTCGTCCCGCCGGAGGACCCCGCCGCGCTCGCCGCCGAACTGCGCGGCTGGTTCGGCGAGGCCGATGTGCGCCGCCGCCTCAAGGCCGCCGCGCGGGGCCGCCGGGCGGCGCTCGACGGCTGGGCGACCACGGCCCGCAGCCTGGCCGGGGTCCTGCAACGGCTCCCGGACGAACCCCGGAGGGCGGCATGAGCGGGACGGGCACACCGGCCGGGCGGACACCGGTACGGGCCGTGACGCGGGCCGTACCGGGCGCGGGACCGACGAAGGGGACAGGGACGATGACGGAGCCCGGCGCACCGAGCCGCGCCGCGCACGAGGGGGCCGGCCCGCCCGTGGCGGCCGGCGCCGGGCCTGCGCCGCGGCCGGGGGAGCGGCCCACCGTGCGGCTGCGCGACTCCGAGCCGCAGGAGCCGCCGCGGTACGCACCCGAGTGGCTCGAACTGCGCGAGCCGGCCGATGCCACGGCCCGGGCGCTGGACCTGCTCGACCCGCTGCGGATCCGGCTCGCCAATCTGCCCGGCCGGGCCGACGGGCTGGTGGTGCACGACCTGGGCTGCGGCACCGGGTCGATGGGCCGCTGGCTCGCGCCCCGCCTGGACAGCGCCCAGCACTGGATCCTGCACGACCGCGACCCCTACCTGCTGCACTTCGCCGCCGTGGGCTCCCCACGCGCCGCCGCCGACGGCAGCCGGGTCACCGTGGAGACCCGGCGCGGCGACGTGGCCCGGCTGACTCCGGACGCCCTGACCGGCGCCTCACTGGTGACGGCGTCCGCACTGCTCGACGTCCTCACCCACGAGGAGGTCGCGACGCTCGCCGCGGCCTGTGTGGCGGCCGGCTGCCCGGCGCTGCTGACCCTCTCGGTCGCCGGACGCGTCCAGCTCACCCCCGCCGACCCGCTGGACGCGGACATCACCGAGGCGTTCAACGCCCACCAGCGGCGCACGGGACTGCTCGGCCCCGACGCCGTCACCGTGACCTGCGAGGCCTTCGCCGACCGCGGGGCGACGGTGAAGCTGCAACCGAGCCCCTGGCGCCTGGGACCCGAGGAGGCCGCGCTGACGGCCCAGTGGCTGCGCGGCTGGGTGGGCGCGGCCGTGGAACAGCGCCCCGAGCTGGCGCAGCGCGCCGACCGCTACCTCGAGGACCGCCTGGCGGCCTGCGCTGCGGGCGAGTTGCATGTCGTCGTCCACCACACCGACCTGCTCGCCCTGGTCCGCCCGACGGGCCACGCCTCATGACCCCGCGCACGGCGGGCCCCGGGACCAGGGCGTACACCCCGCCCCGTACCGACCGCACCCGCCCGGCGCCCCCCGCCCAGCGGCAGCACACACCGAACCCGCAGCCCGCGATCGCGCTCGGCACTCCGCCCGCGCCCGACGCCGGGTCCGCGTCCGCTGCCACGCACCCGGGTGACGAACCGTTTACCCACCCCCGCCCGGAGGGCCCCGCCGGCGGTTCCCGGGGCGGGCGGCGGGGAGCGTCGGCGGTGCGCCGCGCCGTGCGCGGGCGCCTGGGTGCCCTGGTCGGGGCCGGGATCCTCGGGGTGCTGCTGTGGCGGCTGGGGACCGGTGTGTTCGTGGACGGGCTGCGGCGGATCGACCTGGCGACGCTGCTGCTCGCCGTGGGCATCGGCGTCGTCACCACCGTGTTCAGCGCCTGGCGTTGGCACCTCGTGGCCCGGGGGCTGCGGATCCGGCTGCCGCTGGGGCCGGCCGTCGCCGACTACTACCGCGCGCTGTTCCTGAACGCGGCCCTGCCCGGCGGCGTGCTCGGCGATGTGCACCGGGCCGTCCGGCACGGGCAGAGCGCCGGGGACGTCGGGCGCGGCGTCCGCGCGGTCGTGCTGGAGCGGGCCGCAGGACAGGCCGCACTGGCCGTGGTCGGTGCGGCGGTGCTGCTCACGCTGCCCTCCCCGGTCCGGGACGACGCCCGGCACTTCGCCCCGCTGGTGGCCCTCGCCGCGGCGGGCGGCTGCGCCGTCGTCCTCGCCGTCCGGATGAACCGCGCACCCTCCCGCCGTCGCGGCACCCTGCGCACCGCGCTCGCCGAGGCCCGCGAGGGTTTGTTCTCCCGCGCCAACTGGCCCGGCGTCGCCGTGTCCTCGGCGGTCGTCCTGGCCGGACACCTCGCGATGTTCGTGGTGGCGGCCCGGGCCGCCGGCTCGGCGGCCTCCGTCGCGGCACTGCTGCCCCTCGCGGTCCTCGCCCTGGTCGCCATGGGCCTGCCCCTGAACATCGGCGGCTTCGGCCCCCGGGAGGGCGTCACCGCCTGGGCGTTCGGCGCCGCCGGCCTGGGCGTGAACAGCGGACTGGCCACGGCCGTCGTGTACGGGGTGCTCGGCCTCGCGGCGAGCCTGCCCGGCCTCGCCGTCCTGATCGCCCGCTGGTGCACGGGATTTCACCGGCGCGCGGCCGAACCGCCCGCCGCCGACGCCGGGTTGCCGGCTCAGCGGGCCGTTTCCGCCCCGGAGGTCAGCAGGGTGAAATATCCCGCGAAGGATTCGGCGAGGCTCGACAGCAGATTCTTCCCCTTTTCCGCCGAACCCAGGGAAGGGCGGCCGATGACCCCGGATTCGGTATAGGCGGACATTCCCGCGGTGAGCAGATGACGTCGGTCGTCCGCGGTGAAATCGGCGGACTCGTAACCAGGACGGACCAATTCAGGATGAGCGTGCAGCAGAATGGAGGTCTCGATCTCCCCCGCGTGCATGTCGGTCAGCAGCGAGGTGCGCACCCCGGCCCGCTCCCGGGCGGTCTCCCAGTCCTCGGCGGCCGGGAACAGCGCCATCCGCTCCCCGCGCGCGGCGGACTCCTGAACCACGTTGCCCAGTACGTAGTTGCCGCCGTGGCCGTTGACCACGGCGAGCGCGTCGACGCCGGACCCGCGCAGCGACGCCGCGATGTCGCGCACCACCGCGTGCAGGGTCACGGCGGAGATACTGACGGTCCCGGGCCAGGCCGCGTGCTCGTGCGAGCAGGACACCGTCACCGGGGGAAGGAGGTGCACGGGGTACGCCGCGGCGATCTCCCGCGCGACGGCGCAGGCGACCAGCGTGTCGGTCGCCAGCGGAAGGAACGGACCGTGCTGCTCGAAACTCCCCACGGGAAGGACGGCGACCTGTGCCGAGACGCCCGCCCCGCGCGTCCGTACGTCCTCCGTCGTGTCCGCCGGCATCACACCGTGTCCCACCGCGTGCGCGCCCGAACCACTCATCTTTCCATGGCCTTTCGTCTCTGCTTAGGAATCAGATCATGACAGAAAACATCGGCGTACTCGGCCAGAAGTCCGCACGGCGTTCGGGCGTGGAACGTGTCGTGAACGCACCGCTGCCCACCGTGTACGGGAAATTCCAGGCCATCGGCTATCTGGACCACGACCGGGGCGAGGAACAGGTCGCGCTCGTGCACGGCGACCTCGGTACCGAGGACGTGCTGACCCGGCTCCACTCGGAGTGCCTCACCGGCGACGCGTTCGGCTCCCAGCACTGCGAGTGCGGCGACCAGCTCGCCTCCGCGCTGCGCGCCGTGGTCGCCGAGGGCGCCGGCGTCGTCGTCTATCTCAGAGGGCACGAGGGCCGCGGCATCGGACTGCTCGCCAAGCTGCGCGCGATGGCCCTGCAGGCGGAGGGCCTGGACACCGTCGAGGCGAACCTCGCCCAGGGGCTGCCGGTCGACGCCCGCGACTACGGCGTGGCCGCCGCGATCCTGCGCGACCTGGGTGTCACCTCGGTGCGGCTGATGTCCAACAACCCGCGCAAACGGGAGTCGTTGCTGCGGCACGGTGTCCAGGTCGCCGAGGAGGTACCGCTGTTGATCCCGCCGTGCGAGAACAACATCACCTATCTGCGGACCAAGCGGGAGCGCCTCGACCACCACCTGCCCCATCTGGACGCGGTGGCGCACTGGTCCTGACGGGGCCCGCGGCGGCTCCCGCGGCCGGGCTCAGTCCACCACTGCCTCGTGCACCAGCCGCTTCAGCTCCGGGAACACCTTCAGCGTCCTGGGCCGCACCTGGGTCATGAACTGCACGGTGAGATCACGGTCCGGGTCGACCCAGAAGGTCGTGGTAGCCACCCCGCTCCAGCCGTAGGTGCCGGGCCCGGCCGGGGCCACGGTGCGGTCCGGGTCGATCACCACGGAGACCCCGAGACCGAAGCCGATCCCGGCGTTGCCCGGTTCCCGGTGCGCGGGGGCGCCGACGGCGCGCAGGTCGGCGCCGCCGGGCAGGTGGTTACGGGTCATCAGGGCCACCGTGTCGGGCCGCAGCAGCCGGACGCCGTCCAGCTCGCCGCCCCGGCGCAGCATCTCCGCGAACCGGTGGTAGTCGTAGGCCGTGGCCACCATGCCGCCGCTGCCGGACAGGAACCGGGGACGGCCGCGCAGCGGCAGGCCGGGGATCGGCTCGATGCCGCCGTCCTCGGTCTCCCCGTACAACTCGGAGAGCCGGTCGGCCTGTTCGGGCACGATGTGCAGTCCGGCGTCCGGCATCCCGAGCGGGCGGAAGATCCGCTCGGCGAGGAACGCGTCGAGCGGCTGCCCGGAGACCACCTCGATCACCCGGCCGAGCACATTGGAGGCCACCGAGTAGTTCCACTGCGTGCCCGGCTCGAACTGCAGCGGCAGCCCGGCGTACACGTCGATCGTCTCGGCGAGGTTCGCGCCGGGCGGCACGGACGACTCCAGGCCGGCCGCCCGGTAGAGGGCGTCGACCGGGTGGGAGTGGTAGAAGGCGAAGGTCAGGCCCGCCGTGTGGGTGAGCAGATGCCGGATCAGAACGGGGCCCTCGGCCGGGCGGGTGGTCACCTCGCTGCCGGAGCCGGCCGCGTACACCCGAGGGTTCGCGAAGGCCGGGAGGTACCGGTCGAGCAGGTCGTCCAGGGACAGCCGGCCCTCCTCCATCAGGAGCAGCACGGCGACCGCGGTGACCGGCTTGGTCATCGAGTAGATCCGCCACAGCGTGTCCGGCTCCACGGGCAGTCCGGCCGCCCGGTCGCGGTGGCCGTGCGCCGTGAGATGGGCGACGCGTCCGCCGCGGGCCACGGACACCAGGTAGCCGGGCAGCCGGCCCTCGTCGACGTAGTGGGCGAAGTACTGGTCGAGGCGGTCCAGCGCCTTCGGGTCGAGACCGGCCTCGTCCGGGTCGACTTCCTGTCGCAGCTGTGCCATCGCTCTCCTTCGCTCGGGTGGTACGCGGTGCCGTCCGGCTCATCCCGCCTGGACGGACGCGGACTCTGTCGGACCACATCGTGGCGCAGGAAACGGGGGTGGGCGCGGTCAACGGCGTGTTGTGTGATCGACGCGACGTGCCGCCGTGATCCGTTGCGGTCCGGATGCGGCCGCGCCGTGGCGCCCGCGCAGTTCCCCGCGCCCCTTTGGGGTGCGCCCGGACTGAGGGCGGGGCTTGGTTTGTGCCTCGATTTGTTGTGGGGCGGGTGCGGCAGCGTCGTGGTTGCTCGCGCAGTTCCCCGCGCCCCTTTGGGGGCGCGTCCGGGCCGCGGGGCCGAGAGCCCGGTGTGGGCCGGGTGAGAGGCCGGTGAGATCTCCCTCTGTTTCAGGGTTCGTTCAGGTTCGCCGAACCATACTCGCGAAAGTCCGGAATGCGCCCCGCGCCCCGGACCCGAGTCGACCCGGCTGCCCTGGAAGGCCGTTCATGCCGAGCACCGTCAGCGAACCGCGCACCGAGGTCCGCACGGGCCCACCGCCGCCCCGGGCCGCGCCGCGCACCCGTGCCGAACGCCACGAGCGCCCGCTGCTCCTGTGCATCGCGGCGCTCGCCGCCCTGCTCTTCCTCTGGGGCCTCGACCACAGCGCCTACCACGCCTTCTACGCGAGCGCCGTGCGCAGCATGACCGACAGCCCGGCCGCCTTCCTCTACGGCTCCTTCGACCCCGCGGGCTCGATCACCCTCGACAAGCTGCCCGGCTTCCTGTGGCCCCAGGCCCTGTCGGCGCTGGCCTTCGGCTTCCACCCGTGGGCGCTGGTGCTCCCGCAGGCCGTCGAGGGCGTGGCCTGCGTCCTCCTGCTCCATCTCGTGGTGCGCCGCTGGGCCGGGGTGCCCGCCGGTCTCGCGGCGGCCGGGTTCCTCACGCTCACCCCGGTGACCGTGGGCGTGGGGCGGTCGGTGGTCGAGGACGCGCCGTTCGTCCTGCTGCTGCTCCTCGCCGCCGAGGCCACCCAGCGGGCGACCGCACGGGCCCGGCCGCGCACCCTGCTGCTCGCCGGATTCTGGGTGGGCGCGGCGTTCCAGTGCAAGATGCTGGAGGCCTGGGCGGTGCTGCCCGCGCTGGCCGTGACCTACCTGGTCGCCGCGCCCGCCCCGTGGCGCCGCCGGGTCGGTCATCTCGCCCTGGCCGGCGCGGTGACGGCGGCGGTGTCCCTGTCGTGGATGCTGGTGGCCACCCTCACCCCGGCCGGGTCGCGCCCCTATCTCGACGGCACCACCGACAACTCGGCCTTCGGCATGGTCGTCGGCTACAACTTCCTGACCCGTTTCCACGCGCTCGGCGTCGACGCGGCCGGCACCGGCAGCATCGTCACCGGCCGGCCCGCGCATCCGGGCGGCGCCCATGTGTCCATGGGCGACAGTGTCTGGAAGATGTTCAGTCCCGGGCTCGCCACCCAGACGGGATGGCTGTACCCGCTCGCGGCCCTCGGGCTCGTCGGCGGCCTGGTGGCGCTGTGGCGACGGCGCGTGCCGCGCACCGACCGCCTGCTCGCCGGGCATGTGTTGTGGGGGGTGTGGCTGGCCACCTTCTTCGTGGTGTTCAGCTTCGGCAGTGTGACCGGCCACACGTACTACATGGGTGTCGTCGCGGTGGCCCTGTCGGCACTGGCCGGAGCCGGGGTCGTCCAGGGGTGGCGGGCGGTACGGGCCGGGGGCCGCGCGGCCTGGCTCCTCCCGGCGGTGATCGCCGTCAATGTCGCCTGGTGCGCGGCCCTGACGCTGTGCTACCCGCGGTTCTTCGGCTGGTCGGCGCCCGCCGCCGGTGTCCTGTGTCTGGCCGGGCTCGCCCTGACCGGTGTGCGGCGCGAGCGGGCCGTCACGGCCGGAACGGCCGTCGCGCTCGCCGCGGTCCTGCTGATCCCCGCCGTGTGGTCGGCCTCGGCGCTGTCCCCGCGCTACAACCAGCCCGGCGGCTTCGGCCGGGTCGGCCCGAACAGCATCCGCACCGGCGACGCGCTGTCGGCCCTGACCCCCGCGCGGCACCGCCTGCTGGCCTACCTCACCGCGCACCGCGACGGCGCCCGCTATCTGGCGGCCGTGCCCAGCTGGACCGTCGCCGCGCCGTACGTCATTGCCGCCGACGCACCCGTGCTGCCCGCCGGCGGGTTCACCGGACGTGTCCGCTTCCCCACCCCGCGGGGCCTGAGCCGGCTGGTCGACTCCGGCCGGCTGCGCTTCGTCCTGCTGCGCCGCTCCGACCTCATGGACCGTCCCGGCGCCGGACGGGCCCAGGCCGGCGCGCTGGCCCGCTGGACCGTCGTGCACTGCGCACCGGTGCCGCCGGCCGCGTACGGCGGCCGGTATCTGCTGTACCGCTGCGGCCCCGGGCCCGGCGCGTGAGCCGGGCCGGGGTGTCAGGTGGTCCTGTTCCACTCCGCGATCACGGGCCGGCCGTGTTCCGTGGACAGCCGGCTGACCGTGCCGGTCGCCAGCTGGAAGAGGCGGCCCTCGGCCGGCGGCAGCCCCAGCCGGCGGGCGGTGAGCACCCGCAGGAAGTGGGCGTGGGCGACGAGCAGCACGTCGCCGGTGTCCCGGGCGAGGGCGGCGTCGACCCGGGACAGCACCCGGTCGGCCCGCCGGCCCGCCTGCGCGGGTGACTCGCCGGGGTGCCCGTCGGGGCCGGGTGGTACGCCGTCCGTCCACAGGTCCCAGCCGGGGCGGGTCAGCTGGATCTCGCGGGTGGTGATGCCCTCGTAGCCGCCGTAGTCCCACTCGTGCAGCTCGGGGTCGGGCACCGCCCCGCTCAGGCCCGCGAGTTCGGCGGTGCGGATCGCGCGGGTGAGCGGGCTGGTGAGGGTGAGCGCGTAGGTCCGGCCCGAGAGGAGCGGAGCGAGGGACTTGGCCTGCTCCTCGCCGTGCCGGGTCAGCGGCAGGTCGGTCGAGCTGGTGTGCCGGCCCGTCAGGCTCCACTCCGTCTCGCCGTGGCGGACCAGTATCAGGTCCCCCACGGCCGGTTACTCCTTCACCGACTCGACGGCGTGGCCGCCGAACTGGTTGCGCAGCGCCGCGATCATCTTCATCTGCGGAGAGTCGTCCTGGCGCGAGGCGAAGCGCGCGAAGAGGGAGGAGGTGATCGCCGGCAGCGGGACCGCGTGGTCGATGGCGGCCTCGACGGTCCAGCGGCCCTCGCCGGAGTCCTGCGCGAAGCCCTTGAGCTGCTCCAGGTGCTCGTCCTCGTCCAGGGCGTTGACCGCGAGGTCGAGCAGCCAGGAACGGATGACGGTGCCCTGCTGCCAGGAGCGGTACACCTCGCGCACGTTGTCCACCGAGTTGGCCTTCTCCAGCAGCTCCCAGCCCTCGGCGTACGCCTGCATCATCGCGTACTCGATGCCGTTGTGGACCATCTTGGAGAAGTGCCCGGCGCCGACCCGGCCCGCGTGGACATAGCCGTACGGGCCCTCGGGCTTGAGCGACTCGAAGATCGGCTGCAGCCGCTCGACGTGCTCCTTGTCACCGCCGACCATCAGCGCGTAGCCGTTCTGCAGGCCCCATACGCCGCCGGAGACGCCCGCGTCGACGAAGCCGATGCCCTTGATGCCGAGTTCCGCGGCGTGCTTCTCGTCGTCGGTCCAGCGGGAGTTGCCGCCGTCGACCACGGTGTCGCCGGGTGACAGCAGGTCGCCGAGTTCGTCGACGACCGACTGGGTGGGGTGGCCGGCGGGGACCATGACCCACACCACGCGCGGCGCGTCGAGCTGTTCGACCAGTGCGGCGAGGCTCTTCACGTCGGTGAGGTCGGGGTCGCGGTCGTAGCCGATGACGGTGTGGCCGGCGCGGCGGATGCGCTCGCGCATGTTGCCGCCCATCTTGCCGAGGCCGATGAGTCCGAGCTGCATGTCAGTTCACTCTTTTCTCTACGCGTTCTTGAGCGTGCGGTAGGCGGCGACGAGGGCGGTGGTGGACGGGTCGAGCCCGGGGACCTCGGTGCCTTCGGTGAGCGCGGGTTCGATGCGCTTGGCGAGGACCTTGCCGAGTTCGACGCCCCACTGGTCGAAGGAGTCGATGTTCCAGACCGCGCCCTGGACGAACACCTTGTGCTCGTACAGCGCGATCAGCTGGCCCAGCACCGACGGGGTCAGCTCACGCGCGAGGATCGTGGTCGTCGGCCGGTCACCGCGGAACGTCTTGTGCGCCACCAGCTCCTCCGGCACACCCTCCGCCCGCACCTCGTCGGCGGTCCTGCCGAACGCGAGCGCCTGGGTCTGCGCGAAGAAGT
>NZ_PENI01000052.1 GCF_003688995.1 Streptomyces shenzhenensis | reverse complement strand
CGCAAACACTTCGACATCCACGACCAGTACGAACGCGTCTTCGCCTACGTCGACCACCACCCCGAACTGGCCCCCTGGCGCCCCTACCTGCACCGCAAGATGGGCGAACACTGCCTCGACATCCTCGCCAAGCGGGACCGGCTGCCGCCGTCCGACCGGGCCGAGTTCTTCCGGCGCACCGCCGCGATGTTCCGCCGGCACACGCCCGCGGGCGCCCGGATCGACGGCGAGGTCGCCGTGCTGACCGGCCCGTACGCGGCGTATCTGGCGCGGCGGCAGGCGGAGCGGGCCGGCCGGGAGCTGGGCCGGCGCGGGCTCCAGGTCCGGCGGGCCGCGGCCGGCCGCGCCAAGCGGGGCGTCTTCGCGATGGCCGCCCGCCGCCCGCTGGACCCGCACCTGGTGCTGTACGCGGCGTCCTCGCACCGGGGCGTGCTCGGCGACCCGGCCGCCGTGTACTACAAGGCGCGGGAGATCGCCCCGCAGCTGCGGGGCGTCTGGGTGGTGCGGGACGCCACGGACTCCCGGCTGGTCCCGGACGATGTGGAGCACGTGCTGCTCGGCTCCCCCGCCTACCACCGGCTGGCCGCCCGGGCCCGCTTCTTCGTCAACGACGTCAACTGGCCCGGCACGCTCGTCAAACGGCCCGGCAGCGTCCATGTGCAGACCCATCAGGGCACTCCGCTCACGTACCTGGGCGCCGATCTGCTGGGCAAGCCGGGCGCCCGGCTCGGCCTCGACGTGCCGCAGATGCTGCGCCGGGCGGACCGCTGGGACCACAGCCTGGTCGCCAACCGCCACTCCGAGCTGGTGTGGGAGCGGGCCTATCCCTGCCACTTCGCCTCGGCACGCACCGGCAGCCCGCGCAACGACGTGCTCGTCCGGGCCGCGCTCGACGGCCCCGGCTCCGGCGCGGGGGCCGCGTTCCGCGCGCGGCACGGCATCCCGGCGGACCACCGGGTGGTGCTGTACGCGCCGACCCGCCGCGACTACCGCCGGGGCGGCCATGCGGACCGGCTGGACCTGGCCCGGTTCGCCGCCGACCTGGGCGAGGGGCACACGCTGGTCGTCCGGCTGCACCCCTGCCTGCTGACCGGCCCCGCGCGCGGGCTCGGCCTGGCGGAGCTGCACCGGCGCGGGGTGGTCGTGGACGCCACGGACGAGCCGCACGCCGAGGAGGTGATGCTCGCCGCCGACGTACTGGTCACCGACTACTCGGCCCTGATGGCCGACTACGCCAACCTCGACCGGCCGATCGTCGTCCACGCGGACGACTGGGCGGCGTACACGGCGAGCCGGGGCGCCTACGTCGACATCACGGCCGTGGCGCCGGGCCATGTCTCGCGCTCCTACGACGAGTTGGCCGCCCTGTTCGCCTCCGGGAGCTGGCGGGACGCCGAGTCGGCCCGGCTCCGGGCCCGGTTCCGGTCCCGATTCTGCGAGTTCGACGACGGGCGGGCCGCCGAGCGGGTGGTGCGGACGCTGCTGCTCGGCCGGTCCATGCCGGCGCCCGATGCCGTCCGGGTGCCCGGCCCGGCCACCGGCCATGACCTGCTGGCGTCGACATGAGGCCCCGTACCTGGGTGCTGCTCCTGGCCGCGGTGTTCGCTCTGCTCCAGCTCGCGAGCGTCACCGGCCGGGACACCCCCGACTCGAAGAACTATGTGGCGTACGCGCTCGCTCTGGGCGGCGCGGACAAGCGGGAGGCCGCGGCGGCCACGATCGACTGGACCTGCGCGGGTCGGGCCTCGCTCGCCCGGCGCGGCCAGAGCGTGGACGTGGTGCGGTTCCACCGGCCGGATCCCACCTCCCGGGTGGCCGCCGAGTGCCGGGCCGACGCGCTGGAACGGGTGGAGCGGCGGCTTGCGGCCGGGCAGACGGACGGGCACATCCCGCCGTTCATGAAGCCCCGGCTCAAGCAGATCTTCGAGGTGCGGCCCGGCTACCCGGTGTTCCTGCTGCCGTTCGTCACGGCGTTGGGCGTGACCTGGGGTGTGTGGACGGCGAGCGTGCTCGTCGCGGTGGCCGGCGGCGTCCTCGTCTTCCTGATCCTGCGCACCCTGTCGGTGTCCGTGCCGCTCGCGCTGACCGGGCAGGCGCTGTACTACATCCTGCCGTGCGGCACGACGGCCATGCGTCCGATGGCCGAGGGCCTGATGCTGGCACTGACCCTGGCCGCGGTGTGGGGCTGCGCGCTGGCGCTGACCGGGCGGACCCGGGCGGGCACGGCCCTGGCCGGCGGCGGTCTGCTCGCGCTGTTCGCGGTCAAGCACTCCCAGTCGCTGTTCCTCGGGCTGGCCCTGGCCGTGGCGGGGGCCGCGGTCGTCGTGGCGCGCCGGCGGCGCGGGCGGGCGCCGGGGCGCGGGGTCGTGGCGATCACCGCGGTGGGGTGCTGTGCGGCCCTCGGCACCCTGCTGCTGGCGCGGCTGCTGCACTATCCGGCCGAGTCCGAGAGCATGCAGGACCTGCTCACCGACCACTTCGGCCGGCCGGACCGGACCCGCCCCTGGCCGGAGTTCCTGCATCTGCAGGCCAACTTCTGGCTGGAGTGGGCCCGACGCCAGGCACAGCAGCCGCTGTTCGTGGCGGCGCTCGCGGCCGGGCTCTGGGGTGCGCTGCGGCGGCCCGCGTTCGGCTGCTTCCTGCTGGCGGCGGCGGCCACCGGCTTCCTCACCCACGCGGGCCATCCGGACATCAACATCTGGGGCGAGCGGCTGATCGTGCTGGCCTGGCTGCTGCCGGTGGTCGGGGTGCCGCTGCTCCTCGAGCCGGTGCTCCGGCGGACCCTGCCGCTGCCCGCGCAGGGGCTCGGCCGGCAACCGACTCACTCGATGAGGTGAGCGGCGGCAAAGCCGCTGACCCGGGCGGGAACACTCGGCAAATGCCCCGCCTCGTTCGTGTCCCGGACCTTCGGTGACCACCGGCGTCCTGGCCCGGCGCCCCGTGCGCGGGGCCACCGCGCTGCGCGCCGGCCGTGTCCGGCGGCCGAGCCCGTACCAGCTCTTCGGGCTGCTGTTCTGGCTGGTGATGACGCTGGCGTACTGGCGGGTGCCGCCGTGCTGCGACGCCGGGCAGCACGCGGCGGCGGTGGCCCGGCTGCGGGCGGGCCTGCCGGACCCGGACCTCGTCTCGCCGTACGTCCTGGCGCAGGGGGCGCTGGCGCGGCTGACGGGGCTGTCGGGCTGGGCGGTGCTGCGGATCTGCGGCCCGCTGAACCTGCTGGTGCTGCTGACGGGCGTGGCCCGGTTCGTCCGGGTGCTCACCCCTCGCGTGTGGGCGCCGGTGCTCGCCCTGGCCCTGATGAGCGTGTTGTGGGGCACGACGCGGGTGTGGGGCGGTGGCTATCTCGCGCTGATGCCGATGACCGGCAACCTCGGTTTCCCGTCCAGTTGCGCGATCGGCCTGGCGTTCTGGGCCTGGGCGCTGACGGGGGCACGGGCGCGGGACACCCGGCCGGTGCGGTTCGTCGGGCCGAGCGGGCTGCGCGGCCCGTCGGGGTACGCGGTGCTCGGGGCGCTGTACGGGCTGGTCGCGCTGGTCGATCCGGTGATCGGGGTGGGCGCGGCGGTCGGTGGGGTGGCCTTCGTGGCGGGATGGCAGCGCGGCCCGCGGGCCGCCGTGGCGCTGCGCTGGGTGGTGACGGCCGGCGCGGCGGCGCTGGTGGCCGGGGGCGGTGCGGCGGCGGCCGGGGCGCGGGCCTCGGCGGTCCTGGACGCGGTGGCGGCGGCCGCGCGGTCGCAGCCGCCGCCGGCCGGGCTCGCCGGGAGCTGCTGGCTGGCGCTGCTGCTCGGGCTGCCGGCGCTGTGGCTGCGGGCCCGGCGCGGGTCCTGGCGGGATCCGCTGGTGCTGCTGGCCGCGCTGGTGTGGCCGGCGATGGTGTGCGGGCGGCTCGGCGGGCTGCTCGGGCTCGCCCTGGTGGCGCCGCAGTGCGCGCTCGCGGTGGAGCTGGCGGCGGCACGGCCGTGGCCGGTGTGGCGGCGGGTGCTGGGGTGGACGGCGGCGGGCGGGGTCTGTCTCGGTCTGCTGACCGTGCAGGCCGGGGCGGTGGTGCCGCGGGCGCTGGATCCGGTGGGCTTCGCGCAGCCGCCGCGCTGGCCGTCGTACGACTGGGCGGCGCGCTACCTCGGGCCCGGTGACGTGGTCCTCGCGGACGATCCCCGGGCGGTCCGCTCGCTGCCGGGGTACGGGGCCGCCCTCGCCGACGCCCACGGCTACCTCTCCCCGGTGGCGACCCGCGCCGAGCGCGCCGCGATCGTCCGCCGCCACCGGGTGCGCTGGCTGCTGCTGACGCCCCGGCACCGGGTGCCCGCGGAGGCGGTGGTGGTGGCCTGGAGCCGGCGCACCGGGGAGGTACTGGCGCGGGTCGGTCAGGGGGAGGCGGCGCGGCCCGTCGTTGCCGAGGTGGGCGGCCCGGTCCGACACGGGCAGGAAGCCGACGCCGACCGACAGCGCGGCGGTCCGGTCCCCGCGGATCACTCGATGACGAGCTCGACGGGGACGTTGCCGCGGGTGGCGTTGGAGTAGGGGCACACCTGGTGGGCCTGCTCGACCAGCTTGCGGCCGGTCTCCGCGTCCACGGTGTCGGGCAGCTCGACCCGCAGGGTCACCTTCAGGGCGAAGCCCTCGCCCTGCTTGCCGATGCCGACCTCGGCGGTCACCGCGGCGTCGCTGACGTCCACCTTGGCCTGGCGGCCTACGACGCCGAGGGCACTGCCGAAGCAGGCCGCGTAGCCGGCGGCGAAGAGCTGCTCCGGGTTGCTGCCCTGGCCGGTGCCGCCCATCTCCGCCGGCAGGGCCAGGGCGAGGTCGATCCGGCCGTCGGAGGAGACGGCACGGCCCTCGCGGCCGTGGGTGGCGGTGGCGACAGCGGTGTAGAGCGCGTCCATGGAAGACCATCCTTCTCGAAGAGACGTTCGCGTTCCGGCGGCTCCGTTCCTGCCGCCCTCACGACCACAAGTAGAGCACACAATTAAATTGTGCACAATCAAATTGCGGGATCGAGGCTACCCTGGAGCCATGACCGCCACCGAGACCCCCGCCGCCGAGGCGGACTGGCTCCGCCTGGACCAGCAGATCTGCTTCTCCCTGCACGCCGCGTCCCGCGCCTTCAACGGCCTCTACCGGGTGCTCCTCAAGGACCTCGGGCTGACCTATCCGCAGTACCTGGTGATGCTGGTGCTGTGGGAGCGGGGCGACCTGCCCGTCAAGAAGCTGGGCGAACTGCTGCGGCTCGACTCCGGCACCCTGTCCCCCCTGGTCAAGCGGCTGGAGGCGGCCGGACTCGTACGGCGGGAGCGCAGCGCGCGCGACGAGCGGTCGGTGGACGTGCGGCTGACCGGACAGGGCGCCGCGCTGCGCGAGCAGGCGCTCCGGGTGCCGCGCAGCATCGCCGCCGCGACCGGCTTCGACCCCGCCGAGATCGGCGAACTGCGCGCGCGCCTGGACCGGCTCACCAGTGCCCTGGACGCCGCGGCGCTGGAGGAGCCGCCTGCGCCACCGGACCGTCGGTAGCGAGCGTGCGGCGGACGTACAGCCGGAGCAGCACCCGGTCCCGGGCCGACTGCTCGCGCAGCACGAACTGCTCGGTGACGACGGAGAGTTTGAGCCGGTCGAGGGGGTTCCGCGGGCGGCGGGGCGGCTGCACGGCGTACCGGTCGGCGACCACCCACACCCGGTCGAGCGCCGCGAGCCTGCGCCGCAGGATCTTCGCGTCCACCTCCGTGCCGTACAGCGTCCCCGACGCGGACGCCCCGGCCGCCAGCGCCACGTCCCGCATCCCGCGGAACCCCGCCGGATACGCCAGCGCGGTGGCCCGCGTCTGCCCCGGCACGAACAACACCGGGTCGCCCGGGCGCAGTTCACGGGCCGCCACGCGCGAGACGGCGGCCAGGTTGTCGGGTCGGTGGTCCGCGAAACGGTCCGCGCGCAGCAGCGGAAGCTGGTGGGCGAGCGCGACGGCGACGGCGAGGACGCCGGCCAGGGTGAGCAGCGGGGAGCCGCTCCGCGAGCGCGCCGGCCACCCGGCCACCCGGTCCGCACCGGCGGCCACCAGCAGCGGCACCCCGGCCAGCGCGTACAGCACATAGCGGTCGACGTAGAGCGGGGAGAACCGGGAGGCGAGCATGAGCGTCACCGGCGGCACCACCGCGAGCGGCAGCGCGACCGCCGCGCAGGTGATCTCGCCGCGCCGGCCGACCAGCCGGGTCAGTGCCGGTGCCGCAAGCGCCAGACAGGTCCAGTACACCGCGGGCGTCGGCCCGGCGAACGCCCGCAGCAGGGCCTGCGCTCGGTCCAGATCGGGCTCCCGCAACCAGGAGACCTGCGCCGACTGCGCGTGCGAGACGAGCGCCATCGGCAGCAGCGCGAGGACGACGGCCCCGGCCGCGCACGCCCAGCGGCACCACACCCCGCGGGCCACGCGTGCCAGCGCCAGCGTGACGGCGTGCGCGAGCAGGAGCAGGACCGCGAACTCGTGCAACAGACAGGTGACGCCCAGGACCGCGCCGTACGCCCACCAGCCCCGCCCGCGCCGGCCGGCGGCCCCGGCCTGTTCCCGGCCGGCGCGTTCACCCGAACCGGGGGTCCTGTCGACCGCCCGCACGAGCAGCAGCGTCGCGCCCGCGGCACCGGCCGCGACCAGTGCGTACGAGCGGCCCTCCTGGGCGTAGTGGCCGACCATCGGCGTGATGGCGTACAGCAGCCCGGCCCACAGTCCGGCCCGTGGTCCGACCAGCCGGGCGCCGAGCGCGGCGACCAGGGCCGCGGCCGCCGCCGCGCCGCACACCGAGGGAAGCCGCAGCAGGACCTCGCCGGGACCGAGGGCGAGGACGGCGTGCATCACCAGGTAGTACAGGCCGTGCACCGCGTCCACGTCGTGCAGCAGCCGCCAGATCTCCGGGACCGAGCGGCGCGCGACCTGGAAGGTGACGGCCTCGTCGCGCCACATGCCGCCGCGGTCGATCCCCCACAGCCCGAGCACGAGCATGACAGCGGCGGGGGTGGCCACGACCGCGGTACGACGGACCCGGTTCGACGGCCGGATCAGCAGGCGCCCGATGTTCACCATGATCCCGATCTTTTGCGATTAACCAATCTTTGCCGGGTAATGACGGCGTATCGGAATGAATACACCATCTTCGCGGCTTACGCTCCAGGGTGATGAACCGCCGTCACCTCTCCCTCGCGTCCCTCGCCGCTCTCTGGCTGACCACCCGCGCGCTGATGCTGTGGCTGCTCGCGCACGACAGCGCGCCACTGCTGGGCCGGGGTGCGGTGGCCCGCGAGGTGTGGCGGCTGTACTTCCACTGGTACGGGCTCCTGTCGCACGGCGCCTTCCCTGCGCACGACACGCTGTGGCAGTACCCGCCGGGCGCGGGCGCGGTGCTGCTGTCCCCGGCCCTGCTGCCCGGACTGACGTACTTCCAGGCGTTCGTGGCCCTCACCCTCGCCGCCGACGCGGTGATCGCGCTGGCGCTGGCCGGCGCGGGCACGCGAGCAGGCCGCAGCCTGCTCGGGGCGGCGCTGTGGACCGGCGGCCTGCCGCTGCTGCTGCACATCCCGCTGGCCCGTTACGACATCCAGGTCACCGCCCTCGCCGTCATCTCGCTGCTGACGCTGTCACGCTCCACACGCGCGTGCGGGGTGTTCGCGGCGCTCGGCGCCCTGGTGAAGGTGTGGCCGGCGCTGGTGCTGCTGGGCACACCCCGGGGACGGCCGACGCGGTCCGCGTGGACCTGGGCGGCCGGGGCCGGCGCGGTCACCCTGGGGCTGTTCGTGTTCGTGTTCACCGATCCGCTCTCCTTCCTGCGGCAGCAGAGCGGCCGGGGCGTGCAGATCGAGTCCCTGGGCGGCACGGCGCTCAGCCTGGCCCGGCACGCCGGCTGGTCCGGCCGGGTCCGGTACCGGTACGGCGCCATGGAGTTCACCGGCCCGTACGTCTCCGCGGTCGCCGAGGTCTCCCTCGCGCTCACGGCCGCCGCCCTCTGCGTCCTGCTGCTGTGGCGGGTGCGGGCCCGGCGCTGGAGCGAGGCGACGCCCTTCGACGCCGCCCTGTGCGCCGTGCTGCTGTTCACCGTCACCAGCCGGGTCATCAGCCCGCAGTACCTGGTCTGGCTGCTCGGCCTGGCCGCCGTCTGCCTGACCTCGCGGCACACCGCGCAGCGCCCGGTCGCCGCGCTGGTGGTGGCGGCCAGTGCGGTCAGCGCCGTCGTGTACCCCACGCTGTACGGCGAGGTCATCCGCTGCACCTGGACCGGCTCCCTGCTGATGCTGCTGCGCAACGGTCTGCTGGTGACCGCCGCCGGGCTCTCCCTCGTCCGACTGTGGCGCGCCACCCGGCCGCTGCCGGCGGCGGCCGTGCCCGCCATCGGCTCCCCGGCCGGCCCCGACCGTGTTCCGCACCGGGCACTGAGCACCCCCTGAGGAGAGATCACGGACATGTCCTCGGCTCCGGAGCCCGCGGGGGCGAGCGTCGTCGTCATCGGATACAACGACGCCGCCCAGGTGCCGGACGCGGTCCGGTCGGCACTCGCGCAGGGGCCCGCCGTCCGGCAGGTCGTCGCCGTGGACGACTGCTCCACCGACGGCAGCGGGGAGTTGCTGGCCCGGCTGGCCGCCGGTGCTCCCCGGCTGACGGTGGTACGCCGGGAGGTCAACAGCGGAGGCTGCGGCAGCCCCCGCAACGACGGCCTGGACGCGGTGACATCGCCGTACGTGATGTTCCTGGACAGCGACGACGTGCTGCCCGCCGGCGCGGTGGACGCGCTGCTCGCGGCGGCGACGGAGGCGGACGCCGAGGTGGCGGGCGGCCTGTGCGTGCGCCGCGAACTGCCGTCCGGACGCGAACACCCCTGGCAGGCGTCCCTGTACGCGGCGCACGTCGTCGTCCCGCACCCCTCCCGGCGCCCGCGTCTCGTCCACGACACGCTCTGCGTCAACAAGCTCTACCGCACCGGTTTTCTGCGTGCGCACGGCATCCGGTTCCCCGAAGGCCGCTTCCTCTACGAGGACTTCGTGTTCGGCGCGCGCGTGCTGGCCGCCGCGCCGCGCATCGTCCTGGTGCCCGACCCGGTGTACGTGTGGCAGGTACGGCGCGCCGCCGACCGGCTGTCGCTCTCCCTCGACCGGGCGGACATCGGCAACTGGCGGGCGCGCACCCATGCCTGCGCACTGGCCCACGACATCCTGCTGGGCGCCGGGCAGAAGGAGCTGGCACGGGCGGCCCGGGCCAAGTTCCTCGACCACGAACTGCGCATGTACGCGCGCGAACTGGAGCTGCGTGACCCGTCCTACCGGCGCGCGTGGTGGGCGCACACCCGGGCGCACCTGGAGCGGTACGACCCGGCCGACTGGGAGCGCGCCCCGGCCGCGCCCGGCCGGCTGATCGCGCGGGTCGTCCTGGCGGCCCCGCAGCCGCGCGACCTGGGCCGCCTCAAGGAACTCGCGGCCCGTCCGGCCCGGTTGTGCCCGCCGTACGCGCGCGCCCCGGACAGCACCCCCGTCTGGTCCGACGACCTGCCCGAGGTCACCCTGGCCCCGCTCCTGACCCGGCCTGTCCACCTGCTCCCGCTCGCCGTCGACGCGGAACTGCGGCCACGCGCGCGTGCCACGCTGCTGCGGCTGCGTCTGCACGAGCTGTACGGGCGGGTGGCGCGGGCGGGCCCCGTGGAGGTCGCGGTGGAATGGCGGTCCCGGGCGGACGGGCGCCCGGCCCGGCGCCGCACCGCCGCGTTCGCGCCCGCGCCCGACGGCAGTTGGTCGGCCACCGTGCCCGTCGACCCGGCCGGGCTCGGCGCGGGCACCTGGGATCTGCGGCTGCGCGTCCGCTTCGCCGACGGCGCGCACCGCGACACGACCGCGCACGCGGTCACGGGCGCCGGGCTGCTGCGCCGCCGCGCCCTGCCGAACGCGCGGCACGGCGTGCTGCTCGTCCACCCCTACGCCACCCACTCCGGCGCCCTCGCACTGCGCGTGGCACCCGGCGTACGCGGAATCCTGTCGGTGCTCCACGGAAGACTGCACCGCCTGCTCCACCGGGCCCGACCGACACAAGCGGGCGACGCCCACACCCGACCTACCTGACCAGCCGGTGTGGGCACCCCCGGACGACACCCCGAGCCCCGTCGCTGCCTTCCCCTCCTGCGCAGGAGGCACCGCGCACCACAGCCAGCCGCCTCCCCGCCCCGGACGCACGCACACATCGACGCCCGACCAGCAGCCCGACCGACAAGCCCGCAGTCCGCGCCCCGGGGGATCAGAGAGCTCTGAGGGCCTCCGTGGTGGCTCGGGTCAGGGACGTCAGGTAGCCCTTGGGGAGCTTCGGGGTGCGGATGACCACCGAGCGCCAGTACAGGGGGCCGGAGATCAGGTCGAGGGCCAGTTCGCGGTCGACGCCGGACCGGATCTCACCCCGCCGCTCCGCCGCCGAGAGGATGCTGCTGGCGACGCCCTCCTGCCCGTCCCGCAGCGCCTTCTGCATGGCCTCGGCGATCTCCGGGTTGCGCGCGGCCTCGGCTTGGAGGTCCGGGATGATCTGCGAGGCCACGGGGTGGCGCAGGGCGCGGGACGTCACCTCGTAGAGCAGGCGCAGGTCGCCCTCCAGGGAGCCCGTGTCCGGGGTCGGCAGGCCCATCACCGCGACCGCGGAGACCACGTCGAGGACCAGGTGCAGCTTGGACCGCCAGCGACGGTAGACGGCGGTCTTGCCCACGCCCGCGCGGCGCGCGATGCCCTCGATGGACATCCTGGCGTACCCGACGGACGCGAGCTCCTCGAAGACGGCGCCGCGGATGGCCTCGGTCACGTCCTCCCTCAGCACGGCGGCCCCGGCAGGCGTCCGCCGGCGGGGCCGCGTGCCGGGCTCGTCGGCATTCGTCGTCATGGCGACCAGCATAGGGCGTTACGACGAAACGGTTGCGTTCCGACGCTCACTCGTCCTACGCTCGCGTTGCGACGATACGGTGCCGTCCCGACGTAAGAGAACGTGAAGAGAAGTGCAGGAAAACACGGAGGGCCGGACCGCCGCCCGGACGCACCACCCCCACGCCCCCGAGCGAAAGCAGCGGATGTGAGCCAGGTCCTCCACACACCGCCCCCGACGACGGCCCCGATGACGGCCGAGGCCGACGACGACCTGGCGGCGCTCGCCGCCCGGCACGGACTCTCGGTCAGCGGTGCCCGCCCCACCCTGCGCGAGTACATCCGCCGACTGTGGGCCCGGCGCCACTTCATCGCCGCCTTCGCCACCGCCAAGCTCACCGCACAGTACAGCCAGGCGAAGCTCGGCCAGCTCTGGCAGGTCATGACCCCGCTGCTCAACGCGGCGGTCTACTACTTCATCTTCGGTGTGCTGCTCGGCACCAAGCACGGCGTGCCGGACTACATCCCGTTCCTGGTCACGGGCGTGTTCATCTGGACCTTCACACAGAGTTCGATCATGGCGGGCACCCGGGCGATCTCCGGCAACCTCGGCCTCGTCCGCGCCCTGCACTTCCCCCGGGCCGCGCTGCCGATCTCCTTCTGCCTCCAGCAGCTCCAGCAGCTGCTGTTCTCGATGGCCGCGCTGGTCGTCATCCTGCTGTGCTTCGGCGTGCCGGTCGCCGTCTCCTGGGTGCTCGCGGTGCCCGCGCTGGTACTGCAGTTCACGTTCAACGCCGGCGTGTCGATGATCATGGCCCGGATGGGCGCGAAGACCCCTGACATCGCCCAGCTGATGCCGTTCGTGCTGCGGACCTGGATGTATGTCTCCGGCGTCATGTGGAGCATCGACCAGCTGGCCTCGAAGAACGACCTGCCGCGCGCGGTGACCGTCCTGCTGGAGGCCAACCCGGCCGCCATCTACATCGACCTCATGCGGTTCGCGCTGATCGACAGCTTCCGCGCGGGCCAGCTGCCCCCGCACGTCTGGGCGGTGGCGACCGGCTGGGCGCTGCTCGCCGGCGTCGGCGGCTTCATCTACTTCTGGAAGGCTGAGGAGACCTACGGCCGTGGCTGAGAACGTGAACTCCCGCATCCCCACCGTCGTCGCGGACGGCGTCGACATCGTCTACCGGGTCAACGGCACCGGCGGCGGCCGTGGCTCCGCGACCGCCGCGCTCAACCGCATCCTGCGCCGCAAACAGGCCGAGAAGGCGGCCGGTGTGCGCAAGGTGCACGCGGTCAGGAACGTCTCGTTCGTCGCGTACAGGGGCGAGGCCATCGGGCTGATCGGCACCAACGGCTCCGGCAAGTCGACCCTGCTGAAGGCCGTCGCCGGCCTGCTCCCGGTGGAGAACGGCCATATCTACACCGACGGCCAGCCCTCCCTGCTCGGCGTCAACGCGGCCCTGATGAACGACCTGACGGGCGAGCGGAACATCTTCCTCGGCGGCCTCGCCATGGGCATGCCGCGCGAGCAGATCAAGGAGCGCTACCAGGACATCGTCGACTTCTCCGGCATCAACGAGAAGGGCGACTTCATCACCCTCCCGATGCGCACCTACTCCTCCGGCATGGCCGCCCGGCTGCGCTTCTCCATCGCCGCGGCCAAGGACCACGACGTCCTGCTGATCGACGAGGCGCTGGCGACCGGCGACCGGTCCTTCCAGCGGCGCTCCGAGGCGCGCATCCGCGAGCTGCGCCGGCACGCGGGCACGGTGTTCCTGGTCAGCCACAACAACAAGTCGATCCGCGACACCTGCGAGCGGGTCCTGTGGCTGGAGCGCGGCGAGCTGCGGATGGACGGGCCGACCGAGGAGGTCATGAAGGAGTACGAGGCGTTCACCGGCGACAAGGCCCCCAAGAAGCCGGCCAAGGCCGCGCCGAAGCCGCAGCAGAAGGCGCCGGTGCCGGCGCAGGACACGAAGGTCGCCCTGCCCTCCTGACCCACGGCCGGCGCAACCCCGTACGCCCCCTTCTTCCGATCGATGACACTATGACCTGAAAGGTGCGGCCTGGAGACGACGAGGCGAAGGAGTCCACCCGATGCCCGAGCTGAGCGTCATCGTCCACGGCCCCGACACCCGGGGACACCTGGCCGAACTGCTCGACTCCCTGGCCGCACGCCCCCTGCCGGACGCCGAGGTGATCGTGGCCGCGGTCGGCGACTGGGCCCGGGAGACGGCCGCGGGGCACGCCCCGGAGACGGTGGTGCTGCCCCTGCCGGACGGCACGGGCGACGCGGCGGCCCGGGCGGCGGGGGCCACACGGGCGACCGGCCGCTGGCTGCACTTCGTGCACGCCGCGGACGGCCTGCCCGCGGGCACCGTGCGCACGGTCGCCGAGCGCGCCGCGGAACTCCCGGACACCGTGGACGTGCTGCTCCTCGACCACGTCCGCAGCACCTGGCGGACCGCCGGCACCCGCCCGGCAGACGGCCGGCTGCTGGCCCGGGCCGGCCGCGCCGAGCTGGCCCTCGACGACGCCGCGGACCTGCTGCGGCTCACCCCGCTGCTCGGCACCCGCGTCCTGCGCGCCGACTTCTGGCGGGCCCACGAGGAACGGCTCACCACGGACGACGACGAGGCGTACACCGCGTACGCCGCCCTGCTGACGGCGCGCCGCGTCGCCTGCCTGAACCAGGTCGGGTACGACCACCGCGTACCGCGCCCCGAGAGCCTGCCGCCCGTCACCGCCGAGGAGCGCTACGCCCTCGTCGACCGCTACGAGGCGCTCCTCGCGCTCGCCCAGGATCGCGCCGCCGCCCGCACGGTCCTCTACGACGTCATGGTCCGCGATCTGCTGCGCACCTTCGCCCGGGAGGACATGCCGGAGCCGGTGGCCCGGGAGTTCTTCCGCCGGGCCGCCCTGGCGGCCGTCCGCCACCGCCCGCCGGGCCACCATCGCCCGGGCGGTCTCGAAGGCGTGCGCCGCGGCCTCCTCGAAGAAGGCGCGTACACCAAGTACCGGGCCTTCCAGGCCGCCAACCGCACCCGCCGGGCGGCCCGAGCAGCGGTGCGCACCCGCAAGCGCCGGCTGGGCGCGAAGCTCCGCGACCAGCAGTACCGCCGGGCCCTCGGCCGCCGGGTGGACCCCGACCTCGCGGTGTTCTCCGCCTACTGGGACCGCGGAGTCGCCTGCAACCCGGCCGCGATCGCCGCCGAGCTGGCCCGGCGCGCCCCGTGGATCCACCCGGTGTGGGTGGTGACGAAGGACAACGCCCCGCTGCTGCCGCCCGGCACCGACCACGTGGTCCCCGGCACCCGCCGCTACTGGGAGGTGCTGGCCACGGCCAAGTATCTGACCAGCAACGTCAACTTCCCCAACGCGGTGGTCAAACGCCCGGACGCGATCCACCTCCAGACCCACCACGGCACCCCGCTCAAGCGGATGGGCCTGGACCAGATGCGGCACCCGACCGCCGCCCAGGGCATGGACTTCGCCGCTCTGCTGGCCCGCGTCGACAAGTGGGACTACAGCGTCTCGGCCAACAGCCACTCCACCCGCATGTGGCAGCGCGCCTACCCGTCCCGCTACACCTCCCTGGACTACGGCTATCCGCGCAACGACGTCTACTACCGCGCC
This sequence comes from Streptomyces shenzhenensis, assembly GCF_003688995.1. GTDB lineage: Bacteria > Actinomycetota > Actinomycetes > Streptomycetales > Streptomycetaceae > Streptomyces > Streptomyces shenzhenensis_A. The sequence continues at coordinate 33,131 of NZ_PENI01000052.1, read as the reverse complement.
CGCGCCGCCGACGTCCGCGCGGTCCGCGACCGGCTGGGCATCGCCCCGGGCCGGACCGCCGTCCTCTACGCCCCCACCCACCGCGACTACGAGGCCGGCTGGACCCCCCGCCTCGACCTCGCCGCCCTCGCCGACCGGCTCGGCGACGACACGGTGCTGCTGGTGCGCGCCCACTACTTCTACGACACGCCCGCCGCCCTGACCGGCCTGCGCCGCACCGGCCGGATCATCGACGTCTCCGCCTACGACCCCGTCGAGGAGCTGTGCCTGGCCGCCGACGCACTCGTCACGGACTACTCGTCGATCATGTTCGACTACGCCAACCTCGACCGCCCGATCGTGATCTACGCCGACGACTGGGAGACGTACGCGACCACCCGCGGGGTCTACTTCGACCTGACGGCCGAGGCGCCGGGCCAGGTGGCCCGCACCCAGGAGGACCTGGCGGAGGTGTTCGCCTCGGGGGCGTGGCGGGACGAGGCCGCGGCGAAGGCGCGGGCCGCCTTCCGGCGCCGCTTCTGCGAGTACGACGACGGGCGCGCCGCCGAACGGGTCGTCCGCCGGGTGTTCCTGGGCGAGAGCGAGCGGGCGCTGCCCCCGGTGGTCCCGGTGGCGGACCGCACCCCCGCACCGACCCCCGAGGAGGCGACGGCATGACCCCCGACGTCACGGTCACGGTGATCGTCTACAACGACGCGGCACGGCTCCCGCGAGCGGTGGCCTCACTGCGCCGGCAGACCCACGCCAATATCGAGATCGTCATCAGCGACGACCACTCCACCGACGAAACCCCCTTCGTGGCACGCGCGCTCGCCGCGCAGGACGACCGCATCCGCTACCTGCGGCTGGCCCGCAACAGCGGCGGCTGCAGCGCCCCGCGCAACCGGGCCCTGGCGGCCGCCCGGGCGCCGTATCTGATGTTCCTGGACAGCGACGACGAACTCCCGGCGGACGCGGTCGAGTTGCTGCTCGCCGCGCACCGCGAGCGCGAGGTCGACTTCACGATGGGCGCGGTGCAGCGGATACGGGAGGACGGCGGCCGCCGCTCGACGTGGATGCCGCACCTGGTGGCCGAACGCCGCACGCTCGCGGGCATCGGGGACGACCCGCGCCTGTTCTTCGAGCACCTGTCGACGAGCAAGATGTACGCCCGGGCCTTCCTGGACCGGCACGACCTGCGTTTCCCCGAGGGCATCCACTACGAGGACCAGCTGTTCTCGGCGCAGGCGTACTGTCTGGCGAAGGCGTTCACGATCATTCCGGAGCCGGTGTACCTCTGGTACATAGCGCCCTACGCGGCGGCCGACTCGGCGTCCATCTCCAACCAGCGGCACAAGCTGGACAACGTCCGCGACCGCATCCATGTGCAACGCCTCATCGACGCCTTCCTGTCGGACAGCGGCCACGCGGCGCTGCGGGAGGACAAGGACCACAAGTTCCTCAAGCACGACTTCCGGATGTACGCCGGTGATCTGCCGTACCGGGACGAGGAGTGGCTGCGGGCCTTCGCGGAGATCACCGTCCCGTACGTCTCGGCGCTCGCCCCCGGCGCGTTCGCCCGCCTGCCCCGCCCGGAACGGGTGGTCCTCCAACTGGTCCGCGAGGGCCGGCTGTCCGAGGTGCGGCACGCGGCACGCGGCCTGGGACAGGGAGTGGCCCCGCGGCAGGTGACCGTGGACCCGGAGGGCGGCGGCACCTACTGGGGCGACCGGATCCCGGCCACCGCCTGGGCCCGGCGCGAACTGGACGTCACCGACCTGGAGTTGGACACCCGCCCGGTCCCGAGCGCCCAGTTCCGGCACGAGATCACGGAGCTGACGCCCGAACCGGGTGCCGGTCTGAGCCTGCGGATCCGCACCTACGACCCCGGACTGCGGCTTCCGGTCGGCCCGCAGCGGGCGGCCCTGCTGCTGGCCCCCGGCCGGCGCCGCCTCACGGCCCCGTTCCGGCTCGTCCCGGTCCGCCCGGGCGTCTTCGAGGGCCGGGTCCGGCTGGACCTGGCGACGGCCCCCGTCCCGCTGCACGGATTCGCCGGTGTCCGCCACCCGTTGCTGCGCATCGAGCACCAGGGCCTGGCCCATACGTCCCTCCTGCTGGCCCCGCTGTCCTTCCCCGCCCTCACCACCCGCGTCGGCTACCGCTCCGGCGCTGCCCCGCACGACCTCACCGTCGAACCGGAGGGCCGCAACCCGGGGCGGCTGCAGATCCGCTGGCGCCCGGCGGGCGTGACGGACCGTCTGACCCGGCCGCTGGTACGGCGGTTGGACCGGCCGAGGCTGCGCCGGGCGGTCCGGCTGCTGGCGAGCGCGCTGAGCTGACACCGGCGCCACCCGGCGGCGTGCCCGCGCGGCACACCCGCTCAGCGCACGGCGTACAGCACCTGTCCGCCCGGCCCCTCGGCCACCCTCCGCAGTCCCGGGTCCCGCACCCCGGCCGCCCGGTCCACCACCCACCGCACCCCGTACTCCCGCACGATCCCGCTCCGGACGCCGTCCGAGGTCCCGGCGGCGAAGTAGCGGCGCACGGCCTCGTCCCGCCGCCCGGCGTCGGCCAGGAACACATCGGGATACCCGGGCGCGACCGTGTACGCCCCGTACGCCGGGATCTGCCGCGCCGGGACGCCGCGCGCCATGACGACGTCCCCGTACTTCACCCACGGGGTGATCCACCGGTAGCCCGTCCAGGGCGCCCGGTACTTCGCCGCGACCACCCCGGGCAGCGCCGCCCGCCCCACCACGTACCCCACGGTCCCCACCTGGGCCCAGGCCCCCACGAGCAGCGCGGCACCGAGCACGCACGCCCATGCCGTCCGCACCGCCCGCCGCCCGGCCGAGACCGCTTCGAGGGCCGCCGCGAGCTGCGCCGGGATCAGCGCGGCCGGCAGCGCACGGCCCCACGCGTAGTGCCCGCTCGCGCCGCCCGCCGCGAACACCACCGCCCCCAGTACGAAGAAGATCACCAAGGGGTCCCGGCGGTCCCGCCGCCCGCGCAGCGCCAGCGCCACCACCCCGAGCAGCGCCAGCCCGAACCGGCCCAGCAGATGCTGGTAGAGCGGCCGGTGGACGGCCTCCAGACCCGAACCGGCCGAGAACAGCGCGAAGAAGTCGTAGTACGGCCACACCCACAGCACCGCGAGCCCCAGCAGCACCGCCGCGCCCAGCCGCGGCAGCGGCTCCCGCCCCGGCCGCGCGGCGACGACGGCGGCGAGCGCCCCGAGCGACGCCACGACCCCGGAGAACTGGTGGACCAGCAGGATCACCGCCCACAGCGCCCCGAGCCCCAGCCACACCCCCCAGCCGGCGTCCGCGCGCAGCGCCCGCGTCAGCCACGCCCAGAGGTGGAAGGACAGCCCGAGCGCGAACACGCTCGGATACGACACCGTCAGCGCGAGGGAGTTCAGCCCGAGGAAGCCGCTCCAGTTGAGCGGCAGCGGCCCCCACAGGAACAGCAGGGACAGCACCGCGAGAGCGGGCGCCGCCGGATGGCCGCTCAGCGTGCGTACGTACCGCCACACCCCCGTGACCAGCAGGGCCAGTCCGGCGAGCGCACCGATGCGCAGCACCACGAACACCGACAGGCCGGTGGCCTTGGCGACGATGCCGAGCACCAGCATCCACGGTGAGTAGTAGGGGCTCGGTGTGTCCGCGTCGACCAGCGGATTGCCGGGGTGCAGCAGACTGTGCCGGAGCCGTTCCACGGTCGCCGCGTGCATACCGAGATCGCCCGCCCAGGGCAGCCGGACGATCACGAGGAGCAGCAGGACGAGGACGAGCGCGGCGGCGGCACCCGGCAGGGCCCGGCCGGCCGTCACCGTACCGGCGCTAGGCCGCGCGACGCGCATCCTGCTGGAACACCCAGGTGCGGTAGACGAGGAAACGGAACGCGGAGGCGAGGACGATCGACAGCGCCTTCACGGCATTCGACGCGAGCGGCCCGTGCAGCCCGAGGCCGTGATATCCGATCCAGAACAGGCCGCTTTCCATGACCACACCGAGCCCGCTGAAAACGAAGAACAGTGCGATTTGCCGACGCGTGCGCCGCGCCCGGTCCCGGTAGGCGAAATAGCGGAAGCCGAGGTAATTCGTGGCCATGGCGATACAGCTGGCCAGCACCGTCGCGATCATCGCCGGCCGGCCCATGCCGTGCAGCAGCAGATTGAAGACCAGGAAATTGACCAGGACTCCGCTGCCGCCGACGATCCCGAATTTCACGACTTCGAGCACGACACGCGCGACCGGCCGGGCGGGGGTGGGAACGGCGGCGACGGCCGTTCCCGGACGGGCTCCGGTGAGATTCGCTGTCACACCACAGACCATATCCGACCCATCTCGATGAGCAGGAAACGGTAAATTCACCGCACGATTTTGGCTAGGTGTTGGCTAGGTGTCGGCAAGAAACGAAGCGCCGGCGCAGAAGCAGGTGTCGGCGCGAAAGCAGGGCGCCCCGGGCCGGCCGAGGCCCGGGGCGCCCTCGCCGCCGTACGGCGGCGCGTGCTACGAGTGCGAGCGCAGCAGCGTCCGCATCGTCCGCATCGCCACCGACAGGTTGGCGAGGTCGAAGGAGTCCGAGCTGCGGATCTCCTCCAGGGTGGTGCGGGCCCGGCTCAGGATCGCCGCGTTCTTCTGCTCCCAGGCCTTGAACCGCTGCTCGGGCGTCGAGGCGCCGTTGCCGACGGCCAGGATGTCCGCGGTGAGCGCCGCATGCGCCGCGTACAGGTCCTCGCGGATGGAGGCGCGGGCCATGGACTGCCAGCGGTCCGCGCGGGGCAGCTCGATGATCCGGTCCATCAGCTGGGTGACGGCGAGGCGGTCGGCGAGGTCGTAGTACACCTCGGCGACGTCCAGCGGCTTGCGGCTCATGCGGTCGGCCACGGAGACGATGTCGAGCGTCGGGAACGCGGAGGAGAACCCGGCCACCCGGGTCGCCACCTCGTCCGGGACACCGGCACCGGTCAGCTCGTCGTAGATGTGCTGGTACCACTCCAGGTCCGCGCCGCGCAGCAGCTTCGGCAGCTGCTGCCACACCTGCTCGACCCGCTCGGCGAAGAAGGCGACGGTCTCTTCGAGCTGGAGCGGCTGCGGCCGGTTGTTCAGCAGCCAGCGCGTGCCGCGCTCGACGAGACGGCGCGAGTGCAGCCGGATCCGGGTCTGCACGGCCGCCTCGACCCTGTTGTCCAGGTCCTCCACCGCGTCCCACACGGGCGCCGAACGGAAGATCGCGCGGGCCGCGGTCTGCGCCCGGACGATCTCCTCGAGCGAGGCGCCGGTCTCCTCCCGCAGCCGGTGCAGATAGGTCGTACCGCCCGTGTTGACCGTGTCGTTGACCAGCACGGTCGTGGTGATCTCACGGCGCAGCGGATGGCTGCCGATCCGCTCCGCGAACCGCTCGCGCAGCGCCTTCGGGAAGTAGGCGTCCAGCAGGCTGCGCAGATACGGGTCGTCCGGCAGCGAGGTGTCCAGCAGTTCCTCGGCGACGGTGATCTTCGTGTACGCCAGCAGGACGGCCGTCTCCGGACCGGTCAGGCCCTGCCCCTGGGCCAGCCGCTCGCGGATCTGCCGGTCGGCCGGCAGGAACTCCAGTGCCCGGTCGAGGTGGCCCGCGCGCACCAGATGGCGGATGAACCGCTGCTGGGCGTGGAGCATGTCCTTGGACTGGGCCAGCGCGTTGGCGATCGCCGTGTTCTGCGCGTAGTTGTTGCGCAGCACCAGGGCGCCGACCTCGTCGGTCATCTCGGCGAGCAGCTTGTTGCGCTGCTTGACGGTCATGTCGCCGTCCGTGACCAGGCCGTTGAGCAGGATCTTGATGTTCACCTCGTGGTCCGAGGTGTCCACGCCGGCGCTGTTGTCGATCGCATCGGTGTTGATCTTGCCGCCGTGCAGGGCGATCTCGATGCGGCCCAGCTGGGTCAGGCCCAGGTTGCCGCCCTCGCCGACGACCTTGACCCGCAGGTCCTGGCCGTCCACCCGGATGGCGTCGTTGGCCTTGTCGCCGACGTCGCCGTTGGACTCGCCGCTCGACTTGACGTACGTGCCGATGCCGCCGTTCCACAGCAGGTCGACCGGCGCCTTCAGGACCGCCTTCATCAGGTCGGCCGGGGTCAGCTTGGTGACGCCGGGCTCGATGCCGAGGGCCTCGCGGATGTGCGCGTTGACCGGGATCGACTTGGCGGTACGGGGGAAGATCCCGCCGCCCGCCGACAGCAGCTCGGTGTTGTAGTCGGCCCAGCTGGAGCGGGGCAGCTCGAACAGCCGGCGGCGCTCGGCGTAGGAGACGGCCGCGTCCGGCTCCGGGTCGATGAAGATGTGCCGGTGGTCGAAGGCGGCGACCAGCCGGATGTGCTCGCTCAGCAGCATGCCGTTGCCGAACACGTCGCCTGACATGTCGCCGATGCCGACGACCGTGAAGTCCTCCGCCTGCGTGTTCACACCGAGCTCGCGGAAGTGCCGTTTCACCGACTCCCAGGCGCCGCGGGCGGTGATGCCCATGCCCTTGTGGTCGTAGCCCGCGCTGCCGCCGGAGGCGAAGGCGTCACCGAGCCAGAAGTTGTACGACTGGGCGACCTCGTTGGCGATGTCGGAGAACGTCGCCGTGCCCTTGTCGGCCGCGACCACCAGATAGGTGTCGTCCTCGTCGTGCCGCACCACGTCCGCCGGGGGCACGACCTCGCCCGCGACCATGTTGTCGGTGATGTCGAGCAGCGCCGAGATGAACGTCTTGTAGCTGGCGACGCCCTCGGCCAGCCACGCGTCCCGGTCCACGCTCGGGTCGGGCAGTTGCTTGGCGACGAAGCCGCCCTTGGCGCCCACCGGCACGATGACGGTGTTCTTCACCATCTGCGCCTTGACCAGGCCGAGGATCTCGGTGCGGAAGTCCTCACGCCGGTCGGACCAGCGCAGACCGCCGCGCGCGACCTTGCCGAAGCGCAGGTGCACGCCCTCGACCCGCGGCGAGTACACCCAGATCTCGTACGCCGGGCGCGGCGCCGGCAGGTCCGGGATGGCCTGCGGGTCGAACTTCATGGACACGTAGTCGTGCGGCCGGTCCAGGGCCTCGTCCTGGAAGAAGTTCGTGCGCAGCGTGGCCTTGATGACGGTGAGGAACGAGCGCAGGATGCGGTCCTCGTCGAGGCTCGCCACCTGGTCGAGGGCGGCCTCGACCTCTTCGAGCAGGGCGTCGACGAGTTCGTGCCCGGCGCGCTGGCGCTCCGGCGCCATCCTGGCCTCGAAGAGCGAGACGAGCAGCCGGGTGGTGTGGACGTTCGTGCGGAGGGTGCCCTCCATGTAGTCCTGGCTGAAGGTGGAACCGGCCTGCCGCAGGTACTTGGCGTACGCGCGCAGCACCGTCGCCTGCCGCCAGGTCAGCCCGGCGCCCAGGACGAGGGCGTTGAAGCCGTCGTTCTCCGCCTTGCCGGTCCAGGTCGCGGCGAACGCGTCCTGGAAGCGCTCGCGGCCGTCGTCGCCCAGGTAGTCGCCGTTGACGCCGCCCAGGGACTTGGGGATGCGCAGGCCGAAGTCGTAGATCCAGGAGGTGCTCCGGTCCGTGCAGCGCAGCTCGTACGGCCGCTCGTCGATGACCTCGACGCCGAGCCGGTTGAGGACCGGCAGCACCGCGGACAGCGAGATCGCGGCGCCCTTGCGGTAGATCTTGAACCGGCGCTCGTCGGGGGCTGCGCCCACCGGCTCGTAGAGGCTGAGCGAGAAGTCGTTGCCCGCCTCGTCGCTGAGCCGCTCCAGGTGGACGAGGTCGGCGACCGCCGCGCGCGGGGTGTGGTCGGCCTTGTAGCCCTCGGGGAAGGCGTTGTTGTAGCGGCGCAGCAGCTCGGCGGCGCGTTCCTCGCCGCATTCGGCGTTCAGCGCCTCGGCGAACCCGTCGGCCCAGGAGCGCGCGGCCGCGACGAGCCGGGCCTCGATCCGTTCCCGGTCCGCGTCCGACAGCTCGGGCAGCTCGGTGCCCGGCGGGACCCGGACGACGAAGTGCAGCCTGGAGAGAATCGATTCGGTGTTCCAGGCGGTGAAGTCGACGCTGGTGCCGCCCAGCTCCTCCTTGAGGATGTCGATGATCCGCAGCCGGACGCCGGTGGTGTAGCGGTCGCGGGGGAGGTAGACGAGCGCGGAGTAGTAGCGCCCGTACTCGTCCTGGCGGAGGTAGAGGCGCAGCCGCCGGCGTTCCTGCAGATACAGGACGGAGGTGGCGATGGAGCGCAGCTCGTCGACGGGCGTCTGGAACAGCTCGTCGCGCGGGTAGGTCTCCAGGATCTGCAGCAGGTCACGGCCGTCGTGGCTGTTGGGCGAGAACCCGGCGCCCTCGAGCACCTCCTCCACCTTGCGCCGGATGACGGGCACACGGCGCACGGACTCGGTGTAGGCGGCCGAGGAGAACAGGCCCAGGAAGCGGCGCTCCCCGACGACGTTGCCGTCCTTGTCGAACTTCTTGACGCCGACGTAGTCGAGGTAGGACGGCCGGTGCACGGTGGCCCGGCTGTTGGCCTTGGTCAGCACCAGCAGCTTGTGCTCGCGGGCCTTGGCCCGGGCGTCGGCCGGGAGCCGCTCGAAGGACGGGCTGACCGGGTGGGTCTCCGCGTCGGAGTGGTGCGGGTCGGAGCGCAGGATGCCGAGGCCGGTGCCGGGCACGGCGGCCAGGGAGTCGTCCCCGTGCAGCTGATACTCGCGATAGCCGAGGAAGGTGAAGTGATCGGCGGCCAGCCAGCGCAGCAGCTCGCGGGCCTCCTGCACCTCGGGCCCGGGCAGATCGGCGGGTACCGGCTCCTCGGCCAGGCCCTCGGCGATGCGCAGCGCCGCGTCCCGCATCTTCTCCCAGTCCTCGACGGCCTCACGGGCGTCGGACAGGACGCGCAGCAGATCGGCGGTGATCTGCTTCAGGTCGGCCCGGTCGGTCTCCCGGTCGATCTCGACGTGGATCCAGGACTCGATGTGCGCGTCGTGCGGAAGCTCGCCGGCGGGCGGGGCGGCCAGCATCTCGATGAGCTTGCCCGTGAGGTCACGCCGGACGACGAACTGCGGGTGGATGACGACGTGGATGCCGCGCCCCTGGCGGGTCAGCTCATTGGTGACGGAGTCGACGAGGAAGGGCATGTCGTCGGTGACGACCTCCACGACGGTGTGGCTGCACGTCCACCCGTTCTCCTCGACGGTCGGGGTGTGGACCCGGACGTTGGCCGTGCCCTGGGGGCGGGTCTCGGCGAGCCGGTAGTGGGAGACCGCGGCTCCGAAGACATCGACCGGGTCCCGGTCGCCGAGGTCCTCCGGGGCGGTGTGCAGGTAGTAGCGCTGGAGGAAAGCGAGCACGGACTCGTGGTCCACCGTGCCCTCGTCCGTCGTCCCAGTCGGTAGGTGCCCCCCGACCGGACTGTTCTCAGCTACCCGGGCGGCCCGTTCGAGCAGCTCGGCCTTGGCTTCGTCCAGCTTGGTCTGCATTGTCCTCTGGCTCCTGTCGCGCGCCGTTGCGTGACGTAGAAGGAAGTACGGTCTCTTCCCCTTCGGCGTAACGCCACGGCCCGGGGTGTCCGGTTCTCTCCGACGCTATGCCGCAAGGTGCGAAGAAGGGGGGGTATTCGGCCAATATCCACGCGTCCGACGAGTGTGACGCTGCTCTCTGTCGCGCCGTGACCCGGGGTGTGCGTGGGGCCTCGGGGGTCCTTGCGCCCCGCTCCCGCCCGTGAGGATCAGCGACCGCCACCCGGTCACGGATGTGGTCCGTGTTCTCCGGGCGCAGGGCAGGGGCGACAACTGTGCCCCCGCGAGCTATCGCGCTGATCACTCCACAAGGCTATCGCTCCTCACCCCGGGCTCGTCATGAGCCGTATGTGTACAAAACCGAGGGTCGAACTTTGACGTTCTGCACAGCCCCGAACACGCCACCCACACCCAGCACACACCCCCGCAAAGGCGGACCCCACCGGCATGGGGAACCAGTTCCAGCCACCACGTCCGGGCAGACCAAGCATCCCGCCCGCTGAGGCGGGCCCCACGCCCACAACCCGGCCACGCCACCGGCGGCCCCAGCGGAACGCGGCGGAACCGCGGCCCACTCCACCCGGCGACAGCCGACCGCACCCGCGCCATGTCAGAGTCCGCCGACGCGCCCCGCGGCGGGACACCGCATCGACGTGGGGGACGAGTTCCGGCCACCCTGTCCGGGCGCAAGCCCGAGCGCCCCGCGGTGCCGACGCCGCCCACGGAACTGGCGGAACCCCTTGCCTGCGCGGCAGGCTGGAGGCACGTTGCCCAGGAACAGCGCGCCGCCGCCCACGGAGAGCGCACCGCCCACGGGACCGGCGCACGCCCGAGAGGAGCCGTCCGCCATGCCCCCGAAGATCCTCATCGTGACCGGCGACGCAGCGGAGTCACTGGAGGTCATGTACCCCTACCAGCGCCTCCGCGAGGAAGGCTACGACGTCGACATCGCCGCCCCCAGCCGCAAGAAGCTCCAGTTCGTCGTCCACGACTTCGAACCCGGCTTCGACACCTACACCGAGAAGCCCGGCTACACCTGGCCCGCCGACCTGGCCTTCGCCGAGGTCGACCCCGGCCGGTACGCGGCCCTCGTCATCCCCGGCGGCCGGGCGCCCGAGTACCTCCGCAACGACCCCGAACTCCGCAAGATCCTCAAGTCGTTCTTCGACGCCGACAAGCCCGTCGCCCAGATCTGCCACGGCCCCCTGCTCACCGCCGCGATCGACAGCCTCCGCGGCCGGCGCGTCACCGCCTACCCCGCACTGGAACTCGACATGCAGGCGGCCGGGGCCACCTTCCAGGACGCCGAGACGGTCGTGGACGGCACGCTGGTCTCCGCCCGCGCCTGGCCGGACCACTCCCGCTGGATGCGCGAGTTCCTGACCGTGCTGCGTGCGAAGGCCCCGGTGACCTGAGATCCGGCCGCGGGACCCGGGACCCGGGCCGCGGGCGGGCAGGGCTCAGGCCGCCAGCCGCTCCGCCTCCGCCACGGCCTGGTCCAGCGTGTCCACCACGGGCACGCCCACGGCCTCCAGGCTGGCGCGGCTGTGCGAGCCCCCGGTGTACAGCACGGCCCGCGCCCCCACGTGCCGCGCCGCCACCGCGTCGTCGGCGGCGTCCCCGATCACCACCGTGCGCTCCGGGTCCACACCGGTCAGCGCCTCCAGGTGCCGGACCATGTGCTCGGCCTTGCTGCCCCCGGACGGACCGGTCCGCCCCTCGACGCGTATGAAGTGCGTCTCGATCCCGAACCCGCGTACCAGCGGCACCAGTTCGTTGTGTCCGTACATGCTCAGCAGCGACTGGCTGCGGCCCGCCGACCGCCAGTCCGCCAGCAGTCCGGCCGCCCCTTCGGTGAGCGAGCACCGGGCCCGGTGCTCGCTGTAGTACTGGTGGAAGATCACATCCATGACCTCCCACTCCGCCTCGGTGGGCAGCCGCCCCATCAGCCGCTCGTAGAACCTCGGCACCGGCACGCAGTACATCGCCCGGTACTGCTCCAGCGTGATCGGTTCGAGCCCCAGCTCGGCAGCGGCGGCGTTCGTCGCCCCGATGATCGCCTCGTTGTCGTGGAACAGCGTCCCGTTCCAGTCCCAGACAATGTGTGCCCCTGCGTGCATCCCCATGCCGAAGAACGTACCCGCTCCCACTGACAACCGGGAGAACAGCGAGGTCAGAGCCGGATACGGCCGCTAGACGAGTCCCACCAGCGCGGGGATCTCCTGCGTCGCGTACCAGAGCAGCTCGTGGTCCTCGGCCCCGTCCACGACGAACTGCGCGTCGTCGTCGCCCTCGTCCGCCGCCGGGACCGCCGTGACCGCCGCGGCGACGTCCTCCTCCGCGTCGTCCGCGTCGGCGTGCACCGCCGCCGCCTTGGCCAGCGGCACCGGCCCGGTCACCCGCACCTCGCCCAGCGCGGCCGGATCGAGCCCGCGGTCCGGATCGGGCATCGCCGCTCCGTCGGGCACGTCGACCGCGACCACGACCCGGCGCCGCGGCGCGCCCGGGTCCGCCGCCAGCTGCCGCAGCGAGGCCAGCGCGGCCCGGTTCAGCGCCGCGTACTCCAGCTCCTCGATGTCGTCGGAGAGGTACCACTCGCGCAGCGCGGGCGTGACGGCGTACGCGACGAACGGTCCGGTCCCCAGCTCGCCCGTTCTGTGCGCCTCGGCGAGACCGGGGAGGGTCAGGGGGACGTAGACGCGCATGGCTGGCCGCTCTCTTCGTGGTCAAAGGCTCCGCTGGGACCCGGGAAGGGCGGTTCCGCGTCTCCCGGAGGGCCTTCAGGATACGTGGGGGCGTCCCCTTTCGAGTCCCCGGCCGACCCCGCGGACACGTCCACCCGGCACCCACCGACTCACCCGGCACCGTCCCGACTTTGCGGGGATTTCGCCCCTATCGCTCACTCGGATAGGTGAACTTCACTCACCCCCGACGCGGGGCCCGCCCTTCCTTGCCCGGTCCCCCCACGGCCCCGTACAAGATCCCCACCAGCAAGTTACCGCCCGGTATCCATCGGGCCCGCCGAACGGGGACCCCCATGAACAAGGTCATGACCAGGACCGCCCAGCGCCGCCCGGGCACCCGCCCGCCGGGCCGCCGCGACCCCCGCCGCCCCGGCACCACCCCACCCCGCACGCCTGCGCCCCGTACCCCCGCGACCCGCACGGCGACACCCGCCCCGGCCCCGGTCCCGGCCGACACCGCCCCCACGGGCCGTACGGCACCCGGCGTGCCTCTGCCCCCACGTCCCACGGATCTCTTCGCCGACCGGCTGCTCGCCGTGCTGAGCGGTCAGCGCCCCGTCCACTGGATGCTCCGGCACACCGCAGGCCGCGCCTACGACGAGCTGGCCCGGCTCGCCGAGCGCGGCCCCCTGCGCGCCCGCGGTGTCCGCCCGGTCGTCCGGGACATCGGCTACTACGTCCCCCGCCGGGGCGCCATCGAGGCGTTCGCGCGCATCGGCGCCGGCGACCAGCTGCGCGCCATGGCGTTCCGCCTGGAACAGGGCCCGGACCTGCGCTGGCGCTGCACGGCGGTGGAACTGGGCGGCCCCCGCGCACCGCGCACCGACGACTAGGCACTCCTCCGGACGGGCCGCGCCATGTCGTCGGCCCGTCGCGGCCCGGCCACGTCGGCGGCCACGGCTGTGGCGGCCCCGCGAGCCCGGCGACCGGCCGCCTCCCGCAGAGAACGCCGCAGGGGCCGACCCATCCGAGGATGGACCGGCCCCTGCGGGACGCTACGGCGTCTCGGGCTCCGTCACTTCTTACGGCGCCGGCCGCCCTTGGCCTGCCGACGGCGCTCGGCGCGCGTCAGACCGTCGGACTCGGAGCGCACCGGCTCGTCCTCGTCATAGGTGAAGTTGCCCTCGACGATGCCGCCCTCGCCGTCCACGGTCGCCGCGGAGAAGTGCAGGCCCCGGCGCTGCGGCGCGTCGAGCCCCTTGGCGCGGATCTCCGGGCGGGAGCCCGCCTGGGCCGGTACCGCGTCCTGGACGCCCTCGGCCACCGGCTGGGCTTCCTCGACCGGGACCTCCTCGACCTGCTGCTCGACCTGGACCTCCAGGTTGAACAGGTAGCCGACGGACTCCTCCTTGATGCCCTCCATCATCGCGGTGAACATGTCGAAGCCCTCGCGCTGGTACTCGACCAGCGGGTCCTTCTGCGCCATCGCGCGCAGGCCGATGCCCTCCTGGAGATAGTCCATCTCGTAGAGGTGCTCGCGCCACTTGCGGTCGAGGACCGACAGCACGACCCGGCGCTCCAGCTCCCGCATGATCTCGGAGCCGAGCTGCGCCTCACGCGCCTCGTACTGCTCCTGGACGTCGTCCTTGATGGACTCGGCGATGAACTCGGCGGTCAGCCCGGCCCGGTCGCCGGCCGCCTCCTCCAGCTCGTCGATGGTGACCTTCACCGGGTAGAGCTGCTTGAAGGCGCCCCACAGCCGGTCCAGGTCCCAGTCCTCGGGGAAGCCCTCGGCGGTCTCCGCGCTGACGTAGGCGTCGATCGTGTCGTCCGTGAAGTGCTGCACCTGCTCGCGCAGGTCCTCGCCCTCCAGGACGCGGCGCCGCTCGCCGTAGATGACCTCACGCTGGCGGTTGAGGACCTCGTCGTACTTCAGGACGTTCTTACGGGTCTCGAAGTTCTGCTGCTCGACCTGCGACTGGGCGGACGCGATCGCGCGCGTGACCATCTTGTTCTCGATCGGCACGTCGTCGGGCACGTTCGCCATCGACATCACGCGCTCGACCATCTGGGCCTTGAACAGGCGCATCAGATCGTCACCGAGGGAGAGGTAGAAGCGGGACTCGCCGGGGTCGCCCTGACGTCCGCTACGGCCGCGCAGCTGGTTGTCGATGCGGCGCGACTCGTGCCGCTCGGTGCCCAGCACATAGAGGCCGCCGTTCTCCTCGACCTCTTCCTTCTCGGCCTTGACCGCCTGCTGGGCCTTGCTCAGCGCGGCGGGCAGCGCGGCGGCCCACTCCTCGATGTGCTCCTCGGGGTCGAGACCGCGCTGCCGCAGCTCCGCCTCGGCCAGGTCCTCGGGGTTGCCGCCGAGCTTGATGTCCGTACCACGACCGGCCATGTTCGTGGCCACGGTGACGGCGCCCTTGCGGCCGGCCTGGGCGACGATGGTGGCCTCACGGTCGTGCTGCTTCGCGTTGAGCACCTCGTGCTGGATGCCGCGCTTGCTGAGCTGCTGCGAGAGGTACTCCGACTTCTCGACGGAGGTCGTGCCGACGAGGATCGGCTGGCCCTTCTCGTGCTTCTCGGCGATGTCGTCCACGACCGCCTCGAACTTGGCCACCTCGGTGCGGTAGATCAGGTCCGACTGGTCCTTGCGGACCATCGGCTTGTTGGTCGGGATCGGGACCACGCCGAGCTTGTAGATCTGGTGGAACTCGGCGGCCTCGGTCATCGCCGTACCGGTCATGCCGGAGAGCTTCTTGTAGAGGCGGAAGAAGTTCTGCAGGGTGATCGTGGCGAGCGTCTGGTTCTCGTCCTTGATGTCCACCCCTTCCTTCGCCTCGATCGCCTGGTGCATGCCCTCGTTGTAGCGGCGGCCGGCGAGGATACGGCCGGTGTGCTCGTCGACGATCATGACCTCGCCGTCGATGACGACGTAGTCCTTGTCCTTCTTGAACAGTTCCTTCGCCTTGATGGCGTTGTTCAGGTAGCCGACGAGCGGGGTGTTCACCGACTCGTAGAGGTTGTCGATGCCCAGCCAGTCCTCGACCTTGGAGACGCCGGACTCGTGGATGGCGACCGTGCGCTTCTTCTCGTCGACGTCGTAGTCGCCCGTCTCCTCGGCGCCCTTGAGGGGGTTGCCCGCCTCGCCGCGCTTGAGGCGCGTGACCAGCTTGGCGAAGTCGCCGTACCACTTGGTGGCCTGGTCGGCGGGGCCGGAGATGATCAGCGGCGTACGGGCCTCGTCGATGAGGATGGAGTCGACCTCGTCGACGATGGCGAAGTTGTGACCGCGCTGGACCAGCTCGTCCTTGGCCCACGCCATGTTGTCACGCAGGTAGTCGAAGCCGAACTCGTTGTTCGTGCCGTACGTGATGTCGCAGGCGTACTGCTCGCGGCGCTGGGCCGGCGTCATGTTGGCCAGGATGCAGCCGACGTTCAGACCCAGGAACTTGTGGACGCGACCCATCATCTCGGAGTCGCGCTCGGCCAGGTAGTCGTTGACCGTGATGAGGTGGACGCCTTCTCCGGAGAGGGCGTTGAGGTACGCGGGCAGCGTGCCGACGAGCGTCTTGCCCTCACCGGTCTTCATCTCGGCCACGTAACCGAGATGCAGGGCGGCGCCGCCCATCAGCTGCACGTCGTAGTGCCGCTGGCCGAGGACGCGCTTGGCGGCCTCGCGCACCGTGGCGAACGCCTCGGGGAGCAGGTCGTCCAGGGGCTCCCCGTCGGCGTACCGCTGCTTGTATTCATCGGTGAGGGCCCGCAGCTCGGCGTCGGAGAGGTCGACGAAGTCCTCTTCGATGGAGTTGACCTGGTCCGCGATGCGGTGCAGCTTGCGCAGGATCTTGCCTTCGCCTGCACGCATGATCTTCGAGAGGACGGACACGGGGGCTGGTCTCCTTGCCGGTCGGGCCTGGGACGGTCGGTTTCCGTTTGACGTACTGAGCAACGGCCATCGTATGCGAGGACCCGGCCACGCCGGGAGGCCCGGCGTGGCTACGGTCGTCCGCCGCTGTTTCGCCGCGGTTTTTCAAACGCTCTTTTCACTGAGAACAACGGCCGGGATGTACGGATAGTGCCGCATCCGGCCAAGGATCTGCGCGAAATGTGATCACCCGCTCACGCACGGCATCCGCGACACCCCCGGCGAACGGCTCGACCGCTACGGCCACGGGGATGGCGCCCGACCGGGCGCCCGAGCAGAATCTGCCGATGGACCCCGTCACCCTCACCACCGGCCGGCTCGTCCTGCGCTCCCCCGGCCCGCCCGACACCGACGCGGTGCTCGCCGCAGCACAGGACCCCGACCTGCAGCGCTGGATCTCCCAGTTCCCCTCGCCCTACCTGCCCGAGCACGCCCGCTGCTTCACCGAACGGACGGTGCCCGACGGCTGGGCGAACGACTCGATGTTCACCTTCGGCCTCTTCCTCCCCGGCGGCGAGCTGGCGGGCATGCTCGCGCTCACGATGCGCGCCCTGGGCGTCGCCGAGACGGGATTCTGGGCCGCGAAGGAGCACCGCGGCCACGGCTACGTCACCGAGGCCACCCTCGCCGTCGCCCGCTGGGCCTTCACCCGCCTGGCCATCGACCGCCTGGAGTGGCGTGCGGAGGTCGGCAACCACGCCTCGCGCGCGGTCGCCGAGCGGGCGGGTTTCACCATCGAGGGCACGCTGCGCTCGGCGACGAACAACAAGGGAGTGCGCCGGGACTGCTGGGTGGGCTCACTGCTCCCTTCCGACCTGGGCCTGCCGTCGGCGGCACCGTACCTGCCCGCTCCACAACGGCCCCGCTAGCGGACACCCGCACGCCCGGGCCTGCTGGCCGCCTCTCCTGGGCGCCGCCGACGCCGTTCTCCCACGTCCCGGGCCCACTGTCAGACCCACCCCATACGCTGCGACCCCATGACGACCCTTCCGCGCCCCACCACCGACCTCTCGGCCGACGAAGCCCGCCGGATCGCCCTGCGGGCCCAGGGCTTCCTCGGCACTCCCGACCGCCGGGCCGGGGTCCGCGGTGTTCTCCGCCACCTCGGCGCGGTACAGCTCGACACCATCTCGGTCCTCGCCCGCTCGCACGAGCTGATCCCGTACGCCCGTCTCGGCGCGGTGGGCCGCAAAGCCGTGGAGAACGCCTACTGGACCGACACGCACGCCTTTGAGTACTGGTCCCACGCCGCCTGCATCCTCCCCGTGGAGGAGTGGCCGCACTTCGCCTTCCGCCGCCGCGCCTACCGCAACCGCCCGCACTGGAACCACGAACTGCCCGACGGGACCTACGACCAGGTCATCAAGCAGATCCGTGCCGAAGGCCCGCTCACGGCCACGGAGTTGGGCGGCGCGAAGCGCACCAGCGAGTGGTGGGACTGGTCCGGCTCCAAGGTCGCCGTCGAACGCGCGCTGATGTACGGGGAGGTCGTGTGCGTGGCGCGCCGCGGCTGGAAGCGGGTGTACGACCTGGCCGAGCGGGCGATCCCGGACACCCTGCTGCACGACGAACTGGACGACGCCGAGTGCCTGCGCCGCCTGGTCCGCCTCGCGGGCCAGTCCCTGGGCGTCGGCACGCGCGCGGACATCGCCGACTACCACCGGCTCAAGGGCGAACAGGTCGACGCGGTGATCGCGGACTCGGGCCTGGTCCCGGTCACGGTGGCGGGCTGGGGCAAGCCGGCCTGGGCCGACCCGGCGGCGCTGGAGACGCCCCCGCGCGGCCGTCACCGCACCACGCTGCTGTCCCCGTTCGACTCCCTGATCTGGGAGCGCGCCCGCACGGAGCGGATCTTCGGCTTCACCCACCGGCTGGAGGCCTACGTCCCGAAACCGAAGCGGGTGTACGGCTACTTCGCCATGCCGGTGCTGGCCGGCGGCCGGCTCGTCGGCCGGGTCGACCCGGCCCGCGAGGGCCGCACCCTGGTCGCCAGGCAGATCACCCTGGACGGCGCGAAGGCGGTCCCGGGCGTGGCCCAGGCCCTGGTCGAGGCGGCGAGCTGGGTGGACTGCACGGACGTACGGGTGGAACGAGTGGACGCACCCGAGCTGCGCGAGCCGCTCGTCGGCGAACTCGCCCGCCTGCTCGGCTGAGCCTCAGCGGATCTCCAGGATCTTCTCCCGCATCGCGTAGACCACGGCCTCCATCCTGGAGTGCAGCTGGAGCTTCTCCAGGATGTTGCGCACATGGTTCTTCACGGTGTTCTCGGAGATGAACAACTCCTTGGCGATATCACGGTTGTTCATCCCCGTGGCCACGAGCTTGAGCACTTCGAGTTCGCGGTCGGTGAGCCGCGGCGCCGGCACCAGCCGGCGCTCGTCGGTGCGCTGGATCATCGACTTGAACTCGGTGAGGAGCTTCGACGCCATGGAGGGGCTGATCTGTGACTGCCCGTCCGCCACGGCGCGGATGGCCGTGGCCACCTCGTCCGTGGAGATCTCCTTGAGCAGATATCCGGTCGCGCCCGCCTTGATCGCGTCGTAGAGGTCGGCCTCCTCGTCGCTGATCGTCAGCATGATGATCTTGGCGCTGGGTGCCACCTCCTTGATGGAGGTGCACGCCTCGATCCCGCCGCGCTTGGGCATCCGCACATCCATCAGCACGATGTCGGGCAACAGGTCGGCGGCCTTGTCGACGGCCTCGGCGCCGTCCCCCGCCTCCCCCACGACCTGGATGTCCTCCTCGGCGGCGAGCACGATCTCCAGACCCCGGCGGAAGAGAGCGTGGTCGTCGACGACCAGGACTCTGATCGGCTCGTCGCGTGAAGAGCCCGCGTCCGGGCCCATGCCGACGACGCCGTCGGCATCCCCGTCCCGCATCGGTCCGAAGCTGTCCGCCATCGTTCCTCCCCCTGAAGGCTGCGGCCTGTGGTCATGTGCCATCGCCAACCCAAGGCAACGGCCCACCGGTTGGGCCGTTGCGGTCATGATTTCATGCCTGGACGACACCGCGGTGACGAGCGGGGCGCGAAGTGGTCGCACACCGGTGCCCCTGGGGGCGCACACGCGCTCCAGGGGCACCCTCTCAACCGTGGGCCGGGTGCGTCAGCCGCCCAGCGTGCCCCCCGCCGCGGGAGATGCCGCCCGCGCCACCATCGGGTCCGTGCTGAGGTGGATGACGCCGTAGTCGTAGGCGTGCCGCCGGTAGACGACACTCGGTTCCTTGGTCTCGGAGTCGACGAACAGATAGAAGTCGTGGCCGACCAGTTCCATCTCGTAGAGGGCCTGGTCGAGGGTCATCGGGGAAGCGACGTGAGTCTTCTCGCGGACGACAAGGGGGCCTTCGCCCTTCACTTCCAGAGAGCCGATCCTCTTCGTGGGCACGCCGTCCGACTCTTCCTCCTGGACGGGGTGGCCGTTCCCGTTGAGCGTCGCCGCTCCCGGGACGTGGTCGGGGACCTCGGCGGCCGAAATCCGGCGTGCGCCGCGACGGGAGAACCGCTTGTCGTGCTGCTTGCGCAGCCGGGCGTCCAGCTTCTCCGCCGCCAGGTCGAGTGCCGCATACGGGTCGCTGGCCGCAGCCTCCGCCCGGATCACCGGACCGCGGGAGCGGAGCGTGATCTCCACTCGGTCGCAACGGTCGGCCTGTCGCGGGTTGGGCTCCTTGGACACCTCGACGTCGAGGCTGATCACCTTGCCGTCGAGCTTCTGGATCTTCTCCAGCTTCAGCTTCTCGGCCACGTGCTTGCGGAACCGCTCGGGCACCTCGGTCTTGCGGCCCTTGACGACGATGTCCACGCAGAACTCCGTTCCCGGATCGCTCCGCTCCAGCGGCGGAGCATCTCCCTTTTGCACCAGGCCCCGGTGAACCCCGGAACCCCGGACTCGGTGACGTCCACCTCCTCCCCCATGGGCAAGATCTCCACCGCGCCGGCGCGGATCATTACAGTCAACCGCAGCACGGCATTCGGATATCGGAGGTATGGCCTGCGGCTTTCCCTCACAACCGAACATATCTCGCCCGGACGGATGTCGTCACCCTCTACTGCGGCGTACCTCCGTTCAGGTGATTAGCCCCTCTCACTACCTGCAACGACGCAAGTTCGCGGTCAGTTCCAGTTTATTTCGAAGGAATCCGGCGGGGCTGCGATCACCGCCGCACGAACCAATCGCCCGGCGCCGTTCGCACACGCCTTTCCCGGCACTCCGTATGTCGCGTTGCGTCCCTCTTCCCGTGATCCGCCGATCCGTTCCTCCCTTCCTTCCCGAGTTGCACGCTCGTACACAGTCCTGCTCCCACCGATATGTCCCACCGCCTCCCGGACGGCCCGCGCCGCCTCCGCCAGGGAGGCGCCGGTCGTCATCAGATCGTCGACCAGAACGAGGTGACCCCCGGCGAGCAGCGGAACACCGACCGCCGTCACCTCCAGCGCGCCCGCGACATTGCCGAGCCGCTGACGGGAGTTGAGCCCCGACTGGTCGGCCACGGCCCGCCGCTGCCGCAGCACGCCGACCACCCGCGCACGCCGTCCGCTCCGCCGCAGCTCACCCGCCGCCGCGAGGGCGATCCGCCGCACCGGATCGTGACCCCGCGCCCGCACGGCACCGCGCGCGGACGGCACCGGAACGAGCAGCAAGGGCACCTCCCGCCGCCCGGCCCCCGC
The DNA here is from genome assembly GCF_003688995.1 of Streptomyces shenzhenensis. Lineage (GTDB taxonomy): Bacteria > Actinomycetota > Actinomycetes > Streptomycetales > Streptomycetaceae > Streptomyces > Streptomyces shenzhenensis_A. The sequence continues at coordinate 12,380 of NZ_PENI01000052.1, read as the reverse complement.
GCGCACCGCTCGGGCGAGAGCGGCGCCCAGGGGGCGCGCCAGTGTCAGCGCACCGCGTTCCTTGTGGGCGAGGAGGGTCGCCCGCACCTGGTCCGCGTACGGAGCCGCCGCGTGCACCATCGGCAGCCCGGGCGGTTCCGGCACCGGCCGCACCCGGCTCGGCACCGCCCCGGTCAGGGCGGCACGGCACTTTGGGCAGAGCACCGTGCGTGGCCTGCCGCAACCTGAGCACTCGGCCGGCAGCACCAGGTCGGTGAGGTCCTGCCACCACCCCCGCATGGGCACCACTGTGCCAACGCCCCGGCCGCCGGGCCACCCCTGTGGACAACTCCCTGTGGACAACTCTGCGCAGGCCGTGACGGCCGTCACCCGCACGAGGGCGGAGCCGCCCAGGCGGGTGCGGGGCGGCCCTGCGGATCCGGGGACACGGGGTCACCCTGCCGATCCGGGGAAGGCCCAGAGCTGCCCGGGCGGCGAGCGAAAGCGAGCCGACCAGGCCCGGAAAGACCTCGGCCCCGACAGATCTCAACCCGGATAGATCGGCGCCGACCCGTCCTTGACCACCTTCTGCCACTGCGCCCCGGACGGCAGCCGCACGATCCCGTCGTCCTCCGAGTACGCCACCAGCGGCACCCGGTCGTCCTCGGACGCGGTGATCGCCTTCACCCCGGTCAGGGCCGCGGGCGCCCCGCCCTCCGGCGCGGAGCCGTCGACCTGGACGTACCGCATCTGCTGCACGCCCCCCTGCTCGCGCCCGACCACCACGAGCCGGCCGTCCCCGGCCCACGACATGGCGGCAACCTCTTCCAACCCCGGTGCCGCGGAACGCAGTTGCAGGACCGCCGGCCCCTGCCCGGACCTGTCGTCCCGTTCGATCCGCCCGACGAGCAGTGACTGCCGGCCGCCCTCCTCCACGACGAGCGCCATCCGCACCCCGTCGGCGGCCACCCGGACGTCCTTGATATGACCGGACAGCCCCGGGGTCCGCACCGTCTGCACCTTCCCCGTGCCCTGCTCCAGCAGAAGCAGCCGCGGATCACCGGGATCACGGTCTACCACCCACAGGTCACCGCGGGCGTCCCAGCTCGGCGTGGCCAGCCGGTCGGCCTTGGCGGCGCCCTTGCTGGTCACCAGGGGGGCGTCGAGCGAGCCGTCCGACATCAGCGAGGCGACGTACAACGACTTCCCGTCGCTGCTCACCCCGGCCGCGGAGCGCTCGTCGCGCGCGACCGCGACGGACGCGAACTCCTTGCTGCCGTCGCCCAGAGGGCCCGGCACCGGCACGGCGGTGGTGCTCGTGCTGGTGCCCGCTATCCGGACCAGCCGGTGTTTGTCGTCGAGGAAGTACAGATAGTCGGGGCCCTTCACCGCACCGTGCCAGGCGACGGTCTCGGCCCGGTCCTCGGTGAGGTCGCACAGCGTCCGGTCGTCCGGCCCCTGCAACTCGACCGTGTCCACGGTGGGCGTCAGGTTCTGCAGCGTGAACAGCAGCTGGGTCGCCATTTCCGCGCACTGGGCCGCCCCGGCCCCGGCGGCCTTGTCGTTCAACGGCACCGTCAGCCGGTTCTGGTCGTCGGGCGTCAGCGCGCCGACGCCCTTCCGCAGCGCCGTCCCCTTCGGGAAACTCGACCGGACCACGGGTCCGAGCCACGACGTGGGCCCGTTCAGCACCGAGCGGACCACCTGCGTCATCGGATCCACCCGCTTGCGCAGATAGACCGGATCGGCGACGGCCACCGGCTGCCCGTCCTCCCCGACCGAGGTGTGCGAGGCGAAGTAGTACTTGTTGACCGAGGTGTAATTCCGCTGGAAGTCGGACTTGCCCATCACGACGCCCTGCGGCAGCGCGTCGATGCGCCACTGCCCGCTCTTGGCGTCCCGCGTCAGGTGCAGCCGCTTGGTGTACGCCCCCTCGGAGGGCGCGTACGCCTGCTGCGCGTCGACGGTGGCGACCCTGCTCCCGGCCAGCGTGTAGGTGAGGCTGCCGGGGTCCTCCCGCCCGCCGGCGCCGTGGTCGGCGACGGTGCTCGGCGCGTCGGCGAGCACCGTCGTCGACTGCTCGGGCCGCCACTTCCGCGCGGCTGCCGAGGTCAGATACTTGCGGGCCGTGTCATAGCCCGGGTCGTCACTGGTCAGCGCCTCCAGGAAGCCCTGCACGATCTCCCCCGGCGCGGCGTTCTCCTGGGGCGGCATGGCGAACACGCGCACCTGCGTGTCCTGCCGGGGCGTCGACTCGACGTCCCGCAGATCACCGCTGTCGGGCATCGAGGCGCATCCCGCCAGCAGTACGGCACCGCAGACGGCGTACGCCGCCGCGCGCCCCGGCCGACGCCGGACGCCCCCCACGCGGTCAGCGCCCACGAATTGCCTCCCCTGATGAGGTGTCCGGGTCCCCCGCGGCCGTCTCCGGCTCCGCGTCCGCAGTCGGCGCCTCGTCCTTGTGCCGGAGGGTCCCGCCGGGCCGGGACACGACACGCGCGCCGCTGCCGGGCAGCGCGGTCGGATCCGCGGACGGTGCCGCGGCGGCCAGCCGCTGCGGGATCGGGGCGCGCGGCGGCAGCGGCGGCACCTGGCCGCCCGTGGTCTGCGCCGGCACCGTGACCCGCTTGTCCTCGCCGCCGTGCGACGGACCGGCCCCGCCCTGTCCCGCGTTGCGCCGCGAGTCCTTCGGCTCCAGCGGTATGGGCGAGCCCCGCAGTGGCTCGTCCGCGGTCCGCGGCAGCGTCAGCCGGAACTGCGAACCGCCGCCCGGCTCGCCCCACGCCTGCAGCCAGCCTCCGTGCAGCCGCGCGTCCTCCAGGGCGATGGACAGGCCCAGTCCCGTACCGCCGGTGGTACGCGCGCGTGCCGGGTCGGCCCGCCAGAAGCGGCTGAAGACCCGGGTCGCCTCACCGGGCTTGAGCCCGACACCGTAGTCGCGCACCGCGACCGCGACCGCACCACCGGCCGTGGCCAGCTTGACGACGACGTCCTTGCCCTCGCCGTGCTCCACGGCGTTGACGACGAGATTGCGCAGCACCCGCTCCACGCGCCGGGCGTCCGCCTCCGCCACGACGGGCTGCTGGTCGCCGACGACGCGTATCCGGCTGCCCTTGCGCTCGGCGAGCGGCTCGGCCCCGCTGACGACCCGCCGCACGACCTCGCGCAGGTCTATCGCCTCGGCCTCCAGCGCCGCCGCGCCCGCGTCGAAGCGGCTGATCTCCAGCAGATCGGCGAGCAGCGACTCGAAGCGGTCCAGCTGGTCGGCGAGCAGCTCCGCCGACCGGGCGGTCACCGGGTCGAAGTCCTCCCGCGCCTCATGGATCACGTCGGCGGCCATGCGTACGGTCGTCAGCGGGGTACGCAGCTCGTGCGACACGTCGGAGACGAACCGCCGCTGCATCCGCGACAGGTCCTCCAGTTGCTGGATCTTCAGTTGCAGGTTCTGCGCCATCTTGTTGAAGGCTTCACCGAGGCGCGCGATGTCGTCCTCGCCGGTGACCTTCATCCGCTCCTGAAGACGCCCGGCCGACAGCCGCTCGGCGATCCCGGCCGCCATCCGCACAGGCGTCACGACCTGCCGCACCACCAGCCACGCGATGGCCCCGAGAAGTACGACGACGAAGAGCCCGGCGGTCGCGAGCGTGCCCTTGACCAGGCTCAGCGACTTCTCCTCCTGCGTGAGCGGGAAGAGGTAGTACAGCTCGTACGGGTCCCCGTTCGGGTCGTTGACCTGCTTGCCGATGACGAGCGCGGGCTGGGAGTCCTTGCCGTTGCTGTAGACGATGCGGGTGTAGCTCTGGGCCGCGGTCGTACTCGTGTGGACCCGCGTGCGCAGGTCCACGGGCACGCTGGCGGACGGGTCGACGTACCCGGAGCCACGCGGGCTGCGTCCGCCGCCGCTCTCGTCGCCCGCCGGGAGCGTCACCACGTCGAAGGCGCCCTGTCCGCCGCTGGAGAGCGACTCGACGAGGTCGCTCATCCACTGGATGACGTTCTGCGACTGCCGCCCGTCCGCCGCGGCGTCGTCACCGGTGCTGCTGGCGGCCTCGTCGGCCTTCTGCTTGGCCACCGCGAACCCACCGGTGGCCTGGCTCTGCGACGCCTTCACCTTGGCGTCCAGGAGGCCGTTGCGCACCTGCCCGATGACGACGAAGCCGAGCAGCAGGACGACGCCCAGCGACATCAGCAGCGTCGTGACGACGACCTTGAGCTGGATGTTGCGCCGCCACAGCCGCATGACCGGCAGCAGCGGCCGACGCACCCAGCGCATGAACAGCCGCAGCACCGGGCTGCCCTGCACTCCGCCCTGCAACAGCCCGCCCTCGAGGAGGCGTCCCCAGCGCGACCCTGCCGTCTTCCGGCCGACAGACCGCCCCGGACAGTCCCCGGGCCGGCCGGGAGCCGGAGCGGCACTGTCCCCGGACACGTCAGCTCGGTCCGGCCTTGTAACCGACACCACGGACGGTCACCACGATCTCCGGCCGCTCCGGATCCTTCTCGACCTTGGACCGCAGCCGCTGTACGTGCACGTTCACCAGCCGCGTGTCCGCCGCGTGCCGGTAACCCCAGACCTGCTCCAGCAGGACCTCGCGGGTGAACACCTGCCACGGCTTGCGGGCCAGCGCGACCAGCAGATCGAACTCCAGCGGCGTCAGCGCGATCGACTGCCCGTCCCGCTTCACGGAGTGCCCGGCCACATCGATGACGAGGTCACCGATGGTGAGCTGCTCCGGCGCCGGCTCCTCCGACCTGCGCAGCCGGGCCCGGATCCGGGCCACCAGTTCCTTCGGCTTGAACGGCTTGACGATGTAGTCGTCGGCGCCCGACTCCAGGCCCACGACCACGTCGACGGTGTCGCTCTTCGCGGTGAGCATCACGATCGGCACACCGGACTCCGCCCGGATCAGCCGGCACACCTCGATGCCGTCCCGGCCGGGCAGCATCAGGTCGAGCAGCACCAGGTCGGGCTTGGTCTCACGGAAAGCGGCGAGCGCCTTGTCGCCGTCGGCTACGAAAGACGGCTCAAAACCTTCACCACGCAGCACGATGCCGAGCATCTCGGCCAGTGCGGTGTCGTCGTCGACGACAAGGACTCGTCCCTTCATAAACGACATCATCCCATTCTCATAACGGCGAAGGCGGCGCAGGTGAACAAGGTCACCGGCCAGTGACGATAGTCGTACTGAACCGTCACTGTCTGCCCAGGCCACTCACGCCGACGGCCGCAGGGCGCGCGCCCGCCCCCGATCTCACGCCTCCAGCGGCTGCGCAACCTGGCCGGAGAGCAGGTCGGCGAGCGCGGCGGCCGTCACCGGCGAGACGACGCCCGCCTCGGTGACGATCGCCGTCACCAGCTCCGGCGGCGTCACATCGAACGCCGGGTTGTACACCTGCGTCCCCAGCGGCGCCACCGGCACGCCGCCGCCCGCTCCCCCGATCGACACCCGCGCCGCTGTGATCTCGGTCACCTCGAAGCCGGGCCGTTGCTCGACCTCGATGGACGCCCCGTCCGGAGTGTCCGGGTCCACCGTCGTCACCGGCGCCACCACGATGAACGGCACATGGTGGTACCGCGCGAGCACGGCGAGCGGATAGCTGCCCACCTTGTTCGCCACCGACCCGTCGGCCGCGATGCGGTCCGCCCCGATCAGCACCGCGTCCACCTCCCCCGCCGCGAACAGCGATCCGGCCGCGTTGTCGGTGAGCAAGGTGTACGCCATGCCGCTGCGCGCCGCCTCGTACGCCGTCAGCCGCGCCCCCTGCAACAGCGGACGCGTCTCGTCGACCCACAGCCGGCGCAACTGCCCCTTCCGGTGCGCGGCGAGTGCCACGGCGAACGCGGTGCCCTCCCCGCCCGACACCAGTGACCCGGTGTTGCAGTGCGTGAGGATCCGATGCCCGCCGCCGGGCAGCAGCTCGTCCAGCAGCGCCAGCCCGTGTCCGGCCATCCGTGCGCTGGCCTCGGCGTCCTCCCGGTGCAGCGCCAGCGCGGCGGCCAGTGCGGCGGCAGCCGCCTGCTGCGGGTCCCCGCCCTCGGTGAGCACGGCCCGGTGAGCGGCCTGCGCCCTGCGCACCCCGACGGACAGGTTCACCGCAGTGGGCCGGGCGCCCTGGAGCGCGACCGCGGCCTCGTCCACGTCGAAGCCCCGAGCGGCGGCGAGCGCGACGCCGTACGCCCCCGCGATCCCGAGCAGCGGCGCCCCGCGCACGGCGAGCGACCGGATCGCCTCGACCAGGGCCGGTGCGTCCGTGCACACCAGCTCGACCTCCTCGGCCGGCAGTCTGGTCTGGTCGAGAAGAACCAGTACGGGTCCTTCGGGCGGCTCCTCCCAGCGGATCGCCGGTAGCTCGGTCGCGTGCCTGCCCTCGACGGTGTGCGCGTCCTGATCAGCCATGCGGTCAGTCTGCCCCGTACCCCACGGACAATTGAAGGCGTACAGCCCCTACCGCGGCCGGTCCCGTGGTCACCACCCCATGGCACGATGGCTGCCAACCTGCCGCCGCACCCGCGGACGGGCACCGAGAAGGAGCTTCGATGAACGACACTCCGGGCTGGGCCTCGCCCGGATCCGCCCCGTCCGACGGGCAGGAACCCGGCGCGTCCGGCCCTGCCGACCCCGCCGGTCGGCCGGGGCCCGCACAGCCCGTCGATCAGCCGGGCGCGGACCCGCAGGATCCCGGTGCGAAGTGGTCGAAGGAGCAGCCGCCACCCGGCCAGTGGTCCGCGCCCACGGGCACCCCGGCCCCGGGCCAGGCTCCGCCGCCCCCACCGCCAGGCCCGGGCTGGGGCGGCCAGGGAGGCCATAACGGCCCCGGCGGCTACGGAGGCCAGGGAGGGTACGGCGGCCACGGGGGCGGCGGGTACGGGGGACCCGGCGGCTACGGAGCCTGGGGCGCCGGCTGGGGCGGCCCCCCGCCCGCGGCCAAGCCCGGCGTGATCCCGCTCCGCCCGCTCGGTGTGGGCGAGATCCTCGACGGCGCCGTCTCCACCATGCGCACCTACTGGCGCACGGTCCTGGGCATCTCCCTGACCGTCGCGGTCGTCACCGAGATCGTCGTCATCCTCGTCCAGGGCCTCGTCCTCAACGACACGGCGAGCACCGAGGCCCTCAACGACCCGAGCGCCACCCTCGGCGAGGTCTCCCGCGCCATGGGCGAGGCGATGCTCGGCTCCGTCGCCGTCCTGCTGATCTCCTCCATCGGCACCATCCTCGCCACCGCCCTGCTGACCACCGTGACCAGCCGGGCCGTGCTCGGCCGGGCCGTCACCACCGGCGAGGCCTGGCGCGACGCCCGCCCGCAGGTCCCCAGGCTGTTCGGCCTGGTCTTCCTGCTGCCGCTCATCGCCGCCGGCATCCTGCTCTGCGGGGCGCTGCCCGGCATACTCGTGGCCGTCGCCGGCGCAGACGGCGGCGCCACCGCCGCGCTCCTCGTCCTCGGCCTGCTCGGGGCGACCGTCGTCGTGGTGTGGCTCATGGTCCGCTACTCGCTGGCCTCGCCCGCGCTGATGCTGGAACGGCAGGGCATCCTGAAGTCGATGGGCCGCTCCGCCAAGCTGGTCCGCGGCTCCTGGTGGCGGGTCTTCGGCATCCAGCTGCTCGCCGCGATCATCGCGAACATCGTCGCGTCGATCGTCGTCATCCCCTTCGCCCTGATCGCCGCCGCGCTCAGCGGTGACGGCTTCTCCGGCTTCCTCGAAGGCACCGGTGACGTCGGCTGGACGTTCCTCGTCATCAGCGGCATCGGCTCGGTGATCGGATCCACGATCACCTTCCCGATCAACGCGGGCGTCAGCGTGCTCCTCTACATCGACCAGCGCATCCGCCGTGAGGCCCTCGACCTCGAACTGGCCCGCGCCGCCGGTGTCCAGGGCTACGGCGCGACCGTGCCCGGCGCCACCCCGGGGAGCTGACGCGGTGAGCCCGGCGGGGGGAGTGCTCAGCACGGCGCCGGTCCTGCCGCGCGCCGCCGGCTCGGCCGTCCGGGGCCTGCTGCGAGCGGGCGACACGGCCGTACTGTCGCTGGCGCGCTCGGGCGACGAGCCGCCAGTGACCGTCCCGCGCGACCCCGCGCGGGAGGCCGCCCGGCGCGAGCTGGCCAAGCGGATGTACCACGAGAACGACCCCAGCCTGCTCCAACGGGCCATGAACGCCTTCTGGGACTGGCTCGGCAGAGTCCTCGACACCGCGGCCTCGGCGACCCCCGGGGGGACGCTCGGCCTGGTCGTCGTGGTCCTGGCCGTCCTCGCCGTACTGGCCGCCCTGTGGTGGCGCCTGGGCGCCCCGCGGCGCAGTCCGGTCGCCGTCCCCGTCCTCTTCGACGACCGCCCCCGCAGCGCCGCCGAACACCGCGCCGCCGCCGAAGCGCACGCGGCCCAGGGCCACTGGAACCAGGCCGTCCAGGAGCGGATGCGGGCCGTCGTCCGCTCCCTCGAAGAGCGCGCCCTGCTCGACGTCCGCCCCGGCCGCACCGCCGACGAGGCGGCCTCCGAAGCGGGCCGTGTCCTGCCCGCCCACACCGACCGGCTGCGCGCCGCCGCCCGGGAGTTCGACGACGTGACATACGGCGGCCGCCAGGCCGGCCGGCAGGCGTACGACCGGCTCGCCGAACTCGACCGCGACCTGGAACGCAGCAAACCGGCCCTCGCCGCCGGCAGCCTCAGCACGGCCCACACCAGCCGCCAGGGGGCCGCCGAATGACCACCGGGGCCACCCTCCCGTCCACCTCGGCCTCGCTCACCGCCCGCCAGGTGTGGACCCGCGCGCGGGGCATCGTGCTCGCGTGCCTGCTGCTCCTCGCCGGAGCCGTCGCGATCGCCGTCATCCGCTCCGACGCCCGGCACGGCGCCCTCGACCCCCGCTCCGCCGACCCCTACGGCAGCCGCGCGGTCGCCGAACTGCTCGCCGACCGCGGCGTGTCCACACGCGTGGTCACCACCCTGGACGAGGCCCGCGCCGCGGCCGGCCCGGACACCACCCTCCTGGTCGCCGTACCCGACCTGCTCACCCCCGGCCGGCAGAGCGCGCTGCACTCCGCGACCGCCCGGTCCGGCGGGCGCACCCTCCTCGTCGCCGCCGGCAGCTCGTCCGTAGAACGACTCGCGCCCGGCGTGACCGCGGACCCCGCCACCAGCTTCGGGTCGACGCTCTCCCCCGAGTGCAGCCTGCCCGCCGCCGTACGCGCGGGCGCGGCGGACACGGGCGGCATCCGCTACACCACCACCCACCTCGACGCCGACTCGTGCTACCCCAGCCAACGCCTGGCCACGCTGGTACGCGTCCCCGATATCTCCGGGAACGGCGACACCGTCGTCCTCGGTGCGCCCGACATCCTCTACAACGACCGCCTCGACGAGCAGGGCAACGCCTCGCTCGCCCTTCAGCTCCTCGGCTCCCGTCCCCATCTGGTCTGGTACCTCCCCTCGCTCTCCGACGCCTCGGCCACCGGCACGGGCGACCAGAAGGACTTCCTCCACCTGCTGCCCTCGGGCTGGCTCTGGGGCACGCTGCAACTGTTCGTCGCCGCGCTCCTCGCCGCCTTCTGGCGGGCACGCCGGCTCGGCCCCCTCGTGCCCGAAAGACTCCCCGTCGCGATCCGCGCCTCCGAGACCGTCGAAGGCCGCGCCCGCCTCTACCGCAAGGCCGACGCCCGGGACCGCGCCGCCACCGCTCTTCGCTCCACCACCCGCACCCGCCTCGCTCCCCTCGTAGGCGTCCCCGTCGCCCAGGCGCACGCACCCGAAGCCCTGCTCCCCGCCCTGTCCGCCCACCTCCACGGCGACGGACAGGTCCTGCACTTCCTCCTCTTCGGGCCTCCGCCCGCCGACGACGCAGCACTCATCGCACTCACCGACCGACTCGACGCCCTCGAAAGAGAGGTACGCCGTCCATGATGGACCCGACCACTGACAACGCCGGGAACGCCGGGGATCCGGGCAGCGCCCGCGCCTCCCTGGAGGCCCTGCGTGCCGAGATCGCCAAAGCCGTGGTCGGCCAGGACCCCGCCGTGACCGGCCTCGTCGTCGCCCTGCTGTGCCGCGGACACGTCCTGCTCGAAGGCGTCCCCGGCGTCGCCAAGACACTGCTGGTCCGCGCCCTCGCGTCCGCACTCGAACTGGAGACCAAGCGCGTCCAGTTCACCCCCGACCTCATGCCGAGCGACATCACCGGCTCCCTCGTCTACGACACCCGCACCACCGAGTTCTCCTTCCAGCCCGGCCCGGTCTTCACCAACCTCCTGCTCGCCGACGAGATCAACCGCACCCCGCCGAAGACCCAGTCCTCCCTGCTGGAGGCCATGGAGGAACGCCAGGTCACCGTCGACGGCACCCCCCGGCCACTGCCCGAGCCGTTCCTGGTCGCCGCGACCCAGAACCCGGTCGAGTACGAGGGCACCTACCCCCTCCCCGAAGCACAGCTCGACCGCTTCCTGCTCAAGCTGACGGTCCCGCTGCCCGCCCGGCAGGACGAGATCGACGTCCTCACCCGGCACGCCGCTGGCTTCGACCCGCGCGACCTGCGCGCCGCCGGCGTGCGCCCCGTCGCGGGTCCGGCCGACCTCGAGGCCGCCCGCGCCGCGGTCACCAAGACGACCGTCTCCCCCGAGATCACCGCCTACGTCGTGGACATCTGCCGCGCCACCCGCGAGTCGCCGTCCCTCGCCCTGGGCGTGTCCCCGCGCGGCGCCACCGCCCTGCTCGCCACCGCCCGCGCCTGGGCCTGGCTGACTGGCCGCGACTACGTCATCCCCGACGACGTGAAGGCCCTGGCCCTGCCGACCCTCCGGCACCGCGTGCAGCTGCGCCCCGAGGCCGAGATGGAGGGCGTGACGGCCGACTCCGTCATCAACGCGATCCTCGCCCACGTCCCGGTCCCCCGCTGATGCCGCTCACCGGACGCGCCGCCCTGCTGGCGGCCCTCGGCTCCGTCCCCGTCGGCATCTGGGATCCCGGCTGGACGGGCATCCTCGCGGTCAACGGCCCGCTGGCCGTGGCCTGCGCCTGCGACTTCGCCCTCGCGGCGCCCGTACGGCGCCTGGTCCTGACCCGTTCCGGCGACACGTCCGCGCGCCTGGGCGAGACCGCCGACGTGACGCTGACGGTCACCAACCCCTCCCGCCGCCCGCTCCGGGCCCGCCTGCGGGACGCCTGGCCGCCGAGCAGTTGGCAGCCCGGCACGGAGATCGAGGCCTCCCGCCACCGCTTCACCGTGCCACCGGGCGAGCGCCGCCGCGTCACGACCCGGCTGCGGCCCACCCGCCGCGGTGACCGCCGGACCGACCGCGTGACGATCCGCTCCTACGGCCCCCTCGGCCTGTTCTCCCGCCAAGGAGCCCACCGGGTTCCCTGGACGGTACGGGTCCTGCCGCCCTTCACCAGCCGCAAGCACCTCCCGTCGAAGCTCGCCCGGCTGCGCGAGCTGGACGGCCGCACCAGCGTCCTGACCCGTGGCGAGGGCACAGAGTTCGACAGCCTGCGCGAATACATCCCCGGCGACGACACCCGCTCCATCGACTGGCGGGCCACAGCTCGCCACACCGCGGTGGCCGTACGCACCTGGCGCCCGGAACGCGACCGCCACATCCTGCTGGTCCTGGACACCGGCCGTACCTCGGCGGGTCGGGTCGGTGACGCCCCACGCCTGGACGCCTCCATGGACGCGGCTCTGCTTCTCGCGGCGCTCGCGTCCCGCGCGGGCGACCGGGTCGACCTCCTCGCCTACGACCGCCGGCTGCGCGCCCTGGTCCAGGGGAGCACGGCACGTGATGTCCTCCCGTCCCTGGTCAACGCGATGGCCACGCTGGAACCCGAACTCGTCGAGACGGACGCGCGCGGCCTCACCGCCATGGCGCTCCGTACGGCACCGCGCCGATCCCTGATCGTCCTCCTCACCACCCTCGACGCCGCACCGGTCGAAGAGGGACTCCTTCCGGTGCTCGCGCAGCTCACCCAGCGCCACACGGTCCTGGTGGCCTCGGTGTCCGATCCCCATATCGCCGGCATGGCGACCGCTCGCGGCAACGCCGATGCGGTCTACGAGGCCGCCGCCGCGGCTCAGGCCCAGACCGAACGGCACCGCACCGCGGAACAGCTCCGCCGCCATGGAGTGACGGTCGTCGACGCGACACCGGACGACCTGGCTCCGGCACTGGCGGACGCGTATCTCGCGCTGAAGGCGGCGGGACGACTCTAAAAAGAAAAGGGGCCCGACCGGGTCGGGCCCCAAACGCAGAAAACCCCCGTGTCCAAAGACACGGGGGTTTCCCTCAATTTTTGTTCGGCGGTGTCCTACTCTCCCACAGGGTCCCCCCTGCAGTACCATCGGCGCTGTAAGGCTTAGCTTCCGGGTTCGGAATGTAACCGGGCGTTTCCCTCACGCTATGACCACCGAAACACTACG
>NZ_PENI01000051.1 GCF_003688995.1 Streptomyces shenzhenensis | reverse complement strand
GACCCGGACCCTGCTTGCGCAGATACATCACCACCGGCTCGTCGTGCTCCGAGGAGACGACCAACTGCTTGATGTTGAGGATCAGGTCGGTGACATCGTCCTTGACACCCGGCACGGTGGTGAACTCATGCAGCACGCCGTCGATACGGATCGACGTGACAGCAGCACCGGGAATCGACGACAGAAGGGTACGGCGGAGCGAGTTGCCGAGGGTGTAGCCGAAGCCCGGCTCCAGCGGCTCAATCACGAACCGGGAGCGGAACTCGTCGACGACCTCTTCGGTCAACGAGGGACGCTGAGCGATCAGCACTAGGTATTGCCTCCAGTGTTTGGCGCCCGCTATGTGACGCCGTAGACACTACGAAGGGTACGGGCGGTTCGGCCGCCGATGAAGCCGAACCGCCCGGTCCGCCCGCCCGCCGACCCCTCGGCAGGCCCGGCGCTTGCCGAAGCGGAGTCCGACGATCAGCTACTCCTACCCCGAGACCCGGTCACCAGCGCCGTTCGTAGGCGCATACTGGGGGCAATGACAAAGCCTGCTGCACCGAAGCGTCACTTGCCCACCAGCCCCTTCAAGGCCCCGGTCGCCCCGGCTCCCAAGCACTTCGCCGTGGGCGACCAGGTCACACACGACATGTACGGCCTCGGCCGGGTGATCGGCATCGAGGACGGAATCGCGGCGCTCGTGGATTTCGGCTCGGCGCAAATGCGGATCCTGAGCCCGTACGCCAAGATGACCAAGCTGTAGGACCGCTGTGCCCGGTCACGGCACGCCAGGCCCCTGCGGGGACCTGCAACGAAAGCGAGACCTCTCATCGAACCGACGTCGCTGTTCTCCGCCCTGGAAGGGCAACCCCGCTGTGCCACCGCAGCGTCGCCGCCTCCGGCGACAAACCCCTTCCAGGCCCCGGACTTCGGGGAAGACCTGACCTTCCTGCCCGAGGAGGAAGAGGGGCCCGCCTCGGGCATGCGTGCCGCGCACCCCAAGGCGGCTTAGCTCCCAGTTCCCGTCTCGTCCAGGCCCGTTCACCGTCGTTCGGCCGAGACCCGTGCGCCGGGTCCTTCCCGTGGGCAAGCCACCCACGAACGCCGGTGAACGCCCCCTGCGGCGGCCCTCCGGTGCGTCCCGTATGAAGTCCCGCTCCACACCGGCGACATGGCTGGGCGGCCTCGACGGCTCTCGTCCGGCGCGCGTGCTCGGAGCGCGGAAGGCCGCCATGTCCTTGCTGGCGGACCGTCTTCGACGCCCGGGATCGGTGGCACCGGTCCTGCCGCGGCTCGCGCTGCCGTACCTCCAGGCGGCAGAGGCGCCGGCGGCTCTGGGCGCGCCCACGTCGCACAAGGCCCTGGCCGGGCTGCGGCGAGCGGCGGACGACGAAACCGCGCGTGAACTGGAGGCCGCGCCGGAGGTGCCGGCCGATCACGCTCTGGCCCGGCCGGATGGCGCGGGGAAGTTCCGTATGGCCGGACCGCTGCGGCAGGCACGGGACGCGCCGCTGGGACCACACCCCCGGGCCACCTCTTGGAAAGAGGGCTCCCCCGACTCCTCGTGATCATGTCACCGGTCTGTGACGGCGTTGTCCTGGAACGAAGGCGCCGGGATCCCTTCGGCTCGCAGCCCCCTCATAGTGATCAAGCGAGCACCGAGAGGCCGACACCGCTGCGGCCTCGACCACGCCTCACCAAGGGGGATTTCATGTCCGGCAACCGTCGCAAGGCCTTCCTCGTCTCCGCAGCCATCGTGGGCGGCGCCATGCTGATGACCGCGTGCCAGGACTCGGACGCGACCACGGACAACGGCGCCGCGCAGAGTTCTTCCTCCGCCACCCCGGCGGGCGGCGCGGCCACCCCGTCCGGCTCGTCGACCGCGGGCAGCGACCAAGGCGCCGGCAAGGACTCCGACGCGACGGGCAAGGGAACCGAGGACGCGGCCGGCTCCGGCGCCGACACCGGTGACGGCAAGCGGGAGCAGGTCGAACAGGTCTGCGGCGCCAACGACATCTCCTGGAGCACCAGGTCCGAGACCCAGGCCGGCGGATACATCCTGATCATCGCGAAGGCGAAGTCGGGGATCACCTGCTACCTGCCCGCCGCGCTTCCGACCGTGGCGTTCGGATCTGACGGCACCGAGGCGGGTCCCGCGGAGCAGACCGCCGGCAAGCAGATCAAGCTGAGCGGGAGCACCACCGCCTACGCCGGGGTGAACCCGAAGACCACCGACGGAGACGGTGGCAAGGAACTGGACAGCATCATCGTCGCCGTCGGTGACGGCGACGCCGACCCGGTCTCCCTGCGAGTCGGCACCATCACCGTCGAAGACCCGATCGTCACCAACTGGCACACCGCCCCGACGGAAGCCGTCCCCTTCAGCTGAACGCCCCACGGCTACAGCGCGCCGGGGACGGTGGGCGCGTGTGGGTTCGCGGTCGGGCCCTCGGTGCTCAGGAGCACGATCACCGAGGTCGCGTCGAGGCCCAGGGCGCTGCGGCGGGCGGCGGCACCCGGACCGGTGAGCATCGCGCGGAGGCCGGCGAGGGTGGCGGCCCCGCAGGGGCCCGCGGGAAAGCCGAGGGCGGCCAGGCGGATGGCCGCGCGGGCGGTGTCGGCGTCGGAGACGGCGACCGCGGCGTCCAGCCCGTGGTGCAGGCGGGGCCAGGCGATGCTGGACGGGGTGCCGCAGTTCAGCCCGGCCATGGTGGTGTCGCCGGTGCCGACGGTGACGGGTGCGCCGCGGGTGAGGCTCGCCAGGACGCAGGCCGCGGACTCGGGTTCCACCGACAGCAGCGCCGGTGCCCGCCCGGCGGGACGGCTGCGGTAGTGGGTGACGACCGCCTGGGCCAGGGAGCCCACACCCACCGGTACGACCACGAGGCCGGGGCCCGCGGCGACACCGGCGGCGCTCAGCTGCTCGTCGGTCTCGGCGCAGAGGGTGGAGTAGCCCTCGACGATCCACCCCGGGATCCGTTCATAGCCGGGCCAGGCGGTGTCCTGGATCAGCAGCGCGTGCGGCCCCACGGCCTCCTCGGCCGCCCGCCGGACCGCCTCGTCGTACGGACCCGGGACCTCGGTGACCTTCGCCTGTTCGGCGGCGATGGCGGCCACGGCCTGTGGGTGCACGCCCCGCGGGACGAAGACGTGGGCGTGCTGTCCTAGTCGGTGTGCCATGCGGGCCACCGCCCGGCCGTGGTTGCCGTCGGTGGCGGTGACCAGGGTGACCGGGCCCGGCGCCGCACCGCTCGCGGCCCGTTCGGCGAGGGCGCGGTGGATCGCCCAGGACGCGCCGAGCACCTTGAACGCGGGCAGTCCCAGCCGGCAGGACTCGTCCTTGGCGAAGATCCGGCCCACTCCCAGCTCCGCCGCCAGGTCGGGGAGCCGGGTCAGTGGCGTGGGTGAGTAGTCGGGCAGGGCGGTGTGGAAGGCCCTGGCCTCGGCGGGTGCGGGAGCGCAGCGCCAGGCTCGGGCCGCGGGCCGCATGAACCAGGGCGGCGCCGGGAGGTGAGGGGTCTGCTCGGGCACGGGATCAGGCTCCGCCACTCCCCCACCATCGGTCCAGCGACTCGTCCGGAGCGGGCAGGGCGGGCGCCGCATCGTCACCGTCGTACATCGGGGCCGCAGCCGGCACCCCATCTGCCGCGACGCTCCCCGTGCCGTCACCCTCCGCACCGGTCATCACCTCAACGGGTGAACGGCGCCCGGGGCCGGCCCTCCCGGACGGGTCCCGTCGACCGCCGCTTCCCGAGTGGTGAAAGGCCACTTGGGGCCGGACGGTACCCGGGCGCGGGATCTCGGGGGTGCGGGGTGCTCGGGTGGTCCGGTCAGCCGATCCGGTGTTACCTGGAGCGAGGGGATACACCGGTATGAGTGAGGACTCACCGGGGCAAAGGAGGCCGAAATATGCGCAGGAAACCGGTCATGCGAACCTTGGCCGCCGCTCTCCTCGCAGGCGGTGCGATCGTCGGAACGGGAGCGGCCGCCAGTCCGGCCTCGGCCGCGGTCCCCATGCACGGCGTCGCGACACTGTCGCACAACAGCCTGGCGACCGGCGGCGGATGCGGCTTCGGTGGCTTCAACCGCGGCTTCAACCGCTTCTGCGGGCTCGGCGCGTTCGGCGGGTTCGGCGGCTTCGGGTTCAGCCCGTTCGCCTTCAATCCCTTCGGGTTCGGCTTCGGCACCTCCCCCGTGGTGGTCATCGTCCGATAACCCGCTGACGGCGGGGGCGCCAGAGGCACCGACACAGCAGCGAGCAGGGAAGCGGAGGCTCCGGCCGGAACGGCCGGAGCCTCCGCCGTGCTCCGCGGCCAGTCGGCGGGCAGGGCCGCCGAGGCGTGGTCCGGATGGCCGGATCACTCCGGGGTGCGCCCGCATGGGGAGCGCGTGCGGGGGCACTCGGAGCGGACGGTGGAAGTGAGGCTGTGGCCATGGCGCAGGACCGGCGGGAGCCAGCGGACCATGCTCCGCGGGAGCGGGACGTCCCGTCCGGCGAGGTCCAGGCCGGCGAGCTGCCGTCCGGCGAGCTGTCCTACTCCTCCCTGCTCGACCTGCCGCTCAGCTCCGACCTGAACCACATCGGGGAGCAGTTGCACGCCCTGGCCCGGGCCCAGAGCACCCTCCAGGAGCTGCTCCAGGCGGTGATGAACATCACCGGCGAGCTCGAACTGCCCACTGTGCTGCGCCGTATCGTCCGCACCGCCATGGACCTGGTGGGCGCCCGCTACGGGGCGATGGGCGTGCTCGACGCGGAGGGCAGGCTCCTGGACGAGTTCATCCCGCTGGGGCTCAGCGCGAAGGAGCTCGCCGACCTGGGCGGGGTGGAACTCCCGCGCGGCAAGGGTCTGCTGGGGCATCTGATCCGTCATCCCGAGCCGCTGCGGGTCGAGGACATCAGCCGGCATCCGGAGTCGGCCGGCTTCCCGGCCGGCCACCCGCCGATGCGCAGCCTGCTCGGCGTCGCGATCAGCGTGCGCGGGCGGATCTACGGCAACCTCTACCTCTCCAACCGCAAGGACGGCCAGCCCTTCGACCGCCACGACGAGGGCGTGATCCGGGCGCTGGCCAGCACCGCGGGGGTGGCGATCGAGAACGCCCGGCTCTATCAGCAGGCCCGGCACAGCGCGGAACAGTTCCAGCGGCTGCTGCTGCCCCGGCTGCCCGATCTGCGGCCGTTCGCGGCCGGGGCGGCCTATCGCCCGGCCAGCGCCCCGGCGGCGGTGGGCGGTGACTGGTACGACGCCATGCTGCTGCCCGACGGGGCGTGCGCGGCGGTGATCGGTGACGTGGTGGGGCACGATCTGCAGGCGGCGGCCGACATGTCCCAGATCCGCAGCATGCTGCGGGCCCTCTACTTCGACTGGAACATCCCGCCCAGTTCCTCCCTCACCCGGCTCGACCGCATCATGCACGCCCTGGAGGACGCGCCGGTGGCGACCGCCCTGCTGGCCCGGCTGGAGCCCGCCGAGAGCACCTGGCGGCTGCGCTGGTCCAGCGCCGGGCATCCGCCGCCGCTGCTGGTGCTGCCCGACGGGCGGGTGCGCTATCTGGACACCGAGCCCGGGGTTCCGCTCGGGGTGGCGGCCGACCTGCCCCGTCCCGACTACTGCCAGGTGGTGCCCGTGGACAGCACGGTCGTCCTCTTCACCGACGGCCTGGTGGAGTCCCCCGGCCAGCCGCTGGACCGGGGGCTCGACGCCCTGGCCGCCACCGCCTCCCGGCATGCCCGGCGGACGCCGGAGGAGCTGTGCCGGATCCTGGCCGACCATCACCCCAGCGACGGCCACGACGACATGGCGGTCATCGCGCTGCGTACGCCCGCTCTGCGGGGTTATGGGCGGGCCTGAATGTGCTCCGGAAGCGGAGATTCACCAACCTTTCACGGACGGGCGTCTCCGCTGTGCTAGGGAATATCGGTGCATTGTTTGGGCCGGTCACGGTGGCGTATCCGTGATGTGGGGATTACGCCACATGACCCAGCGTGGCGTAGGGTGGCTGTCCTATTAACTGTCTGATTCCATACCGGAGTTGACAGTTGGTCCGCGCTGCGCGCCGCGTGTCCCCAACTGCATGACCGAGAGGACTCCGATGCCCGAAACCCCGCCCTACGCTGTGAGTTCGGATCCCGGCCGGGTGACGGCACCGCCCTCGGCACGGAACAGACACGCCCGGCCGCCCACGCAGGACGCGCCGCGAGATTCGGCCATTCGTTCCCCTCGCTCGCCCGTGGTCCGCCTCGCCGTGGTGCCCGCGGCGCTCATGGCGCTGCTCGCCGCCGTCGTCGTGCTCTTCGTGCTGCGCAGCCAGGAGGGTACCGCCGACGCGGCCACCTGGGCCGTGCTCACCGGCGCCGCCGTTCTCGGCTGCGGCATCCTGGCCGGGGCCGGATACGCCGGCCGCGCCGAGAGCCGCTCGGTGGCGCGGCGGTACGACGCGCTGCGCCGCGCCGTCGCCGCGGGCCAGGCCGAACTGCAGGACGTGCTGCGCCGGCTGGAGCAGGGCGAGCAGGTGGAGCAGCAGCCGTTCACCCACCAGGCACCGGCGCAGAACGACGCGCTCGGCCGTCTCGCGTACGAGATCAATGTCAGCATGTGGCAGGCCAGGACCGCGGTCGCGCGGACGGCGCAGTTCTCCCGCGGCTCCTCGCCGGACAGCGAGGAGAAGGTCGAGGTCTTCGTCAACCTCGCCCGGCGTCTGCAGTCGCTCGTGCACCGCGCGATCAACATGCTCGACCAGCTGGAGAACGAGGTCGAGGACCCGGAGCTGCTCAAGGGCCTCTTCCACGTCGACCACCTGGCCACCCGCATCCGCCGGCACGCGGAGAACGTCGCCGTGCTCGGTGGCTCGGTGTCCCGCCGCCAGTGGACCCGCCCGGTGACCCTGACCGAGGTGCTGCGGTCGTCCATCGCCGAGGTCGAGCACTACTCGCGGGTCAAGCTGGTGCCGCCGATCGAGGGCACGCTGCGCGGCCACGCCGTCGCCGACGTCATCCACCTGCTGGCCGAACTCGTCGAGAACGCCACGATGTTCTCCGAGCCGCACACCCAAGTCCTGCTGCGCGCCCAGCGGGTGACGGCCGGGCTGGCCGTCGAGGTCGAGGACCGCGGTCTGGGCATGCCCCTGCAGGAGCAGACGCGGATCAACACGCTGCTCGCCGAGCCGGACCGCATCGACCTCAGCAAGCTGCTCGCCGACGGCCGTATCGGCCTGTACGTGGTGTCCGCGCTGGCCCGCCGGCACGGCATCGCGGTCCGGCTGCAGAGCAACATCTACGGCGGGGTCCAGGCCATCCTGGTCGTCCCGCGCGGGCTGATCGGCGACGAGGCGGTCGAGGCCCCCGCCGAGGTGCCCCCGCAGGCCCAGGTCCAGCCGGCCCAGGTCCAGCACGCCCAGATCCCCCCGGCCCAAGCCCAGCACGCCCAGGTCCAGCACGCCCAGATCCCCCCGGCCCAGGCCCAGCACGCCCAGGCCCAGCACGCTCAGCCGGCTCAGGTCCCGTCGGCCCAGCTGCCGCAGGCCCGGGTCCCCGTGGCGCAGGGTCCCGCCGCGCAGGTGCCGCCCGCGCAGTACCAGGCCGCGCAGGCCGCCGGCGCCCAGCCGCCCGCCCTGCGGCAGCCGCTGCCGCAGGCCCGGACCGCGTCCGCGTCCGTGCCCGCAGCCGCGCCCGCGCAGTCGTACGCCCGGGGCACGGGTGCGCCGGTGGCGTCCCACGACCACGGGTCCCCGCGCGGCGGGAGCGGTCAGAGCGACCGGCCGCAGCTGCCGCAGCGCCGCGCGCAGGAGCACCTGGTACCGGAACTGCGCAACGGTCCCGCACCCCGCCGGGACGACGAGCAGGAGGTGGAGCACGATCCTGGGCTGATGGCCAGCTTCCAGCGCGGAGTCAGCCTCGCCGACCACGAACCCGACGAGCCTCCCACCCACAGCTCTCGCTGACCGCAGGCTCCGTACTTTTCACAAGGAGAAGAACGCCACCGTGAGCGACATGCATGCCGGCCAGTCGAAGAACCTGGACTGGCTCCTGGCCGGCCTCGTCCAGCGGGTCCCGTACACCCGCAGTGCCCTTCTGCTGTCTTCCGACGGACTGGCGAAGGCCTTCGACGGGCTCGAAACAGTTGCCGAAGCAGAACACCTGGCCGCACTGGCGTCCGGCCTTCACTCGCTGGCCCGCAGCGCGGGCATGCAGTTCGCCCAGGGGGCCGACGTACGGCAGGTGGTGGTGGAGCTGGACAGCGCGCTGCTGTTCGTGTGTGCGGCGGGCTCCGGCGCCTGCCTGGCCGTCCTCGCCGACCGGGATGCCGACGCGGCCGTGCTCGGCTACGAGATGGCCATGCTGGTCAAGAGCGTCCGTCCGTACCTGGCCACTCCCGTCCGCCAACAGGCGGCCGGCATGTCGATGGATCCGGGGCGCCGAGCATGATGGACGCGGAGGACGGGTCGTGGCTCGATGACGCGGCCGGGCGGTTAGTACGGCCGTACACCGTCAGCAACGGGCGCACCCGTCCCTCCTCCCACTTCGACCTGCTGACCATGGTGATGGCCACCGGCACCCGGCCTGAGACGTATCTCGGCCCGGACTACGACCAGGTCCTCGCGCTGTGCGACGCGCCCATGTCGGTGGCCGAGGTGGCCGCCCATCTGCGGCTGCCGGCCGTCATCACCAAAGTTCTGCTCTCCGACCTCGTAACGCACCGGGCGCTCACCACGCGGGCGCCCCGCGTCGTCGAGGCGGCCTCCCCGACCGACCGAAACCTCCTGGAGGCGGTGCTGCATGGTCTTCGCAAGCGGCTCTGACCCCTTTCCG
This sequence comes from Streptomyces shenzhenensis, assembly GCF_003688995.1. Classification (GTDB taxonomy): domain Bacteria; phylum Actinomycetota; class Actinomycetes; order Streptomycetales; family Streptomycetaceae; genus Streptomyces; species Streptomyces shenzhenensis_A. The sequence continues at coordinate 45,737 of NZ_PENI01000051.1, read as the reverse complement.
ACCGCCCTGAAGATCCTCATCGCCGGGGGCTTCGGGGTCGGCAAGACCACGTTCGTCGGAGCGGTCAGCGAGATCGAGCCGCTGAGCACCGAGGAGTTGCTGACCAGCGTCAGCGCCCGCACGGACAGCCTGGTGGGCATCGAGGACAAGACGACCACGACCGTGGCGATGGACTTCGGCCGCATCACCCTGAGCCCCGACAACGTCCTGTATCTGTTCGGCACGCCCGGACAGGAGCGCTTCTGGTTCATGTGGGACGAGCTGTCCAACGGGGCGCTGGGCGCGGTGGTTCTCGCGGACACCCGGCGGCTCGACCACTGCTTCGCCGCCGTCGACTTCTTCGAGCGGCGCGGCATCGGGTTCATCGTGGCCATCAACGAGTTCGACGGCGCGTACCGCTACGACGCCGAAGAGGTGCGCGCGGCCCTCGCCCTCAAGCCCGACGTCCCCGTCGTGCTGTGCGACGCACGGCAGTGCAACTCCGGAACCCGGGTGTTGATCGCCCTCGTCCAGCATCTGCTCGCCTCGACTCCCGGCATCTCGCCCGCGGAGCTTAACCCGTCGCGCTGAGGCCAGCTCACCGCGACCGAATGGAGCCTGCATGTCAGCCCCGGTTCCCTACAACACCTCGTTCGACCCGACCGGCCATCTGCTGCTGACCCCGGAGGACCGGGACGCGCCCGCCCGGGTGGCCCGGCTGCGTGAGCTCGGCATCGGGGACACCCCCGTACCGGAGTTCGACGAGTTCGCGCGCAATCTGGCGCACGTCACCGGTGCGCCGTTCTCGATGGTCAACTTCATCGACGAGAACCGGCAGTACTTCGCCGGTCTGTACGCGGCCGGCCGGCCGGGCGTGCAGCTGGAGGCGGCGCCGCAGCAGCAGGTGGGCCGGACGATGACGCGCGACCAGGGCTACTGCCCGCATGTCGTCGTGCGCAAGAAGGCGCTGGTGCTGGAGGACGTCTGCGACTATCCCCGGTTCGCCGGGAACCGGGTCGTGGACGAGATCGGCATCCGCTCGTACATGGGCGCGCCGCTCATCGACTGGAAGACCGGGATGGCGCTCGGCACGATCTGCGTCGTGGACACGGACACCCACCCGTGGGGGCGGGACGGCCTGGCGACCATCAAGTCGATGGCCCAGCAACTGGTCGACCGGATCCATGAGCTGGAGAGCCGGGGCGTGATCTGAGCCGTCGCGTGGGGCGGGCGCCCCGCGTGCGGTGGGGTCCTGGGCCGGGTACGCGGGAGCCGCGGGCACGACGCTGTGTCCGTGGCTCCCTTTCGTTCAGCTGCTCATGCCTGCCGTCTCCAGCTGTCCCAGCCGGCGGCGCGGCTCGGCGGTACGGACGAGACCGGACAGCCGCTCGGACCACTGGCCCTTGGCCGTGCCCAGGGCGACCTCGCCGAGCCGCAGCAGCTGGATGTCCGAGGTGCCCGCGGGGGCGTAGATGTGATGGGCGTCGCGCAGATAGCGCTCGACGGGGCGGTCGGTGAACAGGCCGCTCGCCGCGTGGATCTCCATGGCGTCACGGGCCGATTCGACGGCCGACTCGTGGTTGAGGAACTTGGCGTTCATCAGCTCCGCGTCGCACGGCAGCCCCTGGTCGAGCAGGTGCACGGCGTGGTAGGCGGCGAGCCTCGCCGTCATCAGCCGTGACTTCATCCTGCCCAGCCTGAGCTTGATGCTGTTCAGTTTGGCCAGCGGTGCGCCGTACCGCTCGCGCTCGATGCACAGGGCGGTGGTCTCCTCGAAGGCGGCCTGGTGGATGCCGAGCGAGACCGCCGTCAGGTTGGGCCGGCCGTACAGCACGCTCGACGAGTAGGCGACGGACAGGCCCTGGCCCTCGCCGCCGAGCAGATTGGCCGCCGGCACCCGGCAGTTGTCGAAGATGAGCTCACCGAAACTGAATCCGTGCAGGCCCATGGCGGGCCGGTGCGGGGCGAGCGAGAAGCCCGGCCGGTCGGCCTCGACGAGGAAGGCGGACAGCCCCTTCGAGCCCTCACCGGTGCGTACGACCACGCCGTGCACGTCGCCGACGTGGCTGTTGCCGACGAAGACCTTGTGGCCGTTGAGGATGTAGTCGTCGCCGTCGCGGACGGCGGTGGTCTCCATGCCGAGGACGTGGCCGCCCGATTCCGGCTCGGTGACCGCGATCGTCGGCAGGCAGTCGCCGGCGGCGATGCGCGGCAGCCAGGTCCGCTTCTGCGCCGCGTTGCCGAAGTGGACTATCTTGGCGACACCGAGCTGGGAGGCTTGCACCATGGCTCCCATGGCCCCGCAGACACGGGCGAGTTCCTCGATGATGATGGTCTTGGCCAGGTGCCCGGCCCCCATCCCGCCGTACTCCCTGCCGATGGTCACGCCGATCCAGCCCTGCCGGGCGATCAGCCCGGACAGTTCGTGCGCAACCGTCCTGGAAGACTCCATCTCGGGTATCCGCGAGCGTACCTCCCGCTCGGCGAACTCCCTTACGCGCCGCCGTAGATCCTCGTGCCATCCGCTGGTGAAATAGCGTTCCACAACCCCTCCAACACGCTGCCTCCGTGTCCGGCTGGATCCGGAGGTCGTTCGTAGGCAGTGGTTCCTCGCCCCAGGCTGACCGCCCAAAGAATTGTCTACTTATCGATCCATCTCAGCCAAGATCAATCTGGGATGTTGACCGAAATACGGCATCTTGCGCTCCGTCTCATGGGTGCGATACGGGGTACCACCTGCTCCCGGCCGCCCACACTACGGAGAGAAACCAACCCGGCGTGAACAGCGGTTACCTGGTTGCGGACACAGGCCTGCCCACCAGGCAATTGCCTGGTGGGCAGGGAGTGGGGGCCGACGACGATCGGTCACGGTCCGGCTGGCTGATAAGAGGACAGGCTCCGCTTTTCCGGTGCCGATCCCACCGGCGCAGATCAGCCAAAGTTGCGCCGGAGCGCGGACCGGGTGGCGTCCGAGGGGGTGGGCGCGGCTGGGGACTGGCGCACCGACGGTGCGATGCGGGAGTCGGCCGCCGGCGATGACGACAGATCGGCGGGGGCGGTCGGGACGCTGCTCGGCGGGCCGATGACACCCCGGGTGGCGCGGCCGGGGTCCGGAGTCGCGGACTCGGACACCACCGTCGGCGCCGGGGACGGGGGCGGGGAGGTCGGCGGCGCGGTCGTCGCGGGCGGCGGCGCGAGCGGGACCGTCGGGGAGGCGGGGGCGGACGATGCCGACAGGTGCAGCGGCAGGGCGACGAGGGCGGCCACGGCGCAGGTCAGGCCGGCGCCGGCCGCGGCGCGCAGCAGTTTGCGGCGGGCCGCGGCCCGGCGGACCGCCGTGTAGCGGCCGGGGGGCGGGCCGAGGTGCTCGGCCGGGGGACGCAGGATCACCGCGAGGGGGTCGTCGGCCGCGAACTCCGGGTCGTCGTCAAAGCGTGTGGTCAAGGCTTCTCCTCAGATGGACGCGGAGCAGTTCCCGGGCCGCGTGCAGGTCGGCCTTGATGGTTCCTTCCTTGCGCCCGGTCAGCGCGGACACCTCCCGGATCGGCATGTCAGCGTAGTAGTGGAGGAGGATCGGGACGCGCAGCCGTTCCGGCAGGGACTGCACCAGGAGCCGTATCGACGGGTCCGGCGCCTCGGCGTGCGGGCGGACGGCGGCCTCCGTGGTCACGCGGCGCACGGCCCTGCGCTCGCGTTCCGTCTTGCGCCAGTGGTCGCGGACGATATTGGCCGCGGTGACGTAGAGGAAGCCGCGGGGTTCGTCCACGGACGTCCAGCGGGCCCAGAGCCGGGTGAACGCCTCCGAGGCGATCTCGTGGGCCGTCTCGTCGTCGTCGACGAGACGGCGGCACCAGCCGGCGAGACGCGGGTACAGGGCGGCGAACAGCTCGGACGCTGCCTTGTCGCGGGACCGTTTCAACGCTCTCCAGGGTCGTGACGCCCCTCGGGGGCAGGTGGGGGGGCCGGGCGCGGCGGCACTCGTGGGGAGAGATGCCGGGCCCGCGGCTCGCGTTCCACGGGCCCGGTCCCCCGTCCCGCCGGGTCAGCGGGCGGTGTCGCTCAGTGCGGCGTAGACGATCACGTTGTCCCGGTAGCCGTCACCGGTGTGCGGGCCGCCGCAGGTGATGAGCCGCAACTCGGGCCGGTCCACGTCCCCGTAGACCTCGTCGGCCGGGAACTCCGCCTTGGCGACCGTCCGTACCCGGGTGACGGCGAACTCCGCCCGCGCACCGTTCTCCAGACGCGTGACGACCGTCTCGCCGCGGCGCAGCCGTGCCAGGTGCCGGAAGACGCCGTCGCCGTAGGAGCCGACCGTGACATGGCCGAGGATGACCGAGGGACCGACCTGACCGGGTGTCGGTGAGTGCCGGTACCAGCCCGCCTGGTCGTGCGCGGTGACCGGGGGGACCTGCACGCTGCGGTCCGCCGCGAGCCCCAGTCGCAGCAGCGGGGTGTCCACGTCGATGGCCGGGATCAGCAGCCGGACCGGGACCGAACGGGCGAGCGGGCGCGGCGCGGCTCCGGTACCCGTCGAGGCCGTCGCACCGTCCTTCGTGCTCTCCTGGGCCGCGGTCGCGGCCGGCCGGTCCGGCGGGCCGCCGCAGCCGGCGAGCAGCGTGGCCAGCGCGGCGGCGGCGAACCCGCGCCTGGAGAGCGGGGTCATGCTTCGGTGGTCCCGGCCGCCCGCCGACGGCGTACGACGAACACCGCACCGCCGGCCGCGACGAGGACCGCGGCGGCGCTCCCGCCGAGCAGCCCGCCCTGGGACCCGGACTCCGTGGACGGCGCGGTCACCCCGGTGTCGGGCGCGCCCTCCGGCCTGACGGCGATCTGTCCCTCGGCCGGCGCCCGGGTCGCTTCGGCGCTCGGCACCCGGGTGGGCACCGGGCTCGGCTCATCGCCGGGGGCGATGGTGGCGGCCCTGGTCGGGACCGGGGAGGGGGCCGTCCCGTCGGCGAACGCGGGTGCGGTGCCCGCCAGCACGGCGGTGCATGTGAGTGCCATGACGCTCAGGACAATGCGGCGCATCGGATCGCTCTCCTTCGTCTCTCCGCCCGCTGCTCGACGGACGGTCACAGATCAAGCAAAGAGACGACCGCCCCCAACCCCGGGTTGTAAAGAAATGGCAAAACCGAGGAGCCCTTGACAACCACCACTGGGCTGCGCCCCAAAGGGGCGCGGGACCGTATCAACACGCGGCCCCACAACGCCCCCAAAGGGGCGCGGGGAACTGCGCGAGCAACCACGACGCTGCCGCACCCGACGAACGACGCACCACACCCCACCCAGCCGGGGACAGGCCGAGCAGACTCAACACCGGCTCGACAACACCCCCAAGGGGCGCGGGGAACTGCGCAAGCGCGAGCAACCACGACGCAGCCGCAGACGACCCAGCACAGTCCCCCACTCCCACCCAGCCCGCCAAACGCTCACCGAGTGACCCGTATGCCGTGCGTCACCGTCACCTGGTCCACTTCCGACACCCGTACCGTCACCTTCATCGTCCAGGTGCCCGGGATGGGCAGGTTGAGGGAGCCCGTGCCCCAATAGCCGCCCAGGTCGGTGACCTTGGCGTCGATGGGGCCGATCCGCTGGGCAGGCAGAGTGAAGGACAGCCGCAGTTCGGGAACGGTGGACAGCCCGCCGTCGGGTCCGAACACCACGGCCTGCACGGAGGTGCGGCCGGCCCGGCCGGGGTCCAGCGTGACCTGGACTCTGCCGCGCGCGGTGCCGACGGTGAAGGGGACCGTCGTGACGGACGCGGCCGGGATGTCGGTCGCCGGTGCCGCCGCCGCGGCCTCGGCCACCGCACGGCCCGGCTGGGTGCCGGTCAGCACGGTGGTGAGCCCCAGCACCACGACGCCCACGGCCGCCTCGGCGAGCACGGACCGGCGCAGCGCACGGCGGTCCGGCTCCGGGGCGGGCGGCCCGTCACCGGACGGCGGTACGGGCGGACGGTCCTCCCGGGACGGCTGCGGGCGGGACGGCGGACCGCCGACCGGCTCCGGCACCCGCTCCGGCAGGGCCTCGGCCGCCGTCGGCACCAGCCGCGCTGTCCACTGCCGGGACCGGCCGGCCACGGCCAGCAGCAGCGCCACCGCCGCCAGTTTGGCGACCAGGATCCGGCCGTACGACGTGCTGCTGAGCGCCTCCCAGGAGCCGAGGCCGCGCCAGGACTGGTAGACGCCGGTGCCGACCAGGACGGTCACGGCGGCGAAGGCCAGCCGGGAGAACCGGACGACCACGGCCGCCGGCACCTCGTCCGGGGCCCGGTACAGCGTCGTGAGCAGGGCCGCGAGGCCGCCGAGCCAGACCCCCACGGCCAGCAGGTGCAGCACGGACGAGGCCATCGCGAGGGGCACCTGGATGCCGGCGGAGGCATGTTCGGCCGCCGCCCAGGTCAGCGCCAGCGCGACGGCGAGCACGGCCCCCGCCGTGAGCAGCGCGGGGGACCGCCGCCGCAGCCGGGTGAGCAGCACACCGGCGACGAGCAGCAGCGCGAGCCGGGCCAGCAGGGCGAGCCCCGGACGGCTGGTGGCCGTCCGGGTCAGTGCCGAGGGGTCGAGGGCCGCCAGCGGGCCGGTGCCCGCCTCGTACGGGGCACGCAGCAGGAGGAGGACCGCGGTGGCGGCGACCAGGGTCCACCAGCCCGTCACGACCGTGCGGCGCAGCCGCCCCGGGTCCGGCGGCCGGCAGCAGGCGAGGAAGGTGAGGGCGCCGACGAGCAGGGCGAAGGCGAGGTAGGCGGCGTAGCGGGCGGTGTCGTAGAGGCCGCCGGTGACGGGGTCCTCGTCGGGCCCGTCGGGCACGGTCACCGTGGTCGGGGAGGGTTTGCCGACGGAGAAGGTGAAGGCGCCGGCGATCGGGTGGCTGTCGGCCGACACGACCCGCCAGGCCACGGTGAAGGTGCCGGTGCCGAGCCCGTCCGGCAGGCTCACCCGGGCCGTGTCGGAGCGGCCGGCCGCGTGCCGGACCTCGCCGGTGGCGACCCGGCGGTTGCCCGGGTCGTACACCCGGAAGGAGTCGTCGAGCAGGGTGACGGACTCGGTGAAGGTCAGGGTGATGTGCCGGGGGGCGGACGCGACGACGCCGCCGTCGGCCGGGGCGGTGTCGCGGAGGGCGGCGTGCGCCGAGGCGGGGGCCGCCCCGCCGAGCAGGAGCAGGCCGAGCACGGCGCCCAGCACCACCAGTCTGTGCGGTCGCCGGGTGCCCCGCCTGCCGTCGCCACGCTCCTCGCCCACGTCACCGCTCCGTCTTCGGGATCACGTTGCTCTGGGATACGTACGGACGGGCCGCCCGCCGTGCTCACCGCGGGGGCCATGTTCGCGCACGCGGGCGGGGGTTCGTCAGGCGTCGCCCGGGAAGGCCACCTCCCTGGGGAGGAAGGCCAGTTGGGCGTTCTTCGCGGGCAAGTGGACGTCGGGCAGGTCGACTTCCGGCAGGACGACCGCCGGTCCTGGCACGAAACCCTGCTTCAGGAAGCGGGCGACGGCCTTCTCGTTGCGCACGTCCGGGTCGACGACGATCCGGCGCCGGCCGAGGCCGCGCAGCAGGTACTCGGCACACGCCGACAGCAGCGCCGCCGACCAGCCGGAACGGGCTCCGTCCGGTCCGGCGGGGGCGAGCAGCAGATGGACGCCGATGTCGCCGGGGCGTACCTCGTAGCACTCGCCGACCCGGTCGGCCTCCGGTTCGTACGTCTGGAGCAGGGCGACCGGTTCGCCGTCCCTGACCACGAGGAAGGCGTGGTGGGTGTCGAGGCCGTCCATATGGGCGTAGATCTCGGCGACCTGGTCCTCGGTGAGGCCGTTCATGCCCCAGAAGACGGCGCGTTCCTCGCCGGCCCAGGCGTGGATCACCGCGGCGTCGGCCCGGGGGTCCAGCGGCAGGATGCGGACGGTGCCGAAGCCGTCGACCTGTTGCTCGTGCACGGCCTCGCGGGCGGTGGCGTACGCGGCGGGCATCGCGGTCTCCTTCGTCAGGCGGGTCCAGTCGGTGACGACCGGGACGAGTTCTCCCCGGGTCCACAGGGGGAGTTGGTCGCGGTGGTGGGGCGCGTCCGGGACGCCGTCGGCGCCGAACGGCACCACCCAGCGGCTGTTCTCGCGGCGGGCCAGGTCCCAGACGTAGCGGGCGGCCGGGCCGCGGGCGGCGAGATCGGTGAGGCCGGGCACGGCGGAGGTGCACAGCACACAGTCGTGGTCGCCGGACAGGCCGGGTTCGGCCGCCGGTTCGTACGGCGTGCGGGCCCGCGCGCGCCAGGGGGCGAGGCGGTGGGTGTCGGCCCAGGTGCCGGCGGGTGGCGCGGCGGCCACCTCCTCGACGGCGGCACGGACCGCGGCCGGCCGGTCGATGCCGAACAACTCCTCGGCTCTCAGCAGGTGTTCGAGGGCGAAGCCGATCCGCGGGACGAGGGCGAGCCAGGGCAGCAGGACGTCCGGGTAGGCGGGCGGCTCGGTGAGCGGGGCGAACGCCGGGTGCGCGGCGAGACGGCGTACGACGGCGCCGCGCACCGCCGCGTACGCCGCGGCGTCGGCGCTGTCCCCGTCCATCCGGCGGTCCCAGGCCAGCAGGCGGTCGCGGAGCCGGGCGGCCTGCGGGGTGAGGCCGTCGAGGCCGGCCAGGTGGTCGAGCAGGGGGCCGGTGGAGGCGAGGTGGGTGTCGGTGTGGATCGCGGGCATGTCGTCGGCCGACCAGGTGCGGCGCTCGTCGAGGAGGGCGCGGATCCGGTCGGCGCGGTGCGGCGGGGCGAACTCGACGCCGAGGGGTGCGGCGGGGCCGCGCTGGTTCGCCATCACGGCGACGTCGTCGGTCAGTCCGGCGCGGGGCATGGTCTGCGGCCCCCGCCAGGCGTGCCCGGGTTCCCATGCGGGCACCGGCCGCAGCCGGTTGGCCGCGGCCCGCTCCGGCACCCAGCCCGCGACCCGGTGCAGCACCCCGCCCTCGGTGTCGGCGGCCTGCACGACGTTCACCGGCTCCACCCAGGTGTCGAGGGCCCGGTCGACATCGCCGACCCGCCGGGCGCGCAGCAGCCGAAGGAGTGCTCCGAACCCCAACTCCTCGGTGGCCCGGGGCGGGTGGCGCAGGGCGAGGGCGGTCGGGTCGTCCTCAGCCGGGACGCCGTCCAGGCCCTCCGGGCCGCCGGCGATCAGCGGTCCGCGGGCCGTTTCGATGATCTCGATCTCGACCGGGGTCTCCCCGGCGACCCGTACGGTCTCGGTGTGCCGGTGGGCGCGCCGCCAGCTGCCGTCGGGGCCGAGGGCCTCCACTCCCGCGCCGGTGCGGCGCAGCCGTTCGCGGTACAGGTCCTGGTAGTCGGCCATGGCGTTGGTAATGGCCCAGGCGACCGTGCCGGTGTGGCCGAAGTGGGGGAGGCCGGGGACGCCCGGCACGGCGAGGCCGACGACGTCGAACTCGGGGCAGGCGAGCCGGATCTGCTGGTAGACGCCGGGGTCCTCGATGAACCGGTGCGGGTCGCCGGCGAGGACCGCCCGCCCGGTGGTGGTGCGTGCGCCGCTCACGAGCCAGCCGTTGCTGCCCGCGGTGCCCGGCCCGTCCGTGGCGAACAGCCCGACCGCCGCCGGCCCCAGGTGCCGTATCACCGATTCCCGCCACAGTTTGGCGGGGAAGCCCGCGAACAGGATGTGGGTGCCGAGCCAGACTCCCATCGGGGTCCACGGCCGCCAGCGGCCCGGCGCGAGCCCGGCCCGCGCGAACTCGGGGGCGCGGCGGGCGCCTTGGGCCAGCCCCTCGTTGACCCCGTCGACGTAGGCCCGCACCCAGTCCGCGGTCTCCGGGTCCTGCTGCTCCAGGGCCGTGAAGCAGCGTCGCGCGGTGTCGTCGAGCCGGGCGCGGCGGGCGAACACGTCCCAGGACAGGGCCTCGGCGCCGAGGAAGGAGGCCGAGGTGCCGCACGAGCGGTGCCGTTCGACCTCCAGCTGCCAGGCCCGGTCGAGGGCGGTGACCCGCCCCTGCGCGCGGGCAAGGTCACGGGCGCTGCCGGCCCGCAGGTGCGGGATGCCCCAGGCGTCGCGGTAGATCTCGGTGGTCACCCTGCCAGCCCCCTCTATTTTAGGTTAGCCTTACCTAACTACATCTGGATCGTGCGGGAATCGTACGCGAGGCATGGAGGGGCGATGGCACAGGGCCGCGGATGGGAGGGCGCAGTCCTCAGACTGCTGCGCGCCAGGGACTTCGAGTTCACCGTCACCGACGCCGAGGACATCACCCCGCACTACCGCCGGCTGCGCCTGACCGACGGCGGCATGCTCGCGGCGACCGGCGTCCACCCGACCATGTGGGTGCGGCTGTGGTTCGCCGACGGCGGCCGGCCGCACCAGCGGGCGTACACCCTGGTCGACCCCGATCCCGCGGCCGGCACGTTCGCCCTGGAGTTCGCGCTGCACGACGGGCGCGCCAGCGACTGGGCGCGCGCGGCCCGGCCCGGCGACACCATCGAGGCGACCGTTCAGGGCACCGGCTTCCAGCACCCCGACCCCGCGCCCTCCCACCTCGTCGCGATCGGCGACCCCGCCTCGCTGCCCGCGCTCAACTCCCTGCTCGACGCGCTCGGCCCGGCCCCTGCGACCCTCTGGTTCGAGGGCGAGCGGGACGGCCTCCCCTGCCGCGCCGACCCGTCCCGCCACGAGATCCGCCAGGTCCCGCGCCGCGACGCGGGCGCGCACCTCGTCGAACGGGTACGGGCGGAACTGCCCGCGCTGCTCGCGGACACCCCGCACCCGTACGTGTGGATCGCCTGCGACACCGCGACCACCCGGACCCTGTCGTCGTACGTGCGCCGGGAGTTGGGCGTCCCGCGGCAGCGGGTGCACGCGCTGGGCTACTGGCGCGCGGCCTGAGCCGGTGCGCGCGATCACCGACCCATGGACGTCACACTGCGCCTCGCCCAGGGCTGAGCCGTCATGGGCCGGCGTTCGTCCGCGGCGACGTCGTGGTCGCTCGCGCAGTTCCCCGCGCCCCTTCGGGGCTCGGGTTCGGCAGGCAGAAGCCGGCGCGAGGCCGCCGGGGCACGGCGTCAGCCGGGTGGCCCGTCCCGGGTGGCGAGCCGCTCGGGGCCGATCCCAGCATGGAGCATGACCGAGCCACCGAGCAGCGGCTCCGCCTGGGGCCCTGAGTACGACGACCGCAAGGTCCACGCCACCCACCCGCCGACCGGCCGCCACGAGCCCGAACCACCCTTCGAGGGGCCGCTGCACGCCCTGTCCCGGGCCGCCTGGCAGGTGGTCCTGCTCACCGGCGTCGCCTCCTTGGTCCTGGGCATCCTGGTGCTGGTCTGGCCCGGTGCCTCGCTGCTCGCCGCCGGTGTGCTCTTCGGTATCTACCTGCTGATCAGCGGCGTCTTCCAGCTGTTCGCCGCGTTCGGCACGCACAGGGCGACCTCGCTGCGGGTGCTCGCCTTCATCAGCGGCGCCCTGTCGATCGTGCTGGGCCTGTTCTGCTTCCGCGGACCCATGCAGTCGATCCTGCTGCTCGCCCTGTGGATCGGCATCGGCTGGCTGATCCGGGGCATCACCCAGACCCTGGCCGCCGCCTCCGACGGCGCCATGCCCGCGCGGGGCTGGCAGATCTTCCTCGGCGTCGTCACCTTCGTCGCCGGGATCGTCCTGATCGTCTCGCCGTTCGCGTCGATCGCCGTGCTCACCCTGGTCGGCGGCATCTGGCTGGTCGCGGTCGGCATCGTCGAGATCGCCACATCCGTCCGGATCCACGGCCATGCCCGCCAGGTGCCCCGCGCCGTGTGACGCCCCTGAGTACGCCGTACGAGCGGATCTCGGGGCCATTGCGATGAATGCCGTACGCGCCGCGGGGAGACGACCTTCGATGAGCAGCGCACCCACCCTCCCACGCGGCCGGGCCTGGCTGCGCGTGCTCGTGCTGCTGCTCGCCCTGCTGGTGCCCGGCGCCCACGCCGAGGCGCACGCGACGCCGGTCGTCGCCGGCAACGTCGTACAGCACGACGGCCTCGACACGGCCCTGCGGCCACCGTCCCGGACCGTCCACCAGCCCCTCGCACCCGCGGCGCGCCCCGTACCGCTCGCCGTCCCGGCGCCCGCCGTCCCGCACGGCCATGCGCTCCCCGTGCCGGCGCCCCGGCCGCCGTACGCCCTGTACGCCCTGTGTTCCGTGGTTCTGCGCTGCTGACAGGACCCGCCTGCCCAGGCCCGTCAGCACCCCGGACACCACACACGAGAACCACGAGACCACGAGGAACACGAGGAACACAGCCATGCCCTCAGACCCCTATGCGGTCCTGCGCGCCCTGCTGCGCGCGGAGGCCCTGCGCAGCGCACCGAAACCCGAGACGGTCAAGCCGAAGCCGCAGCAGCGGCCCGTGAAGCGGGAACGCGGCTGACGCGTGGGCCGGGCGCCCGACGGCGCCCGGCTCAGCGCCGCCTGCGGGCCGTGCCGAACAGCGAGCGGGTGATCTCCCGCCCGAGTTGGGTGCCCACGGACCGCGCGAGGGACTTGAACATGCCGCTGCCGACGACCTGCTCGACCAGGGTCGGCTCCGCCTCGGGCGCCCGGCCCCGCTCCGCCCGGGCCTGCGCCTGCTGCGGCCGGGGCCGCTCCCGCTCCGCTGTCAGCTTCTCGTACGCGGACTCCCGGTCCACAGCCTGTGCATAACGGCCGTACAGCGCGGACCCCTGCACGGCACGGTCCAGGGCCGCGCCGTCGACCGGGCCCATCAGGGACTCCGGCGCGCGCAGCCGGGTCGCGGCGACCGGGGTCGGGGCGCCCTGCTCGCTGAGCACGGTGACCACGGCCTCGCCGGTGCCGAGGGTGGTGAGCAGCTCTTCGAGGTCGTACGCCGAGTTCGGGAAGGTCTTCACGGTGGCCTTCAGGGCCTTCTGGTCGTCCGGGGTGAAGGCCCGCAGGGCGTGCTGCACCCGGTTTCCCAGCTGCCCGAGGACATCTGACGGCACGTCCTTCGGGGTCTGGGTGACGAAGAAGACACCGACCCCTTTCGAGCGAATGAGGCGCACGGTCTGCGTGATCGAGTCGAGGAAAGCCTTGGACGCGCCGTCGAACAGCAGATGGGCCTCGTCGAAGAAGAAGACCAGCTTCGGCTTCTCGACGTCGCCGACCTCGGGCAGATCGTGGAAGAGGTCGGCGAGCAGCCACATCAGGAACGTCGAGAACAGCTGCGGCCGGTCCTGCACGGCGGGCAGTTCGAGGACGGAGACGATGCCGCGGCCGTCTGCCGCGGTCCGCAGGAAGTCGGCGGTCGCGAACTCCGGCTCCCCGAAGAAGTCGGCCATGCCCTGTGCCTCGAACGCGGTGAGCGAGCGCAGGATCACCCCGGCCGTGGCCGTCGACAGCCCGCCGATCTGTTTCAGCTCCGCCTTGCCCTCGTCGGAGGTCAGGAACGCGACGACCGCCCTGAGGTCCTTGAGGTCGAACAGCTCCAGGCCCTTGGTGTCGGCGTAGTGGAAGATCAGGCCGAGCGACTGCTCCTGGGTCTGGTTGAGCCCGAGCACCTTGGACAGCAGCACCGGGCCGAAGCTGGTGACGGTGGCCCGGACCGGGATGCCGTGTCCCATGCCGCCGAGCGCGAAGAACTCGGCGGGGAAGCCGGCCGGGGTCCACTGCTGACGTACCTCCGCCGCCCGGCCGCGCACCCGGTCGTCCCCGGTGCCCGGCGCCGAGACACCGGACAGATCGCCCTTGACGTCGGCCAGGAACACCGGCACGCCCTGCGCCGACAGCTGCTCGGCGATCAGTTGCAGCGTCTTGGTCTTGCCGGTGCCGGTGGCGCCCGCGACCAGGCCGTGCCGGTTGAGCATCGGCAGGGGGATGCGGATCTGCGCGTCGGGCAGGCACTGGCCCTCCCACAGCAGGGCGCCCAGGTCCAGCGCCGGGCCCGCGAAGGCGTACCCGGCGCTGATCTCCAGGGCCTCCCGCGGCAGGGCGGAAGCGTTCCCGCGGATGTCGGGAGCGGCGGCCTGCCGCGCGGTCTCACTGTCGCCCATCTCGGCCCCCTGGTCCCGGTATGCCCTGATTCACAATGTCTTTTCCAGCGTCGCACTCCGCCGCCACGGCTGCGCCCGGAACATGTTGACCGGTAGGCTTTCCGTGTGATCTTCAAGCGCATCGGAAACGGCCGGCCGTACCCCGACCACGGCCGGGAAAGCACCCGGCAGTGGGCGGACGTCGCGCCGCGCCCGGTCCGCCTCGATCAGCTCGTGACGACCAAGGGCCAGCTCGACCTGGAGACCCTCCTCGCCGAGGACTCCACCTTCTACGGCGACCTCTTCGCGCACGTCGTGAAGTGGCAGGGCGACCTCTATCTGGAGGACGGCCTGCACCGCGCGGTCCGCGCGGCCCTGCAGCAGCGCCAGGTGCTGCACGCGCGCGTGCTCGAACTGGACTGACACCGCGCCGCCGGGCCGGGCGGCACCCGCGGACCGCACGGGCGACAGGTGACCATGCCCGTGACCCCGCCGTGCCCCGGCCGGTCGCATCACCAGATGTACCGGACACGCCGGACATCGACTGGCACCGGGCCGCCGCACCCTACGACCCCCACGGGACACGGCAGTCCCCCGCGGACCTCATGGACGCCCCGGGAACACACCCGCGGCCCCGCCGCACCCCGGCCGGTCGCACCCGCGGCCCCTTCATGACCCCGTCGGCCGCACCGCCGGTCACATCGCCGGACGTACCGGACACGCCGGGCTCGCCGGCATCGACCGGGCGTCAATCGGACATCCCCGGGTCGCCCGTTGACCCTTTCGGGTTCTCCTTGGCGGCAACGAATGATCATCTAGTAGGCATGTCCGCTCGGGCGCACTACGCTGCGCTCATGAGCATGCTGACTCCCCCCGGCATGGGCGGCAAGTACCGGATCACGGGGGACAAGTACCCCAGGATGCGCCGCCCCCGGCGGCGCGGCAGGCTCGTGCTCGGGCTGGTGGCCTCGGTCGCCTCGCTCGGCCTGATCGGCTGGGGGACCCTGCAGCTCATCGATGTCTTCACCGGCGGCAAGAAGGCGTCCGCGGCCGACTCCGCGTCGGACTGCCCGACCCGGCCCACCGCCTCCCCGAGCCCGGCAGCGGCACCGCCCCGGCCCGGGACGATCACCGTCAACGTCTACAACGCCACGCCCCGCACCGGCCTCGCCAAGGCCACCGCGGACGAGCTGAAGAAGCGCGGCTTCAAGATCGGCGAGGTCGGCAACGCGACGGCCGAGTTCGACCAGAAGATCAAGGGCACCGGGGTGCTGATCGGCCCCGGCTCCGCGCTGAACACCTCGCTGCCCGTCCTCGCCACCCAGCTCGGCGACGCCGAACGCCGCGCCGACGCCGGCCGCAAGGACACCGCACTCGACCTCATCCTCGGCACCGGCTTCCAGGGCCTCGCCAAGCAGGCGGACGCAGACAAGGCGCTGGCCGTGCTGACCGCACCCGAGCAGGCGTCCGCCGCGTCGAAGAAGCACTGCTGAAGGGCCGTCGCACGGCATCGGCGGGGCTGAACCGACCTCGCGCGCGTGGCGTTACGCGTGCCGACGGCCGCGACCCGATGGCGCTGGGCGCCGCCATCAACCGGCTGATCACCGAGCGCGGCTGAGAGGCGCCCGCCGCGGTGGGCAGGGCGATGGGCCGCCGGCCGCACCGGGCCGGCACCGCCCGGCCCGGAAAAGGACTGCCGCTGCGGGTGCTCGTGCTGCCGCTCGCCCCGCTGGTGCCCGACGCCCGCGCCGAGGCGCACGCGACGCCGGTCGTCGGCGGCGACGTCGTACAGCACGACGGCCTCGACACGGCCCTGCGGCCACCGTCCCGGCCGCCGGCCGTGCGCCGGTCTACTCGGCCGCCCCGTACAGCCGGTCCCCCGCGTCTCCCAGGCCCGGGACGATGTAGCCCTGCCCGTTGAGGTGATCGTCGATCGCGGCCGTGACGACCGTGACCGGGGTGCCCGCGAGTTCGCGCTCCATGACCTCCACGCCCTCCGGGGCCGCGAGCAGCACCACGGCGGTCACATCGTCGGCGCCGCGCCTGATCAGCTCCCGGATCGCCGCGACCAGGGTGCCGCCGGTGGCGAGCATCGGGTCCAGGACGTACACCTGACGGCCGGAGAGGTCCTCCGGCATACGGGTGGCGTACGTGGAGGCCAGCAGCGTCTCCTCGTCGCGGATCATGCCGAGGAAGCCCACCTCGGCGGTCGGCAGCAGCCGGACCATGCCGTCCAGCATGCCGAGCCCGGCGCGCAGGATCGGCACCACCAGCGGGCGCGGGTGGGACAGTTTGACGCCGGTGGTCGTGGCCACCGGCGTCGTGATGTCGACCTGTTCGGTGCGCACGTCCCGCGTGGCCTCGTAGGCGAGCAGGGTGACCAGTTCGTCGGCGAGCCGCCGGAAGGTCGCGGAGTCGGTGCGCCGGTCGCGCAGCGTGGTGAGCTTGTGGGCGACCAGGGGGTGGTCGACGACGTGGAGACGCATGCCCATAACAGTAACCGCGCGCTTTCACGCAGCTCGCGCTGGCATCAAACCGGCCGTCCGGGGGAAAGTGGGAAGGACTGACCGGGGTGGTGAACCAATGTCTGAGCGGCCCGACCGTATCCCGGACGCGTCCGGCGACCCCGGCGCGTCCCACGGCTCCGACGCGACCGGGACGACCGGCACGAGCGCGTCCGAGCCGCAGAGCGACGCCGAGCGCAGGCGCCGCCGGGCCCGGTTCCTGCGCGAGTTGGCCGAGGCGCGCGAACTGCGCGACCGCGTCCAGCCGCGCCGCGCCAAGGCGGCCAGACTCCGGCACGCGATGCGCATGCGCACCTTCCGCTGGTAGGAAGATCGGCGGCCGGGCGTGCGTTGCGGGCAAGGGCGTGCGTGAGCGTCCCCGAAAGCCGCGTACGATCCGCAGGTGGCGGCAACGAGTGCGCTGGTGACTGCTTGACCGACGTACGGATGCGACTTTGCATACGCGCGATCAAAACTGCCAGACACAGGGAGCCGAAGACGTCCCCTGAGCGCTTTGTTTCTGCCACGATTCCGAGTGGGTGGGGCTCGGAGCCCAGCTCTCCCCGCCCAGAACCTCCGCCGGGGGGACCCCCAACCGGCACGCCTAAGACCAGTGGGAGAGTCACGGTGTACTTCGCCGCACTGCTCGCGCGCACCGAAGACGGGTGGGAAGCGAGCGACACAGAGCTCGACGATGTGGAAACCCTGTCGGATCTGGCCGACCTGGCCCGGGAAACCTCTCCCGAAGACGACACGGTGCTCGTTCTGATCGAGCAGGAGGACGCGTGGTTCGGCGTCGTCCGCGTGGACGGCGAGGACGACCCTCGCATCTACGTCTCCGATGCCGCCGCCGCTGCCCGCAGCGCCTACGGCGAACTCCTGCTCACCGACGAACTGCTCGGCCGCGAGCCCGGCTCGGACGGTCCCGACCTGGACTCCCTGAACCTCGACGGCACGGAGGACGGCGAGTCCGAGGAGGACGACGACGAGGACGGCCCGGACGCCGACGCGGTGACCCACGGTCCGGTGGGCGACAGCGAGATCCTGGACGACCTCGGCGTCGGCGAGAAGGAGCTGCGCGCCCTGGACGCGGAGGACGCGCTGGGCGCGATCGCCGATGCCCTGGGCGCCTCGGAGGTGCTGGAGACCGTCCGCTGACCACCTCACCCACCGGGCGGACCCCGGATCCGGTGCGCGACCGCTGGCGGGCCGCGATGCGGCTCGCCCTGGCCGAGGCCGAGCAGGCCGTCGCGAGCGGGGACGTCCCCGTCGGCGCCGTCGTGCTGTCCCCGGACGGTACGACGGTGCTCGCGAGCGGCCACAACGAACGCGAGGCCACCGGTGACCCGACGGCCCACGCGGAGATCCTCGCGCTCCGGCGGGCCGCCGCCTCGGTGGGCGCCTGGCGGCTGACGGGGTGCACGCTCGTGGTCACGCTGGAGCCCTGCACGATGTGCGCGGGCGCGCTCGTGCAGTCCCGCGTCGACCGTGTCGTCTACGGCGCCCGCGACGAGAAGGCGGGCGCGGCCGGCTCCCTCTGGGACCTCGTGCGCGACCGGCGGCTCAACCACCGGCCCGAGGTGGTCGAGGGCGTCCTGGCCGAGGAGTGCGCGCGGCTGCTCACCGGGTTCTTCCGGGACCGCTGAGTATTGATTTCTGACCATGCTCCCCGGTGCTGTAAGGTCTCCCTCGGTAGCGTGTCCGAGCGGCCGAAGGAGCTCGCCTCGAAAGCGAGTGTGGCGCAAGTCACCGAGGGTTCAAATCCCTCCGCTACCGCTGGTGGACGAAGGGGCCCGGCTCAATGAGCCGGGCCCCTTCGCGCATCTCCGTCCCGGTTTCCGCCTCAGCCGGCCGGCACGAGCGCCCCGGAGACGACGTGGGCCCGCGGGAAACGCCGCTCGCGACATGCGCGGAAAGGACGACGCAGGCGGCGCGCGCGGAGCCGGGCAGCCTGGCGTCGAGGACGCAGGTCAGTCCCGGCGCCCACTCGCCGTGCGCCACGCCGACCGGCAGGCGCGGGCGCACCAGGTCACGCACGCGCAGTTCGCGCCGCTGCGGCCGGCGACGCCCCGGTCGGAGGCGACACCGGCCCGCGCAAGAGGCCACTCGCGCACCCCCCGGAGGACCACCGCCGGCACCGACGCGGGAGGGAAGGAAGACGCCGCACGCGCGCGTGGGGGACGCGCGCACGCGCGAAAAAGCCTGGCCGCGTGCGGACGACGCGCCCGCACGGGACGGCCGGCGGGAGCAAGCACAGGCACGGTGGCTCGGGCGTGTGGGAGTGGCGGTGCGGGGCTCGGGGTGGGGGCAAGGGACTTCGGGCTGTGGGCCGTTGGTTCCCGTGAAGCGCGTGAAGGTTACACTCGCCGCCGGCAGCAGGGGGCCCGACGGGCGCATAGTGACAGGGGAGGCGCGGTGGCGGTGAACGCCAAAAAGATCGCCGTGTACGTGCTCGTGGTCTTCGTGCTGTACGTGATCATCACGGATCCGGAAAAGGCCGCGGACTACGTCCAGATAGGCTTCGAGGGCATATCGGACGCGGCCGGGGCCATCGGCGACTTCATGACGTGGGTCGTCAACGGCGGAAAGAACTGAGGGAAGCCCATGATCCGGCACCTGGTCCTGTTCCGGCTCGACGAGGGCGTCGAGCGCGACGACCCGCGGGTCGTGGCGGGCGTCGATGCCTTCCGGTCCCTGGGCGGCCGGATCGAGGAGCTGCGCTTCTGGGAGTGCGGCTGGAACATCTCCGACCGCCCCATCGCGTACGACTTCGCGATCAACTCGGCGGTCGACGACGCCGACGCCCTCACGCGCTACCTGGAGCACCCGGCGCACCAGGCGGGCGTCGCACTGTGGCGGGAGTTCGCCACCTGGGTGATCGCCGACTACGAGGTCTGAGCCGTACGGTCGAAACCTCGGCCCCGCACCGGAATGGTGCGGGGATTTTTTGCGCCCTATGCCTGAATTCATCATTCAACACGTGGTTATGCGGTGCTTGATCACAGTGCACATGTCTTGTGATGCTATGACCGCTTTTGACGGATGAGTTGACCGATAGAAGAGGTGGCGTTGACCTTGTCGGCCCGTACTGCGCCGCCCCCGGACGGGGCTTCCGCTCCGGCCCCGAACCCGGTGCCCGAGAAGCGCCGCGGTGCCGACACCCGGGCCCTCACCCAGGTTCTCTTCGCCCAGCTCAAGGAGCTCCAGCCGGGCACACCGGAGCACGACCGGGTGCGCGGGGCGCTCATCGAGGCCAACCTCCCGCTCGTGCGGTACGCGGCCGCCCGCTTCCGCTCCCGCAACGAGCCCATGGAGGATGTGGTCCAGGTCGGCACCATCGGCCTGATCAACGCCATCGACCGGTTCGATCCCGACCGGGGCGTGCAGTTCCCGACCTTCGCGATGCCGACGGTCGTCGGCGAGATCAAGCGGTACTTCCGGGACAACGTCCGCACGGTGCACGTACCGCGCCGGCTGCACGAGCTGTGGGTCCAGGTCAACAGCGCGACCGAGGACCTGACCACCGCCTTCGGGCGCTCCCCGACCACCGCCGAGATCGCCGAGCGGCTGCGCATCAGCGAGGAGGAGGTGCTGTCCTGCATCGAGGCGGGACGCTCGTACCACGCCACCTCCCTGGAAGCCGCGCAGGAGGGCGACGGACTGCCCGGCCTGCTGGACCGGATCGGCTACGAGGACCCGGCCCTGGACGGCGTCGAGCACCGCGATCTGGTCCGCCACCTGCTGGTCCAACTCCCGGAACGGGAGCAGAGAATCCTTTTGCTGCGCTACTACAGCAACCTCACCCAGTCGCAGATCAGCGCGGAACTGGGCGTCTCCCAGATGCATGTCTCGCGGCTGCTCGCGCGCAGCTTCCAGCGACTGCGCTCGGCGAACCGGATCGACGCATAACCACTACCGAACCGCTCCGGCGCACAACCGAATAAGAGATCGATCGATCACCGGCCCGAGCGAATCGCCCACCAGGGCAGATCTGGGCGTCCGCACGCCGACGGACCGTCAGACCCCCTCCTTCCTGGGCTGATTCGCGTCTCGCATGTCGACATGTCACTACAGCGTGTTGCCGACATGTGACATTCTGCGGGAAGCGCGTTTGCCGTGGCTCCGGCTCCGGTATTCAGGTGAAGGCTGCGTTCCTCGTTGGAGAACGCCGCCGCGACCGTCCCGCGACCCAAAGGGGGTGGCATGTCCGCAGACCAGGGCAGCTCGAAGGTGCTCACGCCCACGAAGAGCGAGGCAGCGCCCAAGGAACTTGACGCTCTCGACGTACTCGACGACGTCACGGCCCTTGAGACCGCTCAGACCCCGGCCGTCCAGGCCGGCTCGGAGGCCATCGACACCCGCACCCTGTCCCGCTCCCTGTTCCTGCGGCTCGCCGCACTCGACGAGGACAGCCCCGAGCGCATCTACGTCCGAGACACCCTCATCGAACTCAACCTCCCGCTCGTGCGGTACGCGGCGGCCCGCTTCCGCTCCCGCAACGAGCCGATGGAGGACATCGTCCAGGTCGGCACCATCGGCCTGATCAAGGCCATCGACCGCTTCGACTGCGAACGCGGCGTCGAGTTCCCGACGTTCGCGATGCCGACGGTCGTGGGCGAGATCAAGCGCTTCTTCCGCGACACCTCGTGGTCGGTGCGGGTCCCGCGGCGGCTCCAGGAGCTGCGCCTGGCGCTCACGAAGGCCAGCGACGAGCTGTCCCAGAAGCTGGACCGCTCCCCGACCGTTCCCGAACTCGCCGCGGTCCTGGGCGTGTCCGAGGAGGACGTGGTCGACGGCCTGGCCGTGGGCAACGCGTACACGGCCTCGTCCCTGGACTCCCCGGCCCCCGAGGACGACGGCGGCGAGGGCTCCCTCGCCGACCGCCTCGGCTACGAGGACAGCGCTCTCGAGGGCGTCGAGTACCGCGAGTCCCTGAAGCCGCTTCTGGCCAAACTCCCGCCCCGCGAGCGCCGGATCATCATGCTCCGCTTCTTCGCGAACATGACCCAGTCCCAGATCGGCGAGGAGGTCGGCATCTCCCAGATGCACGTCTCCCGCCTGCTGACCCGGACCCTGGCACAGCTCCGCGAGGGTCTGATCGCGGACTGAGCCCCGCCCCCGGCCCTCCTTCCGCCCGGCCCTTCCTTACTGACGGCCCGTCAGCCACACTGGCCCGATGCGGGGAACTGGGACGGGCGCGGAGACCGGGACCGGAACGGGCCCAAGGCCCTGGACGGGCCTGACTCATGGCCGCCGAGGCGCCGTTGCGGCGGCTTCGGCGGCCGTCGTCGCCCTCGGCGGAGCGCTGGCCTCGTGCGGAGGAGGCGGCGGGGACGGCGGTCATGTCGCCGTGGCCGCGCCGGTCGTCTCCCCCACGGGGCTGAGGCCGAGCGCCCCGGTGACCCTGGTGCCGCTCGACGGATCACCCGAGGCGGGCGCCAACCCACCTGCCGCCGTGACGACTTCGCCGCCGCGGCCCGGCCGCCGGACGCCGGACGCCCGCGGCGGCGGGGACGGCTCCGCCGACGGCGGCGGGCCGACACCGGACGCGTCGCCCTCCACGCCGACGGGCTCCCGATCGACCCGCACGGCGGCCGAATCACCGGCTCCGACGGCGCCGCCCGCCGGCGGTGCGATGCCGTCGTCCCCCGCTCCCGCCGCCCTCACCTGGGACGGTCCCGCGCGGGAGGCCAGCGAGCAGCGGTGGTGCGAGAAGGTGACGGTCGCCTTCCACAACACCGGTGGGACGGTGGTCCGTTCGGGCAAGGTGACCTTCGGCACACACATCATCGGCGCGCTCGGCATCGACTGGGCGACGGTGGAGTCCACCCGGGACCTCCCGGCGCCGCTTCGCCCGGGTGCCGACGACGACCACACCTGGACGGTGTGCGTCGACGCCTGGCGGGTGCCGCTCGGGATGCACATCGAGACGCGGGACGTATCGGTCACCTGGAAGTGACGCAACCCCCGGCCTGCGGTCAGTTCGGGCCGCGCAGGCCCGCGACGAGGAGTCCGACCAGCCGGCGGGCGTCGTAGCGGGGGTCGCTCTCCGCGCCGACGCAGAGGTTCCCGACGCCGCGCATCAGCTCGTAGGCCCGTAGCTCGGACCGGATCTCGCCGGAGGCGACCGCCGCGTCGAGCAGTTGGGTGCACACGGGCACGAGGCGGTCGAGGAAGTAGGTGTGCAGCGCCTCGAAGCCCGTGTTGTCGGACTGCAGCACGCCGGCCAGCCCGTGCTTGGTGACCAGGAAGTCGACGAAGAGGTCGATCCACCGCGCCAGTGCGACATGCGGGGTGGGGCTCGTCTCCAGCAGGGCCGGACCGGCCTCGGCGCAGGCCTCGACCTGGTGCCGGTAGACCGCGATGATGAGGTCCGACCGGGTGGGGAAGTGGCGGTAGATCGTGCCCACCCCGACGCCGGCCCGGGCCGCGATGTCACGGACCGGTGCGTCCACCCCCGAGGCCACGAAGATCGCGGCGGCCGCGTCGAGCAGTGTCTTCTCGTTGCGCCGGGCGTCCGCCCGCTTGGACCGGGTCGCGCGGCCCGTGCCCTCGCCGCCGTCGTTCACCGCACCGCATCTCCATCCGGCCTCGGGCCCGCCCCACCGAAGCGTCGTTCCGTATCGCCGCTATCGGAGCGAGGTTCCGTTTTCCTCATGATGACAGAGCCGGGGCCCGACGACCACTCCCCACGGCACCGGCCGTGCCCGCACGAGAGGGACGCCCCGCATCCATGGGCGAGGCGGACTGACACGCCATCTCACCCACGCCGAGGGCACGATTCGGGCTCGTGACCGCCCTCTCAGCGGTCGCCTACGAGGACGTCCTTCGGGTCCGGCACGAGGCGGACGCCGTCCCGTGGATCGAGCACGCATGGCCGTTCGACCACCTCATGCCGATCGCCGGCGACCCGAACGGACCGGCCTTCGAAGGCTGGGCACTGCTCGCGACGCTCGCCTCCCGGACCCGACGGCGGCGGCTCGGCGCCCTGGCGACCGGCTCCGGCCGCCCGCGATGCCGTCCAGGATCGCCACGACCGTCGACATCGTCGCTGGCGGCCGGCTCGACTTCGGCATCGGCTCGCGCCCCGGCCCGCCCATCCGTTGGCCCGGCGCGAGTACGCGACGCACAGGCTGTCCTTCCACGACTCCGCGCACGCCATGACGAGCCTCGGCGTGCATGGTGATCCGGCGGCTGTGGACCGAGCGGGAGCCATTCGCCTTCCACAGCGCTCACCACCGGCTCACCGGGGCAAGCCTGTGCAGCGGCCCCACCCGCCGGTCCTCGTCGGCGGAGTTCGGCCCCGACGCTGCGGGTGGCCACCGGGCACGCCGGTCTGTGGAACATGCCGGGCGGCGAGACCGACGACGCCGTCCACCGCAGCGCACAGCGGGACCGTCAATGCGCCGGGATCGGCCGCGACCGCGCTCGCACCGGCCCTCGCCGTTCTTGCGGGGTCCGCCCGGGCGGTCGCGGTGATCTGCGCCCCGCCGCGGTGGGCCCTACGACCGGCCCGGGAGGCGATCGGCAAAGCGGTCGACGGAGGCTTCCGGCACCTCGTCCTCGGACTGCCGGCGGCCAGGTCATCGACGCACGGGCGTAACCCGGCTCGCCGGCCCGGCCGTTCGGGCCGCCGGGGCGGGTTACTTCAGCGCCAGCCAGGCCACCGCCGCCACGATCACCACCACCACGACGACACCGGCGATCAGGCCGATGCGGGGGCCGGAGGAGCTGGTCGCCTGCTGCCGGCCCTGGGGGGCCTCGTCGACGAACGCGCGGAACATCTGGGTGTTGCCTGCGGGGTCGTGGTTGCCCTGGGGGCCCTGGGTGTTAGCCATGGCCCGAGACCCTAGCGAAGACGGGCGGGGCCGCCCAAGTGGGGGCACTGATGGCCCCCTACGGAACGCGTGTGCGCCGCCGGCCACGGTCCCGTCGCCACCCCCTTTGACCCCCGGAACCGACCTCACCTGCATATTTACGTTCGCAATACTTGCCTTTGCCAAGTTTTTGGCCCCGATGGCCCCGCGTTTGTTTGCCTTCAGCAACCAAGCGCCCCTACGGTTGCCTCAAGCAACGAAAACGGGAGGTGGGATGGCTGAGCAGGCCCAGTTCGAGGAGCTGGCGCGTCAGCTCAGCGCCGTCGGAGCCGTCAAACGGGACCTGGCGCGGATACTCCCGCACGACTGCCCGGGTGGTTCCGCCGCCGTGCTGACCCTGCTCAGCCGGCACGGCGACATGCGCATGAGCAAGCTCGCGGAGTTGCTCTCCGTGGACATGTCGGTGACCAGCAGACATGTCGCACACGTCGCCGAGCGGGGCTGGATCGAGCGGTCCCCCGACCCCGCCGACAAGCGCTCGCGCATCCTGCGCCTGACGCCCGCGGGCCGGTCGATGACGGACGAACTGGGGCGCCGCAGCACCGCACTGCTGGCCGAGCGGCTCAGCGACTGGACCGACGACGAGGTCGCCCAGCTGATCCGGCTCATGACCCGGCTCAGGGACAGCTTCGGCGACTGCCGGCCCGTACACGCCCGGCCCCATCCGTCGCAGCCCGCCACCGTGCCCGACCCCGCACCCGTGCCCGTACTCGAAGCGACGACCACCCGTACACCCGGATAAGCACGTAGAAGCACGTAGAAAAGGAAGCCCATGGCAACGACCACACCAGCCGGTGTGCGGGCTCACGCCAAGCACGGGGGAGGCTCCGACCAGGCTCCCATGACGCACCGGCAGATCATGGAAGCGCTCTCCGGGCTGCTGCTCGGCATGTTCGTGGCGATCCTGTCGTCCACGATCGTCTCCAACGCCCTGCCGCGCATCATCGGCGACCTCGGCGGGGGCCAGTCCGCCTACACCTGGGTGGTCACGGCCGCCCTGCTGTCGATGACTGCGACCACTCCCCTGTGGGGCAAGCTCGCAGACCTGTACAGCAAGAAGGCCCTCGTCCAGATAGCCCTGGTCATCTACGTCCTGGGTTCGGTCGTCGCCGGTCTCTCGCAGAACCCCGGCATGCTGATCGCCTGCCGGGTCGTCCAGGGCATCGGCGTCGGCGGTCTGTCCGCCCTGGCGCAGATCGTCATGGCGGCGATGATCTCCCCGCGCGAGCGCGGCCGTTACTCCGGTTACCTCGGTGCCACCTTCGCCGTCGCCACCGTCGGCGGCCCGCTGCTCGGCGGTGTCATCACCGACACCTCGTGGCTGGGCTGGCGCTGGTGCTTCTACGTCGGCGTGCCCTTCGCGGTCATCGCGCTGATCGTGCTCCAGCGGACCCTGCACCTGCCCGTGGTGAAGCGGGACGTGAAGGTCGACTGGAGCGGCGCGTTCTTCATCTCCGCTGCCGTCTCGCTGCTGCTGGTCTGGGTGACCTTCGCCGGTGACAAGTACGACTGGGTGTCGTGGCAGACGTACGCGATGGTCGGCGGCTCCCTCGTGCTCGGCGCTGTGTTCGTGCTCATCGAGGCCAGGGCGAGCGAGCCGATCATCCCGCTGCGGCTGTTCCGCAACCGCACCATCACCCTCGCGTCGCTCGCCTCGCTGTTCGTCGGTATCGCGATGTTCAGCGGCACGGTCTTCTTCAGCCAGTACTTCCAGCTGGCCCGCGACAAGTCCCCGACCATGTCGGGTGTCCTGACCATCCCGATGATCGGTGGCCTGTTCGTCTCCTCCACCGTCTCCGGTCAGTTCATCACCCGCACCGGCCGCTGGAAGGCCTGGCTGGTCAGCGGCGGCGTGCTGGTGACGGCCGGGCTGGGCCTGCTGGGCACCATCCGGTACGACACCGACTACTGGAAGATGGCCGTCTTCATGGCCATGCTGGGCCTCGGCATCGGCATGATGATGCAGAACCTGGTGCTGTGCACACAGAACCAGGTGGAGCCGGGCGACCTCGGTTCGGCCAGTTCCACGGTCACCTTCTTCCGTTCCCTCGGCGGTGCGGTCGGCGTCTCGGCGCTCGGCGCGGTGATGTCCCACCGGATCACCGACTACGTCAAGGACGGCCTCGCCGGTCTGAGCCCGAAGTACGCCCAGGGGATGTCCGGCTCGGGTTCGACGGACTCCATTCCGGACATGAATGCCCTGCCGGCGCCGCTGCGCACGGTCATGGAGAGCGCCTACGGCCACGGCATCGCCGATGTGTTCCTGATCGCCGCCTGCCTGGCGGCCGTCGCCTTCCTGATCACGCTGTTCATCAAGGAGGTCCCGTTGCGTACCCAGGGCGCGCTGGCGCAGGCCGCCGAGGAGGGGGCCCCGGCCGGGACGCCGGCCGCCGCCGAGACCGCCGCCCCGGCCACCGTCGCGCCGGCCGCGGAGCGGGTGCCCGGCTGGGCCTCCCCGGTCGTCGCGAGCACCGAGGACGGGACGGGGGCCGCCGCGACGCGGCAGCTGACCGCCGTCGCCACCGTGCCCGCCCCGGAGCAGCCCTCCGCCGCCAGCGGCATCCCGGTCCGCGGCTTCGTCCGCGGCGCCGAGAGCGCACCGGTCCCGCGGGCCGCGGTCACCCTGATCTCCCTCTCCGGCCGCCAGCTGGGCCGCTCGGTCACCCAGGCCGACGGTTCCTACACGTTGGACGCGCCGGGCACGGGCTCGTACGTCCTGATCGCCGCCGCCGACGGCTTCCAGCCGCAGGCATCCACGGTCGTCGTGCACGAGGACCCGGTGTCGTACGACGTGCTGCTCAGCGGCACCAGCGGGCTGAGCGGTGTGGTCCGGGCGGCCGGCAGCGCGCTGCCGGTCAAGGACGCCATGGTGATCGTCACCGATGTGCGCGGCGATCTGCTGGCCACCGGTTCCACCGGCGAGCAGGGCCAGTTCACCTTCGGTGAGCTGGTGCCTGGCGCGGTGACGGTCGCGGTGAACGCCGCCGGGTTCCGGCCGCGGGCGCTGCCCGTCGAGATCGGCGCCTCCGGTGTCACCCGGATCGAGGTGGACCTGGAGGCGGGCGCCCGGCTCCAGGGCGTCGTCCGGGCCCCGCACGGTCCGCTGGCCGACGCCCGGGTGACCCTCGTGGACGCGGCGGGCAACGTGGTCGGCACGTCCACCACCGGACCGGACGGTGCGTACGCCTTCACCGACCTGAACTCCGGCGACTACACCGTCATCGCGACGGGCTACCCGCCGGTGGCGACGGCCCTGACGGTGCAGGGCGCCGGGGCCGACGGACAGGACATCGAACTCGCCCACCCCGGCGAGTAGTCCGGCACCCGGCCCGTGGCGGGCGCGCCCCGAGCGGCGACGCGCCCGCCACGGGCCAGACACTTCATGACCACTGTGTACGGCTTTTCGAGGTCGTCATGGATGTTCGGTCCATGGCGTCGCAGGGAGAAAACGGGATGGGACTGACCGCGAGGATCCACACCCGGGACGGATGGGCCGTGTCGCACGCGGTCGTCACGTTGACCGACATGACGGGCAGGCAGGTGCTGCGCGCCGAGGCCGACGCGGAGGGCGCCGTGCGGGACACGACGGCCCTCGCGCCCGGGGCGTACACGGTGATCGTCACGGCCGTCGGGTACGCGCCCGCCGCGGCGAGCACGATCGTCACCGCGAGCGGGCGGGCCGAGGTCGGCACGGTGACACTGGCCCGGCAGGGCGGCACCGAGCTGCCTCCGCCGGGTCCGTGGACCATCGACCCGGCGCATTCGTCGGTGGCCGCCGTCGCCCAGCACCTGGGCATCTCCAGCGTGCGCGGCCGGTTCACCGACTTCGCCGGCGCGATCGAGATCGCGCCCGACGACATCGGCAAGTCCCGTGTGGAGGCGGTGATCCGGGCCTCCTCCATCGACACCGGCAACGGCATGCGCGACACCCACCTCAGGTCCGCGGACTTCCTGGACGTCGAGCGGTGCCCGGAGATCACCTACCGGTCGACGGGGCTGTCGGTGGCCGGCCCGGACCGCTGGACGGTCCACGGCGAGCTGGCCATGCGCGGTGTCGTACGCCCGGTCGACCTGGACCTGGCCTACCTCGGCACCGGCGCCGACCCCTGGGGCGGCACCCGGGCCGCCTTCCGCGCGACGACGGAGCTGCGCCGCGAGGACTTCGCCATGAACTACAACCAGGTCGTCCAGGCGGGCATCGCGGCCATCGGCACGACCCTGAAGGTCGAGCTCGACGTCCAGGCGGTGCAGGGCGAAACGCTGCCACAGGCGTAGGAACAGCAAGGTCAGCCAGAACCGGGGCCGCTGCCCCTAGGCTGCCCGCATGGCACCGAACATCGCGACGAACACCACCGTCTCCCTCGATGAACTGCTGGACTTCGTGCGGCCCCGGCACCGGGCCGTCCTGCTCACCCGGCGGGGCGACGGCGGCCCCCAGGCATCGCCCCTGACCTGCGGGGTCGACGACTCCGGCCGGATCGTGGTCTCCACCTACCCGGAGCGCGCCAAGACCCGCAACGCCAAGCGGGACGAGCGGGTCAGCCTGATCGTGCTGAGCGACGACTGGAACGGGCCGTGGGTCCAGGTGGACGGGACGGCGGAAGTCATCGACAGCCCGGACTCGGTGGAGCCGCTGGTCGAGTACTACCGGAACATCGCCGGTGACCACCCGGACTGGGACGAGTACCGCGCGGCGATGATCAAACAGGGCAAGTCGATCATCCGCATCACCCCGACCCGCTGGGGCCCGGTAGCCACCGGCGGCTTCCCGGCCCGCCTGACAGAACAAAACTGACCCCACCGGGACAGACGCCGTCCGGCTCACGCCGAGCAGAAGTACTCGTCCCCGGCCACCCTGACCGAACAGAACCGCCCCCGGCGAGGCGCACGGCCGACGCACACTGAGGAGCGCACGACCGGGGCGGCCGTACGGCATGTTCACCCGGCCCGGCCGAAACCGGCCGACCCACACCGAGGAGCGCGCGCCGGGGCGACGGAGCGCGCGGCCGGGGGCGGCCCAGCACGCTCGCCCCCGCCCGGCCCAGCGGCCACCCGCGGCCCGCCTGCCCAAGCAAGATGCACCCGCCGCAGCCCGGGCACCACCTTGCTGCTCACGGCACAGCCGGGGTGGCCCGTGCGGCGCCGGACCCGGCGAGACCCGCGACCGGCTTGCGTCACCCCGGCGCTGACGGCGTATTCGCAGGGGCCGTGGGCCGGTTCACCGCCGGATGGCTACCGCTCGGTCGTGGGTCTGCGGACCATTTCCTCGATTCCCGCGATCAGGAGGTCCAGGGCGAAGGTGAAGTCCCGTTCCAGCATGTCCTCGACCGTTTCGCCGCTGCGCGTCTCCATGATGTCCCTGGACTCCTTCATCGCCTCGGCGGCCTGCGGGGCCGCGGTCACCGCGGTCATGGCGGTGCGGTGGTACTCGTCCGGGGTCATACCGGTCGCCGCGACCCTGGCCGCGAAGCGGCCCTCGATCGTGCCGTAGCCGTACACGAACTGGAAGACGGCCGCGATGGCGCCCATGATGCCGTGCGCGGGCAGCCCGGAGCGGCGCACGACCTGCTGCACCCGGCCCGAGAAGGCGAGCGAGTTCGGGCCGATGTTGAGATAGCGGCCGGCCAGCGGGGACAGCCAAGGGTGCCGCACCAGCAGCGAGCGGTACTCCCCGGCCAGCGCCCGCAGTTGGTCCCGCCAGTCCTCGCCCGCGTCCTCGGGTCCGGGCAGCCGCAGTTCGCCGAAGGCCGCGTCCAGGGCGAGTTCGAGCAGGTCGTCCTTGGTGTCGACGTACCAGTACACGGACATCGCGGTGACGCTCAGCTCGGCGGCCAGCCGCCGCATGGAGAACCCGGCCAGCCCCTCCGCGTCCAGCAGCCGCACGGTCACCTCGGTGATCCGCTCCCGGTCCAGGCCGGAGGGCTGCCCGCCGCCGCGCCCGCCACGGCGGGTCTTCCCCTCCAGCCAGACACTGGTACGCGCCGCCCGTCCGGCCCCCTCCGCCATCGACGCACCTTCCTGGATCTCCGACCACCTACGACAATGCGACGATGCTAGGCCCGCGAGGGCCGCGGAGAACCCCCGCGATCACCCCGCGTCCGCATCACCGCGCGCCCCCGAACCGTCAGGCGAGCGCCTTCCCCGCCCGCCGCAGCAGCGCCCCGGCCGCCGGCCCGCCGGCCAACACCTTCACCGCACCGAAGAGTTGACCCGCCGCCAGCCCCGAGGCCGGCCCGTCCGGGGCGGCCCGGGAGGTGAGAACCGCGCCGAGCACCGCGCCCCCGAGCCCGTTGCCGAACTCCGCGAGCGTCCCGTTGATCCAGGCGCCGACCCCCACCTCGGCCGGCTGGATCGCGCTCATGATGGCGTGCGCCAGCGCCGGGTTGGCGAGCGCGCAGCCGCCGCCGATCAGCGGCAGCCCGAGCAGGGTGCCGGCGTAACCGCCGAAAGCCGGCCCGGCGATGGACACCAGTCCCGCCGCCATCTGCGGGCCCGACGGAATCGGCATGTTGTACACCGTAGATCAGCTCCTTTACGGCGTACAACGGGCAACGGGGCGGGGTGGTGACCGTGGTCACCGCCCCGCCCCGCCCGGCGGATCCTCAGCTGTCGCTCGACTGCTGCGTGAGGTCGTAGAAGGTGGCCGAACCGACCGTCACCTTCTTGAAGTTGCTCTCGACCCACGAGGTGATCTGGGACGCCGTACCGCTGTCGCTGCCGCCCATGCCACCGCCCATACCGCCGCCGGCGATGAAGTAGTGGATCTTCCCGTCCGCCACGTACTGCTTGAACTGCGCCAGCGTCGGGGACGGGTCGGTGCCGTTGAAGCCGCCGATCGCCATCACCGGCTCACCGGTGGCCAGTTGGTAGCTCGCGGCGTTCTGGGAGCCGATGGACGCGGCGACCCAGGTGTACTTCCCGGCGTCCGCCTCCAGCAGCTTCTTGGCCTCGGCACCGACCGTGGCACCGTTGAGCAGACCGCCGGCGCCACCGCCGGCCGTCCCGCCGCCCTCGCCGGCACCCGGGAAGCCGTTGCCGTTCTGCTGGTTCTGACCGGGCATGCCGCCGCCCGGGAAGCCACCGGTGCCGCCGCCGGGGAGGCCGCCGTTGCCGTTCTGCTGCCCCTGGCCGCCCTGCGTACCGCCGGTGCCGTTCTGCTGGTTCTGGCCCGGCATGCCGCCGCCGAAGCCGCCGGCCGCACCGCCGCCGCCGGGACGGCCACCGCCGAAGCCCATCATGCTCGCGCCCGCCGGACCGGCCGTCGGAATGGAGCCGGTGTGCGCGGAGCCGACCGTGCTCAGGGTGTACGCGGTCGGCCCGGCCAGCGCGGCGATGAGGCCCACGGCCGCCGCCCCGAGGGCCAGCCGGCGCGGCGCCCGGCCCGCGAAGACCAGGCCGAGCGCGGCGGCCAGACCGCCGATCAGGACCAGCCAGCGCAGCCAGGGCAGATAGTCCGGGGTGCGGTTGAGCAGGACATAGCCCCAGGCGGCCGAGGCCACCACGGAGGCCGCGAGAGCGAGCGACGCCCAGGTCTCGGCCCGCCGCTCCCACAGCAGACCGGCGCCCATGCCGATCACGGCCGCGAGGTAGGGGGCGAGGGCGACCGTGTAGTACTGGTGGAAGATGCCCGCCATGTAGCTGAAGACGATCATGGTCATCAGCAGCGAGCCGCCCCACACCAGGAACGCGGCCCGGGTCGCCGAGGCGCGCCGGGCCCGCCGGGTGGCCCACAGGCCGGCCCCGAGCAGGATCAGCGCGGCCGGGATCAGCCACGAGATCTGGCCGCCGATCTCGGTGTTGAACATCCGGTCCCAGCCGGTCTCGCCCCAGCCGCCGCCGGCGCCGCCACCACCGCCGCCGACGCTGCCGGTCTCCTCACCGTTCAGCCGCCCGAGGCCGTTGTAGCCGAAGGTCAGCTCGAGGAAGGAGTTGTTCTGCGAGCCGCCGATGTACGGGCGGGACGAGGCGGGCCACAGCTCCACGATCGCCACCCACCAGCCGCCCGCGACGACCATCGCCGCCGTGGCGAGGGCCAGTTGGACGAACCTCCTGCGCAGCCGCACCGGCGCGCAGACCGCGTACACGACCGCCAGTGGCGGCAGGATCACAAAGGCCTGCAGCGTCTTGGCGAGGAAGGCGAAGCCGACCGCGACGCCCGCCCACACCAGCCACCGGGTCCGCCCGTCCTCCACGGCACGCATCACGAAGTAGCAGGCCAGCGCCATCAGCAGGGCCAGCATCGCGTCCGGGTTGTTGAACCGGAACATCAGCGCCGCGACCGGGGTGAGCGCGAGCACCGCGCCCGCGATCAGACCGGCCACCGGGCTGAACCGGCGCCGCACCGCGGCGTAGACGACGGCGACGGTGCCGACGCCCATCAGCACCTCGGGGGCGAGGATCGCCCACGAGTTCAGGCCGAATATCCGCACCGACAGCTCCATCGGCCACAGGAAGGCCGAGGGCTTGTCGACGGTGATGGCGTTGCCCGCGTCCAACGAGCCGAAGAAGAACGCCTTCCAGGACGTGCTGCCCGCCTGAACGGCCGCCGAGTAGAAGGAGTTGGCGTAGCCGGAGGCGCTCAGGTTGTACAGGTACAGCAGCGCGGTGGCGAGCAGCAGGCCGAGGAAGGCCGGGCGCGCCCAGCGGGGGTCCTGCGGACGTCCGCGCCACAGTCTGCGGGCGAAGGGAGGCTTGGGCTCGCCCGGCTCGGGGGCGGGGGCCGTGGCCGGGTCCCGCGGCGGGGGAGCGGTGTGCGGCGGGCCCCAGGGGCCGGGTTCGGTCCGGTCGGTCGGCTGATCGTAGTGGGTGGTCATCGGGGGTCCCCCGGGTCGGTGTCGTGAGGGCGTACCGGCTGCAGTCGCACGGTGGCGTCCCTCCAGGTGCCGTCCACGGCCTCGTCGGCGTGGAACTGGGTGGTCGGGTGCTGCGGATGCTGCGGGTGCTGCGAGTGCTGCGGGTGCTGCGGGTGCGGCGGGTGCGGCGGGTGCGGCGGGTGCGGCGCGGGGCGCCGCGGCAGCGGGGCGCTCGGCCGGGGCGGCTGGGGTCCCGGATCGAGGCGGCCGGCGGAGCCCGGGTGCGAGCCGGGAGAACCCGGACGGACCGGGTACGCGGAAGGCTGGTGCGGGGCCGCGGAGCCCGAGTGCGCCGGATACCCGGAGGGCTGGTGCGGGCCGGGAGAGTCCGGGTGGACCGGGTACGCGGAAGGCTGGTGCGGGGCCACGGAGCCCAGGTGGGCCGGATACCCGGAGGGCTCGTACGAACCGGGAGAGCCCAGGTGGGCCGGGTGGTGGGCCGCCACGACCGTCGATCCGCGGGCGGACTCATGGCCGGACTCGGAGCCGCTCTCCCGCCGGTCCGGGAACACCCACGCGCGGAAGAGCAGGAAACGCAGCACCGTCGCCGCGAGGTTGGCGGCGATCAGCACCGCCAGCTCGGTGGAGTGCGCGGGGCTGCTGGTGGCCGCGTCCAGGGCGGCGAGCGAGCCGCTGGTCAGGGCGAGTCCGATACCGAAGACGACCAGGCCCTGCGCCTGGTGCCGGACGGCGCCGCCGCGACCGCGCACCCCGAAGGTCAGCCGCCGGTTGGCCGCCGTATTGGCGACGGCCGAGACCAGCAGGGCGAGCGCGTTGGCCACCTGGGAGCCGGCGAACTGCCGGAAGACGCTGTAGAGGAGCAGGTAGAAGAGGGTCGACAGGCCGCCGACCACGCAGAACCCGACGAGCTGGCGGGCCAGCCCCTTCGGCACGTCCTGGATCTCCCGGTCGCGGGGGTCGTCGCCGAACGGCCGGGTGAGCCGGTCCAGCGACAGCGAACCGGTGGCCAGTGCCCTGCCCACCCGCCACACCCCCTTGAGGTCGTCGGTCGCCGTCCGCACGATGTGCACCGTCGAGTCCGGGTCGTCGACCCAGTCGACCGGCACCTCGTGGATGCGCAGCCCGGCCCGCTCGGCGAGCACCAGCATCTCGGTGTCGAAGAACCAGCCGGTGTCCTCCACCAGCGGCAGCAGCACCTGGGCGACATCACGCCGGATCGCCTTGAAGCCGCACTGCGCGTCCGAGAAGCGGGCCTGCAGCGAGCCGCGCAGGATCAGGTTGTACGAGCGGCTGATGAACTCCCGCTTGGCGCCGCGCACCACCCGCGACGAGTGGCTGAGCCGGGAGCCGATCGCGAGGTCGGAGTGGCCCGAGATCAGCGGGGCCACCAGCGGCAGCAGCGCGTTGAGGTCGGTGGACAGGTCGACGTCCATGTACGCGAGGACCGGGGCGTCCGAGGCGGACCACACGGCCCGCAGGGCGCGCCCGCGGCCCTTCTGCTCAAGCCGGAAGTCGACGACCCCGGGGAGCCGCGCCGCAAGACCGGCCGCCACCTGCGGGGTGCTGTCCGTGGACGCGTTGTCCGCGATCGTGATGCGGAACGCGTACGGGAAGGTCCGCGTGAGGTGCTCATGAAGTCTGAGCACACAGGGCCCCAGGTCCTTCTCCTCGTTGTAGACGGGGATCACTACGTCCAGGACAGGCGTACCGGCGTCGCCGGCCGGGAGGTGCTCCCGCGCCGGCAGGGTGCCGGGAGAAGAGTCGGTTCGCATGCTCCGACTGTTGTCAGGCGCCCTGTTCCGCCCATGTGGTGGCACTGTGCTGCGCCTGTGAGTGCGAAGGCCCCTTCGTTTCGGGAGCCGGCACGGGCAGCGCGGGGTGGAGCGCGGGCAGGTGGACGGTGAACACCGTGCGCCCGGGAACGCTGTCCACGGTGACGGCACCGCCGTGCGCGGTCGCTACGGCCTGCACGATGGCCAGGCCCAGACCGGTCGACCCGGTGGATCTCGACCGCGCGGAGTCGCCCCGCGCGAACCGTTCGAACACGTGCGGCAGCAAAGGGGCCGGGATGCCCTGGCCGTTGTCCTCGACATCGATGCACAGCCACGATCCGCGCCGCCGCACGCGGGCCGTGACCGTGGTGCCGGGCGGGGTGTGGTTGCGGGCGTTGCCCAGCAGATTGACCAGGACCTGTTGCAGCCGGGCCGCGTCCGCGGACACGAGGGCCGGTTCGTCGGGCAGATCGAGCCGCCAGGTGTGGTCCATACCGGCCGCGCGGGCGTCGCTGACGGTGTCCACGACGAGCGGGACGAGATCGGTCTGTTCGAACTGCAGGGGCCGGCCCGCGTCGAGCCGGGCGAGCAGCAGCAGATCCTCGACGAGCAGCGTCATCCGGCCCGCCTCGGACTCGATGCGGCCGAGCGCGTGCCGGGTGTCGGGGCCGACCAGTTCCCGGCCACGCCGGGTCAGTTCGGCGTAGCCGCGGATGGAGGCGAGCGGCGTGCGCAGCTCGTGGCTGGCGTCCGCGACGAACTGCCGTACCCGCATCTCGCTCTGCTGGCGGGCGTGCAGGGCGCCGTGCACATGGTCGAGCATCCGGTTGAGCGCGACGCCGACCCGGCCGACCTCGGTGTGCGGGTCGCACTCGGACTCCGGTACGCGCTCGCTGAGGTTCACCTCGCCGGTGTGCAGGGGCAGTTCGGAGACCCGGGTGGCGGTGGCGGCGACCTTGCGCAGCGGGCGGGTGGCGACGCCGACCAGGACGTAGCCGGCGATTCCGGCGGCGACCAGACCGGCGGCGGTGACGCTGACCTCGACGAGGATCAGGGTGTTGATGTTGTCGTCGGTGTCCTTGGTCGGTATGGCGACGTAGTAGCTGCCGTTGGGGCCGGTCACGTACTGCGCGCGGTAGCTGCCGAGGCCGGGGATGTCCACGGTGTGCTTGCCGCTGTCCCGGGAGACGGCGCCGAGGGCCGCGAGCTGGGCCTCGGTCAGCGCCTGCGCGCTCATGTCGAGGGTGTGGTCGGACTTGTGCCCGGCCTTGCCCTCGGTGACGACGCCGTTCTCCACCTCGGCCGCGATCGTGTACTGCGGCTGCGGGCCCCGGGTGACGAAATCGGTCAGGTCGACCGCCTTGCCCTGCTGGTCGTTCTGCAGGTCGGGGCCGCCCTTGCCCTGCCCCGGCGGGGCGAACATGCCGGAGGCGCGCGCCCCGACCTCGGTGAGCTGGCCGTCGAGCTGCTGGTAGAGGTGCGAGCGCAGCGCCAGGGTGGTCACGGTGCCGATCACCGCGCAGACCACGGCGATCAGCACCACGGATGCGACGACGAGCCGCGTCCGCAGGGTGCGCGGCTGTCCTGCTCGTCGCTGCTGCGTACGCGGCCGTCGGCGGCCGCTCATGACACGGCGGACTTGATCAGGTAACCGGCGCCGCGCCGGGTGTGGATCATCGGCTCGCGCCCGGCGTCGATCTTCCGGCGCAGGTACGAGATGTACAGCTCGACCACGTTGGCCTGGCCGCCGAAGTCGTAGGACCACACCCGGTCCAGTATCTGAGCCTTGCTCAGCACGCGGCGCGGATTGCGCATGAGGAAGCGCAGCAGCTCGAACTCGGTGGCGGTGAGGTGGATGTTCTCACCGGCCCGGAAGACCTCGTGGCTGTCCTCGTCGAGGGTGAGGTCACCGACGACCAGCACGGAGTCGGAGCGCCGGTCGGCGGCGCCGGACCGCCGGATCAGGCCGCGCAGCCGGGCGACGACCTCCTCCAGGCTGAACGGCTTGGTGACATAGTCGTCGCCGCCCGCGGTGAGCCCTGCGATCCGGTCCTCCACCGCGTCCTTCGCGGTCAGGAACAGCACCGGTACGTCCGGCAGTTCGCGGCGCAGCCGGCCCAACACGGTCAGCCCGTCCATGTCGGGCAGCATCATGTCAAGGACGACGGCGTCGGGCCGGAACTCACGGGCGGTCTGGACGGCACCCTGCCCGTCACCCGCACTGCGGATCTGCCAGCCCTCGTATCGCAGAGCCATGCTCAGCAGTTCGGTGATCGACAGCTCGTCGTCCACCACAAGCACTCGGACGGGGCTCCCGTCCGGCCTCAGCAGTTCGGTGCGCCCCTGGGGCGAGGTCGTGGTCATGGTGGCCACCCTTACGGGACCCTCTGAGAGCGCCCTTTCAGATATCTGTGATTTCCCTGAGAAACCCACAGGCGCCACTCAGGGAACTCCTGGGAAGCTCCTGACCTGCACCGATGCCACCGATTCGGCTCAGATTCGAAACAGCCGCGCCGCGTTGTCGTGGCACACCGCCCGCAGCCACGCGTCGCCGAGTCCGAGCCGCTCCAGCGCGTGCAGCTGATGGACGTACGGATAGGGAATGTTGGGGAAGTCGGAGCCGAGCAGGACGCGGTCGCCGAGGTCGGCCAGGCGGGTCAGGGCGCGCCGCGGGAAGGGCGCGTAGCCCTCGCTGAAGTCCGTGAACGCCATCGTCGTGTCGAGCCGTACCTCCGGGTACCGCTCGGCCAGCGCGAGGAAGTCCTCGTACTCGGGCATGCCGAGGTGCGCGACGACCAGCCGCAGCCGCGGATGCCGGGCCAGCACCCGCCCGATCGGCTCGGGTCCGGTGTGCTTGCCGGGCGCGGGCCCGGAACCGCA
The DNA here is from genome assembly GCF_003688995.1 of Streptomyces shenzhenensis. GTDB lineage: Bacteria > Actinomycetota > Actinomycetes > Streptomycetales > Streptomycetaceae > Streptomyces > Streptomyces shenzhenensis_A. Next base: position 7,942 of record NZ_PENI01000051.1, on the reverse strand, counting down.
GTGGATCACCACCGGGACGCCGGCCTCGGCGAGCAGCCCCCAGACCGGATCGAGGAGTCCGTCGGCCGGGTCGTACGCGCCCACCTGCACATGCGCCTTGAAGACCCGGGCGCCCTCGTCGAGCGCCTGCCGGACGTAGTCCGGGGCGTCCTCCTCGGGGAAGAGGGTCGCGGTGTGCAGACAGTCCGGTGTACGGCCGGCGAACCCGGCGGCCCAGCCGTTGAGCCAGCGGGCCATGCCGGGCTTGTGCGGATACAGCATCGCCGTGAAGGCCCGTACGCCGAACTCGCGCAGCAGCGCGGCCCGTTCCCCCTCCTCGGCGCGGTAGGTGATCGGCCATTCGAGGCCGCCGGTGAGCGGGCCGAGCCCGTCGAAGTACGCCCAGACCTTGTGCAGGACCCGCTCGGGCATGAAGTGCGTGTGCACGTCCACGAGCCCCGGCAGCCCGAGCCGCTCCCAGAACCCCCTGACCTCGGCGGCCTCGGCGGTCTCCGCGCCGGGCACCGCCTCCGTACCCGTCACGCGTGCGCTCCCCCGGGACGATCGCTCATGTCCCCCACGATCGCCGACGGGACGCGGGCTGTCCACGCCCGGCCGCCGGAACGGCTCAGAAGAGCTCGTCCTGAACCCCCTTCTCCTCCTTGAACTTCCGCACGGGCACGGTCACCCCACCGTGCCCGCCGGCCCCGGGCAGGGCCGGAACGAGCTCCCATCCGGTCATCAGCCGGGTGTCCAGGACGACCGTCCCGCGCTCGGTGGCGAGGTGCAGATCGGGCCCCGCCACGGCGACCAGCGCACCGCTCACGCCCCCGCCCGGGACCAGCTCGGTCACCTCGCCGTACGCGGCCGTCAGGCCCGCCGTCAGCCCGAACACCTCGGCGTGGTCGACGGGCCGGTACGGCTCCCTGACCAGCGCCTCGGGCCAGGCGTCGAGCGCCACGGCGCGCGCGTGCAGCGCCTCGATCTCGACCGCGCGGTCAGCCGGCGTGCCGGGCAGCGCCGACCGCACCGCCCGCTTCTCGCCGTACGGGATCCGGTCGGGCACCCGCAGCGCGGCCCGCAGCAGCTCTTCGGCGCACCGCGCGGCCATCAGCGGGCCGCGGGCGAGCCAGCTGAAGCAGACGGCGCCCTGTTCGAGGAGGCGTGCCGAGCCCCGTTCTTCGGCGGTGATCCCGACCTTGACCAGGCCGGGCCCGAACCAGGCCAGATACACGTGGTACGGCCGGGGGTCGTCCGCAACGGTGTCGGCGGCCACGGAGTGCGCCCGGTCCAGCCGCGCGCACTCCTCGCACCGCGCGCCCGTGCTCCGCCCCGACACGGCCGCCCGCACCGGGCAGAGATGCCCCCGCGCTCCCACACATGTCCGCACACCCCCGTCCAGGACCCCGAAGGCCACCCGTTTCCCCCGAGGCAGCGCGCTGCTGCGCCCCCGGTCCCACACCAGCACGGGGCCGTCCTCGGCCCACCGCAGCCCCGCGCATCTCCATGCCTGTGCCATCACCTCCGAGACTAGGCCCACCCACTGACAACGCCCTTCGCGCCAAGGTCACCGGGCGGTCTCCGACGGGCCGGTTTGCGCCGGGCTGGTCCCTGACGGGGCGGTCGCCGACGGGCCGGGTTCCGCTGGGCCGGTCCCGACGTGCTGGCCTCCGACGGGCCGGTCCCCGACGGGCCGACGGGCCGTGGATCGCCGCCCGGTGGGCCGACGCCCCTGGGGCCGGTCTGCGCCGGTGCCGCCGTGCGCCGTCCGTGCCCGCGCCCGCGCCTCGCCGGCCGGCCGGACACGCATCCGGGGTGTCCGTCCCACGGCCCGGGTGGCTTGCCCCGGCCGGCAAGGTGCGGCAGCCAGGTGACGAGGGGCGCCACGGAGCAGGTTGCGCCGGCGGCGCAGCAGCACGTCACGGTGGACGCCGGCCTGGTAGTTGGGCTCGCCGAAGGCGAACGCCCGGGCGGCGGCGGGATCCGGCAGGTCGACGATGTGCACGCTGCCAGTGGGGGTGGGGGTGCCGCCGTCGGCCGCGAAGGTCGGGCCGCGGGCGATCAGCTCGTCGGCGTACCGGTCCATGGGGGGCCGGGACCGGTGCTCCGCCACGAGTTCCGTACGGAACGCCGTGGAGCCCGACCGGTCACGGTGGTGGCGGAAGAATTCCATGCCCCGTCTCGGCCGCCGCGCGCCGCACGAGCGGGCCGGTGCGGTTAGGGTCGCCCCATGGGTGCCGCCATAGCCGCCATGGTCGCTGCCGTCGTCGGGGTCCTCGGCACGCTGTTCGCGCCGCTGGTCACGACCTGGGCGGCCAGGCACCAGCGGGCGGAGGAGCGCGAGACCGAGGAGAGAAGGCGGCACTTCGAGGAGCGGCGCGCCGCCTACACGGCGATGAACCGGGCCTCCCGCCACTTCCACACCATGCTGAAGGACGCCCTGCACCGGCTGCGGGACGGGGTCTACACCGACGACGACCGCGCCCAGGTCGAGGAGGCCCGGCGGGACTACCGCGACCGCTACGCCGAGGCCCAGATGATCGTCCCCCAGGCGGTGCTGAACGCGTCCCGCGAGGTGAACGTCGTCCTGGCCACGGCCGACGCCACCGCCAAGCGCATCGATCGCGGCCTGACGCGCGACAGGGAGAGCGCCGAACAGGCCCTCATGGACCTGAAGTCCGCCGAACCCCGGCTCACCACCATGCGCCGCATCATGCGCGAGGACCTGGGCCTGCCCGACTGACCCGGGCGCCACGCTCGCCGTGGCCAGGAGCCCTGCCCTGGCCCGGGTTTCCGAAACGGCCGGTCAGCGGACCAACAGGCCGATCAGGCCGGTCAGATCCTCGTCGCCACCGCCCGCGAACGGAGGAGACGACGCGCCAGAGCCCCACCGCCGTCCGCAGCCGATGATGAGGCCACCCCCGTGCCCCCGACCTCGAACCGTCTCTCCCAAGGGCGGCGTCACGGTCCTGTACGGAGCACCGCCAGGGCAACGGCCACAGAACAGTCACCTCTTTCACACCCCGGCCACATGCCATGGCACCCGGGCACTACGGTCTCTCCACCCGAATCACATTGGGGGGGACGAGATGGCCAATCCGTACACCACGCCCGTGCCACCGACGCCACGCCAGCCCGATACCCGCCCGCTTCGTAAGCGAAAGCGCGTATGGCTCGGTGGCTCGGGCCTGTTCATCGCGGGCGCGCTCATTGTCGGCGCGGGGAACAGTGAACAGGAGCCTGTCGAGGCCAGAGTCAAACCCGCGACGACCATAACCGCGACCGTGACGGCCACGCCCAAGCCCGGCCCGACTGTCACCGAAACAGTCAAGGCCAAGGCTGAGCCCGGCCCCACGGTCACCGTCACCAAGACCGCCACCGCCACCGCCAAGGCAGCCGACACAAATGGCGACAGCGGAAGCCAGGACAGCACCGGCACGTGCTCGATCGTCTCCAACTCGGGAAACTGTTACTCAGCGGGGCAGTTCTGCCGAAACAGAGACCACGGTGCCATTACCACCACCGCGGGCGGTGCGAGAATCAAGTGCACGTACAGCTCGAACGCATGGCGCTGGACCTACGCCTGACAAGACACAGGCAAGCTTACTGACCTGCTCGCCTTTCGCGAGACCGTACGCAAGGCTCACCAGGAGACAGCGGCCCGCGCTCTCCTCGTCCGGGAGAGCTATGTACAGCTCCCGGATCTCGGTCGCATCGCTTCCGCGCGGCAGACCGGCCAGCTCACGCGGCGCAGGGGAGTCACGGCGGCAGGCGATGGCGCAGGAGGGGTCGCCATCGGTCACCGTCGGCCGCTGTCGAGCGGCCTCGGCCTGCCGAGAGACGGCGCGTGAGCGAAGTACGTCCGGTGCCCTTCGGTCGGCGGTGCCCCTCCCCGATGACGTTCGTACCAACCGGGCCCGGTCTCCGCCCAGGCCGTGAGCGCTTCGAGGAATCGCGCCGAGGTCGCGTGCTCGCGCCCCTGCCCACGCTGAGTGCTCTGCCTCGGGCTCCGCCGAGGTGAGGCCGGTGAGCTGTACGTCGATCAGCAGAGCCGACGCGCGGGCCGTCAGATCCTCCAGCGGGAGACCATGACGGAGGATTCGGACCGCTTCCTTCCCCTCCCGGAGTCCATCGCACCCCTTGAACTGGGGTGTTGCGACGACCACTAGAACAGAAGGATCACCAGGGCCCTCTCATCTGTGTGCACTCGGCAGGATTCGAACCTGCAACCTTCTGATCCGTAGCTATGGCCGGATCGGTCAGAGACCCCGGTGCCCTTGAGGTGTCAGGGACGGCCAGGCACCACCGAAGGGTTTTGACGCCTGGGGGCTTCTGGCCTTAGATCTTCGCTTGTCGAACACCTGGGCGCCTCACCGCCGGAGGCTCAAAACATCCTGCCCACCTTCGCCTTGCCTCTTGCTGGAGGCGACGTTCAGAGAACCGAGCACTCTTCATGCCCCTTCGCCGTACCGCTGCCGTTGCTGCCCTTTCGATCGCTCTGCTCCTTGCTGCCTGCAGGAGCTCCGAGCACAGCGGCCCGGCAGACGGGCCCGCGGCCAGGCCCTCCCTGTCCAACGCCACCCTTGAGAAGCTCACCATGGTGGGGACCGTCGCCGGCCTCCGGGTGACCGAGCCGGCAGAGGACCTGCTTCCGGAGGGGTCGTACCAGGCCGACAAGGACGAGTGCCTACCCATTGCGCAGCTGGCCTTCACCAATACGCCGCGCCCCGCGACCGCCCGGGCCGTCCGCGAATTCTCGGGCCCTGGCGAGCTGAACTCCATCGTCGGGGAACTGTGGGTGACTGTCCATCAGGGGGATGATGCCCGCTCGGCGCTCGACGATGTCCGCAAGGCGCTCACAGAGTGCTCGGGCAGCTTCAAGGTTCCCGGCGCACCCATGATCTACCGCGACCTCGAACCGGCCCAGGCCCCGGATCTCGGGGACGAATCCGTCGGCTTCCGGTTCACCACCAGCGCCTTCAACGTAAGCACTCCCGCGACCTACGCCGTCGTCCGCACCGACCACATCCTCACCACGATGATGGTGATCACAGACACGATTCCGCGGCCCCTGCTGGAGGCGCAGCTGGCAAAGCTCCCCGACTGGGGAGGGCACACAAAGGGCGCACAACGCATCGCTTCGGCTGACCTGTAAGGCGCGCAAGGATGCCTGGCAGAGTGGCCACCGGAATGCAGTCGCACGGCAGTGCCGTGGTTTCAGCAATCTGTGCAGTACGGGCCAGCGGGCGCCTTCGGAAAGTCCGAGCGTCCGTCCAGCCACCCGCAGAGCCGTTCGGCCAATGTGAGGTCTTCGGGGAACAGAGCGTGTCCGTGTTCAGGGCATCGTGCGTTGGGATCCCAACCCCACATGCGGCCTTCTGGGGTGCTGTAGTCGACGAGTGACCAGATCGCACAGCCCCACGTCAGGAGCGGTACAACAGACGGCGGGTGGTTGGGGGTTCCTCGCCAGCCCAAGTACTCCTCCAGCAGCCGACAGCTGTTGCTGAAGCTGTAGGACGTGTCGGTAAGGGACAAAGCCTCACCCCAGCGGCCGAACCCACCGTCGGCGACTTCGAGATAGATCCGCTTGAGGAGCGGCGGCATCGGATGCCCCACTGCGGTCTCAAGCTCGGCCACGGCCTCGGGCGACGCAGGTGGCGGTAGCTCGCCAGCCGCATCCTGCTCTCGGATCCTGTGGATGATCTCGTCGTCGGTCATGCCGACATTCGTAGCAGCCGCCACCGACAGCTTGCCCAGGCTGCCCGCGCAACTGACTGCGGCCACCGTTGATCATCGTGAGTTGTGTGGACTGACGATGATCAACGGTGGCCGCAGGTCACTGCATAGATCCCGCGCGTTGGCGGTAGGCGTTCGAGGGCCTGCTGGGGCGGACGCAGGCCGGTTCAAGCGGCTTGAGCCCCGGCGCCGGGCCGGGCGGCTGGTGCTGGGTCTGTTGTCGGACCTGCCGCGGAAGAACTGCTGGACGATCGCGGAGTGGGCCGGGGAGGCCGGCCCGCACGCCATGCAGCATCTGCTGTGCCGGGCCGTCTGGGATGCCGAGGCCGTCCGCGACGACGTGCGTGAGTACGTCGTCGAGCACCTCCGCGATGAGGCCGCGGTGCTGGTCGTCGACGAGACCGGGGACGTGAAGAAGGGCGCGCACACCGTCGGTGTCCGGCGCCAGTACACCGGCACCGCGGGGCGGATCGAGAACGCCCAGGTCGCGGTCTACCTCGTCTACGTCGGCGAGCGGGAGCATGCGGCGGTGGACCGGGAGCTGTACTTTCCTCGCTCCTGGACGTGCGACGCGGACCGCTGCCGGGCGGCGGGGCTCGGCGAGGACACCGTCTTTGCGACCAAGCCGGAACTGGCCCGGGCGATGATCGAACGGTTCCTGGCCGCCGGGCACCGTATCGGCTGGGTCACTGGGGACGAGGTCTACGGCGGCAACCCGAAACTGCGGACGGCGCTGGAGGAACGCGGCATCGGCTACGTTCTCGCGGTGGCCTGCACGTCCGAGGTGACCACCGGCGCGGGCTTCCGCGCCGATGCCCTGATGAAGAAGGTGCCGAAGCGGGCCTGACAGAAGCTCTCGGCCGGACGCGGCTCGAAGGGGCAGCGGTTCTACGAACCGTCTCCCGCGCTGCGATGAACGTCGCCCTCGGGGGCGTCGGGTTCCTCGCCGTGTGCGGCGTACTGCTCCTGCTCGCCTCGTTCATCGCCGCCCTCACGGCCCTGATCACCCAGCTCATCGTCCTCGCCGCCGCGATCTTCGGCGGCTGGATCGCTGTGCAGGTCTTCAGCGCGAGCGGCCACAAGGGCGGGACCACGGTCAACATTCGCAAGGCCGTCTTCAAGCGCAACCACTTCCACGGCTAGTAGCGGCCCCGGCGATACATGCGATACAGACGCACAGCCATCAGCGGAGCGCCCACGACGACGATGACGATCGTGGCCCACGTCGGCAGTGCGGGACCGGGGACATTCGCAGCGGACAGGGGGTTCACGGCCACCACACCTCACAGAACGGCGAGCTGGGCGAGCCACTGTATTCGAACGGCTCGCCGCACGCCGTGGTCACGCCCTCCCTGCCCAACCGGACAGCACCAGCCACGCCAAGGGCGGCCCCCCTCTCGCCAAAGACTTGGGGTCGCCCTTGCCAGCCAGAACCCGTCAAGGAACTGGAGACCTCCAGCATGACCCACCCGACCAGCAACGGGCGAGCAGTCGACACCGCCCGACCGGCCATCAACTTCCGGACCGAGACCCGGCCCGACGGCAGCACCGAGCGTCCGCCGGAACGTGCAGCGCATCCGGCGCGAGCTGATCTTCGGCAGTCCCAAGACCATGCGCTCCATCCGTACGGTGTCGCTACCGAAGCACTGCATTCGGGCACTCGAACAGCACCGAGCCCAGCAGGAGCAGGAACGCAAGGTCACGGGGAAGAAGTGGCAGCCCACACCGGGTCAGCCGGAGGGGCTGATCTTCACCACGACGACCGGCCGCGTCACGGACCCCCGCGGCCTGAACCGGATGCTCACCATCCTGTGCCGGGACGCCGGCGTACGACGGGTGCGGGTGCACGACCTCCGACACACGTGCGCGTCGCTCCTGCTCGCACAGGGCGTGGACGCTCGCACGATCATGGAAACGCTCGGGCACAGCACGATCACGATGACGCTGGACACTTACGCGCACGTGATGAGCGCAACGCTCAAGGCCGCCGCCGATCGGATGGACGACGCGCTTGGACTGGACGAGCCGACGGAGGAATCAGACGGCGGGCAGGAGCCACACGCCGAGGAGTGATCGGCACTTCGGGCCGCGTTGATGTCAGCCGTTGACCTGTGTGCACTCGGCAGGATTCGAACCTGCAACCTTCTGATCCGTAGGATCGGGCAGCTTGCCGTGAGGGGAGCCAACGGCCTCCCACTCCGATTGCGCAAGCCAGCGATCATGTGCG
>NZ_PENI01000050.1 GCF_003688995.1 Streptomyces shenzhenensis | reverse complement strand
ACGACAGCACCGTCGGATCGATCAGATCGCTCCTAAGCGAAGCGGCCCCAGGGAAGAGTACCCCCCCCCCCGCGGATTCAGGATTTTTCACCTCGACCCGGTATTTGCCGCCGCCCAGGCTGTTGCCCGGGGTCAGCTTCACCGTGCCGTCCGCCTGCGTGGTACCGGTGATCGACCGCCCCGCGTCATCGGTCAGCACCACCGAGACACCGGACATACCCGGCTCCAGCGCCTGGTCCCACTTCCCGTTCGCGTTCACCTCACGCACGACACGGATGGTCGCGTCACCGTCCCCGGAGTCGGCCGCCGCCGGGGACACCGACGACACCACCCCCGTCACGGCGAGCGACGCCGATAACGCCGAAGCCAACGCCAAAGACATACCGCCGGACCATCGCCGACGCTGCCGCAGATCCACTGCCAATTCCTTTCGCCATCAACAGGGCGTGCGTCCGAAGCGAGCCTGCTCGCGAACCGAAACGCGTCTGTAAGAATCTTCACGACCGCCTCATATGACGAGCACATGAGCCGAACGAGCGAGTTCCTCACCTTGTGAGGCCGGGGTGGCATTAGGGCCGCCGCCCGTTTCTTCCGGATGCTCGATGTCCTGGACCCGAACTCAGAAGACAACGTGCTCATCACGATCAGCCGGCGCCAGCTACATCGAGCCCGCAGGGCATGCCGAGGTGCACGGTTCGTGGTGGTGCAGGGGGGCGCGTCGTTGTGCCGGGGGTCGGTAATGCGTCCGTGTGCTTCCGGTCCGTCACCCAATGGGATGTTGCCCCTGTGGACGGCCGCCGTGCCGGGCGGTCAACATTGGCGCTGGCGTGCTCGCCGGGGTTCCAGCCGGTCACGCTGGGGTGGGGCCCCGCCCTGATACATCCACCGACAGGGGCCCCGCCCTCGACATGCGGGCCGGAGTCCCGCGCACACTCTGGCGTGTACTCAGGGGGCGGTTGACAGACAGGCACGCTCTGGGCCGCCCCCCGGTATAGCGGCGCCTGACACGCCCCTTACACCGTGGTGGCGGTGATCATGCCAGGTGAAGGGCACGGTGTCGTGACACAACCGGCGCACGTCACCTGATGGGATGACCGCTGGTGGACAAGCGGGGTGGCCGAAACTCATCGTGATCACCGGTGTCGTGACCTGACGGGTTCAGCCTCCCTGCTTTGCGGGGCCAGCAGGATGCGGTGCCACGCCGGGTGGGGCCCCTCACGCCGACCGAGGGGCCCCACCCACGAGATCGTCATGCGAGCCCGGATCCCCTCGCCCGCCGCACGACGCCATGCGGGGGGGCACACTCATCCCTCGCCACTGGACCAAGGCACCTTGAACCAGTGGCTATCGGCCACTGCTGCCTTCGGGCAGTGGGGCCCTTTCGCCATGCCCGGAAATACCCACGCGGCGTGACGTCATCTTGACGAGCGATCCCCGACGCCGCGACCGTGTGAACCGACGACGGGGCGGGAGCGCGCGAGTGACCACCACCCCAGACCCGGGCGTCTACATCAGTTCGTCACAGATGTACCAGGAGTTGAGATCCCTGAGCACTGGCGTGACTCGGGTAGAGACCAAGCTCGACACCATCGGCCAGGGTGTGACCGAGGTCGCGAAGGACGTCGCCGACCACGAGTCCCGCATCCGAGCCCTGGAGGAAACGCGGTGGCGCGTGGCCGGGGCCGCTGCCGTCCTCGGCGCCGCCGCCGGGGTTGCCGGCCAATACCTGATGCGCTGACCCCACAGCGGCCCGCTCTCCTCCGCGAGGGCGGGCGGGGGCGGCAGCAACCTTGGCCGTAGTCGCTTCCGCCGGGAAACCGGCCGTGAACCTCCTGCGTCTCAGGTAGCGCTCTTGGCTGATCACCAAGTGAGTGATCGGCCGTCTTCGCATCATGGGCCATGGGGGGGAGATGCTGTTTTCGATACCCGACTACGGTTGGTGCCTGATCGCGGTTGCGGCGAGCGCGTTCTACATGCTCGGATTGTGGGCCCTGGGCCGCGGACTCCCTGACGAACTACAGCCCACGGAGCAGGAGAGCCGGCTGAGAAGACAGGCGTTCTACTTCGTTCCTGTGCTCCTGGTTGTTTTCCTTGTGGTGAATGTTCTGTTCCGGCCCGAACCGGCATCAACGATTCTGTTCCTGTACAGCGACGCGGTCGCCGTGATTCCGGTCGCCCTGGTTCCGGTCCGCTCTCGGCTCGTTCGCGCCACGCTGGCCCAGCGGCGCAACCCCGGCACCAAGATCAAACTTGACTGGGTTACGAAGGTATGGGTTTGGGGTGTCCTGTGGGCGTCCATACTGGCGGGCGCAGCCGCTCTGATGTCGGCACCGGGCCACGGTACGAGTCGCTAGAAGACGTCTCACCTTGGTGGATCTGCGCTCGCGGATGAAGCCATCCCGGGAAAAACATCTGCGGCCCGCGCGCTCACCCAACCGAAAACGGCCCCGCTCTCCGCATGGAATCCGCTATGGCGGGAGGGCGGGGCCGCCTTCGTGCGTTCAGGGGTCAGCCATTCGTTCCGGCGGGCGGGAGTGCCATCACGAACACTCCCTTGCCCTGCACACCCTGCACCAGGCCCTCGTCGGCGAGCAGCTCCAGCGCGCTCTTGATGGTGCGCCTCGACACGGTGCCGCCGGTCTCCTCCTCCAGTTCGGCCTGGGACGGAAGCCTGCGGCCCACTGGGACCTCGCCGTTACGGATGCGCTCGCGCAGCACGTTGGCTAGCTGCACGTACAGCGGCGTCATGGCGTCCCGGTCGAGACTCATCATGCTGTGACCGTAAGAGCACCGCCCGAGCAGTGATCCGGCGGAACGGCGGCATCTCGGCGAGCTTGGCCCGCTCGGCGGCGAGACGCGCGCGCTCGGCGGCCTTGGGCGCCCCAGGCTTGCCCCTCTTGTTACAGCGCGCGACCTGCTCGCGGCGGGCGGCGTTCTTGGCGCGGATGACGTCGTTGCGGTCGTCGATGGCGTTGAACATGTCCTCGACGTGGTCGACGCCGAGCCGGCGCGTGGCAACCATCCCCCTTCGGGAAGACACCAGTTGATGTGAATTCCCGAAGGGAGACCGCAGGATGGCGAAGGTGAGCAGACGCAGAATCCTGGGCGCATGCATCGTGGGCCTCACACCCATCGTCATGGCCCTGTTCATCACTGCTGTCGGGTCGAGCGACGCGGTCGAGATCGCACTGTGCTGGGCCTCGATGCTCACGGCCTCGGCCATCGGGGTCTGGACAGTTCTGGACCCCGGCGAAGGTGAGGTCGATAACGACGGCTTCGGCGGCGGGGTCGGGATGTGAACCCCCGTCACGGTCGGGCCATCCTCCCCGATCCGCTGGGATCACTTCCACTGACAGCAGGCCGCCAGCGATGATGTCGGCATGACTGACCGCATCAGCACCCTGATCTCGGCCTTCGGTGTCCTGGTCTGCACCGTGGTGCTCGCCATGTCCATCGGCTCCGGAATGTCGGCCCCCTGGATCGCATTCTGGAGTGCGACCTTCCTCGTTGCCCTCTACGCACTCGTACGTGACGTCAGGCACCTTCGCGCAGGCCAGACGAACTGACAGAAGACCCGGCGCCACAGGCGCATCATGGGGGCATGGAGCAGTACATCCGCCCCGGCCACCTCACCGCCGCACAGACCCGCCAAATCCTCGACGACATCAGCGCCGTCGCCGTCGTCACCACGCTCGACGCTGAACGCGCACATCGCGCTGCCGCGTGACCGCAGGTCAGACACTGTGTGACGATCGCCGTGCACAGCTGTGCCCTGAGACGGGTACTACAACGGCGAGAAGTGTGGAGTTCCTCCGCCGGGCCAGGTGCCTCGCTGAACGCAGCGACCAGGCAGTGGACACAGTGGTGCATGATGTCCCCTCAGCTTCAGTTCCAGGGGGGAACATGCACGTCCGCCGTACCGCCGTCGCGGCCACCGCCGCCCTCGCCTTCGCCCTCGTCGGGTGCAGCAGCGACAACGGCCAGGAAGACACCGCCGCCAAGCCCAGCCCCAGCAACACGCCCAGCGTCAGCGCGAGCGCCACCGAGGAAGCCGCCGGTATCCCGCCGAAGCCCGACGCCGCCACCAGCGAGGTCCTGCTCGACGTCCTCAAGGCCATCAACCCCGCCCTTGTGAAGGACGAGGACAAGACCATCGACAACGCCCGCAACCAGTGCTCGACCATCAACGGCGGAGGCAAGGCCGACCAGGCCGCCAAGGACCGCTTCTCCACCAGCGACCACGAGGTCACCGACGCGGAGGCCGCGGCCATCAACGCCGCCCTGACAGCAAGCCTCTGCAAGTCCTGACCCCGCACCACACCCGAGGTCCCGCCCACCAGTGGGGCCTCCGTCGTACCTGGAGGCTGACGTCATGGCCGGCCCCGCTCGTGGCAGCCATCAGCACCGCGATCACCGAGCAGTGCGGCATGGTGACCGCCGACATCGTCACCGACAGCGTGCAGCACATCGCCGCCGTCGCCGCAGCAGTGAGAGCGCGCCCTCACCGTGGGGCGAGCGCTCGCCGGGCCCGGTGGATGACGTTCTGAGCGTCCGCCCCGTACACCGTCGACTCGCTCAGCGTGGACCACACCCGCAGGTAGGTGGCCACGCTGTCGGCGTCGTCCAGCCATATCTCGGCGTGCCAGTCCTCAGTGATGACGAGGCGCTCGTCAAGGACCCAGAACCCGTTCGCGGTCGGCACCTTCAACGACGCCGTGAGGGGGATGATCCCGAGCTCCACAGTGTCCATGCCGATCGTCCCGGCGAGCCGATCGAGCTGCGCGGCGAGTACGGAAGGCGGGCACACCAGTGCGTGGAGAGCCGCCTCCCACACCAGGGCATGGAACCTGTGGCCTGCCTCGTAGAGCCACTCCTGGCGCCGCACGCGGGCACGCACGGCTTCGTCGGTGTCGCGCGTCGACCCGAACAGGTCCGCGTACCGCAGGAAGATCGCCCGCGCGAAGTCCGCAGTCTGGAGCATGCCCGGGATGACGGACTCTTCCCACGCGCAGATGGCCGTGGCCCGGCCGACTTCGAGGTTCCAGCTGTCCTGAACGGGCCGGTGGCCAGCGGCGAGTTGGCGGCGCCACGAACGGATGTGAGACTCGAAGCCCTTGAGGCGGGCGTCCAATTCCGCGAAGGCTTCCGGCCGGCCGACGCCTTCAGCCCATGCACGCAGGTCGTCGGCAGTTGCGGTCTGCCGGCCTCCCTCCAGCTTGTACACCTTGGAGTGCGGCCAGCCGAGCCGCTCGGCGAGCTGGGTGCCGGTGAGCCGTCCCGCGGGGGCCTGGAGGCGTAGTTCCCTCAGCCGTTGTCCGAGGGCCTCACGGGCCTGCTGATAGTCCGTGCTCACCGGTACCGTTCCAGCCCTTCGTGTCCAGCTGGGCGGCGAACTGGTCGTACGGGATAGACGCGTGTACGGCGGCGTCCCGGACCCGGCAGTAGCGCAGCACTTCGGCAGGCTCCGTGATGATCTCGACGTCGTGGAAGACGTCCGCGTCGTCGAAGCGGAGGACCGCGACCAGGCGGCTGTCGAAGACCCAGAAGTCCTCGCCGGGCAGGTGCACGCGCTCGGCGTCCTCGCGCCACAGGTTCCGTACGTCCTCGCCGGTGGCCGCGTTGACTCGCGCGTACGAGAGGAGAAACAACTGGCCCTCGGCCGGCGGCTGGTCGACGACGCGGACCCGGCCGACGTACTTCCCGCTCGCGGTCTGCTTGCGGATGTTCGCGCACCAGTCGCTGTCAAGGTCCATCGGCGCGATGCCCGTTGCGAGGAACTCGGCGTACCCGGGGTCCTCGCGGTCTGAGGCGTAGCCGCGGCGTGTCTCAAGATGCCAGGCCGAGTGCTCGAACGTCTCGAAGAGCCGGCCGAACTCGGTGAGGTCGATCAGCTTGGGCACGCGCTCCATCTCCTTGGGACCGTGGTTAACGAGCAGCTCGCGCGGTACGGCGACTGCGGCGTCGCCGGGGCCGAAGTGCTGGAGCCGGCGCAGGTCTTCGGGGTCGGTGACCGGTGGGCCCTGGACGATGACCTCGCCGGAGTCCAGGTCTTCGTGGATCGCCGGACATCCGCCGCTCTTGCTGTCCGTGCCGTTGAACCGGAGTCGTCGTTCCATGTCGCCGTCCTCAGGACGGGGTGGTCGCCACCAGCATCACCGCATGTGGTGCCCCGTTCTACAGCATGCCGCCCCCTGCAAGACACCACACGAGAACATTTGGCCAGACAGCGAGACCTGAGCTGAACGACGCCGTGAGCGTCGACCCGTTCACCGCCGTCGAGTCCCTGCGTGCAGCCCTCGACGCGGCCGGGATCGTGCTGCCGTCCCTCGCGGTAGACCCGGCATCCCCGACCCTCGCCCTTGTCGACCTCGGCCGTGTCCGCGCGGACGTGGCCATGCGGCTGGCCGAAGCACTCCAGCGAGGAGCAGCATGAGCAGAACAGCCGCAGAGATCCCACCGGAAGTGCTCGACGTCCTGGCGCTGCCAGACCTGGACAGCCTGCCCGACGCCAAGGTGCGCGGCGCCGAATGCCTCTGGTGTCCACGCGCCCACGTGCAAGCTCTGTCGGACGAAGGAGACGGCCACCGATTGTGCGGCCGGCCGCGGCCTGTACCGGCTCGTCAGAGACTGCCGCCGATGACTGGGCAGCCGACCGCCACAGACAGACGCGGCCTGTGTTCCTGGTGCAAGCGGTTCTCCAACAGCATCCAACTGATCCAGATAGACGACGCAGGATCGGGCCCGGCCATGCGTGGCCTGTACGCCTGCGGCCCGTGCCGTGAAGTCCACCGCCTGGTCCCGCTCGCCGACCGGCCATGACCCCGCCTCCCGAGCCGCCGCCCGCCGCATCGCTGACCTACGCCCAGTAGGGCGTGCTGCTGGTGCGGCAGGAGCCTGCTCGACGTGGTCGGCGCCGTGTCGGCCGGCATCGCGCGCGGCCGGGAGGGCGTGCACGTCCTCGACGTCGAGGTGTACGCCTGTCCGCCCCTGTCGGGCTGCGGGCCACAACGCCTCTCACAGACTCCCGTCCAGGCCGGGCTGACCGGGCAAGGTACCCCGACCCGGGCGGGCCATCCCCATCCGCAACCAGCGAAGGAGATCCCGTGACCATACCTCCGGGCCCCACCCCGCCGCCCGTCCTGGAGCTGCCCGCCCTCGCGCGCATGCTCATCACCGACGCCCAGTTCGCCGGCGTCCGCGGCACCGTCATGGACGCCAACCCCGACATGGCCGAGGAGATGGCCGGCCGCATCGTCGACGAGGGCATCAAGTTCGTGGCGGCCTGCGCCACTCACCCCGGTCTCGGACTGGCCCCGTCGCGGATCGTCGATGAGGGCTGGCACGCACTGATCCTGCACACCAGCATGTACGCCGAGCTGTGCGAGCGACTCGGCGGCGAGGGTACGTTCGTGCACCACTCCCCGGCCTACGACCCCACCAGCTACGACCCTCCGATCCTGGATCGAACCCGCGAGACGATCGCGGCGCTCGGCTGGGACGCGGGCCCGGAGCTGTGGGGACCGCCGTCCGACGAGACCCTCGTCTCCGTGGCGGCGAAGTGCAAGCACGCCCCAGAGTGCACCATCGTCGTCACCCCCAAACCGAAGCCCGGGGCGGCGCAGCCTGCCCGTGAAGGGAGGCACCGTGTCCGAGTGGATCGACCCGCGCTACGCGGAACTGGTGGCGGCGTGGAAGCGCGCCCAGCGCCCGACGTCGCGTGACCCGAAGGAAGAGAGGCCGGTGCGGGGGTTCGTGGCCCCGCCCAAGCCCTGACAGCTGCGCCAGCTGCGGCCCCGGCCCGACGCCGATCCGGCCGGGGCCGCTCCGCGTCTTGATCGCCTGCGTCTCGGGCGAGCAGTGGGCGAGCTAACGATCACTGAGGGCCCGAAAACGCCGAGAGCCCCAGTCCAGATACTCCCTGAACTGGGGCGATCCCGTAGGCCCTGTGGGACTCGAACCCACAACCAATGGATTAAAAGTCCACTGCTCTGCCAATTGAGCTAAGGGCCCAGGCGGTGTTGCCTCCCCGAGCATAGCCGGACGAGGCCGTGTCGCCGATCGGGTATCGGGGACGCGGCCGCGTCGCGGGGACGGAACGGCCGAAACCGGGCGTCAGGGGTCCGCCGGTTCCGGGGCGGGCGGGCGGGACAGGGCGCGGGCGTGGTCGAGGTTGAGGAACCAGTGGCGGGCCGAGGCCAGCCACCAGGTCGCGGCGAAGCCCAGGACGACCAGGACGGCGACCGGGGCGTAGTTGAAGGTCTCCCAGGTGACCGGGGAGACCTGGGGCAGCATGAAGAGGATCGTGATCACGCCGACCCACCCCACCGCGACGATCCCGATCGGCTGCGACCAGCGGCCCAGGTGCCACGGCCCCCGCTCGAACGCGGCACCCTTGCGGACCCGCAGCAGGGTCGGGACGACGTACGCGATGTAGAGGCCGATCACCGCGATCGAGGTCACGGCCGCGTACGCGGTCTCGTTGAGCAGATAGGGCAGGCCGAGGACGAGCGCGCCCGCCGCCGCCAGCCAGACCGCCGCCACCGGGGTGCGGGTGCGCGGGCTCACGCTGTGCCAGACGCGCGAGAACGGCAGCGCGCCGTCGCGCGAGAAGGCGTAGATCATGCGGCTGTTGGCGGTCACGGAGGCCATCCCGCAGAACAGCTGCGCGCCGATCACCACGAGCAGGAGCAGCTTGCCGGCGGTCGCGCCGAGCGCGTCCAGCAGGATCTGGGCGGGCGGTGCCCCCGTCGGCGACGCCAGGGCCTTGTCGTACGACTGGATCGCGAAGGTGAAGCCGAGCAGGAGGACGAAACCGGCCACCCAGGACGTCCAGATGGAGCGGACGATGCCCTTGGGGCCCGCCGTCGACGCGTCGTGCGTCTCCTCCGTCATATGGGCGGAGGCGTCGTAGCCGGTGAAGGTGTACTGCGCCATCAGCAGGCCGATCAGCACCACGTACACGCCGCTGCCCCAGCCCGTGTTGTTCACGAACTCGGTGAACACGAAGGACGCCGACCGGTGGCGGTCCGGCACGAAGGCCAGCGCGCCGACAATCAGGGCGACGCCCAGCACGTGCCACCACACGCTGACGCTGTTCAGGAAGGCGACGATACGGACGCCGAAGGTGTTCAGCAGGCCGTGCAGCAGCAGGATCGCCGCGAACAGCAGGATGGTCCGGCCCGGGGTCACCTCGAAGCCGAACTGGAGATTGAGGTAGGCGCCGAGGAAGGACGCGGCCCCGAAGTCGATGCCCGCCGTGACCGCGACCTGGCCGAGCACGTTGAACCAGCCCGTGAACCAGGCCCAGGCGGCGGCCGAACGCGGCG
This sequence comes from Streptomyces shenzhenensis, assembly GCF_003688995.1. Lineage (GTDB taxonomy): Bacteria > Actinomycetota > Actinomycetes > Streptomycetales > Streptomycetaceae > Streptomyces > Streptomyces shenzhenensis_A. The sequence continues at coordinate 46,770 of NZ_PENI01000050.1, read as the reverse complement.
GGGCCAGGCGGTGGGCCCAGAAGTACAGGCCCGCCGAGGTCGGGTACGCCGAGCAGATCTCGGCCATCGACAGGCCCACGAACAGCGTCATCAGACCGACCGCCACCCAGCCCCAGACGATCACCGCCGGGCCGCCGGTGTTCATCCCGAAGAGGTAGAGGGTCAGACAGCCGGACAGGACCGAGATGATCGTGAAGGAGACGGCGTAGTTGGAGAACGCCGACATCCGGCGGGCGAGGACCTGGGTGTAGCCGAGCTGGGCAAGCCGTTCCTCGTCCGACGGCCCGCGTGCAATCGCGTCATCTGTCATGTCCCCAGCAATTCCCTGGACGGGGGTATGACATGCGTCACACGGTGACCGGAAAGCGACGGTCCCGGGCCCAGGGCTCAGAAGAGCCCCTTGTAAACCTTCCAGCCCGTCGCGATGCGCACCCGCGAGGCGAACGACCCCTTGCCCGTGCCGGCCTGCCGGTACAGATTGCCCGCCGTGTCCCGCACGACCAGGTCGTTCTTGCCGTCACCGGTGATGTCCCCGACCCCGACGACCGCGTTGTACGAGGCCCCCCAGCCCGAGAAGACCTTCACCCGCGCCTTCACCCGGCCGCCGCCGGTGCCGTCGTACCGCCACAGCGTCCCGGCCTTGTCCAGCGCCAGCACATCCCCGAAACCGTCACCGTTCAGATCACCGGCGCCGACGATCTTCCGGTACGCCGACCAGGTGCCGATCTTCACGCCCTTCTTCAGCTTCCCGGCACCATCGTCAGCGAACAGATAGACGTCCCCGGTCGACGCCTTCCGCGCCAGCAGATCGGTACGGCCGTCACCGGTCAGATCACCCGGCGTGGTGAGGACGTTGTACGCGTTCCAGCCCTTGCCCAGAGAAGTGTGGCTGTTCGACGGCGTGTACGCCGCACCGCACCGGCCCTGATAGCGCCGCAGCTCGCCGTTCGGCATACGGACCAGCAACTCGGCGCAGCGGTCCGTGCCCATGTCCCCGAACGGCACCGCCACCGTCCCCGCGGGCCAGCCGGAACCGCTCGCCTTGAAGTCGAACGTGCCCTTGCCCTTGGTGAAGTGCAGGGTCAGCGCGCCCGAGGAGCTGAGCGTGACCAGTTCGCCGTAGCTGTAGTACCCCTGATCGTGGAAGCCCTGAAGGCCGCCGTTGTATCCCAGCGGACCACCCGGGGTGTACCTGCCGCCGCCCTCCTCGGCGGCGGCCGTCAGGCTCCAGGTCTTGGGGCCGTTCGCGAGATAGGCACCCGAGTCCGACTTCAGGTCCCAGTCGATCTCGACGTGCGCGCCCCGGCCCGTGATGGTGCGCTCGGCGCGTCCCCGGGCGTCCTTCACGGTGAAGGTCCACCGCGCCGGCTTGTTCAACTGCCAGACGCTGCCCCAGCGCTCGCCGCCGTTCCGGCCCTTCGCGTCCACCGAGTCGCCGTCCACGTCCGACTCGATCTTCGCCAGGGACTGCGTCGGCACACCGCTCCGCACGATCCGGATCGCCTTGTCCGGTCCGACGTACGCGATGTCACCGCCGAACTTGTCCACCGTCCAGGTCAGCCGCCGCTGGTCGGCGGTGTTCCCGGCCGGCAGATCAGCGACCGCGCGCGGGGCGGCGGCCGTACCGGTGTGGAAGTCCGTCAGCATCAGGGCGCCGGCCGCCCGGTCGTGCCGGACGAGGTAGCCGTCGCCGACCAGCACCGGACCGGCCGGAACCGTGATCTTCTTCTTCGCCGTACGGTCGTACACGCCCGCGGCGCCCGTCGGCCCGCAGTTCCAGTAGATCCAACGGCCGACGACCTGGAGCTCCTTGACCTTGCAGGGGGCGCCCGTGGACACGGTCGCCACGGTCTTCCGCTTCTCCAGGTCGTACGCCGTGACCACCCCGTTGCCCGTGCCCGGCGTCCACAGGTTCGCACCCCACACGGAGGCGGCCGTGACGGACCTGGTCACTCGCACGTCGTCGGTGCGGTAGCGCTGCACCGCGTCGACGTACTGCTTGCCGGTCGAGGACGCCTGGTACACGTAGTAGCGGCCGGTGGCGTCGACGAAGCGGCCCCCGGTGACCACAGGCTCGTCCGCGCCGTTCCGCACGGCGTAACCGCGGGTCGTCGTGGCCAGCACCGTCGAACCGTCGGCCGAGAGCTGCCGGCCGACCACCCACTAAGCGCTCCGCTGGGACCGCCGCGATATGCCGTCGGTCGGCTGCGGCACCATCGTGGCTGGTCGCGCAGTTCCCCGCGCCCCTTCAGGGCGCTGTTGCCGGAAGGGCCCGTACGACCGGAGTCGTACGGGCCCTTCCTCGTCTCACTCGGCGTCAGCCGTTGCGCTTCCAGCGCGGCTTGTCCTCGCGGCGCCCGAAGGAACCGGAGGAGCCGCGGTGGTCGTCGCGACGGCCGTACGGACGGTCGTGGCTGCCGGCACGGAAGCCCGGCCGGTCACCCTGACGGTCCCGGTTGAACGGACGGTCGCTGCCACGGTGGCCACCCCGGTCGTCCCGGCGGAAGCCGCCCCGGTCGTCACGCCGCTCGAAGGAACGCCCACCCCGGTCACGATCGCGGTCGCGATCCCGGTCACGGTCGAAGGAACGGTCACGGTCGGACGGACGACGGTCATCGCGACGGAAGCCGCCCCGATCGTCACGCCGCTCGAAGGAACGGCCACCCCGGTCGTCCCGGCGGAAACCGCCCCGGTCGTCACGCCGCTCGAAGGAACGCCCACCCCGGTCACGATCCCGGTCACGGTCACGGTCACGGTCACGGTCACGGTCACGGTCACGATCGCGATCGAAGGAACGGTCACGGTCGGACGGACGACGGTCATCGCGACGGAAACCGCCCCGATCGTCACGCCGCTCAAAACCACGGTCCCGGTCACGGTCGAAGGAACGCTCACGGTCACGATCCCGGTCCCGGCTGAAACCGCCGCGCTCACCGCGCTCCGGCCGCTCGACATCCTCGGCCGTCGCCTGCTCCGGCACGGACACCCCGGCCGCCGCCTCGGCCACCGACGCCTGAGCCTCCGCCACCGCGGCCGCCGGATCCTCGCCACGCTCACGAGCGACCCTCGCGACCAGCCGGTCGGCCTCCTCGCGCAGCTCGGCAGCGCGGCGCTGAGCGCGCTCCAACTGCTTGCTGAGCTGAGCGACCTCACGCTCGGCCTGCTGGGCCGCATTGCCCGCCGACTCGGCCTGGACCTCGGTCATGGAACGGGCGCCGGTGATCTCGGCGACCTCCGGATCGAAGGCACCGGCACCCTGGATGATGTGACGCGCGGCATCGACACCCGCGTCCTCCATCAGGCGGAAGATCTGACGCCGCTGGTGCGGCAGCGAAAGAGAGACGACCGTGCCGGTACGGCCCGCACGGGCGGTACGGCCGGCCCGGTGCAGATAGTCCTTGTGGTCACCCGCCGGATCGACGTTCAGCACCAGGTCGATGCCGTCCACATGGATACCGCGGGCGGCGACATCCGTGGCGACCAGGACATTGACGTACCCGTCCTTGAAGTCGGCCAGCGTCCGGGTGCGGGCGCCCTGGGTCATGCCGCCGTGCAGCGCGTCGGCCTTCACACCCGCGTCGCGCAGCTGCTCGGCGACACGGTCGGCGCCCAGCTGAGTGCGGACGAAGATGATGGTGCGGCCCTTGCGGGAGGCGATGGCCGCGGTGACCGGCGCCTTGTCCTTGGGCTTCACGATCAGGATGTGATGGGACATCGTCGTGACCGCGCCCTGCGCCGCGTCCACCTCGTGCGAGACGGGCGAGGACAGATAGCGGTCGACGAGAGTCTGGATCTCGTTCTCCATGGTCGCGGAGAACAGCATCCGCTGGCCGCCCGCCGGGATCTGGTCGAGCAGCTCGGTCACCTCGGGCAGGAAGCCCAGGTCGGACATCTGGTCGGCCTCGTCCAGGACGGCGATCTGCACATCGTCCAGGGAACACGCGCCGCGGTTGATGATGTCGCGCAGCCGGCCCGGGGTGGCGACGAGAACGTCGACGCCCCGCTCCAGGGCGTAGATCTGGTTGCCCATGGACGTACCGCCACAGACGACCTTCATCTTCAGGCCGAGGACGTCACCGTACGGCTGGAGCGCGTCGGCGACCTGCATGGCCAGCTCACGGGTCGGGGTGAGGATCACGGCCCGCGGGCGCTTCTTCGCGGTGTGGCCGCCCGCCAGCGTGGCCAGCGTGGGCAGACCGAAGGAGAGGGTCTTGCCGGAGCCGGTGCGGCCACGGCCGAGGATGTCCTTGCCGACCAGGGCGTCCGGAATGGTCGCGGCCTGGATCGGGAACGGGACGGTCACACCGTTCTGCGCGAGCTTGCGCACGACACCCTCGGGCAGCCCGAGGTCGGCAAAGGTGATCTGGGGAGTGTCAGCGGTCTCGGCGACCTCGGCGGTCTCATCGGCCTCGGTCACCACGTCGGTCTGGGCGACCTCGGTGCGCTCAGGGTCTTCGATGTGCTCGGACACGACGACATGATCAGTACTGGACACGGACATGCGAATGCGAAACCTTCCGGAGTCTCGTCGGCACGCGCCCGTCAACTCCGTGATTCGCAGAACGACCGCCTCAATGCAGTCAGCCACGGCAAAGGAGAGAACGCGCCACACGGCGCGCTCTGCAGTGGCGCCGGGCAAATGGGATCAAACGATCTACCACCATACGCACCCACCACCCCCCAAGGCAAACCGAGCCCCGATCCCCGGGAGAGCAGGCTTCCCGGCTACACCGGAGCACCCGCCGCCGGAGCCGGCTCCCGCTGCACCAACTGCGGACCCGGCTCCTCATGCGCCGACGAGGACGGCTCCGCAGTCGGCGGCGGAGGCGGCGAGACCGGCGGCTCGGGAGGCGGCGGCGTCGGCGTCGGCTCATCCGTATGCGGATCAGGCTGCTGCTCCCCCGTCGGCACCGGATCACGCGGCCGCTCACTCCGCCCGGGCCCGGCCGGCGCCGCGGACGCACTGCCCCGACCCGACGGCGTGGCCGACGCGGACGCCGACTCCCCGGACCGCTCCTTCCCGTCGCCCCCACGCTCACCGTCACCACCCACCGCGCCCCCGTACCCGGCACCGGCGCCGGACACCGCCGAACCACCGACGGGCGCCTTCCCGCCCTGCTGCCCGCCGGACTGCGACGGCCCGGCCCGGCCGGCGTCCGCGCCGACACTCACACAGCCGGCGGCAGCGGCGACGACCAGAACCGCGGCGGCGAGACGGACGGATACGTACAAGGGGCGCACGGGAGCCACCTCCGAGGGCGGGCGGGCGGGCGGGCGAAGAAGTCAACCTGCCCAACTCCCGCCGCCCACAAGAGGACACGCGTCCGCCCACTCAGCCGTAGCCCAGCGCATGCAGACGGGCGTCATCGATCCCGAAATGGTGGGCGATTTCATGCACCACCGTCACCTCGGTCTCCGCCACGACCTCCTCCCGCGACTCACACATCCGCAGCGTCGGCCCCCGATAGATCGTGATCCGGTCCGGCAGCACACCGGCATACCACTCACCGCGATCCGTCAGCGGAGTCCCCTCATACAGCCCGAGCAACTCGGGATCATCGGCCGGCGGCTCGTCCTCGACGAACACCGCCACGTTGTCCATCAGCCGCGTCAGCTCCGGCGGAATCCGGTCGAGCGCCTCAGCGACCAGTTCCTCGAACTCCTCGCGCGTCATCTCCAGCACACGGCCATTGTCCGGTACGGGACGGCCGCAGGAGAGCCGCGGACCGCCGCATATCCACTCCCGCACCTGGGCATACGCGACCAATGGTCCGCGTTCGCGTCTCCATGCCGAAACGTCTCGTCCCTCTGCCGCACCGCCGCGCCCCCCTACCGAAACCCACCGCCGCCCAACCCGCCCTCGAACTCACCCCCCGCCCACACCCCTGGGCCCGCACCCTCGGCCTGACAGCAGTCGTCCTCGTCGGCGCCTGGCTGGGACTACTGATCGTCGGCAACGTACGGGCACCCATCGGCCCCATGAACACGACCATGACCCTGCGCCCCTCACTCACCGGCGGCACAAAGATCAACGTCTCCCCGCTGGGCGCACTGACCCTCGACAGCCACATCGCACCCGTCCGCCTCGACGTGAACATCGACCAACTCGACCCGCTGCGCTCCCAAGCCCTGGTCGACCACCCCGAACGGCTCTCCAGCCTCCAGGACGAAGTCACCCGCGACGTCGCACACGGCACACTCGACCTCGCCGTCCGCTCCGGCGTCGCCGTCGTCACCGGCGCCACCGCGCTCGGCCTCGCCGTCTACCGCCGCCCCCGCCGCGCCCTCACCGCAGGCGGCCTGGCCCTCGCCCTCCTCACCGCCTCGGGCGCCACCGCGTACGCCACCTGGAACCCCACGTCCGTCCTGGAACCCAAGTTCTCCGGCCTGCTCTCCTCCGCACCCTCCGTCGTCGGCAACGCCCGCAGCATCGTCACCGAATTCGACGTCTACCAGAAGGAATTGGCCCGCCTGGTGACCAACGTGACCAAGCTGTACGACGTCACCTCCACACTCCCCGCCTACCAGCCGGACCCCACCACCATCCGAGTCCTGCACGTCTCCGACATCCACCTCAACCCGGCCAGCTGGAAGATCATCGCCTCACTGGTGGAGCAGTACGAAGTGAACGTGATCGTCGACTCCGGCGACACCATGGACCACGGCACAGCCGCCGAGAACGGCTTCCTGGACCCCATCGCCAACCTCGGCGTGCCCTACGTCTGGGTCCGCGGCAACCACGACTCCCGCCAGACCCAGCGCTACCTGGAACGCATGAAGAACGTGCACGTCCTCGACGACGGCCGGGCACAGACCCTGGCCGGTCTGCGCTTCGCCGGCATCGGCGACCCACAGTTCACCCCCGACCGCTCGACCGCACCCGGCGGTGACCGGGCCGAACAACTCGCCGGGGACCGGCTGGCCACGGCGCTGCGCGACCAGCGGGCAGCCGGCACACCGGTGGACGTGGCCATCGCCCATGAGCCCTCCGCGGCCCGGGAGACCGACGGCGAGGTGCCCCTCGTCCTCGCCGGCCATCTGCACCACGAACAGACAGAGGTCATGAAGTACGGCACCCGGCTGCGCGTCGAAGGGTCGACCGGCGGCAGCGGTCTGCGCGCCGTGGAGGGCCGCCACCCGGACCCGATCGAGGCCTCGATCCTCTACTTCGACCGGGACAGCCGGCGCCTCCAGGCCTGGGACGAGATCAAACTGGGCGGGCTGGGGCTGACGACCGCCGAGGTCAGCCGCCACCTCCCGGAGGAGAACCTGCCCGGCGCGAACCCGACCCCCACGGCGCCCGGTACACCCTCCCGGACCCCCGCTCCCTCCGGCTCGTAAACCGTTTTGGCGATACTCCCCGCCATCCCATATGCTTCTCACGTCCCCGACGCGCTGAGAAGCGCCAGGCGGGCCGATAGCCCTCATCGTCTAGCGGCCTAGGACGCCGCCCTTTCAAGGCGGTAGCACGGGTTCGAATCCCGTTGGGGGCACGCAACACTGTGTGCGACACTGTCGCACACAACGCAAGGTCCTGTGGAGCAGTTTGGAGTGCTCGCCACCCTGTCAAGGTGGAGGCCGCGGGTTCAAATCCCGTCAGGACCGCAAAGACCTTACAAAAGGTCTTGACGGCTGGGTAGCTCAGTTGGTACGAGCGATCGCCTGAAAAGCGATAGGTCGCCGGTTCGACCCCGGCCCCAGCCACAGCAGAGGCCCCGATCTTCGGATCGGGGCCTTGTCGTGTACCCGGTGGTGCACGTTCAGCTGAGTACGAGCGTCCGCGTCCACTACCCGAGAGCAGCCTCTCCGGCTCGCAGCTCGCCCCCGTCGATGGCTTCGGGGGCGTTCCTGGGCGGTTCAAATCCGTTAGCCATGGATTTCTCCGGGATGAGATCCTGGACCGCGTATGTCTACGCATCCTGCCCCCGGGGCACACACGCTCGGGGGCCTCGCCCCCCGCCTGACCGAGTTGTCGTTGCGTGATGCGCATCGGCTCGGACGCAGGCTCGAAGGTGCGCGCAAGATCCGTAAGCCGGAGGCGCGTGCCGCTGTTCTTGCCGAGATCGAGGCCGAGGTCGTGTCGGCCGAGGCGCGCATGGCCGGTCGGCGGTCGCGTGTGCCGGTGGTCGGCTATCCCGAGCAGTTGCCGGTCAGCCAGAAGAAGGACGAGATCGCGGCGGCCATCCGTGATCATCAGGTCGTGATCGTCGCCGGTGAGACGGGTTCCGGCAAGACGACGCAGATCCCGAAGATCTGTCTGGAGCTGGGCCGTGGTGTGCGCGGGATGATCGGGCACACTCAGCCTCGTCGGATCGCTGCTCGTACGGTCGCCGAGCGGGTGGCGGAGGAGCTGAGGTCGCCGCTCGGTGAGTCGGTGGGCTGGAAGGTGCGTTTCACCGATCAGGTCGATCCGGACGGTACGTTCATCAAGCTGATGACGGACGGCATCCTGCTCGCCGAGATCCAGACCGACCGCGAGTTGCGGGCCTACGACACGATCATCATCGATGAGGCGCACGAGCGGTCTCTGAACATCGATTTCCTGCTCGGGTATCTGGCTCAGCTGTTGCCGAGGCGGCCGGATCTGAAGGTCGTCATCACCTCGGCGACCATCGACCCGGAGCGGTTCTCCCGGCATTTCGGTGATGCGCCGATCGTGGAGGTCAGCGGGCGGACGTATCCGGTGGAGGTGCGGTACCGGCCGCTGCTGGAGGAGGACGGCGAGGACACCGACCGGGATCAGATCACGGCGATCACGGACGCGGTTGAGGAGCTGATGGCGGAGGGCCGTGGCGATGTCCTCGTCTTTCTCTCCGGCGAGCGGGAGATCCGGGACACCGCGGACGCGCTGGAGAAGAAGAAGTACCGGTTCACGGAGATCCTGCCGCTGTACGCGCGGCTGTCGCACGCGGAGCAGCATCGGGTCTTCCAGCCGCACTCGGGCCGCCGGATCGTGCTGGCGACGAATGTGGCGGAGACGTCCCTCACTGTGCCGGGTATCAAGTACGTCATTGATCCTGGTTTCGCCCGTATCTCCCGTTACAGTCACCGTACGAAGGTGCAGCGGCTGCCGATCGAGGCGGTCTCGCAGGCGAGTGCGAACCAGCGCAAGGGCCGTTGTGGTCGTACGTCCGACGGCATCTGTATCCGGTTGTACTCCGAGGACGATTTCAATGCCCGGCCGGAGTTCACCGATGCCGAGATTCTGCGTACCAACCTGGCTTCGGTGATCCTGCAGATGACTGCGGCGGGTCTCGGGGACATCGAGAAGTTCCCGTTCATCGATCCGCCGGATCATCGCAATATCCGTGATGGTGTGCAGTTGCTCGAGGAGCTGGGTGCGCTCGACCCGGCGCAGAAGGATCCGCGTAGGCGGCTGACGCAGGCGGGCCGGAAGCTGGCTCAGTTGCCTGTCGACCCGCGGTTGGCGCGTATGGTCCTGGAGGCCGACCGCAACGGCTGTGTGCGTGAGGTCATGGTCGTGGCGGCCGCGCTGTCCATTCAGGATCCGCGGGAGCGTCCGGCGGACAAGCAGGCTCAGGCCGATCAGCTGCATGCCCGGTTCAAGGACGAGACGAGTGATTTCCTCGCTTTTCTGAATCTGTGGCGTTACGTGCGTGAGCAGCAGAAGGAGCGGGGTTCGTCGTCGTTCCGCCGGATGTGCAAGCAGGAGTTCCTGAATTTTCTGCGTATCCGTGAGTGGCAGGACATCTATACGCAGTTGCGCACTGTCGCCAAGCAGATGGGTATCCATCTGAACGAGGAGGATGCGCCCGCGGACCGTATTCATGTCTCGTTGCTGGCCGGTCTGTTGTCGCATGTCGGCATGAAGGATGTGAAGAGCGCCGGCGGGGAGAGCGGGAAGGGCGGCGCGAAGAACGAGTATCTGGGTGCCCGGAACGCGAAGTTCGCGATCTTCCCGGGGTCGGCGTTGTTCCGGAAGCCGCCGCGGTTCGTGATGTCGGCGGAGCTGGTGGAGACGAGCCGGCTCTGGGCGCGGGTCAACGCCAGGATCGAACCGGAGTGGGTCGAGCCGCTGGCCGGTCATCTGGTGAAGCGGACGTACAGCGAGCCGCATTGGGAGAAGGATCAGGCGGCGGTGGTGGCGTACGAGAAGGTGACGTTGTACGGCGTCCCGATCGTCGCCGACCGTAAGGTCAACTACGGCCGGATCGATCCGGAGGTGAGCCGCGAGCTGTTCATCCGGAATGCGCTGGTCGAGGGTGACTGGCGTACGCCTCACAAGTTCTTCGCGGACAACCGCAGGCTGCTCAGCGAGGTCGAGGAGCTGGAGCATCGGGCGCGGCGCCGGGACATCGTCGTGGATGACGACACGTTGTTCGACTTCTATGACCAGCGGGTGCCGGAGCATGTGGTGTCCGGGGCGCATTTCGATTCCTGGTGGAAGCGGCAGCGGCAGGAGCAGCCGGAGTTCCTGGACTTCGAGCGGGAGATGCTGATCCGTGAGTCGGCGGAGGCGGTCACCAAGGCGGATTATCCCGATGCCTGGCGTCAGGGGCCGCTCACGTTCCGGGTGACGTATCAGTTCGAGCCGGGTGCGGATGCGGACGGTGTGACCGTGCACATCCCATTGCAGGTGCTCAATCAGGTCACGGCGGAGGGTTTCGACTGGCAGATCCCGGGGCTGCGTGAGGAGGTGGTGACGGAGCTGATCCGTTCGCTGCCGAAGCCGATCCGGCGGAACTATGTGCCCGCGCCGAATTATGCGCGGGCGTTCCTGGAGCGGGCTGTGCCTCTGCAGGAGCCGCTGGCGGTCACGATGGCGCGTGAGCTGAAGCGGATGGTGGGGGTGCCGTTCGAGGCGGACGACTTTGACTGGTCGAAGGTCCCCGACCATCTGAAGGTCACGTTCCGGATCGTTGACGAGCGGCGCCGCAAGCTCGCCGAGGACAAGGATCTGGAGGCGTTGCGGCTGCGGTTGAGGCCGCGGGCCAGGAAGGCGCTGTCGCAGGCCGCGGCGGCGACGGCGGTGCGGACCGGCGGTGAGTCGCTGGAGCGTTCGGGGTTGGCCGACTGGACGATAGGGGCGCTCACCCGGGTCTTCGAGACGCGTCGGGCCGGCCAGCCGGTGAAGGCGTATCCGGCGCTGGTGGACGACGGGGACACGGTGTCGGTGCGGCTCTTCGACACGGAGGCGGAGCAGGCCGAGGCGATGTGGCGGGGCACGCGGCGGCTGATCTTGCGCAATATTCCGGTCAGTCCCGCGAAATTCGCGAGCGATCGCCTGACGAACGCCCAGAAGCTCGCGCTGTCGGCGAATCCGCATGGTTCCGTGCAGGCGTTGTTCGACGACTGTGCGATGGCGGCGGCGGACCGGCTGATCGCCGATTTCGGTGGTCCGGCGTGGGACGAGGAGTCGTACCGGAAGCTGTACGACAAGGTGCGCGCGGAGATCGTCGACATGACGGTGCGGACGGTCGGTCAGGTGCAGCAGGTGCTGGCTGCCTGGCAGTCGTGTGAGCGCCGGCTGAAGGCTGTGCGCAGCCCGGCGCTGCTGCCGAATCTGGCGGACGTCAGGGCCCAGTTGGACGCTCTGGTGAAGCCGGGCTTCGTGACGTGGGCGGGGGTGCGGCGGCTGCCGGACCTGATGCGCTACCTGGTGGCGGCCGACCGGCGGCTCCAGCAGATGGCGACGGGTGTCCAGCGGGACACCACGCGCATGGAGAAGGTGCACGAGATGCAGGACGAGTACGCGTGGCTGCTGGAGCAGTTCCCGCAGGGCCGTCCGGTGCCGGCTGTGGTTCTGGACATCCGGTGGATGATCGAGGAGCTTCGGGTGAGCTATTTCGCGCATGCGCTCGGCACGGCGTATCCGGTCTCGGACAAGCGGATCGTGAAGGCGATCGACGCCGCGGTTCCGTGATCGCGTCGGTACGCTGGGTGAGTTCGACCGGGGGGCGCACCCTCCTGTACAGTCTCTTCTCGCAGCGCACCGCACGAATGGCGCCGCTGCACAAGGTCCTGTGGAGCAGTTTGGAGTGCTCGCCACCCTGTCAAGGTGGAGGCCGCGGGTTCAAATCCCGTCAGGACCGCAGTGCACAAGGGTTCGCTTCCCGCAAGGGGGCGGGCCCTTTTTGTGCTTCCGTGCGCGGCTGGACGGGGCGGGGGCGCCCTTGACGGCGTCACTTTCCGCCGGTACCCAGGGAGCAGGGCTCGTCCTCCTGTGCGGGCCTGTGGAGGTGGCGTATGGCCGCAGTGGCGAGGCACGAGACGCGGGCGCTTCTCAGGGCGCATCTGTCGGCGGCTTCGTCCTACCGGCATCTGACCCGCCATTGCGCGGTGTGCCACCGTCTGCTGCGTCTGGCGATGGATTCCGCTCCGCGGGCCGCCGAGGCTCCCGAGGGCGCCGCCGAGGACGAGAGCCCTCTCCCGGCGTGATCGTCGCGGCCTCAACACCCTTGCCACGGTGGGCTGCTGGGCCGTGGGCCGGTTCGGGCGCGAGTGGCGGGCGGTCTTCTCTAGCGCATCGTGACCGGTGGCGACAAGTGTCCAGACGTGTGACGGGTGTCACCGCAAGAGTTCCTGAAACGGTGCCGTTTACACCCGACCTACAACTGGTCAATTTAATATGTGCAATTGCACCCCTCTCTGGGGTCATCCACAGCGGATCCGACACCCCTCCCCAGACTCCGACAAGCCCGCTCACAGGTTCCTCGTCGCCCCGGCCGCCGGCGCACAAAAAAGATCGCGCTGGACCCGGCGGAGTCCAGCGCGATCGACGACGCACCCTGTGTCGCTGCCTAGAACGTTCTGATCGGCTTGGGCGTGGGCCCTGTTGGGGCAGGTCCCGCGTCGCTTGGAGCTAGGGTTCCGGGCGCCTCGACCGATTGGGGGAACCAGCCGTATTGCCCGGTTATGAAGTTGTTCAGGCCTCGCTGCGCTGCTGCGGGATGCCCGCGAGCAGTGCGCGGACCTCGGCCTCGCGGTAGCGGCGGTGCCCGCCGAGCGTACGGATCGACGTGAGCTTTCCGGCCTTCGCCCACCGCGTGACCGTCTTCGGGTCAACGCGGAACATCGTGGCGACCTCAGCCGGGGTCAGCAGCGGCTCGGCATCAGGGGTGCGAGCGGTCATGAGCGGCCTCCTCGGGAGAACCGAACCTTCTCGGTTCTTTCCTCTAAATTCTGCACCTTGACCCGCGTTGCCCGAAATGGCGGACGCGAGTCGAGTCGGTTATAGGACGAACGGCTTGTCCTCGGCACTACAACTACACCATCCGTCCAGCCGCGTCGGCCAAACCGATGGAATTGCCCTCCCAGGTGTTCATCACCGACGGAAGCCGATGGACCGTGCCATAGCGGACAGTCACGCCAGTGTGACGATCAGTCACACTGGCGTCGAGGAGTCACCAGACCCCCCCCTAAAGCGCGCAATGCTGAGTCCTTCCCGGACTCCTTGTCCTATTTTGGCATGAGGAGGGGCAAGAGACGCAAGGGCCAGGTAAAGTGCGGTCCATCACGCTTGACGCAAAAGCCCGGATCGGGGCCAACATCCCGTCACGCCGGGAAGCGTCCTCGACCGTACGCGGTCCCTGCCGCCACGGCCGTGACCTACATCACCTCTGACATCATGTCAGTTTGCCGAGCGAAGATCCCGGACCGTCCGCCAGCGCTCCACGAGCCGGCCGTACGCCTCCCCCGCGGCGGCCCCGTCGCCCCGGCGCAGCGCGTCGATGCCCTCGGCCACGTCGGCCGCCGAGTGGTCACCCGCCAGCTCGCCCGCCGGCACCGCGTGCACCAGACCGCCGTAGTCCAGTTCCACCAGCGAGCGCGGGTGGAACTCCTCCAGCCAGCGCCCGACGTCCACCACGCCGTCGATCAGCGGGCCCTCCTCGATCGCGTCCTTGAGCGTGCGCAGCGCCCGTGCGACCCGGCGCCGCGCCTGCACCATCGGCGTGCGGTAGCGCAGCAGCGGCGCCTTCTCGTCGGCTCCCTCGGTGTACTCCCGCTCCTCGTCGGAGACCAGCACGAACCAGCTCAGCGGCACCTGCCAGGTGGCCGTGCGGATCCAGGGGCGGGCGTCGGGGTTACGGGTGAGCCAGCGCTCGTAGTCCTGGGTCGCCTGGCGGCGCACGAGCGGGGGCAGGACCGCGTCCAGGACCGGCGGCGGCAGTTCCTCGGCCAGCTCACCGAGGGCCTGCCAGCCGCGCAGCCGGGTGCGCCAGGGGCAGACGCAGACCACCCCGTCGACGTCCAGCACGAAGGCGTCGCCGCTCTCGTGCACCGGCACCGGCATCGGCGGGGTGGGCAGCAGATCGGCCAGGGAGCGGCGGAGCTCGTCCTGGTAGGAAGGACGGTCGGGGCGGCGGGCGTAGCGCGCCCAGTGGCCGCGCTCCGGCTCCGGGAAGGCGGCCAGCGGTTCGTACACACGCAGGTACGTCGCGTAGGGGACGATCACCGAGGACACCTTGGGCACGCCTGCTCCCTCCCCATCGGACCCGGCTCGAAACGCGTGCGGGACCCGCACTCGGACCCGTCCGAGCGGCTCTCGGACGTAGGGAAACCCCTGGAAATCCTGCCATGGCCACGGGCGGGCGGACGACGCGTCAAGGTGATCCTGAACACTGTGCGGTCGGCGGGCGGCCCAGGCTCTACGCTCGTGCCACGGCATCCCGCCACCTGCACGGGAGACCCGTCTCCACTCGCCGCTACTTACCCGGGAGTCACCACAGTGACCGACGTGACCAACGGCGTCCTGCACACCCTGTTCCACTCGGACCAGGGGGGACATGAGCAAGTCGTGCTCTGCCAGGACCGCGCCAGCGGCCTCAAGGCCGTCATCGCCATCCACTCCACCGCCCTGGGCCCCGCGCTCGGCGGGACCCGCTTCTATCCGTACGCGACCGAGGCGGAGGCCGTCGCCGACGCCCTCAACCTCGCCCGCGGGATGTCGTACAAGAACGCCATGGCCGGCCTCGACCACGGCGGCGGGAAGGCCGTGATCATCGGCGACCCGGAGCGGGACAAGTCCGAGCAGCTGCTGCTCGCCTACGGGCGGTTCGTGGCCTCGCTCGGCGGGCGGTACGTCACCGCGTGCGATGTCGGCACCTACGTCGCCGACATGGACGTCGTGGCGCGCGAGTGCCGCTGGGCCACCGGCCGTTCCCCCGAGAACGGCGGCGCGGGCGACTCCTCCGTCCTCACCGCCTTCGGTGTCTACCAGGGCATGCGCGCCTCGGCCCAGCATCTGTGGGGCGACCCGTCGCTGCGCGGGCGCCGGGTCGGCGTCGCCGGGGTCGGCAAGGTCGGCCGGCACCTGGTGCGGCATCTGCGGGACGAGGGCGCCGAGGTCGTGATCACGGACGTGCGCGAGGAGGCCGTGCGGCGCATCCTGGAGCAGCATCCCGAGGGCGTGACCGCGGTGGCCGACACCGACGCGCTGATCCGGGCCGAGGGGCTCGACGTCTATGCCCCGTGCGCGCTCGGCGGCGCCCTCAGCGACCACAGCGTGCCCGTGCTCACCGCCAAGGTGGTGTGCGGCGCCGCCAACAACCAGCTCGCCCACCCGGGCGTGGAGAAGGACCTCGCCGACCGCGGGATCCTCTACGCGCCGGACTACGTGGTGAACGCCGGCGGGGTCATCCAGGTCGCCGACGAGCTGCACGGGTTCGACTTCGACCGGTGCAAGGCGAAGGCGGCGAAGATCTTCGACACCACGCTGGCCATATTCGCACGTGCGAAGGAGGACGGGATTCCGCCGGCTGCCGCGGCCGACCGGATCGCCGAGCAGCGGATGGCGGAGGCCCGCACCGCGCGCTGAGCGCTCCGCTGGAGATGCCGCGAGGTGCCGTCGGTCGTCCGCGGCACCATCGTGGCTGGTCGCGCAGTTCCCCGCGCCCCTTCAGGGCGCTGCCGAACCGCAGCGGACTTCACCGGACCTGCTGAGCGCACCCGGCCGGACCCGATCGCACGTTTGACCGGTACCCGCCGGCGGCAAGTTGGAGAGAACTCTCACTTCAACCGGCGGGTCGCCCCCGGATAAGTGGTTAAAATCGCCACTGACCAGCGAGGACGGGGCGCCTCGACGGTCCTGCGCACACGCGCTTCCTGCGGGCGACGTACCGTATGGGCGCGGGCTCAGGTACCGTGGAAGCCCTACGGACCGGCCTCTCCACGGAGAGTCCGTTCCGGATCATGAACGCGTGTCAGACTCTGGGGCCGTCGAGCCCCGTCGTTGAGGGGGTCGAGCCATGGGGCGCGGCCGGGCCAAGGCCAAGCAGACGAAGGTCGCCCGCCAGCTGAAGTACAACAGCGGTGGGACGGACCTCTCACGCCTGGCCGAGGAGCTGGGCGCATCGACGTCGAACCAGTCGCCGAACGGCGACCGCTTCGAGGACGATGAGCATGACGACGACCTGTATTCACGGTACGCCGACCTCTATGAGGACGACGACGAGGAGGACGAGGACGGTCAGTCCTCGCAACACCGTCGCGGCGCGTGACGTCGGCAGCGGCTCAGCCGCTCCTTCCCGGTCCGGGGCCCTTGGCACCGGACCGGGTTTCTTGCTGTCCGCACGGGCCTCCGGCCCCGGACCGCCCGGCCGGGTCTACGCGTAGTCACCCACCAGTTGCGCGCCCGTGGTGTGCTCACCCCGGTCGGTGATCTCGCCCGCCACCCAGGCCTCGACCCCGCGGTCGGCCAGCGTCGCCAGGGCCACGTCCGTCGACTCCTGCGGCACGATCGCGATCATGCCGACGCCCATGTTGAGGGTCTTCTCCAGCTCCAGCCGCTCGACGTCGCCGGTCCTGCCGACCAGGTCGAAGACCGGGCCCGGAGTCCAGGTGGCGCGGTCGACGACCGCGTGCAGCCCGTCCGGGATCACGCGTGCGAGGTTGGCGGCGAGCCCGCCGCCGGTCACATGGCTGAAGGCGTGCACCTCGGCGGTGCGGGTCAGGGCCAGGCAGTCCAGGGAGTAGATCTTCGTCGGCTCCAGCAGCTCCTCGCCGAGGGTGCGGCCGAACTCCTCGATCCGGGCGTCCAGGGACAGCCCGGCCTGGTTCAGCAGCACATGACGGACCAGGGAGTACCCGTTCGAGTGAAGACCGGAGGACGCAATGGCGATCACCGTGTCACCCGTACGGATAAGATCCGCGCCGAGCAGCCGGTCGGCCTCCACGACGCCCGTGCCGGCGCCGGCGACGTCGAAGTCGTCCTCGCCCAGCAGGCCCGGGTGTTCGGCCGTCTCGCCGCCGACCAGGGCGCAGCCGGCCAGCACACAGCCCTCCGCGATGCCCTTCACGAGGGCCGCCACCCGCTCCGGGTGCACCTTGCCGACGCAGATGTAGTCGGTCATGAACAGCGGCTCGGCGCCGCACACCACAATGTCGTCCATGACCATCGCGACCAGGTCGTGGCCGATGGTGTCGTACACACCGAGCCGGCGGGCGATGTCGACCTTCGTGCCGACGCCGTCGGTGGCGGAGGCCAGCAGCGGGCGCTCGTACCCCTTGAGCGCGGAGGCGTCGAAGAGGCCGGCGAAGCCGCCGAGGCCGCCGAGGACCTCGGGACGCCGGGTCTTCTTCACCCACTCCTTCATCAGCTCGACGGCGCGGTCGCCCGCTTCGATGTCGACGCCCGCGGCTGCGTAGCTGGCACCAGTGGTCTCAGGCATGACTGTGACTTTCGTGTCGTACGGCAGGTGTTACGGGCGACGGATCGCGTCGACTGCGGCCGGGGCGGCCGTGCCGGCCGCCAGCTCGGTCTCCAGGAGCTGCTTGCCGAGCAGCTCGGGGTCCGGGAGTTCCATCGGGTACTCGCCGTCGAAGCAGGCGCGGCACAGGTTCGGCTTGGCGATGGTGGTCGCCTCGATCATGCCGTCGATGGAGATGTAGGCCAGGGAGTCGGCGCCCAGCGAGGTGCCGATCTCGTCGATGGACATGCCGTTGGCGATCAGCTCCGCGCGAGTGGCGAAGTCGATACCGAAGAAGCAGGGCCACTTCACGGGGGGCGAGGAGATCCGGATGTGGACCTCGGCCGCGCCCGCCTCGCGGAGCATGCGGACCAGGGCGCGCTGGGTGTTGCCGCGCACGATGGAGTCGTCGACGACGACCAGGCGCTTGCCCCTGATGACTTCCTTGAGCGGGTTCAGCTTCAGGCGGATGCCGATCTGGCGGATGGTCTGCGAGGGCTGGATGAAGGTCCGGCCGACGTAGGCGTTCTTGACGAGGCCGGCGCCGAACGGGATCCCGCTGGCCTCCGCGTAGCCGATGGCGGCCGGGGTGCCGGACTCCGGGGTCGCTATGACCAGGTCGGCGTCGACCGGCGCCTCCTTGGCGAGGCGGCGGCCCATCTCGACGCGGGAGAGGTACACGTTCCGGCCGGCGATGTCGGTGTCCGGGCGGGCCAGATACACATACTCGAAGACACAGCCCTTGGGCTTCGCTTCCGCGAATCGCGATGTACGCAGGCCGTTCTCGTCGATGGCCACGAACTCGCCGGGCTCTATCTCACGGACGAAGCTGGCGCCCGTGATGTCGAGGGCGGCGGTCTCCGAGGCGACGACCCAGCCGCGTTCCAGGCGGCCCAGCACCAGCGGGCGGATGCCCTGCGGGTCGCGGGCGGCGTACAGGGTGTGCTCGTCCATGAAGACGAGCGAGAAGGCGCCCTTGACCTTGGGAAGGACCGTATGCGCGGCCTCCTCGATGGTCAGCGGCTTGCCGTCCTCGTCGGCCTGCGCGGCGAGGAGGGCCGTGAGCAGGTCGGTGTCGTTGGTGGCCGCGACCCGGGTCGAGCGGCCGTTGGTGTCCTTCGGCAGGTCGGCGACCATCTCGGCGAGCTGCGCCGTGTTGACCAGGTTGCCGTTGTGGCCGAGCGCGATCGAGCCGTGCGCCGTGGCACGGAACGTCGGCTGGGCGTTCTCCCACACGGAGGCGCCGGTGGTCGAGTAGCGGGCGTGTCCGACCGCGATATGACCCTGGAGCGAACCGAGCGAGGTCTCGTCGAAGACCTGGGAGACCAGTCCCATGTCCTTGAAGACGAGGATCTGGGAGCCGTTGCTGACCGCGATTCCCGCGGATTCCTGACCCCGGTGCTGGAGGGCGTAGAGCCCGAAGTACGTGAGCTTTGCGACCTCTTCGCCCGGCGCCCAGACCCCGAAGACGCCACACGCGTCCTGAGGGCCTTTCTCGCCGGGGAGCAGATCGTGATTGAGTCGACCGTCACCACGTGGCACGGCACCGAGTGTAGGCGAGATCGACCACTGGTCCGAATTGGCTAATGCCCCGAAGATGCGTGTTCGTCATCCACCGCCGTTCCGCCACCGCGGTCACGGTCTCGCTGTTTTCGCTGGTCAGCGCGAGGTTGCGGTGATCCAGGCGGTGGCCGACCCGGGTCGCCGAAGAGGCGCAGCAGGCTCTTTTCCGCGGGTATGAGTGAGGCGTCGCACATCATTCGGGTGGTGGCGGGAGTGCCCAGAGTGATATGGGCGTCGCGGACGGTGGTCTTCGGGGTCGCCGTCGTCCGTTCGCGCTACGACATCAGCGGCAGCAGCCCGCCGAGGTCCGCGCGCTCGCCGCTCGCGCTGACCTTCGCGTCCGCCACGGCGTCCGCCCAGGCCAGCCGCCCCGTGGCGAGCCGGATCCAGGTCAGCGGGTCGGTCTCGACAACGTTGGGCGGAGTGCCACGGGTGTGCCGGGTGCCCTCGACGCACTGCACGACGGCGTACGGCGGAACGCGCACCTCGGTGGAGCCGCCGGGCGCCTTCACCGCGAGGGCGTCGGCGAGGAGGCGGGTCGCCGCGGCGAGGGCCTGCCGGTCGTGGGGCACCTCCAGGCCGGGCACGGCGGCGTTCAGGTCGTCGGTGTGGACGACGAGTTCGACGGCCCGGGTGACGAGGTAGTCGGCGAGCGGCAGGGCGCCGGCGTTGGTCTCCAGGATCCGGCTGCCGGGGTGCGCGTCGAGCCGGGCGACGAGGTCGCGCTCGACGTCCGCGAGGTAGGCGTCGAGATCGGGGTGGCGCTCGACGAGGCCGCGGGTGAACTCCGCGATGGCGGCGGAGTTGGCGGCCGTCGCGAACGGCCAGTCGAGCAGCACGGTGTCCTGCCGGGCCGGCTCCGGTCGGTCGAGGGAGCGGCCGATCGCCGTGACCGCCATCCCGATGTGCGCGACGAGTTCGCGTACGGTCCAGTCGCCGAGCCTCGTGGGAAGCGCGAGCTGTCCGGGGGTGAGGGTGCGGACGGCTTCCCGTACGGCGCCCAGCTGGGCGAGGACCGCCGTGCGGGTGCGGGCGGGGTTGTAGGTCCGTGTACGCATCGCTCCGCTGGGTTGGCCGGGGGTTGGAGGGGGGTGCGTTTGGAAGGGTGGGGTTGGTTGTGGCTGGGGTGCGCCTACGAGGGATTGGGGTCAGTGGGTGGGCGGGTGCGGGTTTGTTGTGGCTGGTTGCGCAGTTCCCCGCGCCCCTGTGAGGAACGGTCGTCGGGGCGGGTGCGGGTTTGTTGTGGCTGGGCGCGCAGTTCCCCGCGCCCCTTCGGGGGCGGGCCCCGTCCGTCAGATGCGGTGTTCCCCGCGCCCCTTTTGGGGCGCGGGGGTGGGGTTAGGTCAGGAGGGTTGGGATTGTTGATTCGTGGGCCTGGGTCAGGTGGGTCAGGGGGAGGGTGAACTCGCCCTGGAGCTCGACCGCGTCCGCGTCCACCACGCCGATGCGGGTGGCCGGCAGGCCCCGCGCGCCGCACATGTCGTTGAAGCGGACCTCCTCCGAGCGGGGCACCGCGACGAGCGCGCGGCCGGCCGACTCGGAGAAGAGGAAGGTGAAGGCGTCCAGGCCGTCCGGTACGACCAGGCGCGCGCCCTTTCCGCCGAGCAGGGCCGACTCGACGACCGCCTGGATCAGACCGCCGTCCGACAGGTCGTGCGCGGAGTCGATCATGCCGTCGCGGGAGGCGGAGATCAGGATCTCGGCGAGCAGCCGCTCACGCTCCAGGTCCACGGCCGGCGGCAGACCGCCCAGGTGGTCGTGGATCACCTGGGACCAGGCCGAGCCGCCGAACTCCTCGCGGGTGTCGCCGAGGAGGTAGAGCAGCTGGCCCTCCTCCTGGAAGGCGACGGGGGTGCGGCGGGCCACGTCGTCGATGACGCCCAGCACCGCCACGACCGGGGTGGGGTGGATCGCCACCTCGCCCGTCTGGTTGTACAGGGACACGTTGCCGCCGGTCACGGGCGTGCCCAGCTGCCGGCAGCCGTCCGCGAGGCCGCGTACCGCCTCCGCGAACTGCCACATCACGGCGGGGTCCTCGGGCGAGCCGAAGTTCAGGCAGTCGGAGATCGCGAGGGGCCGCGCGCCGGTCGTCGCCACGTTGCGGTAGGCCTCCGCGAGCGCCAGCTGCGCGCCCGTGTACGGGTCGAGCTTGGCGTAGCGGCCGTTGCCGTCCGTGGCGATGGCGACGCCGAGTCCGGTCTCCTCGTCGATGCGGATCATGCCGGAGTCCTCCGGCTGGGCCAGCACCGTGTTGCCCTGCACGAAGTGGTCGTACTGCGAGGTGATCCACTTCTTGGACGCCTGGTTCGGGGAGGCCACCAGCCGCAGAACCTGGTCCCGCAGTTCCTCGGCGGTCGCGGGCCGGGGCAGCTTGTTCGCGTCGTCCGCCTGGAGCTCGTCCTGCCAGGACGGGCGGGCGTAGGGGCGCTCGTACACCGGGCCCTCGTGCGCGACGGTGCGCGGGTCGACGTCGACGATCTTGCCGCCGTGCCAGTAGATCTCCAGGCGGTCGCCGTCGGTCACCTCCCCGATCACCGTGGCGATGACGTCCCACTTGGCGCAGATCTCCAGGAAGCGGTCGACCTTCGCCGGCTCGACGACCGCGCACATGCGTTCCTGCGACTCGCTCATGAGGATCTCCTCGGGCGAGAGGGTCGAGTCGCGCAGCGGTACGTCGTCCAGGGTCACCCGCATGCCGCCGGAACCGTTCGACGCCAGTTCGGAGGTGGCGCAGGACAGGCCGGCCGCGCCCAGATCCTGGATGCCGACGACGAGCTTCTCCTGGAAGGCCTCCAGGGTGCACTCGATGAGGAGCTTCTCCTGGAAGGGGTCGCCGACCTGGACGGCCGGGCGCTTGGACGGCTTCGCGTCGTCGAAGGTCTCGGAGGCCAGGATGGAGGCGCCGCCGATGCCGTCGCCGCCGGTCCTGGCGCCGTACAGGATGACCTTGTTGCCGGCGCCGGACGCCTTGGCCAGGTGGATGTCCTCGTGCCGCATCACGCCGATGGCGCCGGCGTTGACCAGCGGGTTGCCCTGGTAGCAGGCGTCGAAGACGACCTCGCCACCGATGTTGGGCAGGCCCAGGCAGTTGCCGTAGCCGCCGATGCCGGCGACGACGCCGGGCAGCACCCGCTTGGTGTCGGGGTGGTCGGCGGCGCCGAAGCGCAGCGGGTCGACCACGGCGACCGGGCGGGCGCCCATCGCGATGATGTCGCGGACGATGCCACCGACGCCGGTGGCCGCGCCCTGGTAGGGCTCGACGTAGGAGGGGTGGTTGTGCGACTCGACCTTGAAGGTCACGGCGTAGCCCTGGCCGACGTCCACGACGCCGGCGTTCTCGCCGATGCCCACGAGGAGCGCGTCGGACTCGGGGGCCTTCTCGCCGAACTGGCGCAGATGGACCTTGGAGGACTTGTACGAGCAGTGCTCGGACCACATGACGGAGTACATGGCGAGTTCGGCGCCGGTCGGGCGGCGGCCCAGGATCTCGACGACCCGCTCGTACTCGTCCTTCTTCAGGCCGAGTTCGGCCCAGGGCAGCTCGACGTCGGGGGTCGCGGCCGCGTGCTCGACCGTGTCCAGAGGCGTCCGGCTCATGCGTTGACCAGCTTCTTGAGGATCGAGGTGAAGAAGGGAAGGCCGTCGGTGCGGCCGGTGCCGATCAGCGGTTCCACGGCGTGCTCGGGGTGCGGCATGAGGCCGACGACGTTGCCCGCCTCGTTGGTGATGCCGGCGATGTCCCGCAGGGAGCCGTTCGGGTTGCCGTAGCCGTCGGCGGTCTCGCCGCGGACCAGGTACCGGAAGACGACCCTGCCCTCGGCCTCCAGCCGGTCGAGCGTGTAGGCATCGGCGACGTACCGGCCGTCCATGTTCTTCAGCGGGATGCTGATCTCCTGGCCGGGGCGGTAGTCGCCGGTCCAGGCGGTCTCCGTGTTCTCCACCCGCAGCTTCTGGTCGCGGCAGATGAAGTGGAGGTGGTCGTTGCCGAGCATCGCGCCCGGCAGCAGGTGGGCCTCGGTGAGGACCTGGAAGCCGTTGCAGATGCCGAGGACCGGCAGTCCGGCCCGCGCCTGCTCGATGACGGTCTCCATCACGGGCGAGAACCGGGAGATGGCACCGGCCCGCAGGTAGTCGCCGTAGGAGAAGCCGCCGGGCAGCACCACGGCGTCGACCTGCTTGAGGTCCTTGTCCTTGTGCCAGAGGGCGACCGGCTCGGCGCCGGCGAGGCGGATCGCGCGCCGGGTGTCCTGGTCGTCGAGGCTCCCCGGGAAAGTGACGACGCCGATACGAGCGGTCACTTGGCGGCCTCCGCGACTTCCGCCGCCTCTTCGACCTTGACGGTGAAGTCCTCGATCACGGTGTTGGCGAGGAAGGATTCCGCGAGATCGTGGATGCGGGCGAGCGCGGCCTCGTCGACCGGCCCGTCAACTTCCAGTTCGAATCGCTTTCCCTGACGTACATCCGAGATACCTTCGAAACCCAGGCGCGGCAGTGCACGCTGGACCGCCTGGCCCTGGGGGTCGAGGATCTCCGGCTTGAGCATGACGTCGACTACGACGCGTGCCACTGGCACTCCCGGTGTGTGGTGCTGAGCAGGTTCCTTCAGCCTACCCGTACCAAATTTCTACGCGGGTAGAGTTGTAGGAACCTACGTGATCGCCATCACGATCCGGCATCGAAGGGGTGCGGTTGTGAAAAATTCCGGGAAAGATCCTCGGCCGGCGCCTCATGGCTATTGCCCTCGGACACGCTGAGAGATTTAGTCGGGCTTCACATTTCATTGTTGGGCACTGTACAAATGAATTGACAATAGCCGATACTCGGCACGTCATCGCAGATGAGCTGTATGAGGTGCCGCACGAAGGGACCGATATTCGTGGCGCAGAAGGTCGTGGTCACTCTCTTTGACGACATCGACGGCTCGGAAGCGGCGGAAACGATCGCCTTCGGACTCGACGGCAAGTCGTACGAGATCGACCTGAACCAAGCCAATGCCAAGAAACTGCGTAGGGCCCTGGAGCCGTACGTGGCGGCCGGCCGCAAGCGGTCGAGGTCGGGCAAGGCGTACCGGCAGACGGAGGTCGCCCCCGATCCGGCGGCCGTGCGTGCCTGGGCCCAGGCGAACAAGATGGACGTACCCGCGCGAGGCCGCATCCCCAAGAAGGTCTACGAGGCGTTCAGCGCCGCGCAGTGAGCGCGGCCGACGACAGGTCATCCGCCCCTCGCTCCAACCGACTTGCGCTGCACCCCTCCTGGTCAGCTAGAGTCTGGAGCACGCCGAGGGGCGAGGCCGAAAGGCCGAGACCCACGGAGTGTCTGCGGGTGTAGTTCAGTAGCAGAACATCCCCCTTCCAGGGGGAAGGCGCAGTGTGCAATTCCTGTCACCCGCTCTGCATCGCCGTCCGGACCAGTCAAGAAGGTCAGGTAGGCTGGTGCTCGCGCCGGTCGGTGAGAGCCGATCGGAAGCAATGCGGACGTAGCTCAGTTGGTAGAGCGCAACCTTGCCAAGGTTGAGGTCGCGAGTTCGAGCCTCGTCGTCCGCTCGGGAATGAGACCCCGGTCCACTGGACCGGGGTCTTTTCTTTGCCCGCGGATCATCGCGTCCGGCCGCCCCTGACATTTGTCATGCCGAGCGATGACATCGCGCACTGCAGCCCGGCCCGGGCCGCCGGGACGCTGGTGTCATGGACAACAACGAGCACGAACACGTGATCGAGGTCACCGACCTCCGGCGTGTCTACGGGGGCGGGTTCGAGGCCGTGCGCGGGATCAGCTTCTCCGTGACCCGCGGAGAGGTCTTCGCGCTGCTGGGCACCAACGGGGCCGGCAAGACGTCGACGGTCGAGGTACTGGAGGGGCTCGCGGCACCGGCCGGCGGCCGGGTGCGCGTCCTCGGCCACGACCCCCACCGGGAGCGGGCCGCCGTACGCCCGCGCACCGGCGTCATGCTCCAGGAGGGCGGGTTCCCGGCCGAGCTGACCGTCGCCGAGACCGCGCGGATGTGGGCGGACTGCTCCAGCAGGGCGCGCCGGGGGACCGCCGAGGCGCTGGAGATGGTCGGCCTTGACCGCAAGGCCGGGGTGCGGGTGAAGCAGCTGTCCGGGGGTGAGCGGCGCCGCCTGGACCTGGCCCTCGCCGTCCTCGGCGAACCCGAGGTGCTGTTCCTGGACGAGCCCACGACCGGCCTGGACGTCGAAGGCCGCCGGGACACCTGGGACTTGGTGCGGGCGCTGCGCGACGCCGGGACGACCGTGCTGCTGACCACGCACTACCTGGAGGAGGCGGAGAACCTGGCCGACCGGCTCGCGATCCTGCACGAGGGACGCATCGCCGCCGCCGGGACCCCGGCCGAGGTGACCGCGCTGCGGCCCTCCCGGATCTCGTTCGAACTGCCCACCGGCTACTTCCTCGGCGACCTGCCGCCCCTCGACCAGCTGGGGGTGTGCGAGCACGAGACGGACGGCCGGACGGTCCGGCTGCGGACCCGGGAGCTGCAACGGGCGGCCACCGGACTGCTGGTGTGGGCCGAGCGGACCGGGGTGGAACTGCACCGCCTCGACGTGCGCTCGGCCTCGCTGGAAGAAGCGTTCCTGGGGATCGCCCGGGAGAGGGAGACGACGGCGGCATGAGCACCCGGACCGACACGACTGCACCGGCCCGACCCGGCACCGCGGACCGGCCCGGCGACCGGGACCACCGCACCGGCCGGGCGACGCTCGCGCCCGCGGCCCGGCGGCTGCGCGCCCTCGCCCGCGCCGAGTTCACCCTCCTCGGCCGCAACCGCACCGTCATCGTGACGGCGCTCCTCGTGCCGCTCGCGCTGCCGTTCAGTGTGCGGCCGGCGCTCGACCGGATCGATCTGCGGGCCCAGGGGCTGAGCGTCGGCGCGGTGATGCTGACCGCGGCGATCGGTTTCTCCCTCCTGTTCGCCGTGTACACCTCCCTGGTGAGCGCGTTCGTCGCCCGCCGCGAGGAGTTGGTGCTCAAGCGCCTGCGCACCGGGGAGCTCGGCGACGGCGAGATCCTCGTCGGCACGGCCCTGCCCGCCATGAGCCTCGGCCTCGCCCAGGCCGTGGTGCTGTCCGTGGGCTGCACGCTCCTCGACGCCGGGGCACCCGAAGCGGTGTATCTCACCGTCCTCGGTGTCCTGCTGGGCCTGGTGCTGTGCGCCGCGCTCGCGGCCCTCACCGCCGCCGTCACCAGGACCGCGGAGAGCGCCCAGGTCACCGCGCTGCCGTTGCTCTTCATCTCCATGATCGGATCGGGCATCGCGATCCCCACGGAGGTCATGCCGGACCGGCTCGCCGCCGTCTGTGAACTCCTCCCGCTCTCCCCGGCCATCCGGCTGGTGCGGGGCGGCTGGACCGGCCAGCTGACCGCGTTCGAGGCACTGGCCGCCCTGGCCACCGCGCTGGCCTGGACCGTTGTGGCGGTGTTTGCTGTACGGCGGTGGTTCCGCTGGGAGCCGCGGCGCTGACCACGGGCCGACGCCCGAGGGACGCAGAAGGGCACAGAGGGACACAGAGGGACGGAGAGATGGGCAACAGGAACGGCTGGTGGCGGCGGAAGAGCACGCCGGCCAAGGTCGACACCTACACGCGCTGGTCGTTCCACTCCTTCTCGGTGGCGGAGCTCACGCTGATCGGGCTTTCGACGTTCGCGCAGGGGGACGCGGCCCTCGCGGGCTGGCTCACGGCACTGGTACTGGCGCACGCGGTGTTCAGTGCCGTCTTCGCCTCCCGCGCGCTGGACTGGACCCGTGGCCTGCGCCCGCAGCCGGTGCGGCTGCTGTGGGCCTATGGCGCAATCACCGTCGTGGTCGCGGTGGCCGCGCTCGGGTTCCAGGAGTACCGGCCGGGCGACGACCATGCCGTCTCGGCCGCAGGGACGGTCTTCAGCGGCGTGGTGATCTTCGGCGCCGGGATGATGACACTCGGGGTGCGCGACCGGCGTCGGGGGCTCGCGCTCGTGGCGGGCTTCGCGGTCGGCGCCGGGCTGGTCGTCCTGCCGCTGGGCGTGCCCGGCCCCGCCGCGCTGATCTCCGTCCTCGCGGTCCTCTTCGGCGCCGGGTTCCTCGCGTTCACCTGCATGTTCTCCGTCTGGCTGCTCAACGCCGTCTACGAACTGGACACGGCCCGCGAGACCCGCGCCCGGCTAGCCGTCGCCGAGGAGCGGCTGCGGTTCGGGCGGGACCTGCACGACGTGCTGGGGCGCAATCTCTCGGTGATCGCGCTCAAGAGCGAACTGGCCGTGCAGCTCGCACGGCGCGAGCGGCCGGAGGCCGTGGAGCAGATGATCGAGGTGCAGCGCATCGCGGGGGAGTCGCAGCGGGAGGTGCGGGCTGTCGTCCGCGGCTACCGGGACGCCGATCTCGCCGTCGAACTCACCGGCGCGCAGGGCGTGTTGACTGCCGCCGGGATCGACTGCGAGGTGGCGGGCGAGGCCACGGGGCTGCCCGCCGAGGTCCAGTCGGCGCTGGCCTGGGTGGTGCGCGAGGCGACCACCAATGTGCTGCGGCACGGGAATGCCGGGCGGTGCCGCGTGCGGCTCGGGGCGCGCGACGGACGGGTGACGCTGACCGTGGAGAACGACGGCAGGTCCGGCACCCCGGACGGCGGTGGCGGTTCCGGGCTCGCGGGGCTGCGGGAGCGGCTGGCCGCGGTGGACGGGACGCTGGAGGCGGGCGCCGTCGGAAAGGACGGGTTCAGGTTGGTGGCCGAGGTGCCCTTGGCGAGTGAGAGCGGAGTGACGCGATGAGTTCCCCGGTACGGCTGTTGCTCGCCGACGACGAGCACCTCATCCGGGGCGCGCTGGCCGCGCTGCTCGCCCTGGAGGACGACCTCCTCGTCGTGGCGGAGGCGGCGAGCGGGCCCGAGGCGCTGGCGATGGCCCGCGCCCACCGGCCTGACGTGGCCGTCCTGGATCTGCAGATGCCGGGCGCCGACGGTGTGAGGGTCGCCACATCCGTGCGGGCCGAACTGCCCGGTTGCCAGGTGCTGATCGTCACCGGGCACGGCAGGCCCGGACATCTGAAACGGGCCCTCGCGGCGGGCGTGCGCGGCTTCGTACCGAAGACGGTCAGCGCCCAGCGGCTCGCGGAGATCATCCGTACCGTGCACGCCGGAAACCGCTACGTCGACCCGGAGTTGGCCGCCGACGCGATCGCCGCCGGGGACTCGCCGCTGACCGCGCGGGAGGCCGAGGTGCTGGAGCTGGCCGCGGACGGGGCGCCGGTCGCGGAGATCGCCGAGCGGGCCGCGCTGTCGCAGGGGACCGTGCGGAACTACCTCTCGTCGGCGGTGACGAAGCTCGGCGCGGAGAACCGTCACGCGGCGGTCCGGCTCGCCCGGGAGCGAGGTTGGGTATAGTTGCTCCCACGCCACGGCGTACTGCGGACGTAGCTCAGTTGGTAGAGCGCAACCTTGCCAAGGTTGAGGTCGCGAGTTCGAGCCTCGTCGTCCGCTCGGGAATGAGACCCCGGTCCACCGGACCGGGGTCTTTTCATGCCCGTCAGCTCCAGCTCATGCCGGTCAGCCGCTCGTACGCCTCCACGTACTTCGCCCGGGTCGCCGCCACGACCTCCTGCGGCAGCGGCGGCGGGGGCTGCTCGCTCTTCCGGTCCCAGCCGGACTCGGCGGAGGTCAGCCAGTCCCGCACGAACTGCTTGTCGTACGACGGCTGCGCGCGGCCCGGCTGCCACTGGTCGGCCGGCCAGAAGCGGGAGGAGTCCGGGGTGAGGACCTCGTCGGCGAGGACCAGCGCGTCGCCGTCGAAGCCGAACTCGAACTTGGTGTCGGCCAGGATGATCCCCCGGTCGCGGGCGATGCCCCGGGCCCGGCCGTAGACGGCGAGGGTGGCCTGGCGCAGCTGGGCGGCGGTCTCGGCGCCGACCTGGCGGGCGACCTCCTCGTAGGAGACGTTCTCGTCGTGCTCGCCGACCTCGGCCTTGGTGGCCGGGGTGAAGATCGGGGCGGGCAGTGCGGAGCCGTCGACGAGGCCCTCGGGGAGAGCGAGACCGCAGACCGTACGCGACTCGTTGTACTCGACCAGGCCCGAGCCGGTCAGATAGCCGCGGGCCACGCACTCGACGGGGACCATCCGCAGGGACGTGCAGACCAGGGTGCGGCCCGCCCAGTCGGCGGGGGCGCCCGCGGGCAGCTCCGTGCTCAGCACATGGTTCGGGACCAGGTCGGCGAGCTGATCGAACCACCACAGGGAGAGCTGGGTGAGCACCCGGCCCTTGTCGGGGATCTCGGTGGGCAGCACCCAGTCATAGGCGGACAGGCGATCGCTGGCGACCATCACGAGGTCACCCGCCTCGTTCTGGTACAGCTCGCGCACCTTTCCGGTGTGCAGATGCACCAGCCCCGGAACCTGGGTCGGTTCGGGCTTTTCGACGAATCCGGACACGGTTCCTCCCCATGGTTCTGTCCAATGGGTTGATTCTCCCGTATCGGACAGCGGCCGGGGACAGGGGGTCAGTCACGCTTGCAGATACGGTCCAGCAGATTGGCCGTGGCGCGCTGGACACGGCTGTCCACATGGCCGGGTCGGTCCAGGGCCGGGGACCAGGCGAACGTGCCGGACGCGAAGACGAGCGCTCCGGAGGGCGCCCGGTACAGCGAGGTCTCCTGGTGGCGCCGTACGCCCTCGTTGTCGGTGTAGGGGGAGTGGGCGAGCAGCATGCGCTCCTCGTGGTCGGGCAGCGGGGTGCGCGGGAAGTAGCGGTCGGCCTCGCCCGCCACCAGGCCGGCCAGTTCGTCGCCCTCGTCCGCGCCGGTGGCCTCCCACAGCCAGTGGCCCGCGTTGCGCACGACCAGGGGGCGGGGTTCGGGGACCCGGCCCGCGTACTGGATGCCGACGAGTTGCTGCTCGGGCCGGTCGACCTCCCGCCACAGCACCGGCCGGCCCGGCCCCTTGCGCTTGCGGCAGGTGAGCAGGCGGTCGGGGACGCCGGACGGGGCCGGGGCCAGCTCCACCTGCCAGTACATGGTGTTGGCGGACAGGAACACCAGCGAGGTGCCGTTCTCCCGGGCCAGCTCCGCGGTGCGGCGCATGTTGGCCGACCAGTACTCGTCGTGGCCGGGGAAGACCAGGCCCCGGTAGCGGCTGGGGTCGACCCGGCCGGCGTGCAGGTCGCGGGCGTCGGCGTAGGCGAGGTCGTAGCCGTAGCGCTCGGCCCAGCGGATGAAGTCGTAGGCGTGGCCGACGTGCAGGGGCAGGCCCGCGCCCGCGTACGGGCGGTCGAAGGAGACCGTGGTGGCCGCGTCGGCCTCGCCCAGCAGGCGGCCCTGGTCGTCCCAGGCGTGGTAGAGGCTGGCGCCGGTGCGGCCGTCCTCCGGGTAGAGGTTGTAGGCCTGCCAGGTGACGTCGGGCAGCAGCAGGAGCAGATCGGCGGGCCGGCTGTCGCGGATCGTGAACGGCACGTGGGAGCGGTAGCCGTCCACCGTGGTGAGGACGGCCACATAGGCGCCGTTGCTCCAGTACGACGGGACCTGGAGCCGCCAGGACAGCCACCAGTGGTGGCAGGAGACCGTGCGGTCGGCGGTCAGCGGCGGGGGCTGGACGATGCCGGAGAGCCGGGGGCTGGTGGTGATCTTGGCGGCGCCGTCGCCGCCGTAGTGCCCGATCCGGTAGATGTCGACGCTGAACTCCTGCGGCGGGTCGACGGTGATGTGGAAGTCGACGGCCTCGCCCGGTGCCACCGCGCCGGTCGAGGTGAAGCCCTTGATCTGCCGGTGCACGTCGTCGGCCGAGCGCGGGCCGCCGGACGAACGCGGCGCCGGGATCCGGGCGTTGCCGCCGGCGGCGGCGGACTGCTGCGGGATCGGGTCGACGTACCAGGGGACGACCTGGCCCGTGTCGTCGAAGTAGGTCTCGCTGCCGCGCAGCCAGGGAACGGGTCCCTGGCCGAAGGGGTCACTGACGGCGTGTGCGAGTGCTCCCGACTCCCAGCGGCGGATGTGCTCGGATCCCATGATCGCTCCCCTCCCTCGTGCCCCCGTGACGCGCCGTCCGCGCTGCCGTGTGCGCCCTTCGGTGCCCCGGTGCGCGAACGGTCCCAGCACATCACATTCCGCACGCGCGCAGTCACTACTTGTTGTGAATTGACCGAAACTGGAACATCGAGCTCCGTTATGCCGGATGTCCGCTGCCGTCCGTTGCCCCGAGCTGCCCTGAGCTGCCCTGAGCTGCTCCGTTGCCGGCGGCGCCCTTGCCGTCACGGCTCGCGTGTCCCCGCCGTCGTCCGGGCGCCGGCGGCGCCCTTGCCGGGGCGCCGCGGCGGGGTATGTCCGTACGTCAGACCAGCCGGACCGGCTTCTCCGGTCGTATCCCCGACGCGACCAGCCAGGCGCGCAGCGGGGCCGGGTCGCCGTCCTCGGTCAGGCTGAGGACTCTGGACCCCAGGTCGGCGGCCCGCTCGCCGTTGACGATCAGGGACGGGCCGTCGAGCCAGTCCAGGCCGGGCGTGGCACCCGCGGTGTCCATCGCGGCGCAGCAGACCATCGCCGTGACGTGGTCGGCGAGGAGTTCGCGGGCGGTGCGCGGCGGCTGGAGCGGGAAGAGCGGCAGGGCGCCGTCGTCCCACAGGGCGGTGTCGGGGCCCTGTCCTGGGGCGGCCCGGCCGGTGGCCGCCGCGGCGGTGGCCGAGGCCTCCTCGCGGGCCAGCTCGGCACTGAGCCGGGCCGCGAGCGCGGCACCGAGCGGGGTCCCGGTGTCGGCGCCCGGCTCCTCGTACCCCTCCCACTCCGGACGGGGTGCGAACAGGGCGTCCCGGGCGCCGTCCGGGTCCGCGTCGCCGAGGTCGGGGTGGTCGGCCAGGTCGGCGAGACCGGTCGGGCCGTCGTGCGCGGCGAGGCCGAGGCGGTCGCTGCCGGCGGGGGCCGGTGGCAGGGACAGGTGGTCGAGGACGCGGGCCAGGGTGGGGCCCTCGGAGTTCCGGGCCGTGACGTCCGGGGCCGGGCGTACGTCCAGGGCGTCCAGGACGCGGTGGAGCCGGGCCGCGTCCGTACGCCATTTGCGGTCGACGACCTCCTCCGGGTACTCCTGCCAGTCCACCGGGGACCAGTCGGGCCCCGGTTCCGCCGGGCCGCCGTGGAAGAGGCGGGCGGCGAGCAGCGAGGCGGCCTCGTCCACCGTGCCGGGCTCCTCCAGCAGGTCGCAGGCGGGGCGCTCGCCGAGACGGGAGGCGAAACCCTCGGCCAGCCGGTCGCGGCGGGACAGCTCGGTGAGCGCCGCGACGACGCCCGCGTCCAGCCGGGACGGCCAGCGGCCCATCCGCCAGGCGGGGAGCGCGACGCGGGTCAGCAGCCGGTCCCAGCCCGCGTACGCCAGGCCCACCTGCTCCTGGGCGACGATCCGCACGCCGTAGTCCACGGCCTGGGCCCGCTCGGCGGCGGCCGCCGCCACGCCCCGCTCCATCTCGGCGGCGTGCGTGCGGCAGCCGCGCAGCAGCAGGCGGGCCACCCAGCCGACGCCCGCGAGCACGGTGCGCGCGATCGGGCCGCGGCCGGGTGCCGAGGTCACGGCCACCGCCGCGTCCAGCCCGCGGACGAAACGGCGGGCAGCCGCTATGTCGGGGTGCGCCGAGGGTCCGGTGCCGGCGACGACCGGGGCGAGGACCGCGCGCAGCTCGCCCACGCGCATCCACCACAGGAAGGGGGAGCCGATGACGAGGACGGGCGCGGCGGGCGTACGCCGGTGGGGGCGCCGCCCCGGGTCCGCCAGTTCGTCGCGGCGGTGCGGCGCGGGCGGGCCGTGCGCCGGATGGGTGCGGTCCTCCAGCCAGCTGTCGCAGTCCGGGGTGAGCGCTATGGCGGACGGGGTCGGCACGTCCAGGCGGTCGGCGAGGTCGCGCACCATCCGGTACAGATCCGGGGCGGACTCCTCGGCGATCGGGATCGTCGGGCTCACGGCGGGGCGGGCGCGGGCCACGACCAGGGCGATGCCCGCCGCGGCCAGCAGCACCAGCAGGGCGACCGCGGTGACGACCCCGCGCGCGGTGTCCCAGCCGCCGCCCACGAGATGGCCGGTGGTGCCACCGACCAGCAGGATCACGGCTGCCGCGGCGGGCAGCAGCGCCACGGCCAGCGCCCGGCCGCGCACCCGCAGCACGGCGAGGGCCCGGGAGCGCGCCGCCTGCGCGCCCGCCTCCACACCCATACCGGTCACGACCGGACGTCACCCCCTCGCTGTCCTGGCGTTTTTCCTGGCGTTGCCCACTCCCCCACTGTGGCATCCGTCACTGACATTGCAATGTCGGTGGGCCAAGTGCCGGAACGCTTGGGCCGCACCCTAGTTGGGGCCCCGGCTCGCGTCAGCCGGATGGAGCATCGCTCACTCGATGGAATGGCTTTGGTCAGAGGTGGATGACGGACAGCAAAGATCAGGCCCCGGATTTACATCCGGGGCCTGAGCTGCGTCGACGGCCGGTCAGACGCCCGCCGCCTTGGCCGCGATGTCCGTTCGGTGCTGGGATCCGTCGAGACCGATGCGCGCGACGGCCGTGTACGCGCGCTCGCGGGCCTGGACCAAGTCCTCGCCGGTGGCCGTCACGGACAGGACCCGGCCGCCGGCACTGACGATCGCCGCGCCGTCGCGCCTGGTTCCGGCGTGCAGTACGTACGCGTGCGGGGCGTCCTCGGCGGCCACCGCGTCGAGGCCGGTGATCGGGTCGCCGGTGCGCGGGCTGCCGGGGTAGTTGTGCGAGGCGACGACCACGGTGACCGCGGCCTCCTCGCTCCAGCGCAGCGGCTCCAGGTCGGCGAGAGTGCCCTGCGCGGCGGCGAGCAGGACGCCGGCCAGCGGGGTCTTCAGCCGGGCCAGCACCACCTGGGTCTCGGGGTCGCCGAAGCGGGCGTTGAACTCGATGACCCGCACGCCGCGCGAGGTGATCGCGAGGCCGGCGTAGAGCACGCCGGCGAAGGGGATGCCGCGGCGGCGCATCTCGTCGACGGTCGGCTGCAGGACGGTCTCCAGGACCTCGTCCACCAGCTTCGGGTCGGTCCAGGGCAGCGGGGAGTACGCGCCCATGCCGCCGGTGTTGGGGCCCTCGTCCCCGTCCAGGGCGCGCTTGAAGTCCTGCGCGGGCTGGAGCGGGACGACGGTCTCGCCGTCGGTGAGGGCGAACACGGACACCTCGGGGCCGTCGAGGAACTCCTCCACGACCACGCGCTCGCAGGCGGCGGCGTGCGCCTTCGCGGCGTCGAGGTCGTGCGTGACGACGACGCCCTTGCCGGCGGCGAGACCGTCGTCCTTGACGACGTACGGCGCACCGAAGGCGTCCAGCGCCCTGGCGACCTCCTCGGCGCTGGAGCAGACGTAGGAGCGGGCCGTGGGCACCCCGGCCGCCGCCATCACGTCCTTGGCGAATGCCTTGGACCCCTCGATCCGCGCGGCCTCCCCGGACGGGCCGAACACGGGGATGCCCGCCGCGTGCACGGCGTCGGCGACCCCGGCGACCAGCGGGGCCTCCGGGCCGACGACCACGAGGTCGGTGCCGAGGTCGGTGGCCAGCGCGGAGACGGCCGCGCCGTCCATGGGGTCGACCGGGTGCAGCTCGGCGACCTCGGCGATGCCGGCGTTGCCTGGGGCGCAGTGCAGCGCGGTGACGGCGGGGTCGAGGGACAGGGAACGGCACAGGGCGTGTTCGCGGGCGCCGCTGCCGATGACGAGGACCTTCACGGGGTCAGCCTAACCGGCGCGGGGAGCGGCTCTTTGTGCGGGCTTCCGAGGGGCGGGGGGTGGTGACCTTGTGCGAATCTCCAAAGAGCTGTGGGGAGGGGCGGGTGAGGAACATCGATGAGGCGGGTGAGCAGTGCTGCCGGGGGTGGCCCGCTCCCCCGGCCGGCGTGCGGTGTCCTGCTCGTTGTCCTATCGGTCCTACTCGGTTCTACTCGTTCGTGAACTCTTCCATCACCGTCGCGCCCAGTTCCCGCACGATGAGGTCGTGGCCGGAGAGGGCCGACTCGTCGAGGTCGGGGTCGTCGTCCTCGGGGATGTCGTCCTCGGGGGCGACCGGGGGCGGCTCCGAGGCAGCGGTCGGCCGGGGGGCCGGGGCGGGGGCGGCCTGCGCGGCGGAGGGCCGGCCCTGGGGCGCGGCGGGCGGCGGTGCCGTCGGCTGGGGCGCGGCGGGGCGTTGGCCTGGCGCGGTGCCGGGGCTGTTGTGGCCCGGGGTCCCGCCGGCGTAGCCGCCTCCGCCGCCACTGCCGTAGCCTCCGCCTCCGCCGTAGCCTCCTGGGGTTCCGCCGGTCGGTGCCGGGGCCGAGCCGCCCGACGGATCGACGATCGCCTCGACCTTCCACTGCACGTTGAACTGCTCGGCCAGCGCCTGCCGCAGCACGTCCTCGCTGCCGCTGCTCGCGAAGTTGTCACGGGCGCCCGCGTTGACGAAGCCGAGCTGCAGAGTGGTGCCGTCGAAGCCGGTGACCTGTGCGTTCTGGCTGAGCAGGATCCAGGTGAAGCGGCGGCGGTTCTTGACGGCCTCCAGGATGTTCGGCCAGAGCATGCGGGGGTCGAGGCCGCCGGAGGCGGGGGCCGCGGGGGCCTGCGGGGCGGGGGCCTGAGCCGTGGGCTGCGGGGTGGCGGCGGGCGGGGCCTGCGGGGTGGCGGCGGGCGGGTTCGGGGGCTGCTGTCCGCCGCCCGCCGGGGCCGCCGTGGGCCAGCCGCCGGGCCGTCGCCCTCCGCCCGCGGGCGCCGCGGTGGGCCAGGCACCGGGACCGGCCGCGGGGGCGGGAGGGGGAGGGGGTGTGGGGGTCTGGGGGGCGGCCGGTGCGGGTGCGGGCTGAGTAGTGGGCGCGGGCGTCGGAGCGGCCGGGGCCTGCGGGCTTGCGGTGGGCGGGGCCGGGGGCATGGCGCCGGGAGGGGTGCCCGGCGGCGTCCCCTGAGGCGTCACCGGCGGTGTTGCCGGGGCTGCGCCGCCGCCCGGTGTCCGTACGGCCGCGCGGGCCGCGGCGGGACCACCGCCGGGCAGACCGCCGCCTCCCATGTGGGCGTCGGGACCGGGGACGTACCCCGCCGCGGGGGCGCCGCCGCCTCCGGAGAAGTTGACGCCGCGCTCCAGCCGGTCGAGGCGGGCCATGACGGAACGCTCGTCCCCGTAGGCCGCGGGCAACAGCACGCGCGCGCAGATGAGTTCGAGCTGGAGACGGGGCGAGGTGGCGCCACGCATCTCGGTCAACCCGTCGTTGACGAGATCGGCGGCACGGCTCAGTTCGGCGGCGCCGAAGATGCCGGCCTGGGCCTGCATGCGCTCGAGGACGTCGGCCGGGGCGTCGATGAGCCCCTTCTCCAGGGCGTCCGGCACGGCGGCGAGGATCACCAGGTCACGCAGCCGTTCCAGCAGATCGGCGACGAACCGGCGGGGGTCGTTGCCCCCTTCGATCACCCGGTCCACGACCTCGAAGGCGGCCGCCCCGTCACCGGTGGCGAACGCCTCGACCACGGAGTCGAGCAGCGATCCGTCGGTGTACCCGAGCAGCGAGGTGGCCATGGCGTACGTCACACCGTCGGCGCCGGCGCCCGCGAGCAGCTGGTCCATGACGGACATGGAGTCACGCACGGACCCGGCCCCGGCGCGCACGACGAGCGGGAGCACCCCGTCCTCGACCGGGATGTCCTCCTTCTGGCACACCTCGGCCAGGTAGTCCCGCAGGGTGCCGGGCGGCACCAGCCGGAACGGGTAGTGATGGGTCCGCGACCGGATGGTCCCGATGACCTTCTCGGGCTCGGTGGTGGCGAAGATGAACTTGAGGTGCTCCGGCGGCTCCTCGACGACCTTCAGCAGGGCGTTGAAGCCGGCCGACGTGACCATGTGGGCCTCGTCGATGATGTAGATCTTGTAGCGGCTGCCTGCGGGGCCGAAGAAGGCCTTCTCGCGCAGCTCACGGGCGTCGTCCACGCCACCGTGCGACGCGGCGTCGATCTCGATGACGTCGATGGAACCGGGCCCGTTCCTGGCCAGGTCACGGCAGGACTGGCACACGCCGCACGGGGTGGGCGTCGGCCCCTGCTCGCAGTTCAGGCAGCGGGCCAGGATGCGCGCGCTCGTCGTCTTGCCGCATCCGCGCGGCCCGCTGAAGAGGTACGCGTGATTGACCCGGTTGTTCCGCAGCGCCTGCTGCAGCGGGTCGGTGACATGCTCCTGCCCGATGACCTCGGCGAAGGTCTCCGGGCGATAGCGGCGGTACAGCGCGAGAGACGACACGCCTACGAGGTTATAGGCGCCCACTGACAACGATCCCCGCCGCGGTTCCCCACCCGGGCACAGAAGCGCCCCCCACGCACCCGTCAGAGCCAACCTACCCTTGCTGCCTTCCGGCCCTGGGGGAGTTCAGTCAGATAGCGCCGCGTGAGGGGCTTCGCACAGGTTACCCGATCTGAGCCGGAGGAACGAGTTCGCGAGCACTCCTCCGGGTCATGTAATGTTTCCGGCGGAGGATTCGCCTAGAGGCCTAGGGCGCACGCTTGGAAAGCGTGTTGGGGGCAACCCCTCACGAGTTCGAATCTCGTATCCTCCGCCATTGCTCTCACCGGGCAATACGTCGAAGGGCCCCACCGCGCGGTGGGGCCCTTCGACGTTGTCCTCAGCCCTCGTTGTCCTGGTTTTTGTCCACAGCGGGTGTCTCGGGGGGTCCCCAGATGGCTTCGGCGATCTTCCGGGCCACGTCCTTGAGCATGGCATCCGGCACGTGGAGGTACCGCGACCGCATGCTCGCGGACGTCCCCGGCTCCCATCCCATGATCTGGTCAATGACGCGAGCCGGGACACCGAGCAGCATCAGCACGGTGGCGGCCGTGTGGCGGGCATCGTGCAGCCGAGCGCTCCGGACCCCCGCGTCGTCCAGCAGCCGCTTCCAGTCGTGGTAGTCCGTGTTCGGGCTCAGCGGGCCACCCAGCGGCTTGGTGAACACGTAGTCCGACTCGGTCCACAAGTCGCCGGCCGTCTTGCGCTCGCGCTCCTGCTTCTCGGCATGCGCACGGAGCATGGCGACCAGCGGGCCCGGCAACGGAACGGCACGGCGGCCGGCACGAGACTTGGTGTTCTTGGTCTCACGGCGCACCTGCACCTTGTCCGGGCAGTCGCCCGCCTTTCGGCCGCACGGCGCGGATTCCTTGCACCCGTGCTCGTATCTCGGGCGCAGACGGTTGCGGCGAAGCTTCAGGTACTCGTTGTCCAGGTCGACGTCTGACCAGCGCAGTCCGAGCGTCTCGCCCTGCCTCAGTCCGAGTGCCAGAGCCAGCATCCAGCATCCAGCATCCAGCGGGCACTGTTCCGCCGCTTGTTGGCTTCGAGCAGGAGGCGCTGAACCTCTTCCACGGAGTAGGGCTCTACCTCGGATTCGTCCTCTTCCATCCGTGGCGGCTTGGCCAGAGCGGCGGCATTCTTCGCCGCGTAGCCACGCCGTACCGCCTCCCCCAGCGCGGTCCGGGCTGTGCGGTGAGCCTGGTGAGCTGTACCGGCCTTGCGCTCCCCGTTCGCCTGCATACGGCGATACAGACTCTCCAGATGCTCGGGCTGCAAGCGGTCAAGGCGGTGCTTGCCGACACCGGGCACGAGGTGCACGCGGACGGCCACCTCGTAACCGTCATACGTGTTCTCGCTGACGGTCGGT
Organism: Streptomyces shenzhenensis; assembly: GCF_003688995.1. Lineage (GTDB taxonomy): Bacteria > Actinomycetota > Actinomycetes > Streptomycetales > Streptomycetaceae > Streptomyces > Streptomyces shenzhenensis_A. Next base: position 7,946 of record NZ_PENI01000050.1, on the reverse strand, counting down.
TTGGCGATGTTCTCAACCCAGTGCTCAAGCCACTTCGCGACCGTCCACGCCTTGCCCGGCTGTTGCGCCGAACCCGCGTCACGCTGCTTCTCCAACTTACGGACTTCTTCGACAAGATCCTCGCGTGTTTTGCGCGTCAGATGTCATGCCGCCGTGCCCGCCCAGCCGGGCCAGCACGTCATCGAGCTTGACGACGATGACGACCGCGGCATCGACCACAAGCGGCAGGATTGGGGCCGTCCAGTCCCACTTGTCGGCCGTGTGCGCGGCCATCAGCGGCGTGACGGTGAGGATCGAGTAGAGCATCGCCCCGCACACGATCAGCCACGTGCCGCCGGACAGGGCGCGCTCTGCTGAACGCGTCTGAACACTGTTCACGCCGCACCCCCGACCGGCTCCGGCGCGGGCTGAAATTCGGGATTCGGTTTCCGGGATCCTTGAGACGGCCGTCTACGACGGGGTACGCGGGTTCACTCTGTCGTACTTCCACCGCGCTGAAGAGTTGGTGGCGGAGTTGGTGGCCTCTGGTCTGGAGGACGTGCAGGTCTTCGGGATCGAAGGGCCTGCGTGGTCACTCGTGAAGGCAGCCGAGCAGCAGCCGGGCGAAGGGTCGACCGACGACCTCATCGCGTCTGCCATGGAAGCGGCACGCATGGCGGAGCCGTACCCAGAGCTGCTAGCCGCCAGTTCGCATCTGCTCGCCGTGGGGCGGGCTCCCTACCCGGCGCAGTCTGCGGCGCCGTTGGCGCCGCAGACTGCCGAGATCGGGAGGGCCCGCTATTCCTGATGGCGGCGCGAGGCATACAGGGATAGACAGGAATTGATCAAGCCCGGGACTTAGGTCCCGGGCTTATTAATTTTGCTTCCAAACAGGGGGATCACGCCGTCTTGGCCAACTACTTCTTGAGGCTCAAGAAATAGATCTTCACGTACGGGGAACCTTGCTGTCACCGTTCGAAAGATCCCCGGAGTTACCCGGGACTCTTTGGCCAGTGAGAGTTCGTCCATCCCTACGCTCGACAGGATTTCCACCGCCTTGGGGTAGAGTGACGGTTGCTCCACGGCGGGCATTTCTCCTGGTTCTCGGCGGCGCCATCCCTTCGATGACAAATAGGCGACAGCGTTGCGATACGTCACGTCACTCATTACACCGAGAGCCCTGGAGCGATACAGGAGAGCTTGAAGGCTTACCCCGTAAGTCTCCTTCAGTGTTGCGAGGATTCTCCAGTCTGCCTTGCTGGGCAAAAGGTCGCGCAACTCCTCCTCCGGGAGGAGGAGTTCAGCCGCGAATCGGTGGGCCTGGTTCTCGACGACCTTGCTTCCGGGTTCGGCATCCACGTGCATCACGAGGTGCCCAATTTCATGGGCAACGTCGAAGCGTTGACGGTAGTAATCTTCCTTGGCTGGATTCAATACCACCGTCGGCCTGTAGCCGTCGTCAAAAGAGTAGGCGTCAACTGCGGCAGTTTGCGCGGGGCTGAACACCACCACGACGCCATGATTTTCCGCTAGGCGCACGAGGTGGCCAACGGGCCCTGAGCCAATGTCCCAGTGCTTGCGAAGAAGACGAGCCGCCTCCTCGGGGAGCGTGCTCGACTCGTCTTCCACGTCGACGCTTAGCCGAGGCAGATTTGGTTCGGGGAACTCGACGTGCCGTTCGAGGGCGGCGCCCACATCTCCAGCGATAACTCCGTACGCGAAGGCTTGGTCTCGCGCCAACTGCGTCGTCGAACGCAATGAGCGAAAGTGAGGTACGGAGTCGCTGGCTGTCGATTGGTGAGGGCCAGGGAGGAAGAAACCCGGGTCCACTCCAAGCGTCAGGCATAGCTGAGCAACTGTCGCGGGCGCTGGGCGTTTCGTGTTGTTTTCATACGCCGCGACAGCAGTAGCGCTTTTGTCGATTTTCGTCGCGAGTGCGTTCTTTCTAAGGCCGATCAGCTGTCGCGCGAGCGTCAAACGTCGTCCGTCGAAGAGGCGAGAGGCGTCACTAACCTGCACATCTGTGCGGCGTGAGGAATCCATGACTATCCACTCGTTTCATTACTTGTCGTTCTCTCCCGACGTCAGGCGACGCTCTCCGCTCCCTTCCGACGACTGACGGCGAAGGCGAACGGGTGCGTCCTGGATGCCAGACAATCCGGGACGAGGGTCGGGCGAAGTGGGAATCGGTACCGAAGTGGGAGTACCTGGTTCGGCTGCAAGTAGATCATGCTTCCAGTACCAGGCATCTCCGCCCCCACGATTCAAACGAGAGCGCCCCAAGTAAAGTTCTCGGATGTTCAGCTCTCGTTCGATACTGTGCGCGACGATGAGTGTTGTCGCGTTGAGCTCCGCGTTTTCTTCCCTCAGAGCCTGGATGGTGGCGGCGAGCGACTCGGCCTCGTCCTCCCAAAGGGTGGGGTGAGGGTCCAGCCACCCGGCCGGCTTCCCCTGAGACGCAACACGCTGCTTGGTGGGGCTCTTCTGGGGCCATGGGATGCGATTGCTCTCCCCGAACACGAACGATGTGAGCAGGAACCGCCAATCCCCACACCGCCACCCCGGCGACTGATTGAGGTCAGACCAGACGACTGTGCCTGGGGCGATGAGCGGCATCTTGCGGTGCTCGCCCGGGGCCAGTCCGGCAGCCACGAGGTCCAGGCCGGCTGAGGCAGACTCGGGTGAGTCCACGCTGTGCTTCCCCGTGGAGAACGCTCGGTGCAGTCGGTCAACGAAGAGCTTGTGGGCGGTAGATCCGACCCAGCCCTGGTCATGCCCTGTTTCGGGGTCGTAGTCCTCCATGGTGCGTCGGTAGGCCGACGCGCTAGCCCATGTGAGGGTCGCGAGAACACCACTGGACTCAAGGTCCTCAAGCGCATCCTGCTGTTCGCTCATGCCGCATGACTCTACCTCATCCCAGTAAGTGGTGCGTAAAAATAAACCCGATGCCCGCAGTGGCGTATCCAAGTAAACCGAACACGTGATCTAATCTGAACCTATCGTCTTGCTGGCCAGCCCACCAGTACCCCGTCTCTGCTCGTGCCTGGCAGGTTGGCGTCGATTCCTCGACAGTCACGGCATTCGCCTGATCAACGGCGTGAGCGCCTGCGACGATGTGGTCATGCCGAAGCCTGGAATGCCTCTCCAAGCCGCGCTCATTCCCGACTGCACCAAGCCGGAAGCCCACCGTGCTGCCTATAGGACGGCCAAGGCCAACGATGCGATCTTCGTGTGCGTTGCCCGCCATGGGCAGCGCTGGAAGGTGCAGCTTGACGCTATGGCCAGCCGCAAGCCCTACGTCCCAGATCAGTCACTGGCCGTCCTGCGATCCGCGGCCGAAGCGCTGGTCTTGGACGGCACGGTAGAGCAGGCCAACATCGGGGCCGACTACATCTCAATGGGGCCGATCGAGACCGAGGAGAGGGCCCGCGAGATCGGAGCCGCATTCCATGCGGCCATGTACGGTCTCCAGCTCCTACACATGGCAGCTCCGAGCCAGTCGGAAGCATCGTCGCGTCGGCCGGGCGGGGGCCGCTGACATCAATCCTTGACATCAGCCCGCGAAGCGGATGTTGGGGGGAGCTCTACTGCCGACTCTCGACAGAGCGGCGCTGAGGTGAGTTGTGCACGGCCCGCATCGCGGAGAGCCCATGTTTATCCATTCAGGGACTCCCGGCGGGCGAGGGTCCAAGCACAGGCGTTCGGAGTCGAGGTCGGCACCAACCTGATCCAGATCACGCACACCGGCTACACGGCAAGCGGGCGCGCCGTTGAGGTCACCCGTGCACCGTCCGAGCCCGGGTGGGTGCTGCGCTACGGCACGCCCATAAGCTTGACCAAACGCGATCGACGGCCCGCATTGACCAATGCGGGCCGTCGGCGTTTCCACTCCGCTCGGCACAGATCGTTGTCCTGGTCTTTGTCCAGCGCGCTGACGGACGCCACCGTTCACCGCCGTACGCGCACCCTCTCTGACCTGCCCCGCGAACCCCAACAAACGCCCCCGAACGGCCACGCGGACAGTTAGAAAGCGTGTTGGGGGCGACCCCTCACGAGTTCGAATCTCGTATCCTCCGCAGCCGCCTGAACAGGCGAGACGAGAACCCCGAACCGCATCGGCGGCCGGGGTTCTTGGCATACGACGGTCTCAGTTGCTGACTCATGCTCTGCGTCGAAGCAGGGAGACAGCCTCGCCTCATTCGGGGGCTGAAGACCGACGGCCGAGATCAGCCTCAGACGGCGCTCGGCCCACATCGGAGGATGTGCCCCGGGAGTAGTTGTACGACCCGCAGCCAGGTACGACCCGTGAGGTGGTCGCCTGACACCGCCAACTGGGCAAGCTGCCGGCGCCGAGCCGATCGGCTGATCAGTTCGATGCGTCGACCCCGAGGAGATCTGCCACCTTGCGCAGGGGCATCGGCTCGGCCAGCCACAGTCGCCTTGCGCCTGGGGTCACTCGGCTTCGTTCTGCGGTCCGTCGAGTTCGAGGCGGCCTCAGAGTTGCTCGCCTTGATTTCCCGGCGGAGCCGGGTCGGGCGGGCGGTCAGTGGGCGGGCAATTCGAACCCGAGAGCGGCCAGGGCCTCTTCGGCGGCCTGCTGGTCCTGCTCGTGGGTACCCCCGGAGATTCCGAGGCCTCCGACGCACCGGTCGTTGTCGATGATCGGGTAGCCACCGCCGACCGCCATCAGACGCGGGTGGCTAGCCAGCGGAGCGACCCGCGAATCGGCGAGGTAGTCGTTCCACGCGTGGGTGGGAGTGTGGAAGGAGGCAGCGGTCCGGCAGGCCGACGATTCCAGCCAAGGACAGCCGAAGCGTCAGTCAGTCGAAGAGTCAGACCCCTGAGCGATGCCATGACCAATCCTCACTGTCAGTCGGTGACGGTGAGGACGAGCTTGCCGCGGGTGCGGCCGGTCTCGCCGCGGGTGTGGGCCGAGCCGGCCTGCTCAAGCGGGAAGGTTTCGTCCACCGCGACGGCGACATGGCCGGCGTCGATCAGGCCGCCGATCGTCGTCAGCGCCGCACCGTCCGGCTCGACCAGGAACGGGGTGACCCGTACGCCGGCCGCCTCGGCGGCCTGGGCCAGCTCCGGGGAGACGCCGGCCGGGATCGTGACCAGCAGGCCACCGGGGCGCAGGACCTTCAGCGAGCGGGTGCTCGTCCGGTCATGGGCATCGCCCACCAGCTCGATGACCACGTCGACCTGAGCGGTGGCGTCCTCGAAGCGGGTGGTGGTGTAGTCGATGGTCTCGTCAGCGCCGAGCTCCTTGAGCCAGGTGTGTCGGGCGGCACTGGCGGTCGCGATCACGTGCGCGCCCAGGTGCTGGGCGAACTGGACCGCGAAGTGGCCGACCCCGCCCGCGGCTGCGGTGATCAGGACGCGCTGGCCGGCCTGGATGTGGGCGGTGTCGACCACGGCCTGCCAGGCGGTCAGCGCCGCCAGCGGCACCGCCGCGGCGTGCACGTGGTCGACGGTGGCGGGCTTGCGGGCGAACTGCCGGGCCGGGGCGGTCACGTACTCGGCGTAAGCGTTCGCGGCGCGCGGGAACCACGGCATGCCGTACACCTCGTCACCGACCTTCAGCGTGGTCACACCGAAGCCGACCTCCTCCACCACCCCGGACACGTCCCAGCCGAGGGTGAACGGCGGCTCACCCAGAACGCCGGCCATGCCGGAGCCGTCGCGGGTCTTCCAGTCCACCGGGTTGATCCCAGCCGCGTGCACCCGCACCAGCACCTCGGTGGGCAGGGGTACCGGGCGCGGCACCCTCTGGACCCGCAGCACCTCCGGGCCGCCGAAACCGTCCTGGACCACCGCGAGCATCGTGTCTGCGGACATACGTCATCTCCTCCTGAAAAGGCGCTCCGAGCAAGGCTGTGACGGCCTCCCGGACATCGATGACGCTATCCCCGGGGCTATAGTTACCTTCAAGGGTAAGTACTTCCCATTGGGAAGTGACCTGGTGAGGAGAGTGAGCGTGACGACCACCTGCCCCAGCGGCCAGCACTCGCACCACGACGTCTACGCCGCCCAGTGCCCCTGCAGGGCCCTGCTGGACCTGCTCGCCAACAAGTGGTCCGCTCTGGCCATCGGCGCCCTCGAAGACGGGCCCCGGCGCTTCGGTGAACTCCAGCGCAGGCTGCAGGGCATCAGCCCCAAGGTGTTGACCCAGACACTCCGCCGCCTCGAGGACTTCGGCATCCTCGACCGCACCGTCTACCCCGCCGTCCCCCTGCACGTCGAGTACGCCCTCACCCCCCTTGGCCAGAGCGCTGCGGTACCGCTCAACGCGCTCCGCTCGTGGGTCGAGGACAACATCGACCATGCCTTCCGTCCGGAGCCGGCCGCGCCATGACGGGGCAGACGGTCCTGCGCCACAGCACGCACGACCGATCGACGCGGTCCTCGCCGTCATCGCCCGGCAGCAGAAGTCTCAGTTTCGGTCTCATTCGCGCCCGTCCAGCAACACATGGAAAGCGTGTTGAGGGCACCCCGTCACGAGTTCGAATCTCGTATCCTCCGCAGCCGCCTGAACAGGCGCTCCCGGGACGATGTCGCGGTCATAGCCCGATGATCTGGGCCTTGCTCCCGCACAGCCGGGTCATGTCATCGACATCCGACGTAAGGATGGCGACCGGGCCGGGCTGACGCAGGGCCGCTTCCGCGACGGTGGCGTCGATCGCGTACTTGTGTCCATGCAGACCGGCACTCTTGAGCAGTTGTGCCGCCGCCTTGGCCGCTGCCTCCGTGACCGGCTCCACCTTGACCCGGGAGAGCGCCCATTGCAGTCGGGGCAGATGCACCCTGGCGTGGCTCACTTCCACGATGGTGTTGGCGCTGACGACAAGGTCCGCTCCCATGTCGTGGAACACCTGGAACATCGCCAGAACCTTCCGGTCCTGCGCCACCCAGGCCGACAGCCCCTCGCTGTCCAGGACGACAGTCTCAATGTGCCCGCTCACGCGGCGCTCGCGCCACCGGCGGCCCGCGGCGTACCGAAGATCCGCGCCCGCGCCTCGGTCAGCTCTTCCTCACTGAAGGCCCCGTGCTCGTCTGTGTGGCTGCGCAGGTCGGCCCCCAGAAGCTGGTGCCGGATCTGTCTGGCGACCGCTTCGGCCACGTAGCCGGAGATGTTGTCCGTGATCTTCTTCAGCTCCGCCACCTGCTCGGTGGGGAGTGTCACCGTGATGCGTGTGGTGTCAGCCATAGCGGTAAGCATACTGCGGTATGCGCGCTACGTGCTCTCCGATTTCCCGCAGTCGGTCCGGTCAGCGGCAGTCGGGGCGACTGCCCGTTCGAGCAGGGGTTCAGTCAATGTCACCCTGCACGTCGACGTACCCGAAGGACGCCGACGGCAGTTCCGGGCCGTTCTGCGACTGCACACCGCGGCGGACCCGGCTCTCGTCATCGAGGCCGCACGGCTGTGGAGCGAGCCGACCGAAGTGGCGCGGCTGCTCGGCCCGCGCGCCAAGACCGAGACCCTGCGTCGCGCGCCCGCGCCGTGCGCCCACCCAAGGTAAGCGAGCAGCTGGTCTTCCGCTGGGTTCCCGTCGGCGACCGCGTCTACAACCGCGCCCGGCAGGTCCGGGAAGCCCTCACCCGGCCGCGGTCCGGCAAGAGGGCCGTCGGCCTCCCCGGGCCCGGGTCTTGGTTGTCCCCCCTGGCAAAGGCGTGACCAGGGGGGATGTCACCGGGCCCGTGGGGTGGCGTGGGAGACGTTGATCAGAGCGTTCAGTACTGCTCGGTCTCCACGAAACCCGTGTTTCCGTTGTCGTCCGCGTCGAATGCCGCGGCGGTCGGGTCGAATCCGGGCGGGCTGTCCTTGAGCGCCAGGCCCAGGCCGGCCAGCTTCGCCTTGACCTCGTCGATCGACTTCGCACCGAAGTTGCGGATGTCGAGCAGGTCGGCCTCGGAGCGCGCCAGGAGCTCACCCACGGAGTGGACGCCCTCACGCTTGAGGCAGTTGT